>JAVBRT010000032.1:0-94208 GCA_031547725.1 Azonexus sp. | reverse complement strand
GCTTCGAGAATCTTGCGGAAATGCGCGAGCTGCTTCGCACTCATGTAGTCCTCGCCCGGCTTGGGTTCGTACGGTGCGAAATGTTTGTGGAGCAATTCTTCTGCCATTTTCCTAGAGCGTCCGGTGACGAAAAAGGCGATTAAATATCAGAAAGGGGCGGGTGAGGCAAGGAATGTTTGTTTTTTTACCTTGGGTACTCGATCTGGTGCGGGTTTCCACCAGATGCTAGAATACGGCTTCACGTGTCGGGGCGTAGCGCAGTCTGGTAGCGCATCTGCTTTGGGAGCAGAGGGTCGTGAGTTCGAATCCCACCGCCCCGACCATTTCCTTCTTTTCGCTCAGCCATACCTCACGCGCCCGTAGCTCAACTGGATAGAGCAGCTGCCTTCTAAGCAGCAGGTCGGGGGTTCGAGTCCCTCCGGGCGCGCCACCATCGACGTTGCCGAGTCTTGGATGGATATGCCGGATGAATTCTGTTCCGCGTCCTCTTCAGGCAGAATAAGGGCAATCGGCGTTGCGGTCACAGGGGTCGGCGCGACAATTGTGCGGGGAAAAAATGATTCTGGTTACCGGGGGCGCGGGTTATATCGGCTCGCATACCGTCGTCGAATTACTGGCAGCTGGGCATGAACTGCTGATTCTCGACAATTTTTCCAACAGTTCGCCCAGGGTGCTCGCGCGTATCGAGCAGATTGCCGGCCGGCGGCCACTGGTGGTCGAGGGCGACATTCGCGACCGGCCGTTGCTGGCGCGTCTGTTCGCCACCCATCCGCTACAGGCGGTGGTCCATTTCGCCGGCCTGAAGGCGGTCGGCGAATCGGTCGAGCAACCATTGCGCTACTACGACAACAACGTCGTCGGATCGCTGCATCTGTTCGAGGCGATGGCGGCCGCCGGCGTCTTCAACCTGGTGTTCAGTTCGTCGGCAACGGTTTACGGCGAGCCGCACGCAGTGCCGATCGACGAGAGCTTCCCGCTTCAGGCGACCAACCCCTACGGTCGCAGCAAGCTGATCATCGAGGACATGCTGCGCGACATCGGCCAGGCCGATCCGCGCTGGCGGGTAGCCCTGTTGCGCTATTTCAATCCGGTCGGCGCCCATGTCAGTGGTCTGATCGGCGAAGATCCGCGCGGCATCCCAAACAACCTCATGCCCTACGTATCGCAGGTTGCCGTCGGGCGGCGCAGCGAACTCAGCGTCTTCGGCAGCGACTATCCGACACCGGACGGAACCGGCGTGCGCGACTACATTCATGTCGTCGATCTGGCGCGTGGTCATCTGGCGGCATTGGGCCGGCTCGATCAACTGACCGGGGTGGTGCCGGTCAACCTCGGCACCGGGCGCGGTTACAGCGTGCTCGAGGTGGTAGCCGCCTTCGAGCGGGCCAGCGGCCGGCCGGTGCCGTATCGCGTGGTCGGTCGGCGTTCCGGCGACGTGGCCGCCTGCTATGCCGACCCACGGCGGGCGCGGGAGCTATTCGATTGGCATGCTGAAAGGGATCTGGCGGCAATGTGCGTCGACACCTGGCGTTGGCAATCCATGAATCCGCTCGGTTTCGAAGTCTGAGCCAGATGCTGCCTCGCGCCGTAGCGGCTGGCCGGCGCCGGCGCAATGGTTGGAGGTTCATCGTCCAACCTGAAAAATCGGGGCATCGTGACATTTTTCATGTGGAGCGGAAGATGCGACTTGCCTCTCTTTGCTATTCATGGGCATACTCAAAAGACATTTTTTGATGGTCATTTGACAATGCCCGGCCAGCAGATTGGCAGACTGTTTTTATCCTGGGGGCTGGTGCCGTCCAGTCAATATCAGGCACAGCAATGCGTGGCTAAGTGTCGGTTTTTTTTACAACTTTTGCCAAAGTTGCCGGGGTGGTTCTTGCTCTTGAATAGATATCGTTTTATTTCAAAGGCTTGGGGGGTATTCCAAGACTGGTGCAAATATTGCATGTCTTCTGATGACTGAATTTATTGATGGTGAATAATATGACTGATCAAGCGACCAATCCCGAACCCGCGCAAGGGAATATCAACGGGAAACGTAAAGATCGTCGCCGTTTTCTCGGCGCCGGCGTTGCCGCAACGCCGTTTCTCCTGACCTTGGTCAGCCAGCCGGCGCTCGGCACGGGAGCGGTCTGCTTCAGTCCGTCCCGGAACGTATCGCGGAATACCAGTGTGTCGCAGCAAGGCAGATATGGCGAGTGCCTGCGCGCCGGATCGCCTGGCAATTATGCCGCCCAGCAGCAGGCGAGCAAGGGCGCGTACCAATGGCCAGCGGCGGTTCCGCCGACTACTGCGATGCACCCGCTGTTTTATCAGGGAGCGGAAAACGGGAAAACCAAGTTCATCAAGAAAGAGAACAACCAGTGGGTCAGCATGACGCTCGGCGAGGCTCTGCAGGTCAGCGCGGCGGGACAGGTGCATTTCCATCTGATCGCTGCCTACTTGAACAAGATGGGGGGCAACGGCGCGGTGATCCCGGATTCTGTCCTGACGGTTCAGGATATCCTCGGGATGTGGCAGGAATATGCTTCCCGTGGTTATTTCGAGCCGATGGCCGGGGTCAAATGGTATGCCGAAGATATCGTCAACTACCTGAAAACCAACGGTATTGTCGGCTAGGGTGCAGTTATCGGTGTGTGAGACCGGATGCAGGTAACCGAGCGCTTTCTCATTCACCGCTGGACGGATGGCTGTGCCGTATTCGACCAGACCTCGGGCGATACCCACTCGCTGGATAGCGCATCGGGTGCCGGGTTTCTCGCTGCCTTGAGTGGTGGATCGGCCATTGCGGCTGTTGAGTCGGCCTTGCGCGCCCAATGGCCGGAAAAAGAGGTTGAGGAAATCGCTTTCCTGGCGCAAGCGTGCCTTCAGCGGCTTGAGGCCTGTGGATTGATCCAGCCGGAGGGGGGAATTGGCTGAGACGCTGCCTCGGGTCGGCGATTTGCCCTTGGGCGGCTTGGCCGCACTGCTTGCCGATGGGGGCTTTGCCCTGCAGACCGGCAGTCTGGTGTCGCGTATTCAGGCATCGTTGCCGGATGTCGCACGCTCAATTCATATTCTGTACGCCCATCATCCTTATTCGGTGGAGCCGGATTTTGCCGATTTCCATGTCCGGATCGACCGACCGCGCAATCTTCGCCGCTGGTTCCGGCGCCAGGCCGAATTCGTGATTGATGGCGAGCGCCCGTTCGAACCGCTGCCACGCGATCAGGCTCCGGCCTTTCTCGAATGGGGTCTCAATTGGTCGATCGCGGCTTCCTGCCACCAATGGCTGACCATTCATGCCGCTTCCCTGGAGCGTAATGGCCATGCCGTCATTTTGCCGGCCCCGCCGGGATCGGGGAAAAGCACCCTCTGTGCGGCGCTGGCCTTGCGCGGCTGGCGTCTGCTGTCGGACGAAATGAGCCTGATTGATCCGCATACGGCGCTGGCGCATGCGCTGGCGCGGCCGATCAATCTGAAAAATGCGTCGATTGACCTGATCCGTGGCTTCGCTCCCGAGAGTGTCTGGGGGCCGGAAACATACGATACGGCCAAAGGGCGGGTGACGCACCTGCGTCCGCCGGCCGATAGTGTCGAGCGCATGCTCCAGCCGGCGCGGCCGCGCTGGATCGTTTTCCCGCGCTATGTCGCGGGAGCGGAGCCATTGCTGACGCCGCGCGGCAAAGCCCCGACTTTCATCCACTTTGCCCGGAATTCCTTCAATTACAGCCAGCTTGGCCGTGTCGGCTTCGAGGTCGCGGGCCGCCTGGTCAGTCAGTGCGACTGCTATGACTTCACCTACAGCCGTTTGGACGACGCACTCGAGGTTTTCGACTGGCTGGCGGGTGGCGGAAAAGTGACGGGCGATGAAATCTAGCCTGAACCGCGCCTGGTCCGGCCGGGAGTTGATTGATGCCATTTGCCATCCCGAGCCGCTACGGGATTTGCCTTTGCGGCGCTGGGACTGCCTGCTGCGGGTTGCCAGGCGAGCCAATCTGATCGGCCGGTTGGCGCAAGGCGTTCGTCGGGCCGGTTTCCATCAGGAACTGCCGGCAGCGGTTCGGGCGCACCTGGCGTCGGCGGAAGTCCTCGTCACGCATCAGCGGGCAGCAATCGAATGGGAAACGGTGCACCTGGCCAAGGCATTTGCCAAGCATGATTTTCCGGTTGTCCTGTTGAAAGGGGCCGCTTATGCCTGCACCGGCCTGGCAGCGGCCAACGGCCGCCTGTTCGGCGATGTCGATATCCTCGTGCCGCAAGCCGATCTGACGCAAGCCGAAGCCGCCCTGATGTTGCAAGGGTGGGCCAGCGGCGATACCGATCCCTATGATCAGCGCTACTACCGGCAGTGGATGCACGAAATTCCGCCGATGGCGCACCGCGGGCGCGGAACCGTGGTCGATCTGCATCACAACATCCTGCCGCTGACGGCGCGCAATTCGCCGGATGCCGCACGGCTGCTGGCGGCGAGCCGGCCTTTGCCGGGCACGCGCTTCCGGGTGCTGTGCCCGGCCGACATGGTGATCCATAGCGCCACCCATCTGTTCTACGAAAGTGAATTGCAGAGCGGCCTGCGCGATTTGTTCGACCTCGATGCCTTGCTGGGTGAATTCTCGGTCGCCGATGGCTGTTTCTGGGACGAACTGGTGACACGGGCGCGCGCACTTGGCTTGCCGTTGCCCTTGTATCTGGCCTGCCGCTATGCCCGGCGCTTGCTCGGTACGGCGGTACCGCAGCACGTCCTCAGCGAATTGGAGGGGGCCGCAGGCATTGGTGCCGTTTCGCTCGGCAGGCTCGATGCTATTTATTCACGCGCCTTGATGCCGGACCACCCGCTGAGCAGTGATGCGACCATGGCGCTTGCCCGGCTGGCGGTGTATCTGCGCGGTCATTATTTGCGCATGCCGCCCCGGTTGCTTGCCGCACATTTGAGCCGCAAATTATTCATGCGCCTGGTCCGCAACACCAGCCGCACTGTCTGAAGCGCATCCGGTGCCTGGGGTCCGATTCGGCACTGAGAGTCAGAGGGTTTCGAGCAGCCGTTTCAGATAATTGGCCGGGATCGCGTAGCTGATGCCCGATGGCTGGCTGAGGGCGGATTCCTTGCTGCCCTTGATGAAAACCATGTTGATGATGCCGATCACGTCGCCGCTGGCGGCATCGAAAACCGGGCTGCCGCTGTTGCCGGGATAGGCGGTGGCATCGAGTTGGAAAATGTCGAAAGTGCCGCGCTTGATCTGGCGGATCGCCTTCTCGTTCAATTGCCGGGCGGTATTGCCGGGCAGGGTGATCGGTGTGATCGAGGCGATCATGCCGCGATGGGTGACCGGCGAGAAACCGAGCGCGCCGCCGATCGGAAAGCCTGTAAAACCGACCATCTGGCCCTCGCGGACGTTGTCCGAATCGCTCAGGGCGATGGCCGGCAGGGGGGGGCCGTCGAAGCGCAGGAGCGCCAGGTCGCGGTCCGGGTCGCGGCCGATCACCCGGGCCGGCCGCAGTTGCGGCTGGCCGTCGGTGCCGCGGGTGCGGATGACCAGAGCCGGCGCATCCAGCCCGCTTTCCTCGGGAATGACGTGGGCGTTGGTGGCGGCCAGGTTGCCGCCGGCGACGACGAAGCCGGTGCCGCGCATGGCGAACTGCGGGCTGGCAGTTTTCTGGTAAGTGCCGATGACGACGATGGAGGGTTTGATACGGGCAATGCTGGCGATCATGTCGGCGGCCGCGGCCGGCAGTGAGATGATCATGGCCAGCAGCCATGCGGTGGCTATTCGGAGCATTTTCACATTAACCGTCGGGCAGCGATCTTGGGTAATTCCGGCGACGGTTCGGTGATCGCCGGATCGAAGGGGTGTTCCTCGCGCTTGAAGATTTCGCGGATGCGCTGCACGTAGCCTCGGGTCTCCGGGTAGGGCGGAATGCCGCCGTAGCGGTTGACGGTGCCTTCGCCGGCATTGTAGGCCGCCGCAACCAACGCGACATCACCCTGGAAATAGGCGAGCAGCCAGCGCAGATAGGATAGTCCGCCACGGATGTTCTGCTCCGGATCGAAGGGCTTGCGCACATTGAAGCGTTCGGCGGTTTCCGGAATCAGTTGCATCAGCCCCTGGGCATTCTTCGCCGAGACGGCTTGTGGATTGAAATTGGATTCGGCGCGAATGATGGCCATGGCCAGACGCGGATAGACACCGTATTGCGGCGCCAGTTTGCGTACCAGATCCATGATCTTGCGCTGTTCCGGCTCAGCCAGCGCAGCGATATCCTGACCTTCGGCGTCGAACAGGCATTCCGGCGGCTTTTCGGGCGCTTCGCCAACCTGGCGCAGCATGCGGATCGAGAGAGGGTCGCCTTGCTTGGCCGCCATGGCGAAGAACCAGGCCGCCACCGCATCGTCGCGGGGCAGGCCGCGGCCGTTGGCATACATCCAGCCCAGGCTGTACTGGGCGATCACGTCGCCGAGGCGGGCGGCCTCGCAATACAGTTGGGCAGCTTTGAGCGGATCGCGCGGAACGCCGTCGCCGTGCTCGTATTGGGCCGCTTCCTGGCGCAGGGCCGCTGCCTTGCCGGCACTGGCCGGATCGGCGGCGGCCGGCCGGAGGCAAGCACCAGCCACTGCCAGGACCACGAATAACCTGGCCAGTGAAGGGATTGCTTGACGGCCCCCGCGCGACATGACTGCTCCTTAGAGACGCCAGAAAGCGATACCGGCCGCGGCAAACGCGCTGCGCTCGAACATGCTCTTGACGTCGATAACGACCCCGTCCTTTTTCAGTTTAGACAAGAAATCGGCCGTCGGCCGCTCCTTGAATTCCCGGTGACCGACCGCGGCGACGATGGCGGCCGAGGTCGGCAGATCGTCCCAAGCCACCAGCTCGACGCCATACTCGTGGCGGGCGTCGGCCGGGTCGGCGACCGGATCGTGGACGACGACGCGGGCGCCGTAGGCTTCCAGTTCCTGAATGACGTCGATGACGCGGGAATTGCGCAGGTCGGGGCAATCCTCCTTGAAAGTCAGGCCCATGATGATGATCGGACAATCCTTGACCGGGTGGCCGTTGCGCACCATTTGCTTGATCGTCTGCTCGGCGATGAATTTGCCCATGCCGTCGTTGATGCGCCGGCCGGCGAGGATGACTTCGGGGTGATAGCCCAGTTTCTGTGCTTTGTGGGTCAAGTAGTAGGGGTCGACGCCGATGCAGTGGCCTCCGACCAGGCCGGGGCGGAAGGGCAGGAAGTTCCACTTGGTGCCGGCCGCCTGCAGGACCTCCAGGGTGTCGATGCCCATCTTGTCGAAGATGATCGCCAGTTCGTTCATCAACGCGATGTTCAAGTCGCGCTGGGTGTTCTCGATGACCTTGGCGGCCTCGGCAACCATGATGCTGGAGGCCGGATAGACGCCGGCGGTGATCACGCTGCTGTAGATTTTCTCAACCGTGGCCAGGGTTTCCGGCGTGTCGCCGGAAACCACCTTGAGAATCTTGGTGACCGTGCGTTCCTTGTCGCCCGGGTTGATGCGTTCCGGCGAATAGCCGACGAAAAAGTCCTTCTTCCAGGTCTTGCCCGATTCGCGTTCGATGATCGGGATGCAGACCTCTTCGGTGGCGCCGGGGAAGACCGTCGATTCGAAGACGACGATGGCGCCTTGCTTGAGATTGCGGCCAACCGAGATCGACGAGCCGACCAGGGGTGTGAAATCGGGCTGATGCGCATCGTCGACCGGGGTCGGCACGGCGACGATGACGAAATCGGCTTCCTTCAGGGCCGCCGGATCGGTACCCATTTCCAGCAGGGTGGCGGCCTTCAGATCTTCGCTGCTGACTTCGCCGGTGGGGTCGACGTGCTGCTTGTAGGCGGCGACTTTCTCGGCCGACAGATCGAAACCGATGGTCCGGTATTTTTTGCCGAATTCCACGGCCAGCGGCAATCCGACGTAACCGAGGCCGACGACTGCGATGATGGTCATGTTGTGTTCCTTCACGAAAGGGATGGGGCGTTAAACGATGGGCGACAGCGTGCCTGCCGCCTTCTTAAAGTTCCTTTTGCAGACGGGCGACTTCGCCTTGCAAGGGGAATTTATCGCCCAGCTTGGCGAGCGCCTCCAGTTCCTTGCGGGCGGCTTCCTTATCGCCGTTCTTGAGCAGCACTTTGGCCAGGTTGAACTGGATCGGGGCATTCTGCGGCGCCAACTCGTGCGCCTTGCGCAGCAATTCGACGGCCTTGGCGTTTTCTCCCTTGTCGGCGAGCAGCATGGCCAGCGTATCCATGAACGGCGGCTGGTTCGGGGCCAGGCGATTGGCTTTCTCGGCATACTCGAGTGCCTTCGGCGACTTCAACTGGCCGGCGCTCCAGGCCAGGTTGTTGAGCACCAGCGGGTTGTTCGGCTGGATTTCGAGGGCCGTCTGGTAAAGCTTGGCGGCCTGGCCGTAATCCTTGCCGGCGGCGGCGAGATCGCCCAGGTACATGCGCAGGGCGATGTCCCTGGGATGCTCCTTGTTCCAGGTTGCGGCCCAACGCTCGGCTTCGGTCTTGTTGCCGGCATTGGTCAACACGCTGTGCAGCTTGATCGCCAGTTCCGGCGTCGGCTGCACCTTGAGTCCCTGGCGATAGGCGGCGATAGCCTCGGGCCAGGCCTTGAACAGGGCGTGGATGTCGCCTTCGAGTACATGGCCGACCGCTTCGCGGGGGCGCTGTTGTTGAATCTGGCGGACGACAGCAAGCGCCTCGTCGGTTTTTTTCTCGTCGAGAGCCATGAGCATCTGGGCACGCTGGGCGTCCAGCAGGTCGGGCTTGATCTCCAGCGCTTTCTGCAGATGCTTGGCGGCTTCCTGGCGGTTTTTCGCCAGCAGCTGGATTTCGGCGATGCGCATGTCGGCCAGCGGCGAGGCCGGTTGCAAGCCGGCCAGTTTGCCGTAGGTGCTCAGGGCCTGGTTGGTTTCGCCGGCCAGTTGCTGGCAACGACCCAGGGCGTCGAGCAATTCCGGACTGTCGGGGATGGCGGCCACGGCTTCATTGGCTGCCGTCAGCGCCTTCCTGTTGTCCTTCGCTTGCAGGTGGTGCTGGATCAGGGCCAGGCGCGGCTTGCTGTCCTGCGGGTTGGCGGCGATTGCCTTGGCGATCAGAGCGGCCACTTGCTCCTGGCTGCCGCCGCTGCGCGCACTCAATTCGGCCAGGGCGAGCAGGGCCTGGACATGGCGCGGTTCGGCGGCGAGCACCGCGTCGAAACGCTTGCGGGCGTCTTCAGGTTTCTTGTCGGCCAGATCGAGCGTCGCCAGGCTGGCCGCAGCGGGGAAGTAGGTCGGATTGAGAGCCAGCGCCTTTTCGAAACTTTGGCGAGCGCCGGCGACATCCTTCTTGGCGAGTTGCGTCCGTGCCCGCAGGTTGTAAGTGGCCGGATTGTCCGGTTGCTTCTTGTCCAGCACGTCGATGGCTTTGAGAGCCTTGTCGAGTTGCCCGGTTCGCAGGTAGGTGGCGATCAGCGCCAAGTCGGCGCTGGTTCCCTTGTCAGACTCGGCGATATCCTCCAATTCCCCGATGGCCTCGTTCCTGCCTTGGGCAAGGTGGGCGATGGCGACCGAGGTCTTTCTGGCCGCGTTGTCCGGATCGAGTTTGGCCGCCTTGGCGAAATACTCGGCGGCTTTGGCGGCATCGCCGTTCTGCAGGAAGGTTTCGCCAGCCAGGGCCAGCATCATCGGGTCGCTGTCGATCTTGGCAAGAACCGGCTGCAGCGCTTCCTGGGCCTTGGCAACCTGGCCGGTCCGCAGATAGGTGGATATGAGCAGGCGCCGCGCCAGCGGCAGGTTGGGCATCTGCGACAGCGCCTTGCTGAGATGGATTTCCGCTTGCATATAGGAACGCAGCTGGAATTCGATGGCTCCCGCCAGTTGTGTGACGTTCGGATTGTTGGGCAAGGTTTTCAGCAATTGCTGGACGATCTCGCGGCCGCCCTTGAAGTCGTTGCGCTGGTAGGCCAGCTGAGCGGCGAGATACTGTGTCTGCGGATTGTTCGGAGCGATCTTTTTCAGCGCGTCGATCTGTGCGGCCGCCTCGTCGGTTTTCTTTTGCTTGAACAGGGTGGTGATGACGGCCGAATGAGCCAGCAGGGAGTCCGGTTTGGCGGCAATGGCTTCGCGATAGCGGGCAACCGCCCCGTCCAGATCGTCCTTGGCGGCGCGTAGGGAGCCGGATAGCAGCAATGCTTCCGAATCCTTGGGGTGGGCAGCGAGAACGCCGTCGACGATGGCATTGGCGCCGTCGATATCGCCCATGCGGGTCTTGATCCGGGCGGAAGCCAACAGGGCCGGGGCATAGTCCGGCTTGGCCGCGAGAGCTGCGGCGAGTTCGCTCTGCGCCAGGTCGTGCTTGCCTTGGAGCGCCTGAGCCTGGCTCAGGCTGGTCTTCAGGCTGGCCTGGGCTTCCTTGTCATTGAGTTCGGTCGTGCCGAATTCGTCGATCAGTTTCTTGGCCTGGTCGGAGGCGAGCAACGCCCGGGCCAGCAGCGGGATGGTCTGATCGCTCGAGAATTTGAGATCGAGCGCCTTGCGCAACTCGACTTCGGCACCGGCGGCATCGCCGCCATCGAGCAGTGCCTTGCCGAGCAGGAGGCGGGCCTCGCCGAGATTGGGGTTGGCCTGCAGGGCGTTCTTCAACTGGATGATGGCGGCCTTGCCGTCATTCTTGGCGAGAAAATCCTTGCCCGAGGCAATCAGCTGTTCGGGATTGTCGCCGCCGCAGGCGCCGAGAAAAGCCGTCAGCAGGGCGACCGACAGGGTAGAGGCGAGGAGGGTGGTAGGTTTTTTCATGATCAGTCTCGAGGTCGTGCGGGTTATTTAAGACCCAATCGGTGCATCAGGTCGTACAGGGTCGGCCGGCTGATGCCGAGAATCTCGGCGGCCCGGACCAGATTGCCGTTGGCGCGCCCGAGGGCGGTAACCACCGCATTGCGTTCGGCCTGGTCGCGGATTTTGCGCAAGTCGATGAACTCCGGCTGGCTGTCGGGGTCGAGTTCGAGGCCGATGTCCTCGCGGGTGATCTGGTTGCCGTCGGCCATGATCACGGCGCGCTTGATGCAGTTTTCCAGTTCCCGCACGTTGCCTGGCCAGGCGTGGGCCTCGATGGCCCGGATGGCATCTTCGGTCAGGGTCATGCTGCCGCAATTGTGCTCGCCGGCGAAGCGACGGACGAAGGCATGGGCGAGCAGGGCGGCGTCGCCCTTGCGGTCGCGCAGCGGCGGGATATTGATGACGATCTCGGCCAGGCGGTAATACAGGTCTTCGCGGAACCGCCCTTCGCTGATCAGCGTTTTCAGATCCTGGTGCGTGGCGCAGACAATGCGGACGTCGACGGGGATTTCCTGGCGGCCGCCGAGGCGTTCGATGACCCGTTCCTGCAGGAAGCGCAGCAGCTTGGCTTGCAACGAGTGCGGCAAGTCGCCGATTTCGTCGAGCATCAGCGTGCCGCCGTCGGCGCTCTCGATTTTCCCCGGTGTGGTTTTGGCGGCGCCGGTAAACGCCCCCTTTTCGTAGCCGAACAACTCGCTTTCGAGCAGATTGTCCGGAATCGCGGCACAGTTGATGGCCACGAAGCGCTCGTTCCTGCGCGGCGAGGATTCGTGCAGGCCACGGGCCAGGACTTCCTTGCCGGTGCCGCTGCCGCCGAGCAACAGGACGGTGGCGTTGCTGCCGGCGACTTTCTCGACGGTGCGGCAGATGCGCAGCATCTCCGGGCTGCGCGTCAGCAGGCCGGACAGCGCCGGTGGATGCTGCGCCGCTTGCAGGCGGTGGTTTTCCTGCTGCAGGTCGTAGAGGCGGAAGGCGCGGTCGATGGTCAGGCCGAGCAGTTCCGGCTCGAACGGTTTGGCGAAAAAGTCGTAGGCGCCGAGGCCGATGGCGCGCAGGGCGTTGGCCCGGTCGTTCTGGCCGGTGAGGACGATGACCTTGGTGTCGGGAGCGGCCGCGAGGATTTGTTCGAGCAGCCGAAAGCCTTCCGAGACGGAGTCGGCGTCCGGCGGCAGGCCAAGATCCATGGTCACCACGGCCGGATTGTGGCGGTGCAGCTGGCTGAGCGCGCTTTCGCGGTCACCGGCGGTGATCGCCTCGTACTGGTCGAACGACCAGCGCAGCTGTTTCTGCAAGGCCGGATCGTCTTCGACGATCAGCAAGGGGCGCGGTTTTTCCGTAGTCAAGCAGTCTCCCTTTCATGCAAATCCGATTCGGTACGCACTTCAAACAGCGGCAACAATACGGTGATCCGCGTGCCTTTTCCCAGTTCGCTGTCTACCAGCATTTCGCCGCCCAGCTCACGGATGTACTGGGCGCTTTCGTAGGCGCCGATGCCCATGCCGGCCTGCTTGGTGCTCTGGAACGGCCGAAACAGGCGTTCGCGGATGAACTCCTGGGTCATGCCGTGGCCGGTGTCGCAGACTTCCAGCGCCGCCCGGTCACCGCGACGCTCCAGGCTGATCGTCACGCATCCGGACGGATCGGTGGCGTCCAAGGCGTTTTGCACCAGGTGGCCGATGACCCGTTCCAGGCGGTTTTCGTGGCCGCGCGTTGCCAGCTTCTGCTGCAATTGTACGTCGACCCTCCTGCCCAGGCTCGATTTTTCCTGGCGGATATGTTCGATGACGTCGGCAATGTTGACGCCGCAGGCGATGCCGGGCGGTGTGGCGCCTTCGCGCAATTGCATCATCAACTGCCGCATGCGTTCGACGGAATGCTCGACGGTCATCAGCATATCCTGCTGGAATTCTGGATTGGCGCGGTGGCGCTCGGCATTCTTCAACATCAGCGACAACTGGGTGACGATGTTCTTGAGGTCATGGACGACGAAAGCGGACATGCGGTTGAAGGCATCGAACTTGCGCGCTTCGAGCAACGCTTCGGTCGCCTGCATGTTGGCCAGGAAGCCGGCGGCCTGGCAGCCGGCGGTGCGCAGCAGATCGTTGACTTCCCAGTTCACGTCGATCGGCGTGCGCGAACTGGCCAGAATGACGAAGCCGGTCATTTCGTTGCCGACCATCAGTGGCACGATCAGCCAGGCATTGGGCAGTTCCGACAGCCAGGCCGGGATTTCCAGTGCGCCGTAACGGCCGGGGTAGCAGCGGTACTCCTCGAGATTGATGACCCAGCCGCTGGCGATCAGGAATTGCACCAGCGACGAGTCCGGCGGCTCCGGCGTCGGACTCGGCATGATGTTCCAATGCGCGGTCTGACGATAGCTTTCCTGGCCGGCTTCACGCAGCCAGAGGCCGCCGGCCGGGCTTTCGACCATCGCCGCCAGGCCGCGGATCACTTGCTGGCCCATGGCCTGCGGCGACTCCTGGGCCGACAGGGTGCGCGTGAAGCGCAGCCATTCCTCGCGATAATCGTAGCGATAGCGGAAAAAATGCTTGCCGACGAGCACCCGCATCTTGGCGCGCATCGCGCCCGAAACCGCCAGGACGCCGAGGCCGAGCAGGGCGGCGAAAAGCAGCGCCAGTTGCAGCGCCCGACCCCAGTCGCCGCCAAAGTAGCGGACGTAGTAGCCGACCCCGGCCATGAACATCAGATAGAGGCCGGCCAGCAGCAGGCTGGCGGAATGGAAAGCGGCCCGTTGCGAAAGACGGATCTTCGCCGTCCAGTCGCGGCTGCGCAGCGTTGCCAGCAGCAACAGGGGAACCGTGATCGCATGGACGATGCCGCGCACGGCGAAGGCATCCTGATCGAGCCGGTTGAACATCAAGGCTTCGGAAAACAGGTAGATGTCGAATATGAACTGTCCACCGAGCGCCAGGCAGAGCGGCTTGATGTTCCACACCGCATCGTCGGCGATACCGCGAAACAGTTGTTCGACCAGAATCAGACCGAGCACCGGCATGGCCAGGGCAATGAACAGGGCGGCGCGCAGCCAGTTTTCAGCGGCCAGCAGGCCGGTGAACAGCGCCAATTGCCAGATCAGTCCGCCGATGACGCTCAACCAGCAGGCCGGAACGAGCCAGTCGGGAAGAATTTTGTCCTTGCCGCTTACCGATTCCGGCGTCAGCAGCAGGATCAGGAAAGCGAACCAGGCGCCGTGGCGCAGCACGTCGCCAATCGACGAAGCGAACAGAATCGGCGGATAACCGGCGGTGAAAGTCGCCCACGACAACCAGGCCCACAGCAGCGAGCAAGCGATGGCCAGCCCGAGCGCCCGGGTCCGCCGTCCCGATTGCCAGGACGGACCGAAAATCAGCAGGTAGGCCGCAAACAACGTGTAGGCCCCGGCGGCGAGGCCGAAACTCCAGACAATCAGCGGTGCCGAGTCGATATCCATGCGGGGACGAGAAGGGGGCCGCCGCGCAAGGCGGCGGCTGGGTTATTGGGCACCCTTGCCGGTCAGTACGACGCCGACCGTCTCGAACAAAACCAGGATGTCCAGGAAGAGGGAATGGTTCTTCACATAATAGAGGTCGTACTGCAGCTTTTCAGCCGAATCCTCGACCGTCGCGCCATAGTGGTAGCGCACCTGGGCCCAGCCGGTGACGCCCGGCTTGACGCTGTGGCGGACGGCGTAGAAGGGGATTTCCTTGGTCAGTTGATCGACGAAGAAAGGGCGCTCGGGGCGTGGGCCGACCAGGCTCATATCGCCCTTGAGCACGCTGAACAGTTGCGGCAGTTCGTCGATGCGCAGCTTGCGGATGATCTTGCCGACGCGAGTTACCCGGTCGTCGTGCTTGCTGGCCCAGACCGGCTTGCCGTCCTTCTCGGCGTCGCGGCGCATGCTGCGGAACTTGATGACCTTGAACAGCCGGCCATTGAGGCCGACCCGTTCCTGGCAATAGAACACCGGAAAACCATTTTCGATGACGATGGCCAAGGCGGTGACCAGCATGACCGGCATGGTCAGGATCAGCAGAATGGTGGCGCAGACGATGTCGAATACCCGCTTGACGACGGTGCGCAGGGTGTTCTGGCTGAAGCCGTCGCCGAAGATCAGCCAGCCGGCATAGAGCGATTCGAGGCGAATCTGGCCGAGTGTCTGTTCAAAGTGGCTGGCCAGGTCGAGAACGCGGATGCCCTGCAGCTTGCAGTCGAGCAGTTCGCGCAGCGGCATGGCGCCGCCGCGTCTTTCGGTCAGCGCGACGACGATTTCGTCCGCCTTCAAGGCCAGCGCCGTGCTCGTCAGCGAACGGTTGGCGCTGATCACGGCATCGGCCGGGACGGCGGGGTGCTCTTCGTTGGGGGCGGGGAAGAAGCCGATGATTTCCGCCGATGGGTCCGATTTGTTCAGCGCCCGCTTGACGGCCAGCGCCTTGGCTCCGGTGCCGAAGACCATGATGCGCCGGGTGAGGATGCCAGTGGCCGACGACTGGGCCGTACTGACGCGGGTAATCAGCATGCCGAACACGGCCGACATGGCGGATAGCTGCATGAACTCCCGGCTGACCCCGGTCAGCGGCAGCAGCGCGTAAATGCCGTAGGCGACTGGGACGGCGACATAGAGGGAGAGCACGGCCCGGGCCCGCGTTTCCATCGGGGTGCGGTTGCTCAGGCGCTGGTAAAAGCCAAGCCAGGAATTGATCACCAGCATGGCGGCGGCCAGCAGGGCGGCGAACAGCAGCACCTGTTTGTGATTGACCGGCAGGCCGTTGTGCACCCACATCATGGCAATCACGATGCCGACGATCACGAAGGAGAAATCGAACAGCATCTGCACCAGCGAGCGCCAGCGTATCCAATGGTTGAACACCTTGATCATGATCAGCTCTCTATTCTTGGCAGCCAGGTGTGCGCAATTACAGTAGTCCGGACCGGCGATGGGTGCCGACGAGGCATTCCGGAATATGGCGCCGGACAGGCAGGCGGTTTGTCCGGCATGCCTTTGGGTGGATGTGCGTATTCTAGGAAGCCCGAAGGATCATGCCTGTGCACTATTTCACGAAGGCCGCGAAGTCGTGACAACGAGTTGCCGGCCGCGTTGTCTCTGGCAATGGGGCCGCTGCCGTGGCAGGCAGCGACAGGAGGGAAAAACCGGGAATTCAAGATGACAGTGCGAAGCATGTGTTGTTGTTTTGATGAATTTACTATTTTTATAAATTTATTTGCCTTTTGACAAATAAATTGTTTGTCATGCTTGCAAAGGCCGCAGAGTTTACTCTGTGATCAATAAAAAATCTTTAGTACCAAAGTGATGGGCTTGCTTCGCGGGGGGATTCAAGTTTCCGTACATTTTCGTTTTGCATCGCACTTGATGTATAAGTCATTCATTTCACATCAACGCGGTTGGTTGCGAGGATCATCCGATGGCTACTGCCACGACCAAAGCAATAAGAAAGTTGTTCCATCAGGGAGTGCGCCGGGTGCTGGCCGCCATGCCGCGCGAAACTCGCTTCGCCATATATCGTTCCTTCGTCGATTGCGATCCGGCACCGAGCGAGCGCCTGCTGCTGAAAATTGCCGAAAGCCGCGAGGAACTGGAAGCCAGCTTCTCGTTGTTGCACGATGCCTATGTCGATGCCGGATTCATGAAGGCCGATCCGTCGGGAATGCGGGTAACGCTCTATCACGCCTTGCCGACGACGACGACCCTGTGCGCCAAGTGGGATGGCGAGGTGGTCGGCACGATTTCCCTGATCCGCGAAAGCGTGTTTGGTTTTCCGCTGCAGAAAATCTTCGATCTCAGCGGCGTTCGGGTCAAAGGCGGCAACCTTGCCGAGGTCTCGGCCCTGGCGGTGCACCCGAACTTTCGCAAGACCGGCGGCGCCATCCTGTTTCCGCTGATGAAATTCATGTACGAGTACGCGACCGAGTACTTCGATACCCGCCATCTGCTGATCGCCGTCAATCCCAATCGCATCGAAATGTACGAGTCGCTGCTGTTTTTCCAGCGGCTGGCGGCCAATACCGTCGACAACTATGATTTTGCCAATGGCGCGCCGGCGGTCGGGGCCACGCTCGATCTCTACCAGGCGCCGGCCATCATGGCGCCGGCCTATGCCGGCAAGCCGCCGGACAAGGATTTGTTGTCCTACTTTACCCGGGCCAAGCTGCCCAATCTGCAATTGCCCAACCGCCGCTACTTCACGACCAACGACCCGGTGCTGACGCCGGAACTGCTCGATTACTTCTTCAACCGGCGCACGCAGGGATTTGCCGATCTCGACGCGCGCAAGCGGGCCTTGTTGCATTCCATCTACGATCTGCCGGCTTATCGCGACGTCTTGCCCGAACTGCCGGTGCTCGGCGACGGCGTGCCGATGCGCCAGCATCGGCGCTTTTCGGTCAAGTGTCCGGGCTTGATTCGTCCCGATGCGCCCAGCGGCACGCTCGGAGAATTCCCGGTGCAGGTCATCGAAGTGTCCGAGTACGGTTTTCAGGCCTACGCCCGGGAAGGGCTGCCGCTCAATATCTGGAGTTCGGCCACGGTCCAGCTGGGCCGGAGAGAAACGTCGGTGGTCAAGGCCCTGGCCGTGCGCGATAAGGCCAACGGTTTCAACGGTTTCTACGGTTTCAAGGTCGGCGAACCCGATCTGGTCTGGCGCAAGTTCGTCAGTGCCCTCGACCGCGGCCTGACGCACGAGGATCTGGAGCACGCGACCATGTTCCTCGCCTGAGAGGGGCTATTACACCAGCACCTCGACGACCGCCGGGTGGCCGAGAAAGGCTTGCGGACTGGCGCTGGCGCCGTAGGCGCCGCTTTGAAAGACAACCACCAGATCGCCGGGTTGCGCCGCCGGCAGGTCCATGCGTTCGGCCAGCAGATCGAGCGGGGTGCACAACGGGCCGACGATCGAGATGGTTTCCCGCTCCGTCGCCGCCATGCGGTTGCCGATGGCGACGGGGTAGTTCTTGCGGAGCACCTGGCCGAAATTGCCCGAGGCCGACAGGTGATGGTTGAGGCCGCCGTCGACGACGAGAAAGACCTGGCCGCGGGATAGCTTGCGGTCGATGACCCGTGTCACATAAATACCGGCTTCGCCGACGAAATAGCGGCCGAGCTCGATGACCAGTTCGGCGGCCGGCATCTCGGCGGCGTTCCGGGCCGCCAGTTCGGCCAGGTTGGCGCCGATCGGCTCCAGATCCAGGCGCTGCTCGCCGGGGAAGTAGGGAATGCCGAAGCCGCCGCCGAGATTGAGGAAGCGCACCGGGGCCGGGGCATGATCGGCCAGGCGGCGGGCCAGCGCCCAGGATTTCTGCTGTGCCTCGCAGATCGCCTCGGCTTTCAGGTTTTGCGAGCCGGCGAACAGGTGGAAGCCTTCGAACTGCAGACCGGCGGCGCCGATGTCGGCCAGCAGTTGCGGCACCTGTTCGGCATCGACGCCGAATTGCTTGGCGCCGCCGCCCATCTTCATGCCCGAGCCTTTCAGCTCGAAATCCGGATTGACGCGCACGGCGACCCGCGCCGGGACGCCGAGTTCGGCCGAGATGGCGGCCAGCACGCCGACTTCGCGGAAGGATTCGAGATTGACCAGGACGCCGGCCGCCACCGCCTGGCGCAACTCGCCGTCGCGCTTGCCGGGACCGGCGAAGCTGATTTCGTGCGGATCGGCACCGGCGTCGAGGGCGATCTTCAACTCGCCGGCCGAGGCCACGTCGATGCCGTCGACCAGGCCGGCCAGCAGGCCGACCACGGCCGGCATCGGATTGGCTTTCATGGCGTAGTGCAGCTTGACCGCCGTCGGCAGGGCGGCCCGCAATTCGGCCACGCGGCCGGCCAGCAGGGCGCGGTCGTAGGCGTAGAACGGCGTCTGGCCGACGCGCGCGGCCAGGCGTTCGAGCGGCAGGCCGCCGATCAGCAGTTGCCCGTCGGCGACGGCGAATTGCGTCATCGGAGCATGCGTGGGCAGGGAGCGTGCGGGGGGCGTGGACATCGTCGAATTTCCTGTACGGGCGGGGTTAGCCGGCGTTGGCGGCCACCCATTCGGTGGCCAGCGTCTTGCGGTCGATCTTGCCGTTCGGGTTGCGCGGCAGCGGACCGTCGCGCACCTCGATGCCGGCCGGAACCATGTAGGCAGGCATGCGCTGCCGGCATTCGGCGAGCAGTTCGGCGACGTCGATCCGGCCGTCGGCCGGCGGCGTGGCGATGACCTGGATGGCCTGGCCGAGGCGGTCGTCGTCGACGCCGAAGGCGACGCATTCACCGACCATCTTGGTGGCGTAGAGGATTTCCTCGACCTCGGTCGGGCTGACGCGGTAGCCCGAGGTTTTCATCATCTCGTCGCGGCGGCCGATGAAATAGAGGAAGCCTTCCTCGTCCATGCGCACCGTGTCGCCGGAGAACACGGCGGTCTCCGGCAGCACCAGTCCGGCCTCGCGGCCCGGCGCATGGACCGGCAGCGGCTTGTAGCGCTCGGCGGTCTTTTCCGGATCGTTCCAGTAGCCCAGGCCGACCAGGGCGCCGCGATGCACCAGTTCGCCCGGCTCGTTCGGGGCGCAGGGCGAGCCGTCCTCGCGCAGGACCAGGATTTCGGCATTGGGAATGGCCTTGCCGATCGAGTCGGGACGGCGGTCGACCTCGCCCGGCGGCAGGAAGGTCGAGCGGAAGGCCTCGGTCAGGCCGTACATCAGGAACGGCTGGCTGCGCGGCAGGTGGCGGCGCAGCGCGTCGAGCGTCTCGCGCGGCATGCGTCCGCCGGTGTTGGCGAAGTAGCGCAGGTGATCGGTGATCGATTCCGGCCAGGCCAGTTGGGTCAGCTGGATGTACAGCGGCGGCACCGCCGTCAGGCCGGTGACCTTCTCGCGTTCGATGGCCTTGATCACGTCGCGCGGCAGCAGGTAATTGAGCAGCACGACCCGGGCGCCGACATGAAAGGCCGTGGTCAACTGGCTGAAACCGGCGTCGAAGGACAGCGGCAAGGCGGCCAGCAGGGTGTCGCCGGCATGGTTTCCCAGGTAGCTGGCGACGCTCTTGGCGCCGGCCACCATGTTGCGGTGCGAGAGCACGACGCCTTTCGGCTTGCCGGTGCTGCCCGAGGTGTACAGGATGCCGACGACGTCGGTGTCGATGACCCGGTGGCCGCCGGCCGGCGGAGCGGCGAGCAGTTCGCTCCAGCGCAGGGTGTTGAGGCCGCCGGGTGCGACCGGGGCTTCGGCGGTGTCGAGCACGACGACGTGGCGCAGATCGTGGCAGGCCGGCAGGGTTTCCTGCAGCAGGGCCAGGCGCTCGGCCGAAGTGACCAGCACGCGGACATTGCAATCGCGCAGGATGTAGCCGACCTGCTCCGGCTTGAGCAGCGGGTTGAGCGGCACGAAGACGCCGCCGGCGGCCGGCGCGCCGAAGCTGGCGATGACGGTTTCGAAACGTTTTTCGAGATAAATCGCCACACGCTCGCCGCGCTGCAGGCCGAGGCCGATCAGGCCGGAAGCGAAAGCGGCGACCTGCTCCTGCAGGCTGCGGTAAGTCAGCGCTGCCTTGCCGTAGGTCAGGGCGGTGGCTTCCGGCGTGCGGGCGGCGGAGCCGGCGATCAGTTCATGCAGCAGCGTGGTGTCGGTCATGGGGGCACTTGGCGGGCGGCGGGTTGACTGGCGGGAATGCTTGTTCTGCTTGAGGCAGGCCGTAACCGGCGGCGCCGGCGGTAAACATTCCATCATGATGACGGGCGGACAGTGTATCGTTTTTCCCGGGAGCTTGTCCCGCAGTGCATGGCCTTGCGGTGCCGGGCGAAATGGAGGGACGGAAACTCGTTCAATGCGTGCGGGGCAAGCCAATGAATCGTATCAACATTTTTGTTGATTTTTGAATAAAGATTCAGGAACGTTTCGCCTGCCCGGAGGCCGGGCCGGCTGCCAAACATGTATGACGTTGTGTCGTATCTCACGGTCGCGCCGGGATTCTGACCCTATAATTCGGCCTCCCGATTCTGATGTCCTAGGAGTGCGGTTTGAATACCCAGAAGGAAGTACTTTCGCTGCTCGATGAAGTTCTCAGTCTCAACGGCCGGGCGGCAGCCTATACCCTGGATACGCCTCTGCTGGGGGCCATACCGGAACTCGATTCGATGGCCGTGGTGGCGTTGATCACCGGCTTCGAGGAGCGTTTCGGCTTCTCCGTCGACGATGACGAGATCGAGGGCAGCACCTTCGCCACGGTCGGTTCGCTGGTCGCATTTGTCGACGCCAAACTGGCCGGCTGATCCGGCAACGCCTGCCGTGCAGCCCGATTTCCTGGCCGCCGGCGACGGGCGGCGCTTCTGCCTGTTCCATCCGGCGCCGGGCGGAAAGGCCAAGGCGGCGGTGCTCTACCTGCACCCCTTCGCCGAGGAAATGAACAAGGCCCGGCGCATGGCGGCGCTGCAGTCGCGGGCGCTGGCCGCCGCCGGCTGCGATGTGCTGCAGATCGACCTGCTCGGTTGCGGCGACAGCGACGGCGATTTCGCCGATGCCACCTGGACTGCCTGGCGCGAGGATGTAGTCGCCGGCTATCGCCGTCTGCGCGAGCGTTCGGCGGCGCCGCTGGTGCTCTGGGGTTCGCGTGCCGGTTGCCTGCTGGCGGCCGAGGCCGCCGCGGAGTTGCCGGAAGCCGCCGATTTCCTGTTCTGGCAGCCCGTCGTTTCCGGCAAGCAGCACTGGCAGCAATTCATGCGTCTGAAGATGGCCGGCGAAATGGCTTCGGGCCAGGCCAAGGCGGCCGGCGAGCAACTGCGCGCGCAATTGGCCGCCGGGCAGCCGGTCGAGATCGCCGGCTACGAGGTCGCGCCGGCCCTGGTCGCCGGCCTGGCGCAGGCCGAATTGTCGCCGCCGGCCGGTCGCGGCGGCCGGGTCGTCTGGCTGGAAACCTCGTTGCGCGACGACGCGGCGCTGGCGCCGGTGGCGCTCAAGCACATCGAGCAGTGGCGGGCCGCCGGGTTCACGGTCGACGCCGCCGTCGTGCGCGGTCCGGCGTTCTGGCAGACGAGCGAAATCGAAGAGGCGCCGGAACTGCTCGCCGCCACCCTGGCGGCACTGGCGGGGGGCGCATGACTTACCGCGAACAGGCCATCGTCTTTCCCTGCGCCGGCGAATCCCTGCTCGGCATCGTCGCGATGCCCGCCGCGCCGGTGGCGACCGGCGTATTGATCGTCGTCGGCGGGCCGCAATACCGGGCCGGCAGCCACCGTCAATTCCTGTTACTGGCACGGGCGCTGGCGGCGGCCGGTTATCCGGTGCTGCGCTTCGATTACCGCGGCATGGGCGACAGCACCGGCGCGGCGCGCGATTTCGCAGCCGTCGACGAGGATATCGCCGCCGCGCTGGCGGCCTTCCGCCAACACTGCCCGCAACTGCAACGCATCGTGCTGTGGGGGTTGTGCGATGCCGCCACGGCCGCCTTGCTGTACTGGGAGCGCCGCCGCGATGCCGATCTCGGCGGCCTGGTGCTGCTCAATCCCTGGGTCCGTTCGGAAGCGACGCTGGCGCGGACGCACATCAAGCATTACTACCTGCGCCGGCTGACGCAGGGCGAGTTCTGGCGCAAGCTGCTCGGCGGCCGGCTCGGTCTCGGCCGGGCATTGGGCGATCTGGCCGGCAACTGGCGGCGCGCCCGGCGGGCGTCCGGCGAGGCCGACGGAGCGGCGGAGCCGCCGTTCCAGCAGCGGATGATGCAGGCGCTGGAGGCCTTTCCCGGGCCGTCGCTGCTGCTGCTCAGCGGCGACGACTACACCGCCAAGGAATTCCTCGAAGCCTGCCGCAGCGACCCGGTCGCCATCCGGGCGCTGGCCGGCCCCGGCCTGACGCGCATCGACGTGGCCGATGCCGACCATACTTTCTCGTCGCGCGCCTTGCGCCAGACGGTCGAAGCGGCGACGCTCGACTGGCTGCGCCGGGTGCTGCCGTCCTGAACCGCGGAGCGCCGGCCGTGTCTCTCGATTACCAGGTCTTCGATCCCGCCCCCTGTCATTTCCCGCGGCCGCGGGTGCCGGTGTTGCCGTGCGGCTTCCAGGCTGCCGGTGCCGATGATGCGGCGCTGCTTGCCGATAGCCCGAAGCTGCCAGGTCTCCACTACAGCCGCGGCCGCTACGCCCTTGGCGAGGCCTATCGGCGGGCCGGGCTGGACGGTGGCGGCGTGCTGCTGGCGCCGGCCTACCATTGCGTGACCATGCTCGACCCGGCGCTGGCGCTCGGTGCCGACGTGCTGCTTTATCCGCTGCTGGCCGATCTGGGGCCCGATCCGGCGGCGCTCGATGGGCTGGTCAACGCTTCCGCCAAGCCGGTCAAGGCCTTGCTGGCGACGCATTTCTTCGGCTTCGTCCGCGATTTTTCCTGGCTGCAAGCGTGGTGTGCGGAGCGCGGCATCGTTCTGATCGAGGATTGTTCGCACACCTTGTTCAGCGAACGCTATCGGGCGGCCGGCGCCGGACGCTACGGGCGTTTCGTCGCCGCCAGTCCGTACAAGTTCTTTCCCGGCGCCGATGGCGGCTGGTTGTACGCGCCCGCACCCGACTCGTTGTCCGGTGCCACCGTACGCCCGGCCGGCTGGCGCGACGAACTGCGCGGCCTCAAGCAATGGCTTGACGCGGCTCGCCGGCCGTCGGTCGGGATGGCCGACATCGCCGCGCTCGACGGCCAACTGGCGGCACTGGCCGTGCGGGCGCCGCACACCGGCGCCGACGGGCGGCAGTCGCGCTCCGGGCCCTCGGCGCAATACCGGCCGGCGTCCGCCGGCACCGCCGCCTTGCGGAGTTCGCGCTGGCTGGCCGGGCATGTCGCGCTGAGCGCCGTCATCGGCCGGCGCCGGGCCAATTACCGGCGCTGGCTGGCGGCCGTGGCCGATTTGCCGCATTGCCGCCCGCTTTACCCGGAATTGCCGGAAACCATCGTGCCCTACATGTTCCCGCTCTACATCGACCATCCGCTGCCGCATTTCTATTGGCTCAAACAACTCGGCGTGCCGCTCTGGCGCTGGGACGAAATGGCCGTTTCCGCCTGCCCGGTGGCCAGCGGTCATCGCCTGCATCTGTTGCACCTGCCGTGCCACCAGTCGTTGCGCGACGACGAAATGGACTGGCTGCTGGCGGCGCTGACCAAGGTGCTGCGCCTGGCGCCGGCCGGGGAGGGGCGATGAGTTGGGAATTCCTGCCGGCGGCTAGCGCCTTCGCCAGCCATGCGGTCGACTGGGACCGCCTGAACGACGCGTTGTACGGCGGCCATCCCTATTTCGACAGCCGTTTCGTCGGCCCGCTGCTCAAGTATTTCGCCCAGGGCGGCGAGCGCCTTTGTCTGTACCGCGAACAGGGCGTCGTGCGCGGCGCCCTGATTTTGCAGCCGCGCGGCCATGGGCGCTGGGTGACTTTCCGGCCGGCCCAGGCGCGGGTAACGCCGATCCTGGTTGCCGACGCCGCCTTGCTGCAAGGCCTGCTGAAAGCCTTGCCCGGTTTCGCCTGGTGCCTCGAACTCCATGCCGTCGATCCGCGCTATGCCCCGTCCTTCGCCCCGGTGCGAGCGGAAAGCGTGCTTCTTGACCATGCCACTACCATCGGCGTCGAGCCGGGAAACGAGTTCGCGGAATATTGGCAGCGGCGCCCGAAGGATCTGCGCGACGACATCCGCCGCCATGTCAACGACTTGGAGCGCGAGGCGCTCGGCGCCGAGTTGTCCAGCGAGCGCGGCGCCGAGGCCGTGGCCGACGGCGTCGGCCGGTTCGGCGAACTGGAGAGCGCCGGCCGGACAGGGGAGGCCGGCACGGCCGTGTCGAGCGATAACGTCCAGGGGCGCTTCTATGCCGAAGTGATGGCCAATTTCGCCGCCGCCGGGCAGGCCGAAGTCTGCGAACTGACAGTCGCCGGCCAGCTGGCAGCTTCCCGCCTGCTGCTCGGCAACGAGCGCATGCTGGTGCTCCTCAAGGCCGCCGAAGACCAGGCCTTGTCACGTTTCGCCCCCGGCCATCTGCTGCTGTACCGGCTGCTCGAACGGGAATCGGCCGAGCGGCCGCAACGGGTTGTCGAGTTCTACACCAATGCGCCGCGCGACCAGGCCGCGTGGGCGACCTTCGGCGCCACCACCTACAGTGTCCAGCTGTTCCGCAGCGATTGCGCCATCGTCGCCGATACGCTGTTGCCGAAGGCGCGGCGCCAACTGCTTTGCTCAGGGCGCATGCGCCAGCCGGAAAACGCGACGCCGCCGGTCGACATCCGCTGCTGCGCCCGGCTCGACGAATTTCCCGAAGGCGAGTGGCCGTTCGGGGAATTCGCCCGGGCCGGCGACCTCGATGCCTCGATCGACTGGTTCGCCCTGCTGCAGCGGCAGGTTTATCCCGATGATCCGAACGTCCGCTATTACTATCTCGCCGAGGGCGGGCAGGCGCGGGCGGTCCTGCCGTTGCGCCGGAGTCGCCAGGGCTGGTTGCGCACGCTGGAATCGCTGAGCAATTACTACACTTCGCTGTACTCGCCGCCGCTCGGGCAGGATTGCGATCCGCTGGCGCTGCGCGATTTGCTCCGCGCCGCGCTGCGCGACAACCGCGGTGTCCACATGATGCGTTTCGCGCCGATGGACCCCGAAGCGCCGGATTACAGCGCGCTGCTCAACGAACTGCGCGCCAGCGGTTGGATTCCGTTGACCTTTTTCTGCTTCGGCAACTGGTTCCTCAAGGTGCGCGGCGGCTGGGAGGATTATCTGCGCCAGCGCAGCGCCAATCTGCGCAGCACCATCAAGCGGATGAGCAAGAAGTTTGCGGCCGATGGCGGCACGCTCGAACTGATCCGCGATGTCGCCGGGGTCGAGGCGGGCATCGCCGCCTTCGCCGAAGTGTATTCGGCCAGCTGGAAGAAGCCCGAGCCTTATCCCGACTTCGTGCCCGAGCTGATCCGGCTGCTGGCGGCCAAGGGCATGCTGCGGCTCGGCATCGCCCGCTTGCAGGGGCGGCCGATCGCCGCGCAGTTGTGGCTGGCCGGGCGGGGCAAGGCCAGCATCTACAAGGTGGCCTACCACGAAGCTTTTTCCGCCTATTCGCCGGGGACGGTACTGACCAGCTTCCTGATGCAACAAGTCATCGAGGGCGACCGGGTCGAGGAAGTCGATTTCCTGATCGGCGACGATAAATACAAGCAAATCTGGATGAGCGACCGGCGGGAGCGCTGGGGCATCATCGCCTACAATCCGCGCACAGTTTTCGGTTGCGCGCTGGCGATCAAGGAAGTGGCCGGCCGGCTGGCCAAGCCGGTCGGCCGCCGGATCGGCGCCGCCCTGTTGGCGCTGCGGGAGCGCCTGCGCCGCACGCCGGCCGGCTAGGAGCCCCCGGCAGTTTTCGTACTGGCCAACGGCATACGTATTGGACATGGCGCTGCCGCAGCCTCTATCATGCTTCGGCCGCCGGCCGGGCCGGTTGCCCTCCATCCGGCCGAAGTCGCGGCCAATCCTCAATCAATGCCATTGCCCGCCCGTCGAAAAAACATGAACCGCGTCCTCATGATTGCCTACCATTTCCCGCCCCTGGCGGGCAGCAGCGGCATCCAGCGCACCCTGCGCTTCGTCCAGCACCTGCCCGGGTTCGGTTGGGAGCCGCTGGTGCTGTCGGCCGATCCGCGCGCCTACGAGCGCACCAGCGACGACCTGATGGGCGATGTTCCCCCGGGCACCGTGGTGCGCCGCGCTTTCGCGCTCGATACGGCGCGCCATCTGGCGCTCGGCGGCCGCTACATCGGCGCCATGGCCCGGCCCGACCGCTGGGTCAGCTGGAAATTCGCCGCCGTGCGCGAGGGCATGCGCTTGATCCGCGACTTCAAACCGCGGGCGATCTGGTCCACCTATCCGATCGCCACTGCCCACCTGATCGGCGCCGAGTTGCAGCGGCGCAGCGGCCTGCCGTGGCTGGCCGATTTCCGCGACCCGATGGCGCAGGAGGGCTATCCGGCCGATCCCCTGACGCGGCGGAGCTTCCTGGCCATCGAGGAGCACACGCTGCGCACGGCGCGCTTTTCCACTTTCACGACCCCGGGCGCGGCGCGTACCTACCTGGCGCGCTATCCGGTCGCCCCCGAGCGGGTGGCGGTGCTGGAAAACGGCTACGACGAGGAAACCTTCGCCGCCGCGGCGCCGGCCGGTGCCGCGCGGCCGCCGCTCAACCCGGGGGCGATCACGCTGCTGCACAGCGGCATCGTCTATCCGGCCGAGCGCGATCCGACGCAGCTTTTCGCCGCTCTCGGCCGGCTCAAGGCGGCCGGAGCGATTGCTCCCGGCAGCCTGGTCGTGCGCTTCCGTGCCGCCGTCCATGACGATCTGCTGCAATCGCTGGCTGCCCAATACGACATCGGCGAGTTGATCGACTGCCGGCCGCCGGTGCCGTATCGCGAGGCGCTGGCCGAAATGCTCGCCGCCGACGGCCTGCTGGTCATGCAGGCGGCCAATTGCAACGAGCAGATTCCGGCCAAGATTTACGAATACCTGCGCGCCAACCGGCCGATCCTGGCCCTGACCGACCCGCCGGGCGACACCGCGGCGACCCTGCGCCAAGCCGGCGCCACCGATATTATCCGCCTCGATTCGGCCGACGACATCTGCCGGGCCCTGCCGGCCTTCCTCGATGCCATCCGTGCCGGCCGGGCGGTCCTGCCCGAGCCGCGGGCCGTCGCCGCGGCCTCGCGCCAGGGGCGGGCGGCGCAACTGGCCCGCCTGTTCGACGCGGCGACGGAAGACTAAGGGCATGCCGGCCGTTGCCGTGCCGCCTGCCATCGCTACGCGGGGGCGACTGTGCTGAGCCGGGGGCGCGATCTGCTGGCAGCGCTGACGGCCTTCGGTCTCGGCGGTTTTCTCGCCTGGCATCATCCGCTCGGGCCGCAACTGGCGTTGCTCCTGTTCGCGGCGGCCGGCGTTTTCGCTTACCGGCGTCCGGCCTGGTGTCTGGTCGCCGTGCCGGCCTTGCTGCCCATCATCGACCTGGCGCCGTGGAGCGGCTGGATCAGCTTCGAGGAAAGCGACCTGCTGATCCTGGCCATGGCCGGCGGCGGCTATGCGCGGGCCCTGATCGACGGGCCGCCGCTCCAGCGCCAGCGAGTGTCCCGGCTGTTGATCGGGCTTTCGCTGTTGCTGATGCTGTCGCTGCTGATTTCGATGGCACGCGGCTTCAGCGATGCCGGCGGCTTCCGGTTCGGCTGGTACCAGGGCTACGACGGTCCGATGAACAGCGTGCGCATCGGCAAGAGCTTCTTCCTGGCCCTGCTGTTGTGGCCGCTGCTGCATCGCCTGTTCGCCGATCCGGCCTTGCCGGCCAGCCGTCTGCTGGCTTGGGGCCTGGCGCTCGGACTGGGCAGCGCGGCGCTGGCGGCGCTGTGGGAGCGCCTGGCTTTCACCGATCTGCTCAATTTTTCCAGCGACTATCGTTCGACCGCCCTGTTCTGGGAAATGCACGTCGGCGGCGCCGCCCTCGACGGCTGGCTGCTGCTGACCATGCCGTTCGCCATCTGGGCCTTGCGCCACGCGCGCACGCCCGGGGGGCTTGCGCTGGTCCTCGGCCTGCTCGTGCTGGCCGCCTACGCCGCACTGACCACTTTTTCGCGTAGCGTTTATCTCGCGCTGCTGGTCGCCTTGCCACTGCTGGCCTGGCAGACGCTTGCTCCGGCCGGTGCCGGGCGGCCGGAGCAGCCGGCATGGTCCCCCCTGCGTTGGGCGACCGCGCTGTTCGTGCTGGCCGCCATGGCCGGCCTGGTATTCGCCGACGGCGGCTATCGCGGACTGCTGGCCTTGCTCGGTACCGTCGCCGTGACCCTGGTCATGCCGCAGCTGCTGCACGGCATGGCCAAGCTGCAATTGGCTGCCGGCATCGTGCTGGGCCTGATGGGCGGCGGATTGCTGTTGCTGCTCGCCGCCTTCCTGCCCAAGGGGCCGTACGCCTTGTATTTCCTGCTATGTGCCGGGCTGCTCGCCATCCTCTGGGGGCGGCCCGGCGCGATCGGCGGCAGCCGGCGCATTTTTGCCGTCGCCGGCTGGTTCGCCCTCGGCATCATGGCAGCCAATGTCGCCGATCACTGGGGCGGCCGCGGCGCCTTGTGGGGCATGCTCGGCGCCCTGGCCCTGATTTTCGCGCTGGGGCTCGGCGCCACTTTCGCCGCCCGGCCAGCCTGGCCGCAAGCACTGCGCTGGCAGGCGACGTTCATGAGCGCGGCGGTCGCGGTCTGCACGGTGGTGGCGGTGTTCATCGGCGGCGGCTACATGGGCGACCGCTTCTCGACTTCGCCGCACGACCTGGAGGAGCGTCTCGACCACTGGTCGCTCAGCGTGGCCATGCTGCAGACGCCTTTCGATCTCTGGTTCGGCAAGGGCCTGGGACGCTATCCGGCGAATTATTTCTTCGCCACGCCGGATAGCAAGTTTTCCGGCACTTACCGGCTGGCGCGCGAAGGCGAGGGTGCCTGGCTGTCCCTGGTCGCGCCTCGGCACCCGATCAGCTTCGGCGATATTTTTCGCGTCTCGCAGCGTTTGCCGTTCGGCAGTACCGGGCCGTTCGCCGTGTCGTTGAAAGTCAGAGCCAAGAACACCGCCAACCTGCATGTCGAGGTCTGCGAAAAACACCTGCTCTATGTCGCCGGCTGCGCCATCGGACACGCCGCAGTCAAGGCCGGCGAAGACTGGCAGACGGTCACGATCCAGTTGTCCGGGCCGTTGCTCGACGGCGGCCCCTGGTACGCCCCGCGCCTGCGCATGTTTTCTCTGGGCATCGGCAACGAGAGCGGTGCCGCCGATATTGACGATGTCGTGCTGACCGGGCCGGGCGGCGAGCCGTTGCTGGCCAACGGCGATTTCAGTCAGGACATGCGGCGCTGGTTCTTCAGCAGCGATCACGACCACATGCCCTGGCACGCCAAGAACATCCTGATCAATGTGCTGTTCGACCAGGGGCTGGTCGGGCTGGCGCTGTTCCTGCTTCTGGCCGTGGCCGCGCTGTGGCGACTGAATCTGGGGCAAGCCCGGCGGCATGAACTGGCGCCCTATCTGTCGGCGGCCATCATCGGCTTCCTGGTTGTCGGAATATTCGACAGCCTGATCGACGTGCCGCGCCTGGCCTGGCTGTACTATACATTGCTGTTCCTGTCTTTCATGCCGGGAGGCAAGGCCGGACACAGCCGGCCGGCCGGTGCCGCGGCGGCCTGAAGGCAATGCGCTTGTTGCGTTCATGCCGGCAATCGCCCGGTTGGCGAAATGCCCGCCGCTACCGAGACACGATGCATGGGCCAGGACTGACGGCGATCCGCGCATCGCATCGGCGAGGGTTTTCCTGCGCGCGCGGTAGCGGCGATTTCTCAAGGCTTGCGCCTTACCGTGAAATACTTGCTTCCGGCCCCGCCGTGCTTGCCCTAAGCTCCGCTCGTCCGCTGGCCTACGGTCGATTTCGCCATCGGGCGCGTCTCGGCGGCCTGGCCGCAGCGTGGCTGACGGCGCCCAGGGAAGACGGCTGGACGAGGCGGTGATCGCGGGGCATATCCGGCAATTTCCGCTTTCCGAGCCGCTACGGTTTTCGCCGCGACCTTGCGGACTGGAAGACCTGCCGCCGACTGACGAAGCTGCTACTGGACAGCCGGTTGCTGGTGGCATAGTGTGCCGCTTGCTCCGAAACGGTGCGATGCCGGCTGCGAAAAGGGTATGGCCAGGCATGGCGAGCGGCGCGGAATAGAGCCGCCGGTTCGTTTTTATTGATTGGTTTTTCTGCGGGCATCTCGAAGGAAATGTTTGATAAATGCTCCCCGTTTTTCCCGCCGGCAATGAGATTTTTCTGATATGGCGACCAGCAACCAGGTCGAGGTGACCGTCATTATTCCCACCATGGCCGAAGAACGGCGGCGCGATTGCCTGCTGCGCGCCATTAACAGTATATTTTCGGCCTCGATTAAACCCGTTCATGTCGTGGTGGTGGTCAACGGCCATCGGCGTTCAGAAGCCTTGATGAACGATCTACGGAATATTGACCATGTCGAGTTGTTGTTGTTCGATATCGGTTCCGCACCGCTGGCGCAACTTGTTGGACGACGAGCGGTAAGGACTCGTTATTTCTGTTTTCTCGATGACGATGACGAGTACTTGCCGGGGGGCATTGATACGCGTGTCGCTTTGCTTGAAAGCAGGGGCGATCTCGATTTTGTCGTGACCAATGGCTATCGTTGCCTTGAGGGCGTTGATCGGCCTTGTTTCAACGATCTTGGCAAAATACAGCGGGCACCACTGGTTGCGCTGTTCAACCAGAATTGGCTGGCCTCCTGCGGCTCCCTGTTCCGCTCCGAGCGGATCGGTATCGAGTGCTTCGAGGAGCCCCATCCCTATGTCGAATGGACGTGGCTGGCGTTCAAATTATGCATGACCGGAAAAGAAATGGCCGTACTTGATCAGCCTACGTTTCGGATAAACGACACGCCGAACTCAGTATCAAAATCCATGGATTACACTGAATCCTTTGATGCGCTTTATCGCAGAATGCTCGAAATGAAACCGCCGAAATCTATCGTCTCGACAATTCGCCAGCGCATTGGCGAATGTTTTCATTGTCGGGCCGACGTGCTGCGGGAGCAGGGGAAATGGCTGCCTGCTTGGAAAATGCATTTGAAGAGCCTTTTTTATCCCGGTGGCTGGCGGTATTTGCCGTTTTCACGTCATTTGCTTTTTTTTCGTACGGGAAAATGAATTGCCGGCTTGATGTAAAATCCTTCGTCATGGTTTTTGCATTCAAAAAATACTGAATTTGATTATTGTATGAATAATATAAAAGTTACGGCTTCCGGTAATGTTCCGCCAATGCCGATCGATCTGGCGGCAGGGCCGAACGACCCGGTGGCTGAGCGTTGGCTGGCGGCCTATGCACAACATGGCGTTGCTGCTCCGTTGGCGGTCAAGGGGGCGTTTTCCGTCGCCATCGCCTGGCCGGACGGAAAGGTGTTCTGCGCCGTCGACCGTTTTTCCGTCCACTCGTTGTGCTATCGGGTCGTCGACGGTGAACTGCAAGTTGCCGAGCGGGCCGACGAACTGGCCGGTGCCGAGGTCGACATCGACCCGCAGGCGCTCTACGACTATCTTTATTTCCACATGATCCCGGCGCCGCGGACGGTGTTCAAGGATATTTTCCGCCTGCCGGCCGGTCATTACGCCTTGTTCGAGAACGGTCGGCTGACCGTCGCGCCGTGGTGGAAACCGTATTTCGACGAGACGCGGCGGGCGCCGTTCGACGAGTTGAAGGCCGAGTTTCGCCAGATACTGCTGGACGGCGTGCGCGACCAGATCGCCGGCCATACCGGTTGTTTCCTCAGCGGCGGCACCGACAGTTCAACGGTCGCCGGGCTGTTGCGCGAGGCGACCGGGCAGCCGGCGCGCGCCTTTTCCATCGGCTTCGAGGCGACCGGCTACGACGAGATGGAGTATGCCCGCATCGCCGCCCGCCATTTCGGCGCCGAGCACCATGCCTACTACGTGACACCGGACGATCTGGTGGCCAGCATTCCGCTGGTCGCCGTGTCCTACGATCAGCCCTTTGGCAATTCCTCGGTGCTGCCGGCTTACTACTGCGCCAAGGCGGCGCGCGAGGCGGGGTTGAACCGGATCCTGGCCGGCGACGGCGGCGACGAATTGTTCGGCGGCAACGTCCGTTACGCCAAGCAGCGGGTGTTCGGCGCTTATGAGCGGATTCCCGGCTTCCTGCGGCGGGGCCTGCTTGAGCCGCTGCTGACCGGCACCGCCTTGCCGGGCCGGATTCCCGGCCTCAAGAAGGCTGTCAGCTACGTCGAGCAGGCCAGCGTGCCGATGCCGGACCGGATGCAGATGTACAACCTGCTGACCCGTCTCGGCCTCGGCGAGGTGCTGACGCCGGAGTTCCTCGCCCAGGTCGCGCCGCAGGACACGTTGCGCCAGCAGCGGGAAACCTACCGTGCCACCGACGCCCATTCGCTGGTCAACCGCATGCTGTGGTACGACTGGAAGTACACGCTGGCCGACAACGACCTGCCGAAAGTGCTCGGTTCGACCCGACTGGCCGGCTTGGAGGTCGGTTTTCCCTTCCTCGACGACCGCCTGGTCGATTTTTCGCTGCGCCTCGACCCCGAACTCAAGGTCAAGGGCCTGACGCTGCGCTGGTTCTTCAAGGAAGCGCTGAAGGATTTCCTGCCGCCGGAGATCATCGCCAAGAAAAAGCACGGCTTCGGCCTGCCTTTCGGCGTCTGGGCGGTCGAGCACACAGCGCTGCGCAAGCTGGCTGTCGCTTCCCTGGATTACCTGCGCGGCTGCCGCATCGTCCGCGCCGACTTCCTCGATCGCTTGCTCAAGGAATATCTGCCGCAACACCCAGGTTACTATGGCGAACTGGTATGGATCCTGATGATCCTGTCCCAGTGGCTGCAGGCCAGGCCGCGCCCCTTTGTCGCCTGAACCGCGGCCATTGGCGGCGGCATCATGCCGTCGCCGTCCTTCCTTCTAGAACCGCTCATCCTTGTCCACCCGCAAAGCCCTCGCGCTCTCCTTTCTCGACCGCTATTCCGGGCTGGTGATCCATACCGCCTCGTCGATGGTGATCGCCCGGCTGCTGACGCCGTCGGAAATCGGCATCTATTCGGTGACGATGGTCCTGCTCGGCTTCATCGCCACGTTCCGCGACCTGGGCGCCGGGCAATACCTGGTGCAGAACAAGTCGTTGACGGAAGAGAAGATGCGTGCCACCTGGAGCGTGCAACTGGGGCTCGGTCTTTTCCTCGCCGTGCTGGTGCTGGCGGCGGCGGTGCCGGTGGCCCGTTTCTACGGCGAGCCGCAGATGGTCGAGATCATGCTGGTGCTGGCCTTGAACTTCGCCATCACGCCTTTTCTCGCCTATCCCAACGCCTGGCTGGTGCGGGAGATGCGCTTCGGCTCGATCGCCGGCGTGCGCTTCGTCGGTGCGCTGGTTCATGGGGTTTCGGCCATCGGCATGGCCTGGGTCGGTTTCGGTCCGGTCAGCCTGGCCTGGGCCAACGCCCTGACCACCGTCGCCAGCATCGTCGCGATCTGGGCTTTCGCCCACCCGAGCCTGCCCTGGCGACCGATCACGCGCGGCATCGGCGACGTCGTCTCGTTCGGCGGCAAGCTGACCGCCACCTCGCTGATGAACACCTTGTCCGGCGGCGCTCCCGAACTGCTGCTGGGCAAGCTGCAGAGCATGGTCGATGCCGGCCTGTTCAGCCGCGGCCAGGGATTGGTGACGATGTTCCAGCGCCTGGTCCTGGATGCGGTCAATTCCGTGGCGCTGCCTTATTTCGCCCGCCAGTCGCGCGAGGCGCGCGATCTCGGCGTGTCCTTCCTGGTTGCCATGGAACTGATCACCGGATTGGGCTGGGCCTTTTTCAGCGGCGTCGCCCTGATGGCCTATCCGGCCATCCGCATCCTCTACGGCACACAGTGGGATGCCGCCGTCGATCCGGCGCGCTGGCTGGCCGTCGCCTGCGCTTGTTCGATTCCGGCCGCGATCTGCTCGCCGCCGCTGATCGGTATCGGCGCCATCAACGACGTTCTCAAGGCGACCCTGCTGTCGATGCTGGCGACCCTCGCCGCGACCGCGCTCGGCGCCTTGCTCAGCCTGCTGCAGTTGAGCCAGTGCCTGATCGTTGCCGGGCTGCTGTCGTCGGCATTCTGGATCGTCACGGTGCGCAAGCACATCGCTTTTACCAGCGGGGCGATGCTGCGCGTCTGGGGCAAGAGCCTGCTGGTCGCGCTGGGCGCTTCGGTGGCCTCGGTCGCGGTGATTTTCCACTGGGGCTGGCGGCCGGACGAGTTACTGCTGTCGGCACTGTTCTCGGGTATCGGCGGCGTGCTCGGCGCGCTGCTCGTGGCCTGGGCCAGCGGGCACCAACTCTGGCTTGAAATCAGCCGTCTCTATTTGGCGCGTTTGACCCGCTCCTGAGCCGCCAAGGTCAGGCTCCGTTTACGTCCTGGAGGACGGCTGCTCAGGCGCTCCTGGCCAGGGTCGCCAGGCTGCGCAGGGCGAAGCGCAGCGGGGTGCGGTCCCATGGCGTGAAACGGGGCAGCTGGAAAAGGTCGGATGTCCTGGCGGCGCAGGCCTGGCGGGTCGTCACGGCGGCGGCGAAGCCGGCCTGGCGGGCCATTTCGCCATGGCGGGCCGAGCAGTCGCGGCCGGGCACGCCGTTGGGATAGGCGAAAACCCGTACCGCTTCGCCCAGCAGTTCTTCCAGTTCCCGTTTGCCGGCGACGATTTCTTCCCGCGCGGCGGCATCGTCCAGGTTTTCGAGAATCGGGTGGGTGCGGGTGTGGCCGCCGATTTCCGCTCCCTCGCCGCGCAGCGCACGCAACTGCTGGTGCGTCATCATCAGATCGCTGGTTGTTGGTACTGCGCAGTGGAGGGCGATTTCCCGGGCCGTCTCGCTACGTTGCCGGTGGTCGAAATACTTGAGTTGCCCCAGCACCGTCTCGTAGCCGCGGACCCGCGAGGCCGCATCGCCCAACAGGTAGCTGCCTAATCCAAACTTGCCCAAGTCCAACCCGCCCGCCGGCGCAACACGGAAAGCTTCGATCACGTCGTCGTTCCACATGCGGCCGCCTTCGAGGAAGGCGGTGGCGATGAAGAAAGTCGCCGGTACGCCGTGGCGCTTGAGGATTGGCCAAGCGACCAGCAGGTTGTCGGCGTAGCCGTCGTCGAAGGTGATGGTCGCGGCGGCCGGCGGCAGCGTGCCGGCCTGCAGCCGGCGGGCGGCTTCACCGAGGGGCAGGACGTTGAAGCTGCGGGCGATGAAGCGAACCATCCAGTCGAACTGTTCGGCCGAAGGCTCGAACGGCAACAGGGGATCGGCCACCGGCAGAACGCGGTGGAAGATGAAGATGCTGAGCTTGCCGTTGCGGCCTCCCGGCGCCAGCCGACGGCTGATGAACGGCCAGAGCATTCAGCCTCCGCGACGCAGTTCGCCGGCGATCCGGCCGGCCAACCGGGCGTACAGCGGCGTCGTGAAGCGGACGTAGCCGATGAAATGGCGGAAAGCTGTTTCGCCGTCGGCGCGGTGCGGCGCGCAGTACTTGGGATGGGGCAGAATCCGGGCGCCCTCGATGCAGGACAGCACCAGGTTGGAGGAAAACTGCTCGGTACCCCATTCGGCCCAGCGCGTACCCAGTGCGGCACCCATTTCGCGGGAAATTTCGAGCAATTGCTCCTTGCCGAATTTGCCGCGGGGGAAGCCGGCGAAACCGGAGCAGGCGCGCACGTATTTCCAGCGCTTCGGGTCGGGCAGGCGGTCGAGTACCGATTCGGCGACCAGTTGCACGTGGTCGTTGCCGCTCAGGCGGCCCTTGGCCCAGGCGGCGATTTCGGCCCCCGGCTGGATCTGCTGGACGTCCTCGGTCCCGAGCAGAAAGGCGCGGTTTTCCCGGATCGCCTGTTCGACTTCCGGCAGCGGTCGGGTGGCGACCGTGTCGGCGTCGAGCTGGATCACGAAGTTTTCCTGCGCGTATTCGGCGATCGCCGTCAGGCGTTCCCAGGTGCCGCCCTTGGGCAGTTCAGGACAATGGAATTCGGCGGCGTCGCGGACGGTCAGGCCGGGGATGTGCCGACCCAGCAGTTCGCGGTCGGCGGCGGTGATGCTCGGGTCGGCGACCACCACCACCCGGCAGGGTGCGACGAAACGGGCGAAGGACTTGGCCGCCAGCAGGTAGGGCAGGAGATCGCGGTGATGCACCATCGACAGCAGCACCGGCCCATCGGGCCGCGTTGCCAGGGGGGGCGTGCGCAGTATTTTCTTGACCGCCAGCCCGAAGCGGAATTTGTTCAAGCGTTGACCGAGATTCAGCATGTTTCTCAACTTTCCGGTGTTGTTGATACCTTTCGGTTCAGGCTTATTTTTTTAGGCCTTGATTAGGGAATCGCCATCAGACTGGAAAGAGAAAAGCATGCTCGCTGGTGATTTTCTCATTTGTTTTCCAATGGCCTTGGCAATGTATATGTATGACCTTATGGCGAAAAATGAACGTCGTCGCTGTCGCTTATGGTTCGGGTTATTCCGTCCACTTGCCGGCCTTTTCCAAGCGATTTCTGAGTCCAGGCAAAGAATAACCGAGTTGGTAGGCAGCTTTCGCCGCGCTTAGAGCCTTGTCGTATTCCTTGAGTTCAAGGTAGGCGAAAGCGGCATATACCATCACGCTCATGTTTTCCTCGCCGAGGGACTCGGCTTTGGCAAGTTGCTCGTTTGCCTCCGGTCCTTTTCCTCGGCGGGCATAGTAATAGCCGTAAATCGAGCGGACCAGCGGATCGTCGGGTGCGAGTTTTACCGCTCGCTGGAAGTAGCAGTGGACTCTTAATTCGGCACCGGGAAGTTTCTCCAGTTTTTGCTTGAATCCAAGATCCTCCATGGCCGCGAGCGCCGGCGCGTGATTGGGAAATGCCCAAAGGGTATAGCTAAATCCGGCCGCGGGCGTTTCGATAATGTAGTCTTTCTTTTTCTGCAGCTTTTGCTTGCCAAGCCGATAGGCTTGGTAATGTTCGTCGAAATGGGTTCCCTCGACGAGATTCTTTTCGGCGGGCGTGGCGGTGTTGTAGTTGAAAGGGCCATGCCGCCCCTGGGCAAAGAGGGGCAGGCAATCCGGATCGTAGCGGTCGATCAGTTCTCCGGCATGAGCGAAGGAATGCAGGAGCGCGGTCAACAAAACCATTGTCAGCTTGATCATGGGACGTCAACTTTCCTTAAGTCCGACGCGCTTCCACTTCGCTGGGTCGTGTGCGCTGGCATGTTGCGCCGATGTGGCGGTTGGTTCTCGTAACGCAAAATATTTGGCTAGGAGAACAACGATCATGATGTTGTAGGGCAAGTCGAAATAGGCCAGGCTGAGAAAGGCGCCACCGACAGCATAACCAACCATGCTGGCTTGGGCCATCGCTCCAAGATCCCGAGCCCAGTTGAGCGACGGATCGCGCTTGCCGATGCGCATCAGGCTGCTTGCCGTTTGCCAGGTCAAAACGCCAAGAATCAGGAACAGGATCAATCCGATAAAGCCGTGCTCCCCAAGTACTTGGAAATAAATGCTATGCGCCGCATGTACGTCATAGGGATTTGGCGCGTACATGCCAAATATCGTAGCGTTGTAAATTTCGAAACCGCCGCCCAGAATACGGTCCTTGGCGAGATTCCAGGCCATCCACCATGCGTTGATGCGCCCCATGGCCGAAGCGTCTTGCTCGTAGGTTTGGATGGTGGCCATGCGTGACCACCATTGCTCAGGCATGAACGGGAGCGCAAGGACGGCCAGGCCGACCGCCATGATGCCGAACAGCAACTTTTGCCTACCGCGGAGCCAGATCAAGACAGCCATGGCGATCAGGGCCAGCAATGCGCCGCGCGAATGAGTGCCGAGCGCCATGATGGCCGAAAAAATCATGGAGAAGGTCATCATGTGCCGATGCCATGCTTTTTTCATCTGCAGTTGCAGGTACCGCATCAGGGGGATCACCATGATGACGGCGAGGGCGATTTCGTTATTGCCGCCGATAAATCCCCCCGGTCCCCAAACCAGGTGATTGCCACCGGTGAGCAGGGTAAAAATGCCGCCTTTCACGCCGTAGAAGCCAATGGATACCACCAGCGTCCAGATGTAGAAATCCATCTTTTTGACCGAATCCAGCAAGGCCAAGGTAATGAACAGCATCAGATAGATTTTGATCGACCTGTTCCACAGAGGCAGGCTGTTCTCGAAATACAGTGAGAAAGGCAGGGTGATTGTCACCCACAGGACGAAGGCGGCAAGCATCCACGTCGCCGGCGAGAAGAACGGATTTTGTTTTTCTCGAGTAAACAAGAAGCCGGTCAGTGTGGATACGCCGACGACCATGGCAATGGGCATTGAAGCGGACGCATATCCCCATTGCTGGTGTGGATTCATCAAGCTGACCCAGGTCCACAGGATGACGCCGATCCATGGCTTGCGTAATGCAACAGCGGAACCGCCGAAGATAATGGCGAGAATCAACAGGTCGCGCATCGTGCTATCGCTGGGCGGTAAGTTGCCGGAACAAGGCCAGTTGCGCTTCGGTGGTTTCCCGCCAACTGAATTTCTCGGCATGCCGACGAACATCTGTTCGCAAAGGGTAGTTCCGGAAAAGCTGAGAGAAACACTCAAGCAGACAGGCGGCCGTCCTTTCCCGCATCAGGAGGCCGGCTTCCGGACACGAAACGACTTCCGGCGTGCCCCATATGTTCGTCGCGATGACCGGCGTGCCGCAAGCCATGGATTCCAGCAATACATTGGCCCATCCTTCGCGACTGGAACACAAAAGCAGCGCATCTGCCGCGCTGTACCACCATTTGAGTTCCTGGTTGGCTAATTGTCCGGTAAAAAGCACCCGTTGCTGAACGCCGATCTTCTGCGCTTGCGCTGCCAATGCCGCCCGTTCCGGTCCGGAACCGGCAATCACCAGCATCACATGGTCCGGCAGGGTGGCCATGGCTTCAATGGCTATGTGGTGGCCTTTGCGCTCGACCAGGTGGCCGACCGACAACAGAATGGTCCGGTCGGCGAGTTTCAGCCGCCGCCGTGCTTCAGATTTGTCTTCGGGGCGGAATTTGTCGAGGTCGACGCCATTCCTGAACGTTTTCAATTTTCCGGGGTCGGCGCCCAATTCGGCCAGCGTATCCATGAGCGCCTTGCAGACGCCAATTGAGGCGCTTGCGGCTTGCGCGGTCGCCAGGATCAATTTCCTCGGGTAGGCGAATCGCGGGATCAGGTTGAGGTCTGTTCCACGGGCGGTTACGACGAATGGTTTGCGCACCTGCTGGGCGATCAAGCCAGCGGCAACCCCGTCGGGATAATAATAGTGGGCGTCGATGAGATCGAAATCGAACCCCTGTTTCAGCATGCGCTTGACCAAAGGCAGGGCGGCCCGGGCCAAAGTGTGCGGTGCGATATTCATGCCGATTTTTGGCGGCAGGAAATATCGTGGATGATGGACTTCGATCCCATTTCTTATCTCGAACCCCGGGGTTGCGGCAAACCGGCCGTATTCACCAAAGCGCGCGTGAGCAATTGGAAACCAGGGGACCGGCGCAACAACCTTCGTTTCAACCTCGCCGCTCTTGAGCAGTTCGCGCAGCCGGGTTTCCACGAATATCCCATGCACCGGTCTGACGGTACTTGGGAACAGGGTTGAAAAGAGAAGGGTCCGGATGGGGCGGCGCATGTCGAGGTGTTTGTCTATCGCGCTGATCAGGCGGGATTCTTGCCGGTCAGGCGGTGATACGGGGCGCGGTAATTGGCCACGCTGTTGCGCCAGTTGCGCACCGCTTCGACGAAGTGGCGGCCGTTGGCCTTGAGTTCCGGCCAGCGCCGGCGGTCGTCGAGCAGTCCGAGCAGGGCGCCGCTCAGGGCGTCGCGGTCGCCGGCCTTGAACAGGATGCCGGTCTGGTTGTGCTCGATCAGTTCCTTGTGGCCGCCGACGTCGGAGGCGATGAACAACTGGCCCTGGGCCATGGCTTCCAGCGGCTTCAGCGGCGTCACCAACTCGGTCAGGCGCATCGGATGGCGCGGGTAGGCGAGGATGTTGATCAGGTCGTAATAGCGGCCGACTTCCTTGTGCGGCACGCGGCCGGTGAAAACCACGTGCTGGCCCAGGCCCAGGCGTTCGGCCTGCTGGCGCAGATTGGCTTCCTGCGGGCCGCCGCCGACCAGCAGCAGGCGCACGTCGGGGCGCTGGCGGACCAACTCCGGCAGGGCGTCGAGCAGCAAGTCCAGCCCCTCGTAGGCATAGAAGGAGCCGATGAAGCCGACTACGGTCTTGCCGCTCAGGCCCCATTTCTCCAGCAACGCCGGGTCGGGCGGACTGGCCAGTTGGAAGGAGGCGACGTCGACGGCGTTGGGGATCACGGTCACCTTGGCGGCCGGGATGCCGCGTGCCACGATGTCGGCGCGCAGGCCCTCGCAGATGGTGAACACATGGTCGGCCAGCCGGATGGCGCGGGTTTCCAGGGCGCGCGTGGCGCGGTAGCGCAGGCTGCCTTCGCGGGTGCTGCCGTGGTCGACTGCGGCGTCTTCCCAGAAGGCGCGGATTTCGTAGACGACGGGAATGCCGAGCCGGCGGGCGACCTTGATCGCCGGCAGGGCGTTGAGCACCGGCGAATGGGCGTGGATGATGTCCGGGCGGATTTCGCGGGCGACCGCTTCGAGCCGGATTTCGAGTTGCTTCATCAGCGCCAGTTCCCGGCCCAGCGGCAAGCCGGCCAGGGCGCCGGTGGCCGGCGCCGTGCGATAGAAGCGCAGGCCGTCGACATCTTCGACGGCGGTGGCGGTGGCGCCCTGCTTCGGCGAGGTCAGGTGGAAGGTTTCCCAGCCGAGGGCGCGCTGTTCGCGCAGCAAGGCGGCGGTGCGGAAGGTGTAGCCGCTGTGCAGCGGGATCGAATGGTCGAGGACGTGCAGGGCGCGGATCATGCCGGCGATCCTTCTTCCATGACATTGCGCAGGAAGGCCTCGAACATCAGGATGGTCCAGATCGAGGCGCTGTAATCGCGGCTGCCGTTGTTGTGGTCGCGCACCAGTTCTTCCAGGTAGCGGCGCTCGAACCAGCCGGTGTCGGCCAGCCGCGAACCGAGGATGGCTTCCTGCACGCGGTTCTTCAACGGGCCGCGGAACCAGCGCGCCAGCGGTACCGAGAAGCCCATCTTGGGGCGGTACAGCACGTCGTTCGGGAGCAGGGGTTCCATCGTCTTCTTGAGCAGGTACTTGCCTTCCTGGCCGCGGATCTTGTGCGTCGAGGGCAGAGTGGCCAGCCATTCGATCAGCTTGTGATCCATCAGCGGCTCGCGCACTTCCAGCGAATGGGCCATGCTGGCGCGGTCGACCTTGGTGTTGATGTCGCCGATCAGATAGGTCTTGAGATCAAGGTACTGGATCAACGCCAGCGGATCGTCGGTCTCGGCTCGGGCGGCGTGGCCGGCGAAGACCTGGAAGGCGTCATAGCCGCCAAGCGCGGCCTTGAACCGGGGGCTGAACAGGCGTTGGCGCATCGGCGCGCGGAGGATCGATATCGAGTGGAAGTAGGCCTCGACCGAGGTGCGGGCCATGCCCTCGAAGGTCGTCTTGGCGCGGAACATGCGCGGCGCCCAGTCGGCTTTCGGGTAGAGCCGGCCGAGCGCGCCGAACACCGGCCGGCGCAGGCCGAGCGGCAGCGCCGAGCGCATTTTCTCTTCCATCAGGTGCAGGCGGTAGCGGCGGTAGCCGCCGAAGCTCTCGTCGCCGCCGTCGCCGGAGAGGGCGACGGTGACGTGCTTGCGGGCCAGCTGGCAGACGCGGTAGGTGGGGATGGCCGAACTGTCGGCGTAAGGCTCGTCGTAGAGCCGGGCCAGGGTGTCGATCAGGTCGAAATCGTCGCTCTCGACCATGTCGAGGTGATGGTTGGTGCGGTAGCGGTCGGCCACCATCCTGGCGAATTCCGATTCGTTGAAGGCCGGGTCGGAAAAGCCGATCGAGCAGGTGTTGACCGGGCTGTTTGACAAGCCGGCCATGACCGCGACCACGGCGCTCGAATCGACGCCGCCGGAGAGGAAGGCGCCGAGCGGCACTTCCGAGATCATGCGCAGCTTGATCGATTCCTCGAGACGATGCATCAGTTCGGCACGAGCCTCATCGGCGCCAAGCGGGTTGTCCAGCGAGAAGCGCACGTCCCAGTAGGGGCGCGGCTCGCCGACCGGCTGGCCGCGGCGCAGCAGCAGGGTGCTGGCCGGCGGCAGCTTCTTCGCCTGCTTGAAGATGGCGCGCGGCTCGGCGACGTAGCCGAGGGCGAAATATTCCTCGACGGCGCAGGGATCGATGTCGCGCTTCAGGCCGCCGTGGGCGAGCAGGGATTTCAGTTCGGAACCGAACAGGAATGTGCCGTCGTCGAGCAGGGCGTAGAACAGCGGCTTGACGCCGAGGCGGTCGCGGGCGAGGAACAGGGTTTCGTGGTTGCGGTCCCACAGCGCGAAGGCGAACATGCCGCGGAAGCGGTCCACGCAGCGCTCGCCCCAGGCTTCCCAGGCATGGACGATGACCTCGGTGTCGCTGCGGGTGTGGAAAATGTGGCCGAGTCCCTGCAGTTCCGGGATCAGTTCCTGGAAATTGTAGATTTCGCCGTTGAACACGACGCAGACGCTGTTGTCCTCGTTGTACAGTGGCTGCTGGCCGGTGGACAGGTCGATGATCGAAAGCCGGCGATGGCCGAGGCCGACACCCGGTTCGAGATGCAGGCCGCCTTCGTCGGGGCCGCGGTGGAACTGCGATTCGTTCATCCGGTGCAGCACGGCGCGATCGATGTCGCGCCGGCCGCGGGTGTCGAAAATACCGGTGATGCCGCACATGGCTGTTTCCTGTCAGGGCTGTGAAGCCGCACCGCTGCGGTGCAGGAGTTTGTCGTAAGTACCCTGGTAGGCGGTTACCATGGCCTGCATGCTGAATTTTTCCTCGACCAGCCGGCGGCCTTCCCGGCCCATGGCGCGCGCGGATTCGGGCGCGGCGGCGAAGCGGACGATGGCCTGGGCCATCGCCTCGGGGTCGGCGGCCGGAATGATTGCGCCGGATGCGCCGGCGGCCACCAGGTCGGCATTGCCGCCGACGTCGGTGGCGATCACCGGCAGGCCGCAGGCCATGGCTTCGAGGATGGTGTTGGAAATGCCCTCGGCCAGCGACGGCAGGACGAAGCAATCGAGGCCGCGCATGACCGCGGGCACGTCGCTACGTTCGCCGGGCAGCCAGGCGAGATCGGCGACGCCGGCGGCGGCGAGGATTTCCCGGCATTCGGCGCGCAACGGGCCGTCGCCGATCAGCGCCAGGCGCAGGCGCGAGCGCAGTTCCGGGGCGATTTCCAGCGCCCGGACGAAGGCCCGGGCCAGGGTCGGCTGGTCCTTGACGGTCTGCATGCGGCCTACCGTGCCGACCAGCCAGTGGCCGGCGCGGGGGAAGGGGCAGCCGGGTATGGCTTGATTATTGTCGGACGCGGGATGGAAGCGATCGGTATCGACACCGTTGTAGACCTGCAGCATCTTGTCGGAAGGGACGCGAATTATACCGTTCAGATATTGCGCGAGGTCGCGCGAAAGGGCCAGGTAATAACTCACGAAGGGCTTGTAAAAGCGGCGGATGCGCTGATAGGTGACGTTGCTGCCGTCGAGATCGCCGACGTCGCGGCCGTGCTCGCCGTGGATGCGCACCGGCACGCCGGCGGCCCAGGCCGGCAACTGCACTTCCAGCGCCGCCAGGTTGCGGCTGTGCACGATGGCCGGGCGCAGCCGGCGGAACAGCCGGTAAAGCTTGGGGAACTGCCATAGGGTCTGGCCGGGCGGCTTGTTCAGGGCGATGAACTCGACGTCGTCGCGCTGGATGCGGCGGCGGAAGTCGGTGACCTCGGTCAGGGCGATCACCGCGTGCCGGTAGCGCTCGGGCGGCATGTGGTTGATCAGGTTGACGATGCCGTTTTCCAGGCCGCCGGTATCGAAGCGGTACATGACGTGGGCGACGAGGGGGCGGGGATCGGTGTTCATCGCTGATCGCGGGCCGTGGCCAGCAGGCGGGCGATTTCCGGCGCGGCGGCGGCGGCGAAGGCGGGCAGCGCGGTCGCCGCTGTCGCGGCCGGGGCGTAGAGGATGACGACGGCGGCGTCGTCGCCGCGCCCGGTCAGACGAGCCAGGGCGTTGTCGAGCTTGGCGCCGGCGTCGGAGGCGGTCAGCCGGCCATCGGTCCAATACCACTGCCAGGCTTGCAGGCGGACTTCCGGGCTGCTGCCGACCTCGATCAACTCGGCCGCGACGACCTGCTCCGGCAGGCCGGGAATGCCCGGCGCCGCGCGGCCGCGGGCAACGACGGTCCACGCCTTGTTGCTGCTGGCGGCCAGGGTGTTGGTCGATGTCACCAACTTGCGTTGGTAATTCTGGTTGCGGTAGTAGCCGATATAGACGCCGACGCTTTCGCCGTCGCGGCTGAAGGAAGCCTGCAGTTCGGCCGAGGCGCCGGCGAAGTCGGGTTTCCAGCGTGGCTGCCCGTTTTCCTGCCAGCCCGCGGGAGCCGACAAGGTGCCGAGCGCGGCGGGACCGGCCTGATCGGTGCGGTCGATGGCGACGAAGGCGAGCGGGCCGGCGGCGGCGATCAGGGCGACGGCGATGGCCGCCAGCCAGGCCCTGCCCGGCGAACCGGCCGCCGTGCCGGCAACCGGCGGAAGCGGCGGGGGCGGAGCGGCTTCCGGTTCCGCCCAGCGGGCGCCGATGAAGAACATGATCATGATCACGATGCCGAAGAACAGCCAACCGTAGATCAAGTGGTCGACGCCGGCGGCCAGCTTGTTGCCGGAGAGGTGGCCGAGCATGACGATGATGTAGGCGCGCAGCCAGTTGGCGATCACCGGCACGACGATGGCGACGGCGATGAAGATCAGCCGTCGCCGCAGCGTGCTGTAATTGAGGTAGGCGAACAGCGTACCGACGGTGACCGAGGCGATGATGTAGCGGATGCCGCTGCAGGCTTCGACGACCGACCAGCGGCCGGAAGGGATGACGAACTGCAGGCCCTCCTGGTAGACCGGGATGCCGGTGGCGCGTAGCGCGAGCACGGTGAAGGCGGCGGTCCACTCCATCAGCCTGGGCATCAGGAAGTCGCCGAAAGGCACCGAGAAGAACAGGAAGGCCAGCGGGAAGGCGAGGCGCTTGCTGACCGCCGGCCCGAGCAGGGCCATCACGGCGAGCACCAGCGTGGCGACCAGGGCGAACTGGGTCAGGGCATTGACCGCCGTCAGTTCGCCGAGCAGCCAGGCCAGCGTCGTGCCGGCGACCGGCACGGCGAGCAGCAGCGAGGTTCGCGGCTGTTCGGCGAGGATCGCGCTGCGGCGGCGCCAGATCAGCCACAGCGCGAGCGGTGGCACGACGAAGGCGTGGGCATAGGTTTCCGAGCGGTACCAGATGCCGACCATGGCGGCAGCGGTATCCCAATACCAGTAGATCAACCAGGCGAGCAGGCCGAGCAGCAGCGGCAGTGCTTGCCGCCAGGCGGGCGAGGGTACGCTGGCTGTCGGGTTCATGTCGATTGTCCGGGAGAGCTGAAAAGATAGGGGTCGATCTGGCTCATATGGGCGTCCCAGCTGTAGCGGGCGACGACGCGGGCGCGGGCGGCGCGGCCGATGGTGGCGGCGGCCTGCGGATCGGCCAGTTGGGCGGCGATGGCGGCGACGAATTCGGCGGCATTGGCGGCGGTCAGCAGTTCCTTGCCGGGCGTCGCGTCCACCGGCGCGGCACAATCGGCGGCGGCGACCACCGGGCGCGCCATGGCCATGGCTTCGAGAATCTTGTTCTGGATGCCACGGGCGACGCGCAGCGGGGCGACGACGACGCCGGCGTGCTGCAGGTAGGGGCGGACGTCGGGCACGGTGCCGGTGACGACGACGTGCGCGCCGGCCAGGGCCAGGACTTCCGGCGTCGGGCTGCGGCCGACGATGTAGAAACGCAGTCGCGGCCGCTGCGCCCGCAGCGCCGGCAGCATTTCGGCGACGAACCAGGCGACGGCGTCGACGTTCGGCCAGTAATCCATGGCGCCGGTAAACACCACGGCCTCCTCGCCGACCGGGAAAGGCGAGGGGCGGTCGGCGGCCGGGGCGAAATAATCGGCATCGACGCCGTTGCACATGGCTTCGACGCGGACGCCGCATTCCGGGGCCAGCTTGCGGAACAACTCGACCTCGGCCTCGGTGACGAGAAAGGAGCGCGCCGCCCGGGCCGCCATGTGGCGTTCGTAGGCCAGCAGCAGGCGGCCCTCGCGGCGGTAGATCCAGGACATCGGCCAGCGGTGCTGCGGCGCATACTGGGTCCACTTGGCCGAATCGACGTCGACGAAATCAATCAGCACCGGCAGCCGCTGCTTGTCCTCGGTGTACTGGGCCATTGCCGAGCTGAAGACGACGATGGCGTCGATCCGCTGGCTGCGGCAGGTGTTGTCGACCCAGTCCTGCAGGCCGGCGTCGCGGTAGTAGCGCAGCGTCAGCGGCTCGCCGGCGAGCAGGCCGTTGATGCTGCGCAGCTTGGCCCGGCGGGGATCGAGGCGGGCGACGTGGAGTCCGGCGCACATGCCCCGGAGAACGGGAATGTGCTCGGCGTCGGCCGGATCGTCGATGAAGGTGCCGAGGAAGACGCGGTGCGCCTTCAGCAGGTGGCGCAGCAGGTGGTAGGAGCGGACCTTGTCGCCCTTGTTGGGCGGATAGGGAAGACGGTGGACGAGATAGAGGATGTTGGCCATGAAATGTGCTGCCTAGCCCAGATTGCGGACGATCAGCGGTCCGAGCCGGTTGGCCAGTCCAAGCGGCAGGCGCCGCCAGGCGGCGATGAACAGTTTGTATTTGGCGTTGCTGGGGTTGTTCTGCGGAATGCTGTCGCGTTTGTAGAGGCAGTATTCGTAATGCAGCGGCTGCGCTTCGAACCCCCAGTTCTTCTTGAAGGCGTAGGGACCGGTGCCGACCTTGCTGCGGCCGTAGTCGAAGACGCGCAGGCCGCGTTCGCAGGCGCGACGCATCAATTCCCAGTACTTGAAATCGTTGGCCGCAAGATCGCGTGCCGCCTCGTCGTCGCCGGCGTAATAGGGCAGCACCTCGTCACGGAAATAGAAGGAAAGCACGCTGCTCAGCGGCCGGCCGTCGGGCGCGGTGACGGTGAGCACCTCGCAGTCCGGGCCGAAGACGCGCAGCAGCGTCTCGAAGTAGCGCTTGGGCAGGGCCGGCGTGCCGTGGCGATGGACATTGTCGGCGAACAGCGCGAAGAAGCGATCGGCGTTGTCGTCGATGTGGCTGAGCAGGCCGTTCTTGATGCCCTTGCGCACCATCGCCCGCTGCTTGCGCGGAATGGCCAGCATATTGGCTTCGACCTCGGGCAGGATTTCCTTGCGGAAAGTCACGTACAGATCCTGTGCCGGCCAATCGGTATGGCGCGGGGCGACGTTGCGAAACTCCAGGTGGTCGACGCCGAGGCCGACGGCCAGCCGCTGCGCCTCTTCCTCCAACGCCGTCGCGGCGGCCTCGCTGTCGGCGGCGACGCCACCGTAGACGGCGAAGGGCAGGGCGATCAGCGCGTTGCCGAACAGCCGGCTGTTGACGTGGGCGAGCGGCAGTACGCCGCGAATCCCGCCGCCGTCGTGGGCGTAGAGGAAATATGTGGGGTGGCGGAAAACCTCGTTGATGATTTGTTGCCACGCCGCGCGGTGAAAGAAGGTGGCGGCCGGACAGGCCATGACAAACGCGTCCCAGCGGGCCGCGGCCGTACTGTCCGAGGGATCCAGGCGATCAATCTGCATGTGAGTCAGGCGTTGCCGAGAAACAGGTCGTCCATCCGGCCCCAGGAAAAATCGGCCAGCAGACGGTGGAGGCGTCGCTCCATGTGCTCGATGTTGACGTAATGGCGGAAGCGCGTCTTGGCATTGATGCCGGGAATGCGCGGTTGGTCGACGTCGATCTCCCAGGGGTGGAAGTAGAAGACCGCCGATAATTGGTCGACGTCGTTGATGCGCTGGATCATCCAGCGCGACAGGGCGTAGGGCAGCAGCCGGAAATAGCCGCCGCCGCTGGCCGGCCAGTTGCGGTTGAAGGCGCGCAGCGTGGTGACCGGGATTTCGATCAGTTCGCCGATCCGGTGGGCGTGGCGCGGCGCGTCGGGCATGCCGTAATGGTCGTGGCGGATTGGGTAGATGCTGGAACTGTAGCGATAGCCGGCCCGTTCCAGGCATTCGAAGGCCCACAGGTTCTTTTCGCCGATCGAGAAACTCGGCGCCCGGTAGCCGCGCACTTCGCAGCCGGTCAGGTCTTCCAGGAGCAGCTTGGCGACGTTGATGTCGGCATAGAAGCCGTCCGGCGTCTGATCGCTGGCCCGCTCGTGGCCGTAGCCGTGGCTGGCGATCTCGTGGCCGGCGGCGGCGATGCGGCGGATCAGTTCGGGATAGCGTTCGGCAATCCAGCCGAGCGTGAAAAAAGTGGCCTTGGTCTCGTGTTCGTCGAGCATGGCCAGGATACGTTCGACGTTGCGCTCGACGCGGCATTCGCGGCTCGGCCACTCGCTGCGCGCTATGTACGGTGCGAAGGCGGAGACCTGGAAATAGTCTTCGACGTCGACGGTAAAGGCGTTGCGGGTCGGCTGGGCGGACATGGCGATACTCAGCGGCTGCTGGCGGCGTGGCGTTCGATCAGCCAGCCGGCCAGATCGGCGGCGATGCGCTCGGCGGCGCGGCCGTCCCACAATTCCGGCACGCGGCCGCTCTTGCCGCGACCGGCCAGGGTTTCCGCCGTCTGCCGGCGAATCGCCGCGATGTCGCGGCCGACCATGGTGTTGGTGCCCTGCTCGACGGTGATCGGCCGCTCGGTGTTCTCGCGCATGGTCAGGCAAGGGACGCCGAGCGCCGTGGTTTCCTCCTGCAGGCCGCCGGAGTCGGTCAGCACGATGCGCGCGCCGGCCATCAGGCCGAGCATTTCGAGGTAGCCCTGGGGCGGCAGCATCAGCATGCGCGGTGTGTCGATCAATTGCTGCAGGCCGAAACGCTCGATGTTGCTACGCGTGCGCGGATGCAGCGCGAACACCAGCGGCAGGCGCTCGGAAATCTCGCGCAGGACGCCGAGCAGCGAAGCGAGAATGTCGGGATGGTCGACGTTGGACGGACGATGCAGGGTGACGATGCCATAGCCCTCGGCGCCGGCGATCAGGGCCGGGTCGCCGCCGCCGGCGGCGATGCTGGCCGCCGGCGCGCGGGCGTACTGGCGGTTGCTGAGCAGGGAGTCGATCATCACGTTGCCGACGAAGCGCACGCGCTCGGCGCCGATGCCCTCGCGGGCCAGGTTGTCGGCGGCGCTGCGCTCGGTGGTGTAGAGCAGGTCGGCGATCTGGTCGGTGAGGACGCGGTTGATCTCCTCCGGCATGGCACGGTCGTAGCTGCGCAGGCCGGCCTCGACGTGCACCACCGGAATGCCTTTCTTGGCGGCGACCAGCGAGCAGGCCAGGGTCGAATTGACATCGCCGACGACCAGCACGCAGGAAGGTTTGCGCTCGTCGAGCACCGGCTCGAAACGCTTCATGACTTCGGCGGTTTGCACGGCATGCGAGCCGGAGCCGACTTCCAGGTTGATGTCCGGCTGCGGCAGGCGCAGGTCTTCGAACAGGCGGTCGTTCATGTCCCGGTCGTAATGCTGGCCGGTGTGCAGCAACAGGGTTGGAATGGCCGGCACATGGGCGGCGAAGGCGCGCAGGATGGGCGCCATTTTCATGAAGTTGGGCCGGGCGCCAACCACGCAAATGACGGGGCCAAGATCGGAGGGCCAGGTTTCAGGCATCGTTTTTTTCGCTTTGGGTGGTTTTCTTGGTCAGTTGCCGGCCGTCGGCAACCAGTTGCTGCAGCAGCGAGAGCGTCGTGCTGTTGATTTTTTCCAGTTGCAGCAGGCTGCGTTCGAGACGGGCCAGGCGCTCGCCGAATTGCTGCAGGTTCATGCCGGCCAGCGTGCTGGCCGGGTCGCTGCCGTAATCGCCATCGGCAAGCGCTTGCAGGTTGCCGGTCTGATACGGCGAGAAGCTACCTTGGGTCGCCGGCGCATAGGTGATGCCGACTTGGGTGCTGCCGCCCATGGTTTCCTCGTGAATTTCGCGGGCGACCTCCTCGACGTCGGCGAGGTCGAAATCCTTCTTGCCGCTCAGGTAGCCGAACAGCAGCAGGCGGTCGCAGACCGAGTTGATGCGCCGCGGAATGCCGCTGCTGGCCTTGAAGATAGCTTCGTAGGCGGAGGCGCTGAGGGTCGGCGAGCCGGTGGAGCCGGCACATTTCAGCCGGTGCTCGATATAGGCCTGGGTTTCCTCGACGTCGAGGGGACCGATGTGGCAGGCGGCGATGACTCGCTGGCGGAATTGCATCATATGCGGACTCTGCAGGATCTGGCGGAATTCGGGCTGGCCGATCAGATAGCTTTGCAGCAGGGCGTGATTGCCGAACTGGAAATTCGACAGCATGCGCAATTCCTCGACGGCGCGCGCGGTGAGGTTCTGCGCCTCGTCGACGATCAGCAGGCAGCGTTTGCCCTTGCTGGTGGCGCTGATCAGGAAGGCTTCCAGCGACATCAGCACGTCGGCCTTGGAGACGTCCTTGGTACGCAAGCCGAAGGCTGCGCCGACCAGCCGCAGCGTATCGTCGGCATCGAGCTGGGTGCTGACCAGATGGGCGGCAACCACTTTCCTTTGATCGAGGCTGTCGAGCATGCCGCGGACGATGGTCGTCTTGCCGGCGCCGACTTCGCCGGTGATGATGATGAAACCCTCGTTCTGGTGCATGCCGTAGTTGAGGTAGGCGGCGGCCCGGCGGTGCTGCTTGCTGCCGAAATAGAACGAGGGGTCCGGATTGAGCTGGAAAGGCTTGCTGCTCAAGCCGTAGAAAGCTTCATACATGCGTTAGTAGGTGTAGGTGAGAGTGGCGATCAGGGCGTTTTCGGTGTACGGGTTGATATCGTCTTCGTACTTCGCATGGCGCACGCTGAGCGAGCCGTTGGTCTTGGCCCCGAGCTTGGTGGCCAGGCTGGCTTGGAAGAGGGTGGTCGTGGTTTCCAGATCATTGGCGCCGGTTTGGTTGCCGCTGCTCTTCTGCCGGCTGGCCGTGACGTTGAGGCTGGAGAGGGCGCTCAGATGGTGCGAGAAGGTCAGGCTGACGCCTTTCTGGCGAATCATCGAACTGCGTGAAAGATCGTCGGCAACCTGGGACAGGGCCGTGGCAATCGACGAGTTCTCGCTGCGGTTGAGTTGCAGCGTCAGCGAGTTGCGGGCGCCGAACAGCACGAAGGCCAGTTGTTGCTGCCGCTGTTCGCTGGCTTGCGAGGACATGAAACCGCCCACCACTTGGCGATTGGGGTCTATGCCGGCTATAGCCAGCAAGGCATTGACGTAGGCGGCGCGGATGATCGGATCGGGAATCTGGTTGGCGAAATGCTGGAAATACATGTCATACAGGGTACCCATTCCCGCCGTGGCGAACTGGTTGGGCAGGACCGAAACGTCGCGGGTGTCGGTATAGCGGATGCTGCTCATCGGAAAACGGTGGCTGACGCTCAGGCGGTGGCCATCGCCGAAGAAGCGGCGTTCCTTGAAAGCGGATATCTGGGTGCGCGGCGTCGGGTTCCAGTCGAAGCCGTAGCCGTGGGTGCTGGTGCTTTCGTCATCCAGCGAGGCGTAGTTGTTGCGCTCCCAGCCGGTGCTGGCGGAAATGCTGAATTGCGGGGTGATCAGGTAGGTGAGCAGCAGGCGCGCCAGATCGGCGTCGGTTTCGCGGCCCTGGGCGTAGTCGGTGGTCTGGCGGTTGGCGTCGATGGTCCAGCGCAGACTGTGGAATGGCGTGCTGCCACGCAGTTGGCCGATCCATTGGGAGACGTCGAGATCGGACACCGTCGATTCGTCCGCCCGGGTGGCCGAGGTGTTGTAGCGGAGCATGTAGTCGACCTGGCCGCCGATGTTGCCGCGGATATAAGGCGAGATGCGGTAGGTCGAACTTTCCGTGCTGTTGCTGTTGATCGAGGTATCGCCGGGGGATTGCGGGCCGAAGGCGGAAATGGCCTGCTGCGCGATGTTGCCGCTGACGTCGACGAAGAGCCAGTTGTCTATGGCTTCCAGCGTGGCGAAGGCGTTGAGGGCGTTCTGGTGCCGGTTTTCGTTGCTCTGCGAATAGAACTGGCCGCGCAGCGAGTAATCGAGGTAGCCCTGCAGGCGGACGGTTCGCGCCTCGATGTGGATGCCGGGGGAAATTTCGGTGATCAGATCGCTTTGGCTGCGGGCATTGCTGCTGACGTCGGCATGGTCGGTGGCGGTCAGCGACAGGCCGATCCGCGGCGAGATCGACCAGGCCCGCCGGGTTCCCTGGGGGGCTGAGCCATCTTGGTTCTCCCCGGCGACCTCGCCCGGCATGCCGATGCCCGGTGTCGCCAGGGCGCCGGCAACATCCTGCTGGGCGACGGCCGGTAGCGAGAGGCTCAGCAGAAGGACAAGCGTCAGCGGATGAACAGCCGGTAGCCTATTTCTTTTCATGCCCATATCCGTAGCCGTAGCCATAACCGTAGCCGTCGGAGGATGCCTGGCGCGCCTGATTGAGGACCATCATCTTGACCGGACAGGCTTCGATCGTGTCGACGGCCTGCTTGACGGCGGCCTGGGTGGTGCTCTCGGCATGGACGACAATGACGATCTGTCCCATGTGCGTGGCGAGGACTCGCGATTCGGTAGTCAGTAGCAAGGGGGGCGAATCGAAGATGATGATGCGGTCGTTGTAGCGGCTGGCCATGTCGTCGAGCAGGCGGACCATGGCGTCGCTGGCCAGCAGCTCGGTGGCGCGCGGATGCTGGGTGCCGCTGGGCAGGAGCGACAGCTTCTCGATATTGGTGCGCATCAGGACGCCGGAAATGTCGACCGAATTCTTGTCGACCACGTCGAGCAGGCCGGGAGCCGGCGGCAGGCCCAGCATGTTGAGGACCGACGGGCGGGCCACGTCGGCATCGACCAGCATCACCGTGTTGTCGAGCTCCATGGCGATGCTGATGGCCAGGTTGATGGCGGTGAAGCTTTTGCCTTCCCCCGGCAAGGCACTGGTGACCATGATCAGATTACCGTTGGGGAGCGCTTCGCCGCTTTTGCCCATGGCGTTGGCGATCAACGGCCGTTTGATGACGCGGAACTCGTCCGCCAACTGGCTGCGGGTGGCTTGCGGGACCAGCAGGCCGGACGCCGAAATGGCGTCGAGATTGAGCTCGATCCGCTTGGATACCGTTGCCGCCTTTTTTTCTTCGCCCGCGGGCTTGGGTGGGACGATCGCAACGGCGTAAGGATCGGTGTCGCCAATGACCGCCTTGCCTCGCCCCGGCCGGCCGGCCGGTGGGCTGGGTTCCTCGGGCAACTCGACGCCGGCCTGGCGCAGCTGTTCCAGGCGCTTGGCTGCTTGTTCAATCAGACTCATCGATTACCTTCAGGCAGCACGTTGGGAAAGTAGGAAGAGCGCGGCCATGCCGGCGCCGTAGGCGGCGAACAATCCGGCGGTGGCCAGCGAGAAGCGGCGCAGGCTCGATCTTTCCTTGAGGCGGCGGGCTTCGTTCGAAATCAGCGAGACGGTGCCGAGCAGCGGCAGGCCGGTGGCCTCGCGCAGGGATTTGCCTTCGAAGAACACCGGCCGGACCTGGCTGGCGACAAAGGCGGTAAACAGGCCGGCAGCCAAGCCGAGCAGCAGACCGAGCGGGAACAGCAGCATGCGGTTCGGTGCGACCGGTTTCTGCGAGGCGCGCGGCGGGTCGATCAGGCGAAAATCGGCCACCGAACCGGCCGCTTCCAAGTCGCCGGAAAGTTCGGCCGATTCGCGGCGGGTGACCAGTTGTTCGTAATTTTTCTTGTGAATGTCGTAATCGCGGTTCAACTGGGCAAACTCCGCTTCCAGTTGCGGTTGGGTCCGCATCAGGTCAGTCAGCCGCTTGTAGCGATCTTCATATTCCGAGACACGTGCCTGCAACGAGGCGACGTTGGCTTCAGCTTCGGCCAGGGAGATTTTCAGCTGCTGATAGACCGGGTTGTTGCTGATCGAGGAGCCGGGGTTGTTGGCCGCGAATTTTTTGCGCGCCACCAATTCCTGGCGTTTCTGTTCCTCGAGATCCTTGATCAGCCGGCGGGTGCCGACGACGTCCGGATGTTGCTCGGTATAGCGCTGCAGCAAGGCGTCGAGATTGCGTTTTTGCGTGTCGATGCGCCCGTCGATTTCCGGCAGCGAGATGCCGGAGTCGGCACCGGGGGCTTCCGGCAGCAGTACCGGCTCCTCGCCGATGATCTGGCGGCGCAGGGAGTCGCGCGAGTTTTGCGCTTCGCGCAGGGCCAGGCGGGATGTGCTGAGCATCACCGTCAGTTCGGACAAACGGTCGACGCTGGTCTTGCCTTCACCGGTCTGCAGGTCGATGTTGCGCAGCTTGAATTCCTTGAGACGATTTTCCGCTTCCTGGAGTTTGTTCTCGTAATTGCGGATCTGGTCCTCGATGAATTTGCGTGCCGAATCCGAGTCCTGGCGCTTGCTGCCGAGGCTGGATTCGACAAAGATCGACACCAGCCCCTGGACGACGCGCTGTGCCTTGGCCGGATCGGGGTCCTGGTACGACAGCGTGTACAGATTGTCGCGACCGACACTCTGAATTTTCAGCGTTTTGCTCAGGTTGTCGATCAGGGCTTCCTGTTCCGCTTTGCCCTTGATGTTGAGATCAAGATCGGCCATGCGGATCAGTTTCTCGATATTCGGCCGGCTGATCAGCGTCCGGCTGAGCATCATCACCTGCTGTTCGATGTTCGGCTGTACTGCCAGGCCGGACATCAGCGGCTTGAGGATCGACTGGGTGTCGACGAAGATGCGGGCCGACGCTTCGTAGCGATCCGGTATGCGCAGGATGATGCCGGCGGCAACGGCGCCCACGACCCACGCAACCAGCATGCCGAGGCGGCGGTGCTTCCAGGTTGCGCGCAGAATGGTCTGGGCTTGGCGGAGAATCTCTTCCATTGGGAGTCCAAGCTTGTTGCCGCCCCGACATCAAACAGGGCGGCATGCATCATTGAAACGGTCGGATCAGAACCAGCTCTGCGGGATGATCAGTACGTCGCCGGGTTTCATTTCGACATTGGCCGAAACGTCGCCGCCCTTGACCAGATCCTTGAGGCGAACGCTGTACTGGGCGTTGCTGTCGCCGGTGCGCAGGATGGTGGCGCGGTTGCCGTCGGCGAAATCGGTAATGCCGCCCACGGCGATCATCACATCAAGCAGCGTCATTTTCTGCTTGTAGGCGAGAATCTGCGGTTTGGCCGCTTCGCCGATGACGCGGATCTGTTCGCTATACGGACCGACAAAGCCAGTCACGATGACCGTGACCACCGGGTCGCGGATGAATTTTGCCAATTCCTTCTCGATGTCGCGGGCAAGACTGGTCGAATCCTTGCCCATGGCATTGAGGTCATCAATAAGGGGGGCGGAGATTTTGCCATCCGGGCGAACGGGAACCGACATCGACAATTCCGGGTTGCGCCAGACGACGATATTGAGATTGTCGCCGGGGCCGATCTTGTAACTGTACTCGGCGGACGCGGCCGAAGCGGGGGCCGCGGGATAGTTGTTGGCACAGCCGGAAATCACGAATGCAGTGGCAGTAGCGATCCATAGGCTGGTGATTTTAATGATATTTCCATTCATGGAGTTTCTCCGTCGGTATGCTCACTGGACTGGCGTACAGTACCTGGTAAATAGGCCACAATCATAACGGAAAGCGCCCCAAATTGCCTTTTGGCGATGCTTTCCCTGCGCAGTATTTCACGCTTGCATTCAAAAGCCTTGGCGTAGCGCGTCCACGATATCGAGGCGAGTGGCGCGGCGCGCCGGCATGATGGTGGCCAATATCGCTGCGATGAACCCGGTGAGGCCCGACATGGCGACAATCCCGGGGACGATGCGGATGGTGGCGGTATAGCCGAGGTTGGCATTGGGCGGCGGGGGCATCGGGATGCCGATGGCCGATATGGCGATGGCGGCAAGGCATCCGAGCAGCATGCCGAATAGCGCACCGATCACTCCCAAGCAGATGCTTTCGGTCATGATCAGTTTGAAAATGGTGCTCGAACGATCGCCTACCGCCAGCATTGTCCCGAACTCGCGGGTGCGTTCAAACAAGCTCATATTGACACTATTGACGACACTGAGCAGAACCATGATCAGGATGATCAGACGCAGGACGCCAAACTGGCGGTCGTAGAGTTCAACTGTTTTTTCGTAAAAATCCGAGAGTTCGTTCCAGGTACTGATTTCAAATCCTTGGCCGGCCAATTGTTGTTTCAGTCGCAGAGCCGCAGTGGCGGTTGCCTCGGTTTCCCTCAACATCATCACCATTAAATGGGCCGACGGCGTATCCATTAGCGCTCGGGCTGACTCCAGCGAGATGCGGACGGCGCGTGCATCAAATTCACGAGAGAAGCTTTGAAAAATCCCCGTCACTTCGAAGTCGAGCGTATTTACGGCGCCAGCCGAGAGAGTCATCAGCAGTGTCACGCGATCGCCCACTTTGAGACCCAGTGAGCGGGCAACGCCCTGGCCTATGGCAATGCCATCTATATCTTCGTCGGTGAGCGCGCGTCCTTCGATGTAACGCAAGTAGGTGCCGATATTGGCCTCGGCCGATGGTTCTATCCCTTCGCCGATGATGCCGAGATCGCGCCGGCCATTGTTGAGAACGCCGGAGAAACTCAGGCGAGCCATGATCGAACTCGCTTCCGGGACTGTTTGCAACAAGGTCTTGCGCAGTTGCCCAGGTTGCTCGATCAAATATTTTTCCGGAGCTTTGAGACGTCCTTCCCGGTAGCCATTGCGGGTGACCTGAATGTGCCCCGTCTGTGAATGGATGATGGCTTCGCCAAGCTGGATGAAAATATCCTGGACGAAGCCCCCGGTGAGGATCAGGCCGGCGACGCCAATGGCGATGGCGGTGAGCGTGGCTGCCGAGCGTGCTCGCTGACGGAAGACGTTTCTCAGGGCAAGCAAGAAAAGATTCGAGGCCATCTACTGGTTGCAACGCAGGGCATCAACGATGTTCATGCGACTGGCCTTCCAGGCGGGCATGAGGCTGGCGATCAAGGTGGTGGTCAGAGAAAGGACCAGGGCATCGATTACCAGCCGCGTACTGATTAGTATCTGGCCTGAGTAGCCACGCGCCATGCCGGGGGGTGGGGGCATGGGGATGCCAATTGCTGAAATGGCGGTGGCCAGCAGGTAACCCAGGACAACGCCGAGTATTCCGCCGCTGACACCGATCAACGCGCCTTCGAGCAGGAACAGGCGCAGTATTTCGCTGCTGCGCAGGCCGATCGCCAGGCTGGTGCCGATTTCGGTAGTGCGTTCAAGCACGCTCATGGTCTGGGTATTTGAAATGGTGAGGATGATGATCAGGCCGATGATGATCTTGACTACGTCAATCTGCTTGGAAAACAGCACGACAACCTTGTTGTAGAAATCGGCCAGTTCCGTCCATGGCACGATTTGAAAGTGCTCGGGTGCCAGTTTGCTGCGTAGCATTTTTACAGTGGCTGTCGTTGTCTCGGTTTTTTCCAGAAGAGCTACCCATGTGGTTGCACCATCAATTCGCATCAGCTTGCGGGCAAGCGGGATTGGCAGACGCAGGGCCGTGTCGTCGTAGTCCTTGTAAATGGTGAAGAAGGTTCCGGCGACTGTGACTTCGATGGCATTGGCGCTGCCGTTGGCTGCGGTGGCAAGCAGAACGATGGAGTCGCCGGGTTTGGCGCCAAGGGTTCTGGCAAGACCTTCGCCGAGGATGGCTGCATTTTCATCAAGCCTTTGCAGATTGCGCCCATCCTTGATCGTTATCCGGGTACTGATCGGTTGTTCAAGTGCTGGATTGATGCCCTCGCCGGAGAATCCAACGGTCACATCGGCGAAACTGGCGAGGCCACTGAAAGCTAGGCGTGGCGTGACCGTGGCGACACCGGGGCTCGCCCGCAATTGTTCCTCCTCGGGCGATTGGGCGGGCAACAGAAAGGCGTAGGGATTGGCAATGCCTTTGTCGAAATAGCCGGGCCGAATGATCTGGATATGTCCCAACTGGGAATGGATGGTCGCCTCGCGCATATCGTCGAAAATCCAGTTGATGAAACCACCGGCCAGTACGAAAGCGATCACGCCGCCGGCCACCGTCACCACAGCGACCAGCGTCCGGTTGCGGTTACGGGTCAAGTTGCGCAGGGCCAGCTGCAGTGAGATCGAAAGCATGAGGGTGCCGAAAACAATCAGGTCGGAAGATTGTACCTGCCCGGAGCAATGATGTTATCTGGATCGAATATGTCTTTCAGGCGTCGGATCGTGCGCCAGTATTCGTTATCATCGACCACGTCCTTCATCATGTCGACGCGTGCCCGATAGGGTTCCAACCCATGGCGGCGGATGCATGCCAGCATATCGTCCGCGCAGCGGTGGGCACGGTCGATTTCTTCCTGATTTGAGCGATCGAACAGCAGATTGATAACCGCCACCATGGAGGTCGAGGTTTCGATGTTGAGGGTCATGTACAGTTTGTGACCATGCTTTTCTGCAACGACTTGCAGTTCCTCGACAACGGTAACGACCGCCTGGCCATTCGAAGGCAGTGCAGGGTTTACGAATAACAGGCCGCAGGGAGATTCGTCGAGTGCCTTGGCGGGCAGGTCCGTCCGACCAAATTTCCATAGCAGATTTTCAACCGGGGCATTTGTCGGAATGCCGAGCGCCAGCGCGTGCAGTGGCCGGATCGAATGAATGGCGGCTGCATTGGCTCGGGCGAAGGGAATGAAACGAAGCGCGTGCGTAACGGCATAGCCAATATCGAGCAAGGTGTCGGTAATGACCATGACGCGGGCGATGCGACCGATTCGCTGGCGTATTTCACGAATGGCGGCGCGTACCTGCCCGCTATTGCCGGTGATGGCGGCCAGGCTTGCCCATTCGTCAGGGGCGATCAGAGCAATGGCCCGGTCAGCTTCGGAGAGGGCTTTTTCCTGGCTATATCCACACTTTTCCTCAAGGTAGTGGGTGACGCCGTAGGCCAGTGTCGATTGAGTGCGTGCCTTGTTGCCGATATGGGTAACGGAGGTCAGCAGACCGTCGCGCTTTAGCCGAGCCAGTTCATCAATGAATGATGCAAGATGCTTGGTGTTCCGCAAAGCCATTGATACAGCTACTTCTTTGGGGCGGCGGGGGATGAGGCGAAAACAGGCACTGGTCACAATACCGAAATTTCCCTGAAAAAACAGGCCATCAAGTATCGGTCCCAGACCGTAAGGGTGGCATTGGGCCAAAGGGGAGTCATCGCCCAGGCGCCGGAAGCCGGTGCGCAGCACCTCTCCGGTGCCGGTGACAATCTCCAGGCCAAACAAATCTTCTTTCCGTGGACCGAAGTAGCCGACACCGCGGTCAAGCGTATTGCCGAGAATGCTGGTGTCGCCACCGGAGCCCGTGACGTTGAAGGTCAAATCAGGGCATTTTTTTGCCAGAAATGTTGCTAGCTGCGCTTGCGTGACGCCTGGTTCAACGAGGGCAACCGGATTGTCGATAGATATTTGATCTGCATTGAGAATGCGATTCATGCGTGACAGATCGACTATCACGGCCCCCGCTGCCACCGGAGAGTTTGAGCCATATCCCCAATTCAGGCCCGTCGAGATGGGATACAGTGCTTGCCCGCTGGCTCTGCTGCGGAGAACGAGCTGAACGAGATCCTCCCGGCAACTCGGTGTTGCGTATCCGGAAATCGTTTGTGCGAATCCGGTTACGTTGTTTGTTTGGCTGGGATTCATTTTTGGCTCTTGGAATAGAAAAAGCCCACCTTGCGGTGGGCTTTCGATGCTAGCAGATCGGGCTGATTATGCTCGAGTCCTGAGCAATCAGGCTGCGCGGCGGCGGCGGAGTGCACCGATCCCGAGGAGACCCAGGCCAACGAGTGCCAGCGAGGCCGGTTCGGGAATCTCGCTAGCCAGTGCATTGGAAGCCTGGGTGATGGTCAGGTTGTACTTCTTGCCTGCGGTAAGGGTCCGAACATCAGAGAACAATTGGCCCGCACCAAAGTACTCCTGATTCTCGGAGGCATCGGTCGATGTGTAACCAACGTTAAGCTCTTCCGGAAGCCAAGAGAAGGCAGCAAAGCTAGGGTCATCCGACGAGGTAACCGTCATCACCCAGTTAATCCCGGCTGAAGCATGTCCATGAATACCCGGTGCCGTATCCACGAAGGCCATGACGAAGGCTTCGTATCCCAACGAGAACAGAACGTCGATCGTCTCGCCGACAGTAAAGGTGGCTGTCAATGCGCTGGCAGAGTTAATAATCGTCGAGCTGCTTCCGCCTTCATTGGTGGCACCGGTAACCGATACGTTGGCGCGGGTCAGGCCATTAGCTCCGCTTGCGGCGCCAAGTGCGGATCCACCAATGAACATGTCGCCCACTGCAAAATTACCCAGAGGACCAGCCGCCAGCGTGTTCGTTCCAAGCTTATTTTCGGCTGAGCCGCCGTAGATGGCATTGATGCTGCCGCAATCGGGGCCGGCGCAACGATGCTGAACGTCGACGGTCGCCCCCGGGTTGAAGCTGCTGATGCTGCCAGCACCAACACCCGTTCCCGATGTGCCGTTAAAATTGGAATCAGCGATTCCAGTGCGTGCATCGGAAAGAACCGTGATGCCGCTTGTCACCAATTGACCGTTGCTGGCGTTGACCAGCACAAGGTTGTTGATAATCAGATCAGCAACACCAACCGTGCCTGCATGGGCGGGAACCGATGCAATACCTAAGGCGGCGGACATTGCAGCAATGAGAAGTTTCGATTTCATTTTTCAAATCTCCGTAGAACGATGCATGCCTGCACCTTGCCTGCATATAAGCATGTCTCGTGCCATGTGATTTGTTTTTATTGAAATCAATGGGTTACTTATTCTTCTGCGCAGCTTGAGGGGCGGTCTGTAAAAATTACCGACATGATCGTCAGAAGCTGTATCGGATTTCGGAATAAATGCGATCCTGCTGATCGTATCGCCCGAACATGCCCAGTTCGGGGCCCTTGAAAATATCGGCGCCGATCAGCCAGCGCCAGTTGCGTTCGAAGTTCCAGGTCAGGCGCGGGCGAAACAGCCAGTCGGTACGGTTGGTACTGGCGATGAACAGAGCCTGGGCTTCCCAATTGGAGAACAGCTTGCTGTTGAGCAGTATGCTGTAGCCATTTTCGCTCTTGTCGTACATCAGGTCGGAGTCGTGATCGAAGAAATGGCGCTGGAAAATCTGCAGGTTGAGACGGGTGTCCGCCGTCAGTGTGAAATCGAGGCCGGCCGCCCAATCCAGTGTGTTCTGACGAGCCACGCCGTCGGCATCGGTCAGGTTGAGCAATGTGAAACTGCGGCCGCGGGTATAGACCGCTTCGGCTTTCAGTACAACGTCGCCAAAGTCCTTGGTCAGGGTGCCGCCAGCCTGATGAATGCGGTCGTGGCGTGCCTGGTAGGTGACGAGCGGACCGGTGATCGGTGCCCGGTAGAAAGTGGCGGTGGTATCGGTGCTGCGATAGTAAAAACCAGAGATGTCCCAGCCATTTTTCAGCATGGACAGGCGCAAGCCGTAGTTCATGTTGTCGAGATTGCGGGCCGGGCGATCCTCGCTGAGATAGCGGGCGGTGGCGCCGGGCGGGAGCGGTTGGCGCGGATAGAAATCGGCGCCTGGCTTGCCGATGTTGTCGTAAGTGGCGACAGGAATCCACAGGAGTTCACCGTGAAAGTCATCGCCGAAATATTCGGCGCGGGCAGCCCATTGCGGGGTCCGCATCTGGTCGAATTCCGGCAGGATGAACTCGCGCAGGTCGCGCGCCGAGACGACGTCGGCGAAGAACAGGCCGACCATTTCGCCCCAAACGACATGTTGTCGGCCGAGGCGGAAATCCCAGCCGCCGGCGCTGACGTCGAGGTAGTTCTCGCGCAGATCGAAGGCGGAGCGCTGGTCGTTGTCGACAGACTGCGGATAGAAATCGTTGATGTCGTATACCGCATCGTAATCGACGCGGACGCCGAGCTTCCATTTGACGTTGTCGCTAAGGCGGCCTTGGCTGCCCAGGTCGGCGCGCGTGCGCATTTTTGACCAGTGGTCGGGGTCGCCGGTCGTGCGGGCCAGTTCGAACTGGACGAAGCCCTTGATGCCAGATCCCGAGGACGAATCGCTGCTTTCGGACTTGCCGTCCGCCAACGGTAGGTCGTCGCCGAACAGCGCGGCACGGTCGTCGGCGGCATGGACGGAGAGGCTGAGGCAGGCGGAGGCGATGAGTGTCAGGCGAATGAGCGAAGAGGAAGTGGAAAACACGATGCAGATCCTGAACGGGTTATTGGGAACTACCGGCGGCAATCTGGGCCGAGGGACTGGGGACGCGCGCGATCTGCCAGTTGCTTTTCGGGTGGCGGATGCCGAAGGCCTTGATGGTGCCGTCCTCGACCTTGATCAGACGGTTGGCATGGTCGATGACCTTCTGGTCATGGGTTGAGAAAATGAAGGTGGTGCCGAGATGCTCGTTGATTTTCTTCATCAATTTGAGAATTTCGATGCCAGTCGCCTTGTCGAGGTTGGCCGTCGGCTCGTCGGCCAGGACGATGGCCGGCTTGACAGCCAGGGCGCGGGCGATGGCGACACGCTGGCGCTGTCCGCCGCTCAACTGGTTGGGTCGATTGTTGGCATGTTTGCCGAGCCCGACGATCTCCAGAAAGTAGTTGACGCGCCGCTTGCGGTCGGCGACCGTCAGATCCTTGCGCCGGAGCAGCGGGTACTCGACATTTTCCGCCGCCGACAGCACCGGCAGCAGGTTGAAGGTCTGGAAGATGAAACCGATCGACCGGGCGCGCAGATCGGCCAGTTCGTTGGCCGATTTTTGCGAGACGTTTTCCTCGTTGATGAAAATGTTGCCGCTGGTGGGGCGGTCGATGCATCCGATCAGATTGAGCAAGGTCGTCTTGCCGCTGCCCGACGGTCCGGAGATGGCCAGGAAGACGCCGGGTTCGATGGCCAATGTAATATCATTGAGGGCCCGGACGGTTTGCTCGCCAAGCAGATAATCCTTGAATACGCGCTCGATTCGGACGACGCTGCTCATGTTTGGCGGGAGGTGGTGTGAATGACAATGAACATGTGCGAGGAGATGCCTATGTTACGCAATCGTACGAAGCCGCTGAGTAATTGGTGTTGCCTGGTATGGACATGCTTGTTTACGGGCTTGGCGGCAACCGGCGTATCGGCCCAGCAGACCGCCCCCGATCCGGCCGATGAGGCCTATGCCCGCAGTATAGTGGAAAAGGCTGATCAGGTTCGGTTTCCGGCCGAAGGTTTCCAGGTCGATATCAGCATCACCACCAGTAAAGCCGACGAGGCAGCCGAGTCGCGCAAATTCCGCGTGCTCTCCAAAGGCAATGAAAATACGGTGGTGATGGTTACCGAGCCCGCCTCCGAGCGGGGGCAGATCATTCTGATGCGGGGCCGTGATCTGTGGGTGTTCATGCCGGAGGTTTCACAGCCGGTGCGAATTTCGCTGTCGCAGCGATTGACCGGTCAGGTGGCCAACGGCGACTTGGCGCGGGCCAATTTCGCCGGTGACTACAATCCCAGAGTGGTGCGCAACGAGACGATCAATGGCGAAAATTACGCGGTTCTCGAACTGATCGCTGTTGACCGCTCGGTGACTTACCAGAAGGTCGTGTACTGGGTGAATCAGAAAAGCTTCTGGCCGTTCAAGGCCGAGTTTTATTCGCTTTCCAATCGCTTGTTGAAGAAGGCCAGTTACGAGGACTTCAAGACCATGGCCGGCAGGATCCGGCCGACCCGGATGGTGATGGAGGATGCGTTGCGCGGCGGCGAAAAGTCGGTGCTCGAATATGGGGACATGAAGTTGCGCGACTTGCCCGATCGGGTCTTTACCAAGGAATATCTGAAAAAACTTTGAATCCGGTCCGGGTGCCGGCTTGGTCGTCACGCTCCCGGACTGAGGTTGCCGGGAGGGGAAACTGGTGGCCGGGCTGCTATGCCTATCGGTTATGCTTTGCCCCCGATCATTTTTCGTTAGAGCATGAACAAGATCCTTCCGGTTGTCCTGTCCGGCGGTTCCGGTACCCGCCTGTGGCCGCTGTCGCGTGAGCAATATCCCAAGCAGTTGCTGCCGCTGGTCGGTCCGCTGTCGATGCTGCAGGCCACCGTGGCCCGTCTCGACGGTGTGGGCGATCTGGCCGAACCGCTGCTGGTGTGTAACGAGGAGCATCGTTTCGTCGTTGCCGAACAAATGCGCCTGCTCGGCAAACGAGGGCGGGTACTGCTCGAACCGGTCGGGCGCAATACGGCGCCGGCGCTGACGCTGGCTGCCTTGTGGGCGCGGCGGCAGGGCGACGATCCGGTGCTGGTGGTGATGCCGGCCGACCATGTGATCGGCGACGAGCCGCTGTTCCGGGCGGCGGTGGCGCAGGCCGCGGCATTGGCCGGGGCGGGCATGGCGGTGACCTTCGGCATTACGCCCGATTGCCCCGAAACGGGGTACGGTTACATTCAGCAGGGCAAGGCGCTGGCCGGCGACAACACTGCCTTCGAATTGGCGCGCTTCGTCGAGAAGCCGGATCGCCCGACGGCACAGGCCTATCTCGATGCCGGTGATTTTCTCTGGAACAGCGGTATTTTCGTGCTGCGTGCCTCGACCTGGTTGACCGCGCTTGAGTCATGCCGGCCAGACATTCTCGCCGCCTGCCGCGTATCTCTGGCCAGTGGTGGCGAAGATGGCGATTTCGTCCGCGTCGATCCGGCGGCTTTTGCCCAATGCCCTGCCGATTCGATCGACTATGCGGTGATGGAGCGGCTCGTCGGTGGTGCCGCGAATTTGCCGCGGGGCGTGGTGATCCCGCTGGCGGCCGGCTGGTCGGATGTCGGTGCCTGGGATGCGCTGTGGAAAGTCCTGCCCAAGGGAGAAAACGGCAATGCCACGCGCGGCGATGTCCTGCTTGAGCGTTGCAGCAATACCCTGGCTGTTTCAGGCGGCCGCCTGGTTGCTTGCATTGGACTCAACAACATGGTGGTGATCGAAACCGACGATGCGGTGCTGGTCGCTCATCACGAGGCGACCCAGGATGTGAAGAAGATCGTCGATCGCTTGAAAGGCGAGGGGCGGGCCGTGGCTCAGTGGCATCGCAAGGTCTATCGGCCGTGGGGCTGGTATGACGGTGTCGATGCCGGCGAACGTTTCCAGGTCAAGCGCATCGGCGTCAAGCCGGGTGCCGCGTTGTCGTTGCAGATGCATCACCACCGTGCCGAGCACTGGATCGTGGTCAGCGGCACGGCGCGCGTGACCAAGGGCGACGAAATATTCCTGGTCAGCGAGAACCAATCCACCTACATCCCGCTCGGCGTCAAGCATCGCCTGGAGAACCCCGGGATCGTGCCGCTCGAGATGATCGAGGTGCAGTCCGGCAGTTATCTCGGTGAGGACGATATCGTCCGCTTCGAGGACACCTACGGCCGGCGCTGATCAGTCGAAAAGCAGGGCCGCCGCCACCTGGCGGCCTTCGCTGGCGAGAATGTTGTAGGTCCGGCAAGCGGCCGGCAGATCCATGATTTCCAGGCCGATACCGGCCTGGGCGAAGGGCTTGAGCCATGGCGCCGGCGGAAAACGCAGGCGGCTGCCGGTGCCGAGCAGGACGATGCCGACCTTGAGTTCCAGCAGTCGCTCCAGATCTTCGGCAACCAGCGTCGCGGCCGTGGCTGAGGTCCAGCCGGCGATGATCGATTCCGGCAGCAGGATCAGGTTGCTTTCGTGCCGTTCGTGGTTGACGGCGACATAGCCGTCGCCATGGGCGGTGAACAAGTTGAGGCCGGCGGCGTTGGAAGGGTGGAGTTTCACTGAACGATTGTCCCAAAAGGCCCGCCGAAATTGCGGTGCACCATACGTTAAAGTAGGATTATACCTTTGGCCGAATTGCGCCGAGACGGAACGCTTTCATGAAACACGTCAAGAAATCCGCCAAACTTGCCAACGTCTGCTACGACATCCGCGGCCCGGTGCTGCAGAAGGCCAAGCAGATGGAGGAAGAGGGCCACAAGATCATCAAGCTGAACATCGGCAACCTGGCCGCGTTCGGCTTCGATTCGCCCGAGGAAATCCAGCAGGACATCATCCGCAACCTGCCGAACGCGGCCGGCTACACGGATTCGAAAGGCATTTTCGCGGCGCGCAAGGCGATCATGCACTACACCCAGCAGAAGCACATCAAGGGGGTGACGCTGGAGGACATCTACGTCGGCAACGGCGTGTCCGAGCTGATCGTGATGGCCATGAACGCGCTGCTCGACGCCGGCGACGAGGTGCTGGTGCCGGCGCCGGATTATCCGTTGTGGACGGCGGCGATCAGCCTGTCCGGCGGCAAGCCGGTGCATTACCTGTGCGACGAGGAGAAGGGCTGGCTGCCGGACCTCAACGACATCCGCGGCAAGATCAACAAGAACACGCGAGCCATCGTCATCATCAACCCGAACAACCCGACCGGCGCGCTGTACCCGGACGATCTGCTGCACGAGATCGTCGAGATCGCCCGTCAGCACCACCTGATCATCTACGCCGACGAGGTGTACGACAAGGTGCTGTACGACGGCGTCAAGCACACCTCGATCGCGGCGCTGTCGGAAGACGTGCTGACCATCACCTTCAACGGTCTGTCGAAAAACTACCGTTCCTGCGGCTATCGTGCCGGCTGGCTGGTGGTGTCCGGCGAGAAGCGCCACGCCAAGGACTACATCGAGGGCCTCGACATGCTGGCCTCGATGCGCCTGTGCGCCAATGCGCCGGGACAGCACGGCATCCAGACGGCGCTGGGCGGCTACCAGAGCATCGACGACCTGATCGCCGAGGGCGGCCGCCTGCGCCGCCAGCGCGATATCGCATACGAACTGATCACGGCCATTCCCGGCGTCACCTGCGTCAAACCCAAGGCCGCGCTGTACATGTTCCCGAAGCTTGATCCGAAGATTTACCCGATCAAGAACGACCAAGCCTTCATCTCCGAATTGCTGCAGGAGGAGAAGGTGCTGCTGGTCCAGGGGACCGGCTTCAACTGGGGGCATCCCGACCACTTCCGCCTGGTTTTCCTGCCGCACGAGGACGACCTGCGCGAAGCCATCGGCCGCCTTGCCCGCTTCCTGGAAAACTACCGCAAGCGGCACGGCACCAATTGACGACCCATCTTTCCTTTTGTTCTCGACTCCTTACTTTTTGACCAAAAAATAATGAAACCCATCAATGTTGGCCTTATCGGCATCGGCACCGTCGGCGGTGGCACCTGGAACGTTCTCAAGCGCAATGCCGAGGAAATCACCCGCCGCGCCGGCCGGCCGATTCGCATTACCGCCGTGGCCGACAAGAACGTCGAGCTGGCCAAACAGATCACCGGCGGCGCGGCCCGCATCACCGACGATGCCTTTTCCCTGGTCAACGATCCCGAGATCGACATCATCGTCGAACTGATCGGCGGCTACGGCGTGGCCAAGGAAATCGTCATGCAGTCGATCGCCAACGGCAAGCATGTCGTGACCGCCAACAAGGCGCTGCTCGCCGTGCATGGCACCGAGATTTTCACCGCCGCCCAGCAGAAGGGCGTCATGGTCGCCTTCGAGGCGGCCGTCGCCGGCGGCATCCCGATCATCAAGGCGCTGCGCGAAGGTTTGACCGCCAACCGCATCGAATGGGCGGCCGGCATCATCAACGGCACCACCAACTTCATCCTGTCGGAAATGCGCGACAAGGGCCTGTCCTTCGCCGACGTGCTCAAGGAAGCTCAGCGCCTGGGCTACGCCGAAGCCGATCCGACCTTCGACATCGAGGGCTTCGACGCGGCGCACAAGGCGACCATCATCTCGGCCATCGCCTTCGGTATCCCGGTGCAGTTCGACAAGGCCTACGTCGAGGGCATCACCCAACTCGAAGCCGCCGACATCAAGTACGCCGATCAACTCGGCTACCGCATCAAGCTCCTGGGCATCGCCAAGCGCCGCGACGAGGGCGTCGAGCTGCGCGTGCATCCGACGCTGATCCCGGCCAAGCGCCTGATCGCCAATGTCGAGGGCGCGATGAACGCCGTGCTGGTCAAGGGCGACGCCGTCGGCGCCACGCTCTATTACGGCAAGGGCGCCGGCGCCGAGCCGACCGCTTCGGCGGTGATCGCCGACCTGGTCGACGTCACCCGCCTGGCCACCGCCGATGCCGAGCATCGCGTGCCGCACCTGGCTTTCCAGCCGGATGCCATGTCCAACCTGCCGATTCTGCCAATGAGCGAGATCGAGACCGGCTACTACCTGCGCCTGCGCGTCGAGGATAAGCCGGGCGTGCTGGCCGACATCACCCGCATCCTGGCCGATCAGGGCATTTCCATCGACGCGCTGCTGCAGCGCGAGCCGGAGGAGGGCGAGGGCGAAACCGACATCATCATCCTGACCCACGTCTGCAAGGAAAGCGCCGCCAATGCCGCGATCGGCAAGATCGAGGGGCTGGCCGCGCAGCAGGGCAAGGTCAAGCGCATTCGCCTGGAAGAGTTGCAGTAAGCAGCGCCGGCGGCAATCAAGCGACGGGGGCTGCGGCCCCCGTTTTTGCATCGGCATTTGTCTGGATTACGATACCGATCAAGGAATCACCGGGGGCCGTTCGGCAGAATCCGCGAACGCCGCAATTCTGGCGCAACCCCTCTAGGAGAAAACCGATGGCCTGCAACCACACGACCCCCGAAGCCCTGTACCCGTTCGACGCCCGCGGCGTCGCCAAGCGTTTCCGCCACGCCGCCATTTTTGGCGCCCTCGATTCGCTGCAGCCGGGCGAAACCATGCGCTTCTGCAACGACCACGACCCGCTGCCGCTGCTTGCCCAACTGCAGCAGCGCTACGGCGATCATCTGGCGATCGAGTACCGCCAGCGCGAGCCGGGCGCCATCGTCATCGATTTTTCCGTCGTCGGCTGAGCCTTGCTTGCCACCGCCAGCCTGACCCTGCTCGCCCTGTTCGCCAGCGTCGCCCTGACGCTGGCCGGCCAGGGGGTACCGGTGGCGGTGGCCCACCTGGCTTTCGCCGTCGGCATCGTGCCGCTGATTTTCGCGGCGATGCTGCATTTCGTGCCGGTGCTGACGCGCACCGGCAATCCCGGGCGCTGGCTGCGCCTGTTGCCCACCGCGGCCCAGCTTGCCGGCCTGCTGGCGGTGGCCGCGCTGCAGGGGCTGCTACCTTACTGGGTGCTGCATCCGGCCGCCTTGTCCGACCTGCTGCTGGCCCTTGGCCTGCTGATCTGGATCGCCGCCCGCGCCCGCGCCGCGCTCGGCCGGCCGCATCCCGGCTGGCGCTGGTACGCGGCAGCCCTGGCCTGCCTGATCCTGGCCCTGGCGGCCGTTCTGAGCATGGCCGTGTGGCCGCGGCAATGGCCGGCGCTGCGCCTGATTCACCTGCATCTCAATACCCTGGGCCTGGTCGGCCTGGCCGCGCTCGGCACCTTGCCGGTGCTGCTGCCGACCGCCTTTGCCCGCCCCGATCCGGCCGCCGGTGCCTGGCTCGGGCGCTGCCTGTGGCTGGCTTTCACCGGCGTGCTGCTGATCGCCGGCGGCAGCGCCGGGCACTGGACGCTGGCTGCGGCCGGCAGCGGCCTGCTGCTGGCGGTGCTCTTCGGCCTGCTGCTGCAATGGGGGCGCAGCTTCGGTTTCCGGCTGCTGCTGGCCGATGGCGTCACGACTTCCCTGCTGGCCGCCAGCGCGGGCCTGGCCCTGACGCTGGCGGCCGGTTTGGCGCATGGGCTCGGGTTGCTGGCGGCGCGGCCGACGCTGCTGGCCTGGCTGTTCGGCTTCCTGCTGCCGCTGGTCAGCGGCGCGCTCAGTCAATTGCTGCCGGTCTGGCGCTGGCCGGGGCCGCAGCTGCCATCCCGGCTGGAAATGCGCCGCCGGCTGGCGGCCGGCGGCGGCTGGCGGGCGGTGCTGTTCCTCACCGCCGCAGTGCTGGAGTTGGCCGGCTTCGATCGTGCCGCCGTCGTCTTGGCGGCGGCGGGCCTGTTGCTGTTTGCCGGCTCGCTGCTGCAAGCCATGCGCGTCCGCCGCACGACGCGGTAAAATCGCGTCTTTTCGCTTTTCAGGGCTCCGCCATGCGCTACATCTCGACCCGCGGCCACGCCGCGCCCCAGGCTTTCTGCGACATCCTTCTCGGCGGCCTGGCTCCGGATGGCGGCCTCTACCTGCCGGAAAGCTATCCCCAGATCGGCCGGGCCGAGCTCGACGCCTGGCGCCAGTTGTCCTATGCCGAGTTGGCCTACGCGATTCTGGCGAAGTTCATCGACGATATTCCGGCCGCCGATCTCAAGGCCATCGTCGCCAAGACCTACACTGCCGACGTCTATTGCCATGCCCGCAACGGCGGCGACGCGGCGCAGATCACGCCGCTGACCCGGCTGGAGGACGGCCTGTACACACAGGAACTGTCGAACGGCCCGACCCTGGCCTTCAAGGACATGGCGATGCAGTTGCTCGGCAACCTGTTCGAGTACGTGCTGGACCAGCGCGGCGAGTCGATCAACATCCTCGGCGCCACCTCCGGCGACACCGGCTCGGCGGCCGAGTACGCCATGCGCGGCAAGCACAACGTCAAGGTCTTCATGCTCTCGCCGGACGGCAAGATGAGTGCCTTCCAGCGCGCCCAGATGTATTCGCTGCAGGATGCCAATATCTTCAACATCGCCGTCACCGGCATGTTCGACGATGCCCAGGACATCGTGAAGGCGGTTTCCAACGACGCCGCCTTCAAGAAGCAGTACAAGATCGGCGCCGTCAATTCGATCAACTGGGCGCGCGTCGCGGCGCAGATCGTCTATTACTTCCAGGGCTATTTCCTGGCCACGAAAACGAACGACGAGCAGGTCACCTTCACCGTGCCCTCGGGCAATTTCGGCAACATCTGCGCCGGCCACATCGCCCGCCAAATGGGCCTGCCGATCGCCCGCCTGGTGCTGGCCACCAACGAGAACGACGTGCTCGACGAGTTCTTCCGCACCGGCGTCTACCGGCCGCGTACCTCGGTCGAGACCAGCGTTACTTCCAGCCCGTCGATGGACATTTCCAAGGCGTCGAACTTCGAGCGCTTCGTCTTCGATCTGGTCGGCCGCGACCCGGCGGTGGTCCGCGACCTGTGGGCCAAGGTGGACAAGGGCGAGGCCTTCGACCTGTCGGCCACCCCGCACTGGGCCCGGATGCCGCAATTCGGCTTCGTTTCCGGCAAGAGTACCCACATCGACCGCATCAACACCATCCGTTTCGCCCAGGGGCGCTATGGCGTGATGCTCGATACCCACACCGCCGACGGTCTCAAGGTGGCGTTGGAAAACCGCCTGCCGGGCGTGCCGATGATCGTGCTGGAAACGGCCCAGCCGGCCAAGTTCGAGGAAACCATCCGCGAGGCGCTGGGCACCGAGCCGGTGCGTCCGGCCGACCTCGCCGGCATCGAACAACTGCCGCAGCGGGTCGTGGTCATGGCGCCGGATGTCGAGGCGGTCAAGCGCTTCATCGCCGATCGGGCCTGAGCGGCAGCCCCGCAATGAAAACGGGCCGCCCAAGGGCGGCCCGTCGTGTTTTGGGCGTTACAGATAGATGACGGCCGGGAAAACCGCGACGGCGAGGACCAGCACCAGCCATTCCAGATTGTGCCGGGCCAGGAAACCGGTGAAGTGCAGGATCAGAATAGCGATGGCGACCACGTAGAACAGCGCGAACAGCATGGGGACTCCCTGAGGCGATCGTTATCGGTTGGCTGCCGGAATTATGACGCCAAAACCGTTGCGCCACCAGCGGCAGCGGCTATTCCGGGCCTTTCCTCAGGCGACGAAGCGCATCGACAGGTCGAGCGCCTTGACGTCCTTGGTCAGCGCTCCGACCGAGATGCGGTCGACGCCGGTTTCGGCGATGGCGCGGATGCTTTCCAGCGTGACGTTGCCGGAAGCTTCGAGCACGGCCCGGCCGGCATTGCGGCGGGCCGCCTCGCGCATCGCATCGAGGTTGAAATTGTCGAGCAGGATCATCGTCGCGCCGGCCGCCAGCGCGGCGTCGAGTTCGGCCAGCGATTCGACCTCGATCTGGATGAAGCGGCAGCGCTCGCCGGCCTGTTCGGCGATGCGGCGGGCCGCCGCCAGCGCCGGGGCGATGCCGCCGGCGGCATGGATATGGTTTTCCTTGATCAGGATGGCGTCCCACAGCGCCAGCCGGTGGTTGCCGCCGCCGCCGCAGCGGACGGCGAATTTCTGGGCGAGGCGCAGGCCGGGCAGGGTCTTGCGCGTATCGACCACCTGCGCCCCGGTGCCGGCGATGGCGTCGGCGTAGAGGCGTGTCTTGCTGGCCACCGCCGACAGCAGTTGCAGGAAGTTCAGGGCGCTGCGCTCGGCTGAAAGCAGGGCGCGGGCATTGGCCTCGATACTGCACAACTGCTGGTTGGCGGCGATGCGCTCACCGTCGGCGGCTTGCCAGTCGATGCGGGCCTGCGGGTCGAGGCGATGCACGCATTCGTCGAACCAGGCGCGGCCGCAGAGTACGCCCGGCTCGCGCGAAATGACCGTGGCCCGGACCCGGCGGTTGCCATCGACCAGGCTGGCGGTCAGGTCGCCGGCACCGAGATCCTCTGCCAGGGCGGCGGCGACGTTGCGGGCGATTTCGGGAGCGAGCGGGACGGGAAAATCGATGGTCATGGGATGCGGTTCGGGCTGACGGGGAAGGAGGCGAATTGTACCGCCGGGGCGGCGTGCTGGCGTGCCGCCGCCGGCATCAGCGGGCGGCCTGGCGTAGCCAGTCGTTGAACAGGGCGCGGGCGGCGTCGATGACTTCGCCGGCGGTCAGGCCGACCGGCCCGACCCCGGCGGCGACCAGCCGGTCGGCGGCGGCGCCGTGCAGGTGCACGCCGGCCAGCAGCGCCGGCAGCGCCGGCCAGCGCTGGCCGAGCAGGGCCAGCACCAGGCCGCTCAGCACGTCGCCCATGCCGGCCGTGGCCATGCCGGGATTGCCGCTGGCGTTGATCCACCATTGCCGGTCCGCCGTCGCCACCACCGTGCCGCAGCCCTTGAGCGCGACATGGCTGTGGTAGCGGTGGGCGATTTCGCGGGCGGCGCCGACCCGGTCGGCCTGGATCTCGGCGGCGTCAACTTCCAGCAGGCGCCCGGCCTCGGCCGGATGCGGGGTGAGGATGGCCGGTACCCGGCGTTGGGCCAGGGCCTGTTGCAGATTTTCCTCGCTGGCCACCAGGTTGAGGGCGTCGGCATCGAGCAGCAGCGGCTGGTCGAGGGCGATGGCGGTTTCCAGCAATTCCGAGGCTTCCAGCGAGATGCCGAGGCCCGGACCGCAGGCCAGCGCCGCCAGGGACGACTGCAGCAGGGCTTGCGGCCGGCGCAGCATCAGTTCCGGTTGCAGCGGGTCGAAGCTCGGTGCCTGCGGATCGATCAGGCCGGCATAGACGCGGCCGGCGCCGAGCTTGAGCGCGGCGCGGGCGGCCAGGAAGGTGGCGCCGACCATGGACGGGGCGCCGCCGACCACGCCGACGCTGCCGAAACTGCCCTTGTGGGTATTTTTCCGGCGCGGCACGAGATGTTCGGCGAAGGCGGCGGGAACGATGCGGCGGCCGTCGGGCGGCAGTTCGGCGGGCGGATCGAGCGCGAGCCGGGCAAGGCGTAGCAGGCCGCAGTGGTCGGGACCGTCGGCGGTGAGCAGGCCCGGCTTGTGGGCGATGAAAGTCAGCGTGTGCGTGGCGCGGACCGCGAGGCCCGGCACCGTGCCGCGCTCGGCGTCGAGGCCGGAAGGGCAGTCGAGGGCCAGCACCGGGCAGCGGTCGCGGCCGGCGATGTCGTTGATGGCGCCGATCAGTTCGGCGTGGCGGCCGGCCGGCGGGCGGCCGAGGCCGATGCCGAAGAGGCCGTCGATGACCAGCGACCAATGGCGGTCGGTCGGAATCGCATCGCCGGTTTTGCCGCCGGCGGCCGCGAAATCCCGCCAGGCTGCGGCGGCATCGGGTGGCAGGCGGTCGGCGTCGCCGGCGAAAACCACCGTTACGTCGAAGAAGCGCTCGCGCAACAGGCGGGCGGCGACCAGGGCATCGCCGCCGTTGTTGCCGGGGCCGGCGACCACGAGGACCGGCAGGCCGCCCGGCGCCACCAGTTCGCCGGCCCAGTCGGCCGCCGCCAGGCCGGCGCGGTGCATCAATTGCTCGCCGCAATGGCGGCTTTCCAGTGCCCGCAAGGCCGGGCCGAGGTAGAGATCGTCGTCCATCCGGAGATTCTAGTCCCAATAGCGGCGGGCGAGGGTCACGCTGGCGGCATGGATGGCCACGGTATCGTCGATGTTGCGCGCATAGCCGCCGGCCATGGCGAGGGCGAGGGGGATGCCGATGGCGCGGCAGCGGCTGTATACCCGCCGGTCGCGTTCGGCCAGGCCGTCCATGCTCAGCGCCAGGCGGCCGAGGCGGTCGTCGCGGTAGGGATCGGCGCCCGCCAGGTAGATGACGAGATCGGGACGGGCGCGGGCGAAGGCGCTGTCGAGGCCGTCGTCGAGTTGGCGCAGGTAGGTCGTGTCGTCGCAGCCGTCGGGCAGTTCGATGTCGAGATCGCTGCGTTCCTTGGTGAAGGGGAAGTTGCGGGCGCCGTGGATGGAGAAGGTGAACAGGCTGTCGTCGCCGGCGGCGATGCGGGCGGTGCCGTTGCCCTGATGGACGTCGCAATCGACGACCAGGATGCGTCCGGCACGGCCTTCGGCCTGCATGGCGCGGGCGGCGACGGCGGCATCGTTGAAGACGCAGAAACCTTCGCCGCGGTCATGGAAGGCATGGTGGGTGCCACCGGCCAGGTTGGCAGCGACGCCGTCGGCCAGAGCGGCGCGGCAAGCGGCGATGGTGGCCCCGGCCGAGCGGCGCGAGCGCTCGACCATGCCGGGACTCCAGGGAAAGCCGATGGCCTTTTGCATCGGGGCCGACAGGCTGCCGTCGGCAACCTGGCGGATGTATTGCACGTCGTGGGCGCGGGCCAGTTCCGCGTCGCTGGCCGGCGGCGGCAGATGGAAGTCGCTGGCGGCAAACTCGCCGCCGGCCAGCAGGCGCTGGCGCAGGCGGCCGTATTTTTCCATCGGGAAACGGTGTCCGGCCGGCAAGGGCAGGACGAAAACGTCGGTGTAGTAGAGGCGCACGGCCGGCGCCGGCCCGCGGCGCTTAGTTCAGCGCCGCCGACAGCTTGCGCCGGTATTCGCGGACCAGGTCGTCGTACTGCTCGCCGGCCAGGGCCTCGAACAATTGCAGCAGCGCCTTGCGGCCGGCGCCTTCGTCGAAGAAGCGGTCGCGGCGGACGACTTCCAGGGCCGCTTCGAGCGCTTCGCGGAAGCGGTTCTGGGCGGCGTAGGCGCGCGCCAGTTCGAGACGCGTCGCATGGTCGTCGGCGTTGGCCGCCAGCTTCGCTTCCAGCGGCGCCGTGTCGGCGGCGCCGGCGGCCAGCGCCAGGCGGGCGCGCAGGGCGGCGGCCCGCTCGCCTTCCTGCTGGTATTCGGCGGCCAGCAGTTGCTGCGCCTCGTCGTTGCGGCCCAGCTGCAGCAACAGGTCGATGGCGTCGAGGCGGATGGCTTCGTCCTCCGGCGCCTGGCGGCAGGCCTCGACGAGGACGCCGAGGGCGGCTTCGAGCTGGCCTTCGCCGGCCAGCGCCGCGGCCTGCTCGCGCGGCGAGGTGCCGGCCGGGCTGCCGGGCAGCGCGACGCGGTCGATGAAGGCGCGCAGCTGGCTTTCCGGCAGGGCGCCGTTCAGTTCGTCGACCAGCTGGCCCTGGAACAGGACCTTGACCGCGGGAATGCTGCGCACGCCGAAATGCTGCGCCAGCTCCGGGTTCTCGTCGGCATTGACCTTGGCCAGCAGGAAGCGCCCGGCGTATTCCTCGGCCAGCTTTTCCAGCAGCGGCTTGAGGACCTTGCACGGCTCGCACCATGGCGCCCAGAAGTCGACCAGCACCGGCACGGTGTCGGCCGGCAGCAGCACCTTGCTTTCGAAGTCTTCGAGGGAAACGTCAAAGGCGAATTGGGTCATGGGAATCTCGGCTACAGGATTAGGGTCGGGCGAATTCTACCGCCAGCCCGGGGGCGGCGGGAGAACTCAGGCGCAGCGGCCGGCTGGTGCCGGCCTGCAGCCAGGCCGCGATGGCGGCCGGCAATGCGGGTACGTCGGCCAGTTCCAGGGCCGCGCCGGCGCCGGCCGGGCGCAGGATAGCCAACGCTTCGGCTTCGGCTTCGGCTTCGCCGCCGGTGCCGGCGGTGCGCAGGCACAGCCAGTGGCCGTCCAGGCGGTCGTCCCGGTGATCGAGATGGGCGCACAACACCTGGGCGCAGCGGCCGGCGGCCAGCGCATTGCCGGCCAGGGCCAGCAGCAGCGCCCAGTTGCCGGCGTCCTCGCTGTCGAGCGGCAGCGTCGAGGCCGAACGGAGGCCGGGAACGAAGGGCTGCAGGTGCACGGCGGCGCTGGCGGGGACGGTGGCGAGAAAGCCGAAGGGCATCGGTTCGCCGCCGCCCTGACAGATTTCGTCGAGCAACTGCAGGGTTTCCTGGCGCGGGCCGCTGGTCGTCTGCCAGAGCAGGATGGTCGGCAGGTGGCGCCGTTCGGCCGGCAGGCAGGCCAGGGCACCGAGCACGGCCAGCTGGGCTAGCGCCGGCGCCCGCCGCAGCGGCTTGCCGAGGGCGGCGCGGACGGCGCCCGGCAATTGCTCGGGCGTGAACTGCTGGCTGAGGGCGGCGGCGAGTTCGATCATGCGGCGCGGGCCAGGATCAGGGTGGCGAGGCCGCCGCCGAAGCCGACCAGGTTGAGCAGGGGGTGGCGGACATGGCGGGCGGCGGCGGCCCGCGTCGGCTGCAGGCCGATCTCCGGGTCGGGCGTGGCGAAGCCGGCGGTGGCCGGCAGCCGGTCCTGGTCGAGGCAGGCGAGCAAGGCCGCCAATTCGGCCACGCCGCTGGCGCCCAGGGTGTGGCCGAGGGCGGATTTCAGCGACAGCAGCGGCGGCATCGCGGCGGTGAATACCTGGCGCAGGGCATGGGCTTCGGCCAGGTCGGTGCCCGGCGAGCCGGCGGCCTGCAGCTTGACCAGGTCGATGTCGCCGGCGGCGAGGCCGGCCTCGGCCAGGCAGTCGGCGAGCAGGGCGGCGATCGGGGCGCCGGACGGGTCGGGGCCGGTGATCGACCAGGCGTCGAGGCCGGTGCGCACGGCGGCGATGCGCCAGGGCGTCGGCTTCGCGCTCAGGCGCACGGCGGCGACCGCCTCGCCGAGGACCAGGCCGTTGCGCTCGCGGTCGAAAGGCCGGCAGGCATCGGGAGAGAGCAGTTCGAGCGCGGCGAAGCCGCCGAGCGTGCTGGCGTTGGCCAGTTCGAGGCCGAGCACCACGGCTTCGCCGATCTGGCCGGCGGCGATCAGGCTGTGCGCCGCCTCGATGGCGGCAAACCCGGCGATGCAGGCATTGGCGAAGCTGTAGCGCGGGCCATCGAGCTGCAGCCAGGCGGCCAGCCGGCGGCTGAAGGCGGCGTTGGCGACGGGCAGGTCGTAGGGCGGCGGCCGGCTTTCGCAGAGGCCGACCTCGAAGGACGAGGAGGCGACGAACAGCGGCGTCGCCGGATCGCGCCGGCCGAGGGCGGCGCCGGCCTGGCGCACCGCCCATTCGGCCCGCGTTTCCCAATCGGTCTCGGCCAGCGGCAGGGCGAACCAGGGCAGGCGCCGTTGCCCCTGGCGGCGCCAGGTCGTGGCGCGGTCGCCGGCCAGCAGGGCGGCGGCGACGGCCGCCGGGCTATCGCCGCGGGCGCAGACCAGGCCGCGCTCGGCGATGTAGACCGGGCGCCTCATGGGCGGCTGGCCAGCCAGCTTTCCAGGTATCCGGCGAGGTTGGCGACGTTGGCCAGGATGCGCCGGGTTTCCTTGCTGTCCGGCAGGCGCAGGCCGTACTGTTTCTTGATCGCCATCGAAATCTGCAGGGCGTCGAGGGAATCGAGCTGCAACCGGGCTTCGGGGCCGAACAGCACTTCGTCGTCGGCGATGTCGGCCGGCGCGCAGTCCTTGTCGCAGGCTTCGATGATCAGGGCTTTGAGGGCGTGGCGGAGTTCTTGGGTCATGTGCGGGCGGCGAGGGCGCGGTGGTTGAGCCAGACGGCGGCGGCCAGCGCCAGGACGGCGAAGGCGAGCAGCTTGGCCAGGCTGGGCAGCAGTTCGGCGAGGCCGCCGTGGCGCAGCATCACGGTATGGAAGCCTTCCAGGCCCCAGGCCATGGGCGACCAGTCGGCCAGCGTCTGCATGCCGGCCGGCATCACGAAGCGCGGCACCATGATGCCGCCGATGGCGCCCATCAGGATGTTGCCGACGCCGCCGACGATGGTCGCCTGTTCCGAGGTGCGGGCCAGGCTGGCAATGAGCAGCGCCCAGGACACGGCGGCCAGGCTGACGGTGGCCGAGACCAGCGCCCAGTCGAGCAATTGCGGCCAGTGCGCCGGCAGTTGCAGGGCCTCGCTGCCGAGCAGCGGCACGACGTACATGCCGACCAGGATCATGGCCACCGCCTGGACCTGATTGACAATGAAGAAGGGCAGCAGCTTGCCGGCCAGCACCAGGTGGAAGGGCAGGCCGAGCGCGCGCAGGCGCTGCAGCGTGCCCTGCTGGCGCTCGATGACGAAAATGGCCGAAATCGGGATGACGACGAAGAACATGGCAAAGATCAGCCAGGCCGGCACGTTCTGCTGCACCGACGAGGGCAGCTGGACGCTGCGGTCGCCGCGCACCGCCTCGCTGCGGATCTCGTCGGGCCAGTCGCGCTCGGCGCCGGCCCCGGCGGACAGCGGCAGGCCGAACAGCTTGCCGGCGCGCAGCGTCAGCTCGTCGGCGCGGACGGCGCCGAGCGTGGCCATGACCTGGTTGCGGAAGGTCAGCTGCAGGCCCGGGTTGAGGGTCGGATCGACCAGCAGCAGCAACTGCTCGCTCGGCTGTCCGTCGGCGCCGGCCGGCGTCAGCAGGCGCTCGCCGAAGCCGGCCGGGAGAATCAGGGCCAGCGCCTGGCGGCCGGCGAGTATGCCGGTGCGGGCGGTTTCGGCATCGTTCTCGTCGCCCACCCGCTCAAAGGCGGAGACCTTGTCCAGGCGCTTGATCAGCGCCGCCGAATGGGGGCTGCGGTCGAGATCGACGATGGCGTAGTTGACGTCGATGCTGGCGCCCGGCGAGAAGGCGTCGCGCAGGGCCATGGTCATGATCAGGATGAAGATGGTCGGCATGATGAACAGGGCCAGCAGGCCGTGCCGGTCGCGCGACAGGGCGATCGTTTCCTTGAGCCAGAGGGCGAGGAGGCGCGGCGCCATGGCTCAGTCCCGCAACGAACGGTTGGTCAGGCGCATGAACACCTGTTCCAGGTTGTGCTGGCCGAGGCCGAGGCTGCTGACCTGGCAGCCGGCGGCGGCCAGTTCGTCGAGCAGGCGGGGCAGGGCGGCGGCGGAGTCGAGCTTGAGGCGGTAGCGCCGCTCGCCGGCGGCGACGGCGGCCAGGCGCCCGGCCAGTTCGGCCGGCAGCGGCTGCGCCAGTTGCAGGTCGAGCTGCGGCTCGGAACTGTGCAGGATGTCGGCCAGCGAGCCTTCGGCCAGCACCCGGCCTCGGTCGATGATGGCGATGCGCTGGCAGATGGCCTCGATCTCGTCCATGTAATGGCTGGTGTAGATCACCGTGGTGCCGGTCGCCGGCAGGGCGGCGATGGCTTCGAGCAGGAAGTGGCGCGATTGCGGGTCGACGCCGACCGTCGGCTCGTCGAGCAGCAGGAGGCGCGGCTTGCCGAGCAGGCCGATGGCCAGGTTGAGGCGCCGGCGCAGGCCGCCGGAGAGGGTTTCGGCGCGTTTGCCGACGACTTGGTCGAGGCGGGCGAAGGCGATCGCGGCGTCAACCTGGGCCGCCAGTTCGCCGCCGGCCAGGCCGAGCACGCCGGCGAAGAAACGCAGGTTCTCGCCGGCCGTGAGCATCGGGTAGAAGGCGTAGTCCTGCGGCACCAGCGCGATGGCGCGCGGGTCGGCGGCGCGCGCGGCGGCCAGCGGCCGGCCGTCGAGGGCGATGGTGCCGGTGGCGCTCTGCAGCAGGCCGGCGAGCAGCGAGATCAGCGTCGTCTTGCCGGCGCCGTTGGGGCCGAGCAGGCCATAGACGCCCTGTGCCGGTACCTCTAGCGAGATGTCGTGCAGGGTCGCGGCCGGCGCTTCCCGATAGCGGTAGGAGAGGCCGGCGATGGTCAGCATCGGGCGGCGCCGCGCAAGTCGCGGAAGAAGGCCTGCTCGCGCTCGGCCAGCCGGCGCAGGCGTTGACCCAGGGTGGCCGGCGCCAGCGGCTCGCGGTCGCGGATCATGCGCGCGGCGACGAGGGCGAATTCACGCCATTCGTCGCCGATGTCGATCAGGTTCTCGGCCAGCTCGTCGAAGCGCGGGCGGGCCAGCAGGGCGGCCGCTTCCTGCAGGAAGGAGGCGTAGATGAAGCGGAAGCCGCCGCCGCCGGTGCCGATTTCCTCCTGCATGCGCACCACCTGGCCGATGAACAGCTTGCTGCGCGCCGGGTCGGCGGCGGCCGGCAGGCCCTCGATGGCCCCGGCCAGGCGGCGGATGCCGCGCACGCCGATGATCGGCAGCGGCGTGTCGAGCATGACGCGGGCGGTCTTTTTCAGGGCCGGCGGAATGACCGCCGCCCAATCCGGCGTCGCCGGCTTGCCGGCGACCGTGTACAGCAATCCCTTGGGCGCCAGCATGCCCTTGGCGAAGCGGGCTTTCCGCAGCGCTTCCGGCGGGCAGCGGACGACCTCCTCGAAGACCGGGTCGGACAGCAGGTAGTCGCCGTTCCGCGCGTCGCGGCCGTAGGCCAGCACGTTATGGGCGTTGAAGTGGAAGCGCAGGTCTTCCGGCATGTAGGGCAGCCAGAACACCGAGGTCTGCATGCCGACGATCTGGCCGGCGGCGAGCAGCTCGTCGAGCCGGCGCTGGCCGCGCTGCGGGTCGCGAAAGGTCTCGAAGCGCATGGTCAGGCCGAGCGGCTTCTGCAGCCCCTTGATGATGGCTTTCGGCGGCATCCGGTAGGAAACCAGCGGCAGGCCGTTGATGCGCACGAGCGGCAGGTAGGCGAAGGACATCGCCGCCGCCAGGCCGAAGGCCATCGGCTCCGAGATCGGCAGGCCGTGGTGGCGCAGCATGCCGGCCATGACGCCGCTTTCGCAATGGGAAGCCTGGCGGTGGTGGAATTCCATCAGTCGCCGATTCCTCGCAGTTGTTCGGCGCTGACACCCAGGGCTTCGCCGTAGCGGGCGAGCAGGGCGGGCTTCAGGCGGGCGAAGACGGTCGGGCGGAAGTGGCGGCGGATGCGCCATTGCCAGATGCCGGAGACCTGCGCCAGCAGCGGCACGTCCATGCGTGCCTTGTACATGTGGTACTCGAGCGGCGAGGCGAGGCCGGCGGCGGCGCGCTGGCGGGCCTCCTCGGCCAGCCGGGCGAGGTCGTCGACGGCCTGGCGGGTGACGATTTCCTCGACTTCCCAGCCGGCCGACTGGACGATCTGCATGCGCCCGTCGCGGCTGCGGGCATAGACGGCCTTGCGGTGGCCGCCGAGGGTGGCATTGCCTTCCTGGGGGACTTCGCTCTCAAGCATCGGCGACGACGGTCAGGTAGATCAGCGAGCCGGTGAAGCGGCCGCTTTCCGGGACGAAGCAGAGGATGCGCTGGCCGGCGGCGAGGCGGCCGCTGTTCAGCAGCTCGTCGAGCATGATGTAGATCGAGGCCGAGCCGGTGTTGCCCTTGGTGTGCAGGTTGGTGAACCATTTTTCCGCCGCCAGCGGGAAGCCGACGGCGGCCATGCACTCGGCGATCGGCTGGCGGAAGTACTCGGAGGACATGTGCGGCAGGAACCAATCCACCGCTTCCGGGCGCAGGCCGCGGGTGGCCATGACCTTTTCCAGCGGCTTGCCGGCCGTCTGGTAGACGACGCTTTCGTTGAGCAGGCGAACGTCCTGCTTGACGGCGAAAACCGAACGGCTGGCCCATTCGCCGGCCGGCAGGTCCTGCCAGCCGCGCAGCGAACCGTCGGCGCGCTTCTCGCCGCCGGCGTACATGCAGACTTCCATGGCCTGGGCCTGCGACAGGATTTCGATCCACTCGACGCGCAGCGACAGGCCGTCCGGTCGCGGCCGGTTCTGCAGGCGCACGGCGCCGGCGCCGTCGGACAGCATCCAGCGCAGGAAATCCTTCTCGAAGGCGACTTCCGGATGGGTTTCCAGCTCGGCGACGCGGTACTCCGACTCTTCCGCGAAATTGCGCGCGTGCAGCACCGCCGAGGCCAGTTCGGAGCCGGTGGCGACGGCGTTCTGCGCCTGCCCGGAAAGCACCGCCATGCAGGCGTACTTGAGCGCGGTGACGCCGGAGACGCAGATGCCGGCGGTCGATACCACTTCGCAGGCCGGCGTGCCGAGTTCGCCGTGCACCATGACGCCGTGGCCGGGCATCAACTGGTCGGCCATCGAGGTGCCGCAAGCCAGGCAGTCGATGTCGCCGATGTCGCCGAGGGCGCGCACGGCTGCGGCGGCGAGCTGGGCGTTGGTGTGGGTGGCCGCGCCGGTCCGCGGGTCGATGGCGTAGTGGCGCTGGCGGATGCCGTTGTTGCGCAGCACGATGCGCCGGGCCCGCGAGGGGCGGCCGCCGATCAGGCCGAGCACGTCCTCGATGGCGTCGTTGCCGACCGGGGCGTTGGGCAGGAAGGCGGCGACGCCGGTGATGTAAACCTTGCTACTGTTCATATTTGCTCAGGTTGAAAGTCTGGGCGCCCGAAGGCAGTTCGAGTTCGGCGCGCAGGCGGGCGAGCCGCGGCGCCAGCAATGGCGACAGCAGCCATTGGACGAGCAGGCTCAGGGGCACGACGGTCAGCACCAGGGTGATCAGGTAGAGGGCGAACAGCAGCAGCACCGGCCGCCGCCGCCACTGGCCGCGCCGGCCGCAGGCGCGGATCAGGCGCGACCAGACCTTGAAGGCGCGGAAGGCGGCGCGTTCGCTGAGCGCCAGCCGAGGATTGACGACGCAGGCCTGCAGCCCGCTCAGCAGCGGCTGGCCGCTGCGCTCGCCGTCCCGGTCCAGGGCGTCGGCCAGGGCGCGGCCGAAGCGGCTGGCCCGGCGCACCTCGGTCGGCGAGACGCCGGCCGGCGGTAGGCCGAGAAAGCGGTCGCGGCGCCCGGTCAGCACCCAGCGCGGGGTGGTGATGAAGGTCGCCAGCGGGTGGCCCTGGTCGACGAAAGCCAAATGGTCGCGCAACTGGCCGCCGGCTTCGGCGATCAGGCGCTGCAGAGTCTGCTGCGCCGACAGCCACATGTTGCGGCAGGCGACCAGCGTGATCACCGGCTTGCCGGCAATCGCCCGGCGGCCTTCCGGACTGTTCAGGAAGGCCGTCATCGGCAGGGCCGGGGAGAGATACCAGACCTGGTAGGCGAGGATCACCAGGTCGAAATCGACGTCGGCCGGAATGCCGAGCGGCTGCAGCGGCGGCGCATCGAGCTGCACGCATTCGGGAAAGACGTCGACGAAATCGACCAGCGGCCAGGGGAAGGGGAACTTAACCTGGGGGACCAGGGTCTCCAGATGCACCCGATGCCCCGCGATCAGCAAGGGGGCGACGACCTGCGCCGTGATGTCGGCAAGCTGGCCAGTCTGCGAATAGCTGATGACGAGGACGTTCTTCAATTTGGCGGCGGGTATTTGGGCAACCTGAAATTCTAGCAAATCTGCCAACGTTTATGGTGGGGTTGTGGCGCGCCGTGTGCCGCTTCGCCGACTCCGGGCTTGGGTGTTCGTTCCCTTTTCGGCTATGATTCTGCTTTCCCGCAGCCTGTCTTTCCATGACCAAATTTGTTTTCGTTACGGGTGGTGTCGTGTCCTCGCTGGGCAAAGGCATCGCCGCCGCGTCGCTGGGGGCCATTCTGGAATCCCGCGGCATCAGGGTTACCCACCTCAAGCTCGATCCCTACATCAACGTCGATCCCGGCACGATGAGTCCCTTCCAGCACGGGGAGGTCTTCGTCACCGAGGATGGCGCCGAGACCGACCTCGATCTGGGCCATTACGAGCGCTTCACCAGCGCCAAGATGACCAGGCGCAACAACTTCACCACCGGCCAGGTCTATGACGCGGTGCTGAAGAAGGAGCGGCGCGGCGAGTACCTCGGCAAGACGGTGCAGGTCATCCCGCACATCACCGACGAGATCAAGGGCAAGGTCAAGGCCGGCGCCGAGGGCGCCGACGTGGCCATCGTCGAGGTCGGCGGCACGGTCGGCGACATCGAGTCGCTGCCCTTCCTCGAGGCGATCCGCCAGATGGGCATCGAAGAGGGCCGCAACAACGTCTGCTACATGCACCTGACGCTGCTGCCCTACATCCCGACTGCCGGCGAACTGAAGACCAAACCGACCCAGCACTCGGTCAAGGAACTGCGCGAGATCGGCATCCAGCCGGACATCCTGCTCTGCCGCGCCGACCGCTCGATTCCGGTCGAGGAGCGGCGCAAGATCGCATTGTTCTGCAACGTCATGCCGGAAGCCGTGATCGAGTGCCTGGACGCCGATTCCATCTACAAGATTCCCGGCATGCTGCACGAGCAGATGCTCGACGAGATCGTCTGCCACAAGCTGAACATCCTGGCCAAGGCCGCCGACCTGTCGGTCTGGGAGAAGCTGATCGAGGCCATGGAGCACCCGCAGAACACGGTGCGCATCGCCTTCGTCGGCAAGTACGTCGATCTGACCGAGTCCTACAAGTCGCTGATCGAGGCGATCAAGCATGCCGGCATCCATACCCGCTGCAAGGTCGACATCGAGTACATCGATTCCGAGAATATCGAGAAGGACGGCACCGGCGTGCTCGAACGCATGGACGCCATCCTGGTGCCGGGCGGTTTCGGCCGGCGCGGCACCGAGGGCAAGATCGCGGCGATCCGCTACGCCCGCGAGCACAAGGTGCCCTACCTCGGCATTTGTCTCGGCATGCAGATGGCCGTCGTCGAGTTCGCCCGCAACGTCGCCGGCCTGCAAGATGCGCATTCGACCGAATTCGTCGCCGACACGCCGTACCCGGTGATCGGCCTGATCACCGAGTGGCTTGACGCTTCCGGCAAGGTCGAGAAGCGCAGCGAGGAATCCGACATCGGCGGCACCATGCGCCTCGGCGCCCAGGTCTGCCAGCTGGCCGCCGGTTCGCTGGCCCGCGACATCTACGGCGCCGCCGAGATCACCGAGCGCCACCGCCACCGCTACGAAGTCAACAACACCTTGCTGGCCCGTCTCGAAGAGAAGGGGCTGGTCGTTTCCGGCCGGGCACCGGGAACCGATCTGTGCGAAATGGTCGAACTGCCGGCCGACGTCCATCCGTGGTTCGTCGCCTGCCAGTTCCATCCGGAATTCACCTCCAACCCGCGGCAGGGCCATCCGCTGTTCACCTCCTACGTGAAGGCGGCGCTGGCCGGCCAACAAAAGGCGAAACAACAGTGAAACTCTGCGGCTTCGAGGCTGGTCTCGACCAGCCCCTGTTCCTGATCGCCGGGCCGTGCACGGCGGAATCCGAACAACTGTGCCTGGACGTCGCCGGCCACCTGAAGGAAGTCTGTGCCCGGCTGGGCATCAACTACATCTTCAAGGCCTCCTACGACAAGGCCAACCGCAGTTCCGGCAAGTCGGTGCGCGGCCTGGGCATCGACGAGGGCCTGCGCATCCTGTCGGAAGTGCGCCGCCAGCTCGGCGTGCCGGTGCTGACCGACGTCCACGAGATCGACCAGATCGCCCAGGTGGCGGCCGCCGTCGACGTGCTGCAGACGCCGGCCTTCCTCTGCCGGCAGACCGATTTCATCCACGCCGTGGCGGCTTGCGGCAAGCCGGTGAACATCAAGAAGGGCCAGTTCCTGGCGCCGGGCGACATGAAGAACGTCGTCGACAAGGCGCGCGAGGTCAACGACGGCGCCGACAACCTGATGGTCTGCGAGCGCGGCGCCTCCTTCGGCTACAACAACCTGGTTTCCGACATGCGCAGCCTGGCCATCATGCGCGAGACCGGCTGCCCGGTCGTCTTCGACGCCACCCACTCGGTGCAGTTACCGGGCGGCCAGGGCACGACCTCCGGCGGCCAGCGCGAATTCGTCCCGGTGCTGGCGCGGGCGGCGGTGGCGGTCGGCATTTCCGGCCTGTTCATGGAAACCCACCCGTGCCCGGAAAAAGCCTGGTCGGACGGCCCCAACAGCTGGCCGCTGGCGCGCATGGAACATCTGCTGACGACGCTGGCGGCGCTCGACAAGGCGACCAAGGCGGCCGGCTTCGAGGAACTGCAGTAAGCGCTGTGCCAGCCACGCGCAAGTGCGCGACAAGGCTGCGGAAATGAACATGGCAACCGCCTCCAGAATTAATGACTTACTTTAATTTGTTTTCTCAACCTTCTGTTTAAAGGAAGAAATATGAGCTCAATCGTTGATGTCGTCGCCCGTGAAATCCTGGATTCACGCGGCAATCCCACGGTCGAGGCCGATGTCCTGCTCGAATCCGGCGTCATGGGCCGCGCCGCCGTGCCGTCCGGCGCTTCGACCGGTTCGCGCGAGGCGATCGAACTGCGCGACGGCGACAAGAGCCGTTATCTCGGCAAGGGCGTGATGCAGGCGGTCGAGAACATCAATACCGAAATCTCCGAGGCGATCATCGGCCTCGACGCCCAGGAGCAGGCTTTCATCGACCAGACGATGATCGAGCTCGACGGCACCGACAACAAGTCGCGCCTCGGCGCCAACGCCATCCTGGCCGTCTCGATGGCCGTCGCCAAGGCCGCCGCCGAGGAATCCGGCCTGCCGCTGTACCGCTACTTCGGCGGCATGGCGCCGATGCAGATGCCGGTGCCGATGATGAACATCATCAACGGCGGCGAGCACGCCAACAACAGCCTGGACATCCAGGAATTCATGGTCATGCCGGTCGGCGCCAACACCTTCCGCGAGGCTCTGCGCTGCGGCGCCGAGATTTTCCACGCGCTGAAGAAGCTGCTCGACAAGGCCGGCCACTCGACCGCCGTCGGCGATGAAGGCGGTTTCGCCCCGAACCTCGGCAGCCACGCCGAAGCCCTGCAGATCATCATGCAGGCGATCGAGGCCGCCGGCTACGTGCCGGGCCAGGACGTGCTGCTGGCGCTCGACTGCGCCGCTTCCGAGTTCTACAAGGACGGCAAGTACCACCTCTCCGGCGAGGGCCTGCAGCTGACCTCGGCGCAGTTCGTCGACTACTTGGCCAACCTGGCCGACCAGTTCCCGATCGTCTCGATCGAGGACGGCATGTCGGAAGCCGACTGGGACGGCTGGAAGCTGCTGACCGACCGCCTCGGCGCCAAGGTACAGATCGTCGGCGACGACGTCTTCGTGACCAACACCCGCATCTTCAAGGAAGGCATCCAGAAGGGCATCGCCAACTCGATCCTGATCAAGATCAACCAGATCGGCACGCTGTCGGAAACCTTCGCCGCCGTCGAGATGGCCAAGCGCGCCGGCTACACCGCGGTGATCTCGCACCGTTCGGGCGAGACCGAGGACAGCACCATCGCCGACATCGCCGTCGGCCTCAACGCCGGCCAGATCAAGACCGGCTCGCTGTCGCGCTCGGACCGTATCGCCAAGTACAACCAGCTGATCCGCATCGAGGAAGATCTCGGCGATACCGCTTCCTACCCGGGCCGCGAGACCTTCTACAACCTGCGCTAAACGCCGCCCATGCGCTGGCTGACGGGCGGCCTGGTCGCCCTGATCGTCCTCCTGCAATACCCGCTGTGGCTGGGTAAGGGGGGATGGCTCCGCGTCTGGGAGCACGACCGTCAGTTGCAGGTACAGAAGGAAGCGACGCGCAAGCTGGAAATCCGCAACGCGGGCCTCGATGCCGAGGTCCGCGACCTGAAGCAGGGCTACGACGCCATCGAGGAACGGGCCCGCTTCGAACTGGGGATGATCCGCCAGGATGAGAATTTCGTGCAGATTCCCGAAAGGCTTCCCGGCAAGTAGCCAAACAAAGACGTCGACCCCGGTAGGTGCCTCCGCTAGAATCGACCGCAGTCCATCGACGACAGCGCTCCAGGAGAACACCATGCTGCTCAAGGCTGGCGAGACCGCACCAATATTTGCCTTGCCGGACGCCGATATGGAGACGGTCGATCTGGCGGAGCATCTCGGCAAGAAGCACATCGTGCTGTTCTTCTACGCCAAGGATGGAACCCCTTGCTGCACGAGGGAAGCCACCGATTTCTCGGATCACGAGAAGGAGTTCGGCGAGCAGGATTGCCTGGTGTTCGGCATCAGCCGCGACGATTGCCTGAAGCACGCGGAATTCCGCGACCGCGAGGGCATCGGCCTGGCCCTGCTGTCGGATGCCGAGGGCACGGTCTGCCAGCAGTACGGCGTCTGGCAGGCCAAGGAGGTGGGCGGCCAGAAGAAGCTCGGCATCGTCCGTTCCACCTTCATCATCGACCGCGCGGGTATCATTCGCCACGCGCTGTACAACGTCAATTACAAGGGCCATGCACTCGATGTGCTGCGCCTCGTCAAGGAAATGAATTCATGAACATGCAGGTTGCCAAGGATACCGTCATCACTCTCGACTATCACGTCACCGATCCCGATGGCGAGGTCGTCGACGAAGGGCGCGAACCCATCGTCTATCTGCACGGCGGCTACGACGACATCTTCCCGAAAATCGAGGAAGCGCTGCAGGGCAAGAAGGTCGGCGAGTCGATCCAGGTCAAGCTGCAGCCGGACGAGGCCTTCGGCGACTACGACGCCGAGATGGTGCAGATCGAACCGCGCAAGGACTTCCCCAAGGAACTGCAGGTCGGCATGCAGTTCGAAGGCGGTCCGGAAGACGGCGGCGACGACGACTTCGTCATCTATCGCGTCACCGACATCGCCGACGACAAGGTGGTGCTCGACGGCAACCACCCGCTCGCCGGCATGGCCCTGATCTTCACCTGCACGGTGCGGACCATCCGCCCGGCCAGCGCCGAGGAAATCGAGCACGGCCACGTGCACAACCCGGACGACGACGAGGAAACCTGCCACTGAATCCGGTCCGCCGATCCCACCTCAATGCCCGTTACGACGGGCATTGTTGTTTCCGGCCGAGGCAGGCGGCCGGAGTCATTGGCAATGTACTGTACAAACGTACAGTAGTTGGCTATATTGCTCCCATGCGCGGCGCCAATCGGGTGCCGCATCCATAGCCGACAACTTTGACATGGGAGCCGACATGAAACATATCCAGGCGTGGTTCGAACGGATCGCCGGCGTTTCGCGGGAAGAAATGGCGCGTCTGGCGCGGGCCCGGGAAATTTTCGCGGCCGGCGACGATCTGGCCGACCTCCAGCTGCCGGCCTGCTGGCGCCGGCCGGCGCGGGTCCGGGCTGGCGCTTGAGCCGGCTGCGGCCGACGTCAGCTTGACGTCAGGACGGCGAGGGCGGCGACGATGTCGTCGCTGCTGGCCGGGCGGACCAGTCGGGCCAGTTCGTGGCCGTGCCGCACCAGGATCAGCGTCGGCCACAGCTTGACGGCGAAGGAGCGGCCGAGCCGGCGGCCCGGGCCATCCTCGATGCGCAGGTGCGGCAGTTGCGGATAGGCCGCCAGGGCCGCGGCGATCAACGGCTGCGCGGCTTGGCAGTGGCTGCACCAACTGGCGCCGAATTCGAGCAGGATGGGCTCCGTCAGAGCGTCGAGCAGGCGGCGGGTCGGTTCCTCGCCGGCAGGCCAAGGAAACTGTCCGGTCATGACCAAGTCCGTCCCGGTCGAGGCGGCCGTTGGTCGGCAATGGCACGGTGTAGAGGCGTTATGGCAACCATGGATGACAGCTCCTTCGCTGCTGATTCGGCGGCCGCCCGACGCGAATATTTCCGGCCAGCGCTTGGTTTATTCCCGGCTTTTCCGGTGCGGCAAGGCTTCCACCGAACCGGCTACGGCTCGGTCGCCGCGCCGGCTCGTGCTGCCTGGCTGGTTCGCGGCAAATAGCGCGACTCGCCACGGTCATTCAGTGCAGCAGGCCTTTCAACGCATACAGCGCATCGAGGGCCTCGCGCGGCGTCAGGCTGTCCGGGTCGAGGGCGGCCAGTCGTTCGACGGCGGGATGCGGCGGCGGTTCCGTCGCTTCGGGTTCAACTGCGCCTTGAGCGAAAAGATCGGGTTGCAGCGGATCGACGGCGGCGCGCTGCTCGAATTCGCGCAACTGCTTGCGCGCGGCGCGCACCACGGCCGGCGGAATGCCGGCCAGGGCGGCGACCTGGATGCCGTAGCTCTGGTTGGCCGGACCTTCCTCGACGGCGTGCATGAAGACGATGCGGTCGTTGTGCTCGACGGCGCCGAGATGGACGTTGGCCAATTCCGAGTATTCGTGCGACAGCCGCGTCAGCTCGAAATAGTGGGTAGCAAACAGCGTCAGGCTGCGGTTCTTCTCGACCAGGTGGCGCAGGATGGCGAAAGCCAGCGCCATGCCGTCGAAGGTCGAGGTGCCGCGGCCGATCTCGTCCATCAGCACGAGGCTCTGGGCGGTGGCGTGGTGCAGGATGGCGGCGGCCTCGGTCATTTCGACCATGAAGGTCGAACGTCCGGAGGCGAGGTCGTCGGAAGCGCCGATGCGGGTGAAGATGCGGTCGAGCGGCCCGAGCAGGCAGCGGTCCGCCGGCACGTAGCTGCCGATGTGGGCGAGCAGCGCGATCAGCGCCACTTGGCGCATGTAGGTCGATTTGCCGCCCATGTTCGGGCCGGTGATCAGCAGCAGACGCCGGTCGTCGGCGAGCAGGCAATCGTTGGCGATGAAGGTCTCGGCTTGGTTGGCGAGTTCGTTCTCGACCACCGGGTGGCGACCGCCGACCACAGCCAGCCGGGTTTCGGCGGTGAATTCGGGCTTGCACCAGTTGCGCTTCAGCGCCGCTTCGGCGAAACCGGCCAGCAGGTCGAGCTGGGCGACGGCGCGGGCGATGGTTTGCAGCGTCGGCACGGCCGGCAGCAGTGCGTCGAGAATCTGCTCGTAGAGCAGCTTCTCACGGGCCAGCGAACGTTCCTGCGCCGACAGTGCCTTGTCCTCGAAGGCCTTCAGTTCCGGCGTGATGTAGCGCTCGGCGTTCTTCAGCGTCTGGCGGCGGCGGTAATCGTCGGGAATCTTGTCGACGTTGGCGTGCGTGACCTCGATGTAGAAGCCGTGCACCTTGTTGTACTCGACCTTGAGGCTGGCGATGCCGGTGCGCTCGCGCTCGCGCGCCTCCATGTCGACCAGGAAGGCGCCGCAGTTGTCGTTGAGCGAGCGCAGTTCGTCGAGATCGGCGTCGAAGCCGGGAGCGATCACGCCGCCGTCGCGTACCTGGGCGCCGGGTTCGGCGGCGATGGCGCGGACCAGCAGATCGAGCGCCGCGGCCGGCGCGTCGAGTTCGGCGAAGGTCCGCGCCAGCAGTTCGGACACCGTGCCGGCCAGCGGCGCGCGCAGTTCCGGCAGGCGGGCCAGCGATTCGCGCAGGCTGGCCAGGTCGCGCGGCCGGGCGTTCCTCAGCGCAATGCGGCCAGCGATGCGCTCGATGTCGGCGATGCCGCGCAAGGCTTTTCTCGTTTCGCCGGCCAGCCGGCCGTAGTCTTCGAGCAGCGCCTCGACGGCGCCGTGGCGGGCGGCGGGAACCGCCCGCTCGCGCAGCGGATGGTGCAGGGTGTGGCGCAGCAGGCGCGAACCCATGCTGGTGACGCAGTTGTCGAGCAGCGAAAAGAGCGTTGGCGACGGCTGGCCGCGCAGCGTTTCGGTCAGTTCCAGGTTGCGCCGGGTGGCGAGGTCGAGCCCGAGGTAGGCGCCCTCCATTTCCACCGTCAGGCCGCGCAGGTGCGGCAACTTGCCCGATTGCGTCGCCTGCGCGTACTGCAACAGGGCGCCGGCCGCGGCGATCGCCGGCTTCAGACCCTCGGCGCCGAAACCGGCCAGCGAGGCGACTTCGAATTGCTCGCAGAGCAGGCGCCGGGCCGAGTCGAAGTCGAAATACCAGTCCGGTTGGCGGGTGCGGGCGACATCGAGCGCGAAACCCGGCGTCCAGCTTTCCGGATGGAGGATTTCGGCCGGCCGGATGCGTTCCAGCGTCGCCGGAATCTGCTCGGCCGCCACTTCGATCAGGATGAATTCGCCGCTGGCGAGGTTCAGCCGGGCGATGCCGGCGGTGTTGCGCAGGGTCGTCACGGCCAGCAGCCAGATGTCCTGCTTGTCGTCGACCAGCGAAGCGTCGGTCAGCGTGCCCGGCGTCACGATGCGCGAGACGGCGCGCTCGACTGGCCCCTTGCTGGTCGCCGGATCGCCGATCTGCTCGCAGATCACCGCCGACTCGCCCAGCTTCACCAGGCGGGCAAGATAGGGTTCGAGCGAATGGAAGGGCACGCCGGCCATCTTGATCGGGATGCCGGCCGACTGGCCGCGCGTGGTCAGCGTGATATCGAGCAGGCGCGCCGCCTTTTCCGCATCCTCGTGGAACAGCTCGTAGAAATCGCCCATCCGGTAGAAGAGCAGGGTGTGTGGATGCTTGGCCTTGAGCGCCAAATACTGCCGCATCATCGGGGTGTGCTTTGCTAGATTGCTGCTATCGTCTTGTTTTTTCGGCATTTCAATAGTAAGTACCTGATTTGCCGTTGTTTGTAGGCGACCGGCAAAAACACAACAAACTCAACTACACCCTGCTACATCCGATAACACTTGCCTTTTCTGTATAGGTTTTTTTTTGGGGTATTTTTCGAAACCTATACCGCTTCCAAAGGGAGGCTAGAAAAACTATACCAGGGCGAGTGGTTATGACTTTTGATGCGCGGGCGATCAAGCTGCTCGATGCTGGGCAGCATATTACCAGTACTGACTACCCCGGGCTGCGCCTCGAGGCGACGGCGACGCGGCGCACGTGGTGCTATCGGTACCGGTCGCCGATCGACAATGCTATGCGTCAGGTACCTTGCGCCGGCATCCTTGATCAATGACGCGAAGAACTCGATCAACTTCTCGTGATTGAACGCGCCATCGATGATCATCCAGCGTGCCTTGCCCTGGTTGGTGATGCCGGCAATCATCGACAGCTTCTGGCGCGTACCGCCGATGGCCATCGCGACCGGGGGGCTGTCCCTTGGGCGCATAGCTGCGACCGCGCACATCTGTGTTCACCAAGGCCGTCGTCGCCCCAGTGAATCTCGCCACCCTCGGCCTTGGCGCGTGCCGCGATGCCAGGATACGTGTCCTGCAACCATGCTTGCACCGCGGCAGGCGATCGCTCGTAGGCGCGCTTGATCGGCTTCTGCGGGGTGAAGCCCCAGCGGGCCAGGTACTTTCCCACCGAACGCACATGCAGCGTGACACCGCATTCGCGCTCGATCAGTTACATGACCGCCGCACGACTCCACAGGGCAAAGTCCATCTTCAACTGCTCCTGGCGTCGGTCGCAGATGAGGCGGCGCACCCGCTTGCTCTTGCTCGGCGCTCAGCGCAATTCCCGCCGGCGCGGCGACCACGACGACGTGGGACCAGCGACTGCATCCCTTCGGCCTCGTAACGGGCGATCACCTTGCTCACCGCCGTGTAGCTCAACCCAACATCCGCGGCTATCTGCGTCTAGGTGTGTAAACCCACCAGGTTGTTCAGTGCGGTGATTCGGGAGATTGGCGGCTGATATTGAAGGCTGGCATGAGGTCTGTGCCAGTTGTAGTGATGCAGCCAGAGTGGCAGATGCTGAGCACGCTGGGTGGAGGAGTC
>JAVBRT010000024.1:0-25791 GCA_031547725.1 Azonexus sp. | reverse complement strand
AGCGACAGCAGCCAGGTCGGCTGGCCGCGCTCGTGGCTGTCCAGCCGCCAGTCGTCGGTGCCGGGGCCCACGGCCCGCCACGCCGCGCGCCCCCCCCCGCCGGCCGCCCCCCCCCCGGGCAGCGCCGGCCGGCGCAGCACCGGGTGCGTGCCGACCGCCGGCGCGGCGCCGAGGCCGGGTCCGGCCTCGGCGCCGGCACCGACGACTGGCGGCTGGACAGCCACGAGCGCGGCCAGCCGACCTGGCTGCTGTCGCTCGAAGGCAAGTGGTAGTCCGCCCGCCGCCACCCGACCAACCCATTCCATTAGGATAAAACCGATGTCCAGTCTTGTTGAAACCACGATGTACCAGATCTCGCAGATCTTTCTGCTGCCGACCCTGGCGCTGATCGCCGGCCTGTTTCTTTACGCCTTCTGGGTGCTCGGCGAATTCGCCATCCTCGCCCTGCAGCGCCGCTACGGCGGCGGCCGGCCGCTGCTGGCGCGCTTCACCGTCCAGCCGCGGATGACCGACGACGAACTCGACGTCTTCGCCCACAAACTGCTCGAAGTGCCGCGCATCGCCAGCCGGGTGACGCCGATGCTGGGCCTGGTCGCCACCATGATCCCGATGGGGCCGGCGCTGAAATCGCTGTCCGACGGCAACCTGGCCAAGGTCTCGGAGAACCTGACGGTCGCCTTCTCGGCCGTGATCCTGGCGCTGATCGCCGCCTCCATCACCTACTGGGTGGTCAACGTCCGCCGCCGCTGGCTGGCCGAGGAACTGCTCGAAATCGCCGCCCACCGGGGAGCGCGGCCATGAGCATCAAGCTGCTGCACGAACCGGAAACCGAGGATCCGATCCTCTCGGTGGTGAACCTGATCGACATTTTTCTCGTCATCATCGCCGCATTGCTGATCACGGTGGCGCAGAATCCGCTGATCAATCCGTTCAACAAGCAGGACGTCACGGTGATCACCGATCCCGGCAAGCCGAGCATGGAAGTGATGATCAAGAAGGGCGAGAAGATCGAGAAGTACAAGGCCAACGGCAACATCGGCAGCGGCGACGGCGAAAAGGCCGGCGTCGCCTACCGGATGAAGGACGGCTCGATGATCTACGTGCCGGAAGGCGCCCGGTGAGCCGTATCACCGTTTTCTTTGCCGGCATCGGCCGCTGGGCCCTGGTGGCGCTGGCGCTCGCCCTGCTCGCCGGCCAGGTGGTCGGCGCCGAGCGCATCGTCGAGGCCGCCAGCGGCCGGGAATTGAGCCGGGACGAACTGCTCGCCCGCCTGCGCGGCGCCGAGCGCGTGCTGCTCGGCGAGCGGCACGACAACGGGCGGCACCATGAATTGCGCGGCGAACTGATCGCCGCTCTCGGCAAAACACGCGTCGTCGCCGAGCAACTCGAACGCGGCCATGGCTGTGATTTCAGCACTGCCTGCGCCGGCAGCGCCGGCGGTGTGGCCGAAATCCTCAAGCATGCGGGCTTCAACGACAAGGCCTGGCCGTGGCCCCTGTACCGGCCGCTGTTCGCGGCCGTCGCCGATAGCGGCGGCGTGCTCGCCGGCGGCAACATCCCGCGCGAACTGGCCCGGCGGATAGCCCGCGACGGCCGCCCGGCCATTCCCGCCGAACTGCTGGCGGCGCTCGATGCGGCGCCGCTGTCGGGCGCGGCCACGGAACGGCTCGATACCGACCTGATTCGCGGCCACTGCGGCGAAGTCGATCCCGGCCGCCTGGCCGGCCTGCGCCTGGCGCAACGCACGCGCGACGCGGCGATGGCGGCGGCCATGGCCGAACTGCCGCCGCCCGAACCCGGCCGGCCGCACATCCTGCTCGCCGGCAACGGCCATGTCCGCCTCGACTACGGCGTGCCGACGCTGCTCGGCGCCGGCCGGCCGGGCCTGCTCGTCGTCGGCTTCGCCGAAACCGGGCAGGAAGTCGCCGACGCCCGCCGCGACGGGCTCTATCACATCATCTGGCTGACCGCGCCGGCGGACCGCACCGATCCCTGCCTGGCTTTGCGCCGACCGGCCGGCGCGCCGCAATAGGCGAGAAACGGCCGCTTACAGCACGAATACCATGCCGAGCGCGCCGATCGAGGCCGTCCGGCCATTGATCGTGGTGTACGAGGCCACGCCGAGCGGGTGATAGACCGAGGCAAAGGCGCTCACCGCCCCGACGCCGAGCACGGCGGCCAGCTGGCTGCGCTCGGCGACGGCCTTCTTGATCGCCTCGCGGTGCTTCTCGGGCGAAGGGTTCAGGACGAACGCCGCGACCATGACGGCGGCGGCGATGGCGAGGGAGGTCAGGGTACTTTTGGACATGCTCGAATCCCGGTAAATGCACGGCGACAGCATACCCCGGTTGACGCCCGGAATCAGGCGCGCTTGAGCAACCGCACCACGAAGATCAGCACAATGGCGCCGAGCGTGGCCACGACGATCGCGCCGAGCAGGCCGCCGCCGGCCGATATGCCGAGCGCGCGGAAAATGGAACCGCCGACCAGCGCCCCGAGCACGCCGACGACGATGTCGCCGACCAGGCCGAAGCCGCCGCCCTTCATGAACTGCCCCGCGAGCCAGCCGGCGATCAAGCCGATCACGATGAACCAGACGAATTCCATGACATGCTCCCTTCCCGAAAAGGATTGGCGCTCGCCGCCGGGTGGCGACGAGGGCAAGGATTGACCTTCGACATCCATGACCGGCGCTACACCCTGGATGGCCCAGCCCGAAATCACACCGTTTGGACCGCGGGCGCGTGCAATCGTGCGTCAAATCCGCGCCATCCACCCGAATCGCAGGTTCGCCGGCGCGATTGCACGGGAGCCGCCTGCCGGAATTGTGCGTGCCAGTCGCATCAAGGCTATGAGTCTCAACGGTGCGCCACTCGTTCGCCACGCATCTGCTGGAGTCGGGCTGCGACATCGGTACCGTGCAGGAACTACTCGGCCATTCGGGCGTGGCGACGACGATGATCTGCGTCCATGGGCTCAACCGGGGTGAACGCGGCGTGGTGTCGCCGCTCGATCGCGTGTGACGCATGGGGAGCGGGGCGGTACACTGGCGCGGTTGATGAGGCGATGCCGGCGTGGCCGGCGAGGACCAAGCTTTGAGCGATTTGTTTATGCAGCATCCGGAGGCACTTCCGACCGACAGCGAACGCTCGCTGTCGGCGCCGCTGGCCGAGCGGTTGCGGCCGCAGACGCCGGACGAGGTGATCGGCCAGCAGCACTTGCTCGGGCCGGGCAAGCCGTTGCGGCTGGCGTTCGAGTCGGGGCAGCCGCATTCGATGATCCTGTGGGGGCCGCCGGGCGTCGGCAAGACGACGCTGGCGCGGATGATGGCGACGCAGTTCAACTGCGAGTTCATCGCGCTGTCGGCGGTGTTCTCGGGCATCAAGGAGGTGCGCGAGGCGGTGGCGCAGGCCGAGCTGTGGCGGGCGCAGGGGCGGCGGACCATTCTCTTCGTCGATGAAATCCACCGCTTCAACAAGGCGCAGCAGGACGGCTTCCTGCCTTTCGTCGAATCGGGCCTGCTGACCTTCATCGGCGCGACGACCGAGAATCCCTCGTTCGAAGTCAATTCGGCGCTGCTCTCGCGGGCCTCGGTCTATGTCCTGAAGCCGCTCGACGAGGCCGAGATGGGGGCGCTGTTCGACCGCGCCCGCACGCGGGCGATGAGCGATCTGCGGTTCGACGCCGCCGCCCGCGAGCGGCTGGTCGGCCTTGCCGACGGCGATGCCCGGCGCCTGCTCAACCTGCTCGAACAGGTACGCACCGCGGCCGGGGCGGCCGGTACCGATACGCTCGACGGCGAGTTCGTCGAGCGCGCGGTGGCGCAGAACCTGCGCCGCTTCGACAAGGGCGGCGACGCCTTTTACGACCAGATTTCGGCCCTGCACAAATCGGTGCGCGGCTCGAACCCGGATGGCGCGCTGTACTGGCTGTGCCGCATGCTCGACGGCGGCGCCGATCCGCGCTACCTGGCCCGGCGCATCGTCCGCATGGCCTGGGAGGACATCGGCCTGGCCGATCCGCGCGCCATGCAGATCGCCAACGACGCGGCGCTGACCTACGAGCGGCTGGGGTCGCCCGAAGGCGAATTGGCGCTCGGGCAGGCGGTCATCTACCTGGCCGTCGCCGCCAAGTCGAATGCCGGCTACAACGCCTACAACGCGGCGCGCGCCTTCGTCGCCAAGGACGGTTCGCGGCCGGTGCCGGTGCATCTGCGCAACGCCCCGACCAAGCTGATGAAGGAACTGGGCTACGGCAAGGCCTACCGCTACGCCCACGACGAGCCGGAAGCCTACGCCGCCGGCGAAACCTATTTGCCGGACGGCATGGCCGAACCCGGCTGGTATCGGCCGACGCCGCGCGGCCTGGAAAGCAAGATCGGCGAGAAGCTGGAGCATCTGCGCCAGCTCGACCGCAAGGCGCGGGGGAAATAGCCGTGCCGGGCGGTAGCGGGCGCTGAGCCGCCATGGACTTGGTCGAAAGCATCGCCCTGGCCGGCGGCCTGGCCTGGGCCAGCGGCCTGCGCCTGTATCTGGTCGTGTTCCTGGCCGGCGCCCTGGCGCATTTCGGCTATCTGCACCTGCCCGAGAGCCTGGGGGTGTTGCAGCACCCGCTGGTCGTCGGCGTCGCCGGCGTGATGGCCCTGGCCGAATGGATCGCCGACAAGGTGCCGGCCTTCGATTCGCTGTGGGACAGCGTCCAGACCTTCATCCGCATTCCCGCCGGCGCTTTGCTCGCCGCCTTCGCGCTGGGCGACGTCGACCCGGCCTGGATGGTCGCCGCCGGCCTGGTCGGCGGCACCATCACCGCCGGCACCCATTTCGCCAAGGCCGGCAGCCGGCTGGCGATCAATGCTTCGCCGGAACCGTTCTCGAACTGGCTGGCCTCCTTCGGCGAGGAGGGCATGGTGCTCGGCGGGCTGTGGGCGATGCTCGCCTCGCCGTGGCTGTTCCTCGGGCTGCTGGCGCTGTTCCTGCTGCTCGCCGGCTTCCTGCTGGTCCGCCTGTGGGCCTTCGTGGGCCGCCTGCTCGGTCGCGTATAATCGCGCCTTTCGGCCGCCACGCGGCCAATCGCCCGTCATCAGGAAAAGCCATGCTCGACATCCAACAACTCCGCACCAACCTCGACGCCGTCGCCGCCGGTCTGGCCAAGCGCGGCAAGCCGGTCGACTTCACCGAATTCAAGGCGCTGGAAGCCGAGCGCAAGACCTTGCAGACCCGCACCCAGGATTTGCAGGCGCAGCGCAACAACCTGTCGAAGCAGATCGGCATGCTCAAGGCTAAGGGCGAGGATGCGAGCGCGGTGATGGCCCAGGTCGGCGCGCTGGGCGACGAACTGAAGGCTTCCGAAATCCGCCTCGGCGAGTTGCTGGAAAAATTCAACGCCATCCTGGCGGTCCTGCCCAACATCCCGGACGACTCCGTGCCGGCGGGCGCCGACGAGACGGCCAATGTCGAGATCAAGCGCTGGGGCGCGCCGAAAGCCTTCGACTTCGCCGTCAAGGACCACACCGACATCGGCGAAGGCCTCGGCCAGCTCGATTTCGCCACCGCCGCCAAGATTTCCGGCGCCCGCTTCTCGCTGCTGAAGGGCGGCGTCGCCCGCCTGCATCGCGCGCTCGCCCAGTTCATGCTCGACACGCACACGGCCAAGCATGGCTATACCGAAGTCTATGCGCCGTATCTCGTCAATGCCGCCAGCCTGTTCGGCACCGGCAATCTGCCCAAGTTCGAGGAAGACCTGTTCAAGGTGCCGCGCGGCGAGCAGGACCCGCTGTACCTGATCCCGACCGCCGAAGTGCCGGTGACCAACATCGTCCGCGACGAAATCCTGGCCGCCGAGGCGCTGCCGCTGAAACTCGTCTGCCACACGCCGTGCTTCCGTTCCGAAGCCGGCTCCGGCGGGCGCGACGTGCGCGGCATGATCCGCCAGCACCAGTTCGACAAGGTCGAGTTGGTGCAGATCGTCCATCCCGACCAGTCGGCCGCCGCCCACGAGGAACTCACCGGCCACGCCGAAGCCATCCTCGAAGCGCTCGAACTGCCGTACCGCCGCATCGTGCTGTGCGGCGGCGACATGGGCTTCTCCAGCCGGAAGACCTACGACCTCGAAGTCTGGCTGCCGGCCCAGAACACCTACCGCGAGATTTCCTCCTGCTCCAACTTCGGCGCCTTCCAGGCCCGCCGCATGCAGGCTCGCTTCCGCAACGACAAGAACAAGCCGGAACTGGTGCACACCCTGAACGGCTCCGGCCTCGCCGTCGGCCGCACCCTGGTGGCGATCCTGGAAAACAATCAGCGCGCCGACGGCAGCGTCGCCATCCCGGCCGCACTGCGCTCCTACATGGGTGGTTTGGAACAACTGACGCCATCGCGCTGATTGTTTCGGCGCAGGGTAATCCGTGCGCAGCACGGGTTAAGCGCCAGCGGCGCGGCCGGAGCTAACCCCTGCTGCCGCGCCGACGGCGTCCAGGCCAGCATCGGCGAAGCACGCTTCGACGCCGTCTGGACGGAAGTCCAGCGCCTGGGCGACAAGCTCGATGCGCTCGAAGCCTTCAACGGCCAGACCTTCTACGCCTTCGCCGGCGGCAACATGAGCAGCGGCGCCGGCACGATCAACCTGGCGGCGGCCGGCGACAACCCGATTCCCGGCGTGGTGTTCATGGGCGATATCCCGCTCGTCGTCACCCTCAACCCCAACCAACTCACGCTCCTGCAGCAAAGCCACGCCGCGCTCAAACAATCCGTCTACGATGGCCTGGCTCTGCAGACGCGCCTCAAGGGCTACCTCGACGCCGTCGGCCTGACCCTCGACGAAAACGGCATCCGTTTCGACTTCAGCGGCGTCGATGCGGCGCTCGATGCGCGGGCGCAGACGGACCGCATCCATGCCATCGTCGACTGCCTGGATCTGGCACGGTACGGCAGCACCCTCGTTTCCGCCGGCTGGAACGGCCAAGACAAACTGGTCGCCATGATCGTGGCGGCAAGCGATAGCGGCGAACTCGATGCGTTGAAAGCGGAAATCGCATCGGCGTTTGCCACTGACACGGGTGGTATTTCTGTCAAGATTGGTGGCGGCGGCAACGATACGATCCATGCCGGGGCGGGCGACGACCTCGTGATGGGTGGCGACGGCAACGACACGCTCAACGGCGAGGCCGGCAACGATACCCTGATCGGCGGAGCCGGCAACGACACGCTCAACGGTGGCCTTGGTAACGACACCTACCGGTTCGGCAAGGGTGACGGCCAGGACCTGATTACCTACGACAGCGACACGACGACTGGCAAGAAGAACGTGCTGCAATTTGAAGCGGGCATCGATCCGGCGGAAATCGAGGTCATCCGTTCGGGCCCGCACCTGGTGCTCTCCATTGCCGGCAGCACGGACAAGGTGACGCTGCATTGCTTCTTCTACGCGGACATGCCGGGCACCCACAACTACAACCCGATCCAGGAAGTGCGATTTGCCGACGGAACGAAATGGGACACGGCGGCGCTGGTGGCGAAAGCGCTGACGGTGGGCACGGACGGGGCGGACACGCTCACCGGGACGGCGGCCGGGGACCGTATCGAGGGTGGCGGCGGCAACGATACGATCCATGCCGGGGCGGGTGACGACCTCGTGATGGGCGGTGACGGCAACGACACGCTCAACGGCGAGGCCGGCAACGACACGCTCAATGGCGGTGCGGGCAACGACTACCTCTCTGGCGGCAATGGTGCGGACAGCAACGGGCCAGGGACTATCGCAATCTCGTCGACAAGCAGTTCGTCTCCTGGCATGGCTACCTTGAACGCGAACAGGCGCGCATCGAACAGGAAGCGGACCTGGCGAACCAGAAGAGCCGCGCCAGGGAAATCGAGGCGGCGCTGCGGCAGGTGCGCGGGCAGCGCGCGGAACTGACCGCCGAACTGCGCCGGGCGACGCTCGACAGCATTTCCGAGGGGCAGCGGAAAGCCGCCGCGCTCGAACAGGAACTGCTCAAGGCCGACACGCGCGGGAAATTGATGAAACTTACCTCGCCGGTGGATGGCACCGTGCAGCAACTCGCCGTGCATACCGAAGGCGGCGTGATGACGCCGGCGCAACCGCTGATGATGATCGTGCCGCGCGACGACGTGCTGGAAGTGGAAGCCTTCCTGGACAACAAGGACATCGGCTTCGTCAAGGCGGGGCAGGAAGCCGAGGTGAAGATCGAAACGTTTCAATACACCAAATACGGGACGATCCACGCGCGGGTGATGTCGGTTTCGCATGACGCGATCAACGACGAGAAGCGCGGCTTGATTTATTCGACCCGTGTGAAGATGGACAAGTCGGCGATCCTCGTCGATGGCACGGAAGTCAATCTCAGCCCGGGCATGGCGGTGTCGGTGGAAATCAAGACCGACAAGCGGCGCGTGATCGAGTATTTCCTCTCGCCGCTGATGCAGCATGCCAGCGAGAGTTTGCAGGAACGGTGAGGGTGCGTTCGGATGCAAACGGGCCGGTTGTCGAAACGGCGTTTCCGTGTTCGGCCTACAAGCCGAAATCTTCTTGGAAGCGGGCGATCTGGTGCATTCGCTCGTGCAGTATCGTCACGATACCGATGTCTCCGTTGGCGAGCCTGCGCCAGTGGACGAAGTGCCGTTCGTAGCGGAAGAAGTAGCCATTGATGCCGAATGCGGCCGGAATCGGCCGCGACAGCGTCTCGCGGCTTTCGATGCCTTTGCATGCCGCGAACAAGCCAGTGATGTAGCGGTTGGCCTGCTGCTCGCCCCAGCGATCCCGAGTGTGGCGATAGATGTCGTCGAGCCGATATGAAGCCGCTTCCTGAACGCGGATTTCAGCCATGCTTCAGGCTTGATTGCGTGCGATGACATCGGCTGCCGTCAACGGCTCGTACGATGATTCCGGGGCGGCATATGCATGGGCCAGTTCGGCCTTGAGCCGGTCGAAGGCTTTTTCTTCCGCCCGTTCCTTGTCGCGGCGGATCAGGTCACGGATGTATTCGCTGACGTTTTCGTAGGCGCCATGCTCGCCTACGTTCGCGGCAACGAATTCACTGAGGGCTTCGCCAAGGCGAACCGTCATGGTCGTGGTTGTCGTGTGGGGCATGGCATGATCCTTTTGTGTTTTCGTATTCAATATACGCAAAAATGAATACGAGCGTAAACCCTTGACCGAGGGCCGCCCGTTCAGCCGCTGGCGACCAGGACGTCGCACTCGGCTTCCATCAGCAGGTGCTTGGTCGTGCTGCCGAGCAGCAGTTCCTCGACGATGTGCACGCCGCGCTTGCCGACCACGATCAGGTCGCAGTCCTGGACGTCGACCTGTTCCAGGATCAGGTCGGTGGGGTTGCCGTCGAGGGCGAACAGGTGGGTCGTCGTTTCCGGCAATTGTTCATCGTCGGCCAGCCGGCGCAGTTGCTGCATGGCCTTCAACTGGGCCTGGGTGCGGTACTGCTGGATCACGTCGCTGTTCACGCCGGCGTAGTGCATCTTGCGCTCGAAGGGGATTTCGACGGCGTGCAGCAGCACCAGTTCGGCCCGCGGCGCGACTTGCCGGACCAGGCGCAGGGCGGCCAGGGCGGCCGACGAAAAGTCCATGGCGATCAGGGCGCGGCGGTAGGGGCCGCCGACCGGGCTCTTGACCACCAGCGCCGGCCGCCGCGTCTTGCGCAGGAGGCGCAGGGCGGTCGAGCCGATGGTCAATTGGCGCAGGAAGCCTTCGCCGCGCGAACCGACGACCAGGAGGTCGGCGGCAATGGTCTCGGCATGTTCGAGCAGGGCCTCGACCGGCTTGCCGAACACGACATGGCATTCGGCCCCGGCGCCGCCGGTACGCGCCAGTTCGGTGGCGATGTCCCGCAGGTGGCGGCTGGCGTCGTTGCCGAGGGTGACGGAGAGCGGCGGACTGCCCGGCGCCAGCAAATGCTGGATCTCGTCGAACAGGCCCGGGCTGATGGCATGCGTCAGGTGCAGCCGGCCGTCGAGTTCGCCGGCCAGGCGGGCGGCGCGGTCGACGGCGTGACGGGAGGCGGGAGACAGGTCGGTGGCGGCGAGGATGCGGGTCATGAGGCTTCTCCTTGGCGGTCGCGGCCGGTTTCGCTCCGGAAAACGGCGGCCCGCATCAACAGCATGGTGGTTACCGGCGAAGTGAGCAACAGGAAGATGGTGATCAGCAGTTCGTGGATGACCGGCCGGCCGGCGGCGGCCGACGAGGTCAGCATCGAGGCGAGCAGCACGCAGCCGGCGCCCAGCGTGTTGCCCATGGTCGGGGCGTGGATGCGGGCGTAGAAGGAATTCAGGCGCAGCAGGCCGAGCGAGCCGATCAGCGCCAGCAGGCCGCCGGCGATCAGCAGGATGGCGGCGGGCAGGGCCAGCCAGGGCGACATGGCGGCGACGCTCATGGCTCGATGACCTCGCCGCGCAACAGGAACTTGGCCATCGCTGCCGAGCCGACGAAGCCGAACAGCGCGATCAGCAGCGCGATGTCGAAATAGATCGCCGAACCGATGCCGATGCCGAGCATCAGGATCGACAGCATGCCGTTGATGTACAGGGTGTCGAGGGCGAGGATGCGGTCCTGCGCCGAGGGGCCGCGCAGCAGGCGGATCGCCGCGCACAGCATGCCGGTGGCGAAGCAGGCGAGGGCGAAATGCACGGCCCAGTCGAGGAGGGCGTTCATTCGAAAATCTCCATCAGGGGGCGTTCGTAGCGGTGCTTGATGGTGTGCAGCCAGGCCGCCTCGTCCTGCAGGTCGAGGACGTGCAGGGTCAGCACGTTGCTGTCCGGGTCGTGGCCGGCGAAAACGGTGCCGGGCGTCGCCGTGATGATGATCGACAGCGTCGCCAGGCCGTGCGGGTCGCGCAGGTCGAGCGGGATTTTCAGGAAGCCGACTTTCGGCTGCTGGCGGACGGTGCCGAGGATGATCCGGCCGACCGCGAAATTGGAGCGGACGACGTCGCAGAACACGTGCCAGCACAGGACCAGGGCCAGGCCGAAGCGGCGCGGCCGCGCCGTGCGCGGGCGCAGCGTGCGCACCAGGCGGGCGATCGGGAAGGCGAAGAGCAGGCCGAGCAGCCAGTGATGCGGCGCCAGCGACTGGTTGACCACCAGCCACAGGAGCAGCAGCAGGATTTCGAGATACGGCGGTTTCCGGGTCCGCGTCATGGCGCCGCGACCTCCGGCGGGTAGGGAATCACCGTGCGGATGTAGGCGCTGGCGTCGTACAGCGATTCCGAAGCGGCGGCGCAATAAGCCATCGCGCCCTCCGGTGCCAGCGCCAGCCACAGGCAGACCAGCAGCAGCGCGCCGACCGGGCCGGCCTCCAGCCACTGCAGGTGCGGTGCTTGCCGCTCCATGTCCCAGAAGACGCGGATGCCCAGGCGCGACAGCGCGATCAGGCCGGCCATGCCGGACAGCACCAGGGCCGCGATGAACAGCCCGACGTGCAGCAGCGGCGCGTTCGGCAGCGAAGCCAGCGAAGCCCCGAGCAGGGCGAATTTGCCGACGAAGCCGGACAGCGGCGGCAGGCCGGTCAACAGCAGCACGCAGGAGACAAAGGCGAGGCCGAGGAAGGCCATCGCCGCCGGAATGGCGACGCCGACCATCTCCTCGGGATGTTCGGTGTCGTGGCGGGAGGATTCCATGCCGAAGGCCTCGAAGCTGATCGCCAGCAGGTCGGCGCCCTGTTTCCGGTTGCGCTCGGCCATTTCGATCAGCATGAAGAAGGCGCCGCTGCCGAGCACCGAACTGACCAGGTAGTAGATGGCCGGGGCGGTCAGCAGCGTGCCGCTGAAGCCGAAGGAGGTCAGCAGCGTGCCCGAGGAGACGACGACCAGGAAGGCGGCCAGGCGGTCGAGCTTCTGCGCGGCGAGAACGCCCAGGGTGCCGACTGCCATGGTGATCAGGCCGCAGTAGAACAGCCAGGTGCCGCCGAAGGGCGCCGGGGCGACGCCGCTTTCCTGCAGCAGCACGCCGAGGCGCAGCAGGGCATAGACGCCGACCTTGGTCAGGATGGCGAAAATGGCGCCGACCGGCGGCACCGCGTTGCCGTAGGCTGCCGGCAGCCAGAAATTGAGCGGCCAGGCGCCGGCCTTGACCAGGAAGACGACGCCGAGAATGGCGGCGGCAACGTGGAACAGCTGGCGGTCGCCGGCATCGAGGGCGGCGACGCGCAACGGCAGCTCGGCCAGGTTGAGCGTGCCGGTGACGCCGTACATCAGCGCCGCGGCGATCAGGAAGAACAGCGAGGCGAGCAGGTTGACGGCGATGTAGTGCAGCCCGGCGCGCACCCGCGGGCCGCCCGAGCCGTGCAGGGCGAGGCCGTAGGAAGCGGCCAGCATGACTTCGAAGAAGACGAAGAGATTGAACAGGTCGCCGGTCAGGAAGGTGCCGTTGAGGCCCATCAGCAGGAACTGGAAGAGCGGCAGGTAATGGACGCCGGCCTTCTCCCAGCGGGCGATCGAGTAGATCAGCGCGGCCAGGCCAAGGGTGGCGGTCAGCGTCAGCATCACCGCCGCCAGGCGGTCGACGACGAGCACGATGCCGAACGGCGGCGCCCAGTTACCGAGCGCGTAGATACCGATGCTGCCCGACCACGGCGCCGCTGCCCAGCCTCCGGTGATGGCCAGCAGGCCGCCGGCGACGGCCAACTGGAGCAGCACGGCGAACAGCGACAGGGCGATGCGCGGCCCGTGCCGGCTGTCGCTCGACAACAGCAGCAGCGCCCCGGTCAGCAGCGGCACCAGGATCGGCAGGATGGGCAGGTGTTGCAGCCAGTCGCTCATGCGGTGCGGACCCCCATCAATCTTCCTCCCGCTCGCGGCCGTCGACGTGGTCGGTACCGCTCAGTCCGCGCGAGGCCAGCAGCACGACGAGGAACAGCGCGGTGGTGGCGAAGCCGATGACGATGGCCGTCAGCACCAGCGCCTGCGGCAGCGGGTCGGTGTACAGCGTTGGGTTGCTGCCCAGTCCCGGCGCGATCACCGGCGGCGCGCCGAGGCGCAGGCGGCCCATGGCGAAAATGAACAGGTTGACGGCGTAGGCCAGCAGCGACAGGCCAATGATGACCTGGAAGGTGCGCGGGCGCAGGATCAGGTAGATGCCGGAACCGGCCATGATGCCGATGGCGAGGGAAAGGGCCAGTTCCATCACGGGGCTCCGTCGGCTTCGATTTTGCGCGGCAGGCTGCGTAGCGACTGGTGGGCGATGGCGACCAGCATCAGCACGGTGGCGCCGACCACCAGCATGTAGACGCCGACGTCGAACAGCAACACCGTCGACAGGTGGATCTCGCCAAGCAGCGGCAGGCTGCCGTGCCAAGCCTGGGCGGTCAGGAAGGGATCGCCGGCGAGGCCGGCGCCGATGCCGGCGGCGGCGGCGCCGAGCAGGCCGATGGCCATCCAGTACAGGGGGTGGATGCGCAGGCGCGACTCGACCCAGGCGGTGCCACCGACGATGTACTGCAGGATGATCGCGGTGGCGAACACCAGGCCGCCGACGAAGCCGCCGCCCGGCGCGTTGTGGCCGCGCAGCAGGAAGAACAGCGAGATCAGCATGGCCATCGGCAACAACAGGCGGACCAGCACGGCGGGCAGCATCAGGTAGCCGGTCGGCAGGCCGGCCGCGGGATCGGGGGCGCCGGCATCGGCATCCTGCTCGACCTGCTGGGCGGGCAGCGCGATGCTCTCGGGCGCCGGGCGGAAGCGCCGCAGCAGGGCGAACACCGTCAGCGCGACGATGGCCACCACGGTAATTTCGCCGAAGGTATCGAAGCCGCGGAAATCGACCAGGATCACGTTGACCACGTTGAGCCCGCCGCCCTGCGGCAGCGCTTGCTCGACGAAGAAGGGGGCGATGCCGTCGACGGGCGGATGGGTCAGGATGGCGTAGGTCAGCACGGCGAGGCCGCCGCCGCCGGCGACGGCCACCAGCAGGTCGCGCAGGCGGCGCAGATAGGCGCGCAACGGTTCCGCCTTGCCTTCGCGGTAGCGCTTGTCGCGCCGCGGCAGCCAGCGCAGGCCGAGCAGGATCAGCACGGCGGTGACGACTTCCACCGCCAGTTGCGTCAGCGCCAGGTCGGGGGCCGAGAACCAGACGAAAGTCAGGCTCGTCGCCAGGCCGGCGCCGCCGGCCAGGATCAGCGCCGCCAGGCGGTGCAGCTTGGCCTGCCAGGCGGCGGCCACGGCGCAGATGGCGCCGACGATCCACAGCAGGGCGAAGGCCGGGTCGAGCGCGGTCGGCGACTCGCCGCCGAAACGCAGCGGGCCGTCGGCAAAGGGCAGCAGGCTGCCGCCGAGCGCGACCAGCAGGATCACCAGCAATTGGACCTGCAAGTGCCGCGAGGTCAGGTAACCGAGCAGCCGGCCGGCGAGGTCGGTGACCTTGCCGAGCAGCCAGTTGAAGGCCAGTTTGCCGTCGATGGTTTCGAGCACCGGAATGCGTTCGCTGCGCCGGCCGATGCAGGGTAGATAGAGCATCACGCCGCCGAATAGCGCGGTCACGCTCATGACCAGCGGCAGGTTGAGGCCGTGCCAGACGGCCAGGCTGTAGCTCGGCGCCGTCGGGCCGAGCAAGGCGTCGGTGGCGGTGCGCAGGTAGGGGCCGACGGTATGCGCCGGCAGGATGCCGACCAGCAGGCAGGTGGCGACCAGCAGGGCGCTCGGCAGCAGCATCCAGCGCGTCGGCTCGTGCGGCTGGTGCGGCAGATCGGTGGCCGGCGGGCCGAAGAAAACGCGGTGCACGAAGCGCAGCGAATAGGCGACGCTGAGCATCCCGGCCAGCGTCGCCGCCACCGGCAGCAGCAGGCGCTGCCAGTCCGGGCGCGCGAGGAAGATGGTTTCGGCGAAAAACATTTCCTTCGACAGGAAGCCGTTGAGCAGCGGCACGCCGGCCATCGCGGCGGCGGCCACCATGGCCAGCGTGGCGGTGATCGGCATGGCCCGGTAGAGGCCGGAGAGGCGGTTGATGTCGCGGGTGCCGGTCTCGTGGTCGACGATACCGGCGGCCATGAACAGCGAGGCCTTGAAGGTGGCGTGGTTGACCATGTGGAAGACGGCGGCGACCAGCGCCAGCTCGCTGTTCATGCCGAGCAGCAGGGTGATCAGGCCGAGGTGGCTGATGGTCGAATAGGCCAGCACGCCCTTCAGGTCGTTCTGGAACAGCGCCAGGTAGCCGCCGATCAGCAGCGTGATCAGGCCGGCGCCGCCGATCAGCCAGAACCACAGGTCGCTGCCGGCGAGCACCGGCCACAGCCGGGCGAGCAGGAAGACGCCGGCCTTGACCATGGTCGCCGAGTGCAGGTAGGCCGACACCGGTGTCGGTGCCGCCATCGCGTGCGGCAGCCAGAAATGGAAGGGGAACTGGGCGCTCTTGGAGAGCGCGCCGACGGCGATCAGACCGACGATGGCCGGGTACCAGGCGTGCGCCTGGATCTGCTCGCCGGCGGCCAGCACCGCGTCGAGGTCGTAGCTGCCGACGATATGGCCGATCAGCAGCACGCCGGCGAGCAGCGCCAGACCACCCATGCCGGTCACGGTCAGCGCCATCCGGGCGCCGGTGCGGGCATCGCTGCGGTGGTGCCAGTAGGCGATCAGCATGAACGAGGCGAGGCTGGTCAGCTCCCAGAACATCGCCAGCTGCAGCAGGTTGCCGGAGAGTACGACGCCGAGCATGGTGCCCATGAAGGCGAGAAAGAAGGAGAAGAAGCGCGGCACCGGGTCGGCCGGCGACATGTAATAGCGGGCGTAGATGACCACCAGCGTGCCGATCAGCGACACCAGCAGGGTGAACAGCCAGGCGTAGCCGTCCATGCGCAACTGGAAGTCGATGCCGAGGGTGGGCGACCACGGAATCGTCAGGCGCAGCACGTTGTCGACGGCCAGTTGCGGATACTGGGCGGCGGTCAGCAGCGTGACCGTCAGCGCGATGATTCCCGCCAGCCAGGCTTCCGCGTTACGCGCGTTGGTGGGGAGAAGTGCTGCGCACAGGCTGCCGATGAAGGGAAGAAATACGATCAGGAGCAGGACCATGCACCCGAGTCTAACTGACGATTGTGAAAAATCAGCTAGAAATTAGGAAGTTGCATTCATTTTCTTTATGGAGGGCGCCGCCTGTATCCGGCAGGTGGTGTATTGGCTGCGGCGGCGTGCCAGCTGTCGATCTTGGGTCGACAACGGTGGTTTTGCCAATGTCATTTTGCGGGCCGGGGCCGGCCTTGTTCATCGGCCGGCCTGCTTCGGCCGTTGCCGCGCGTTCAGCGCCGCCGCAGCAGCAGCCCGGTTTCCAGGTGATCGGTATAGGGAAACTGGTCGAAGGCCGCCGCGGCGACGATTTCGTGCGTGTCGTGCAGGGCGGCGACGTTGTCGCGCAAGGTCTGCGGATTGCACGAGATGTACAGGATATGCTCGAAGCCGCGCGCCAGTTCGACGGTGGCCGGGTCCAGCCCGCTGCGCGGCGGGTCGACGAACAGCGTCGAGAAGCGGTAGGCGGCCAGGTCGACCTCCTTGAGGCGCTGGAAACGCTCGCGCCCGGCCAGGGCGGCGCTGATTTCCTCGCTGGCCATGCGCACGATGGCGACGTTGCCGACGCCGTTGGCCTCCAGGTTGTACTGCGCCGCCCGCACCGAGGGTTTGCTGACCTCGGTCGCCAGCACCCGCCCGAACAGCGGCGCCAGGGCGACGGTGAAGTTGCCGTTGCCGCAATAGAGTTCGAGCAGATCGCCGCCCAGCCCGGCAGCCTGGGCGCGGGCCCAGCCGAGCATATGCCGGTTTACGCTGCCGTTGGGCTGGGTGAAGCTGCCTTCGAATTGCTGGTAGCGCAGCGTGCGGCCGTCGAGCTCGAACTGTTCGAGCACCCAGTCGCGGTCGAGCACGATCTTTTGCCCCTTGCTGCGGCCGATCAGGCCAATTTTCAGGGCCGCCGCCAACCGCCGCGCCGCTGCTTCCCAGGCCGCGTCGAGCGGGCGGTGATAGATCAGGGTGACCAGCATCTCGCCGCTCAGCGTGGCCAGGAACTCGATGCCGTAGAGTCGGCGGCGCAGCGTCTCGTCGGCCAGGATGGCGGCGCGCAGGCGTGGCATCAGAGCGCAGACGGCGGCGCCGGCGGCCGGGAAGTCGGCCATCAGCACCGGCTGGCGCGGATTGTCCGGGTCGAACATGGCGTAGTCGAAGACCTCGCCGTGGTGCCAGACGCGGAACTCGGCGCGCAGCCGGTAATGCAGCGGCCTTGATGCAAACACCGCCGGTTCGGGCAGGGCGAAGGCGGCGAAATCAGCCCGGAAGCGGGCGACCTTGGCGGCGAGCTGGGCCGGGTAGGCGGCGGGATCGAGAGAGGGCAGAGGCATGGAGTGGATGGCGCGGGCCGCGGGGGAAATGGCCGGGGGCGGACTATACCGCGCCCGGAGATGGATGAAAAACCGGGCGCGGTGTTCGAACGGGGGTGATGGACGGATGCTGGAAATCCGTTTCAGCCACCGGCCGGGCGTTCCGTTAGCCCCGATGGCGTCGCCATACAGACCGCGTAGTGGCACCCGTTGCGCCGCTGTCTTGACGCCTCGGCAAGACCACTCCGAGGCAGAGGGCGGGCGTTGGCGACGGCCACCGACGCCAGGCTGCCGCCGCCGGGACGGCCGACCGCCCGGAGGCGGTCGTCAGTGGCGGCTCTGGATTTCCTCGATGTGGCCGAGCATGCCGGTGCGGAGGTTGCCGGCGTTGCCTTCGTCGGTGTCGATGTGCATGGCCAGCCGGAAGTTGGGATTCACGCGCACCACCACGTCGCCGAAGATCAGCTCGCGGTCGCCCTCGACGCGGACGCGGACGACGTAGTTGTCGCGCACGCGGAAACGCCGCGCGTCGTCCGGCGACATGTGGATGTGGCGCTGGGCGCAGATCACGCCGCGCTCGATCACAGCATTGCCGTACGGGCCTTCCAGCGTCAGGCCGGGCGTGCCGGCGAGGTCGCCGGACTGGCGGATCGGCGGCTGGACGCCGAGCTTGAACTGCTCGGTCATGGCGATCTCGACCTGGGTTTCCTTGCGTGTCGGGCCGAGCACGCGGACGTTGGCGATCCGCCCCTTGGGGCCGACCAGGTGCACTTTTTCCTCGCAGGCGTACTGGCCTGGCTGCGACAGCTCGTGCATCGGCGTCAGCTGGTGGCCGGGGCCGAACAATGCCTCGACGTCGGCCTGCGCCAGATGCACGTGGTGCGCCGAGATTTCCACCGGGATGGCCGGCGTTTCCTCGGCCTTGGCTTCGAGCAGCAGCTGGTTGCGCTCGATGGCGCGCAGGGCTTCCCAGGCGACCAGGCGTTCGTCGTCGTTGGCGACGACGAGGATGGTGACCGGCGAATCGGCGGCCGAGACGACGGCGTAACCGTCGAACTGGCCGAGGTTGCGGTTCTTTTCCTCGTCGAGGCGCAGGCCCATGAATTCGAGGCCCTGGCAGGCCAGGCTGCGCACCGTCGCGCTGGTTTCGCCGACGTCGCCGGTGAAGGCCAGGACGTCGATGCCGCCCATCGCCGCGACGTAGGCGCCGATGTTCTTGCGCACCTGGTAGCAGAAGGCCTTGTGCGCCAGCAGGGCGCGGTGGTGGCCGTCGGCGGCGGCCTTCTCGATCTCGTGGATGTTGCTGGAAATGCCGGAAATGCCCTTGAGGCCGCTTTCGCTGTTGATCAGCGCCGACAATTGCTCGGGCGACATCTTGTGCTGCTCCATCAGATGGATCATCACCGCCGGGTCGATGCTGCCCGAGCGGCTGGGCATGATCAGGCCGTCGGTCGGCGTCATGCCCATGGTGGTGTCCACCGAGCGGCCGTGGTCGATGGCGCACAGCGAGGCGCCGATGCCGAGGTGGCAGGAGACGATCTCCAGTTCGCCGAGCGGGCGCTTGAGGACTTCCGCCGCCTTCAGCGAGACGTAGCGGTGCGAGGTGCCGTGGAAGCCGTAGCGGCGGATGCCGTGCTGCTTGTACAACTCGTAGGGCAGGCCGTAGAGGTAGGCGTAGGGCGCCAGCGTCTGGTGGAAGGCGGTGTCGAACACCGCCACCTGCGGCACGTTGGGGAAGGTTTTCAGGGCGACGCGGATGCCGGCCACGTTGACCGGGTTGTGCAGTGGCGCGAAGGCGGCCAGTTCCTCGATGTCGGCGATCACCGCCGGGGTGATGACGACCGAGCTGGCGAACTTGTTGCCGCCATGCACGACGCGGTGGCCGACGGCGGTCACGTCCTCGGGATGGAAGGCGAAGGCCGGGCCGAGCAGGGCGGTTGCTTCGGCGATCACCGCGAACAGGTCGGAGAGCTTGAACGCCGGCCGCTCGATGTTCTTCTGCTGCGGCCCGACGCGGACCATGACGCGCGCCGCCTGCGGATCGGCGTTGTCGATCACGCCGTGGATGTCGGCGCCGCTTTCGGCGGTGTCGTAGATGCCGAAATGAATCTGGCTGATGCCGACGTTGAGGACGACGATCTTGCCCGGCTGGTCGCTGGTCAGCGACAGGGCGTAGGGGTCGTCGGCCTTGACCGCGGCCTGGACCTGGCTGCTGAGCGGGTCGGATGACATCGTCCGGGCGCGTTCGGCGAGCAGGCGCGAGAGGTAGCCGAGCGCCTTCGGATTGGTCAGGATGTGGCTGTTGAATACCGCCTGCGGAATCAGCAGCACGAAGCAGCGGTTGCCGGCGATGACGTCGGCGACGATGGGCTCGCCGGTCAGCAGCGACATCACGCCGAACACGTCGCCGGCCTCCAACTGGCAGATCACGGCTCGGGTGCCGGTGTTGTCGGTGATCGAGATCTCGGCGTGGCCGCTGATCATGACGCCGATGAACTTGCCCTCGTCGCCGGTTTCGATCATCGCCTCGTTGCCCTCGAAGGTGGCCAGGCGGGATTTGAGGACAATCTCCTCGATCTTGTCGGCAGCGAAACTCTCGAACAGCCGGACGTTTTCGAGGAAAAAGCGTTTCAGGTCGATATCGCTCATGTGGGTTCTCTGCAAGGGAAGTTATTGTCGGTGAACAGTACCATCTTGTTGCGGTGCAGCAAAGACGTCGTCCATCCCGCCGGAATGCCTGTCCGCCCGGCACCGGATACCTCCTGGCAACCTCTATGGATTATCTGAACGAATCCCGAACCTCAGCGCCATGTCACCGTAACACATTGATTCAGTTGGGCTGAGGTTTTCATGAAACCACTTGTTCAGACATTCCCTATTGGCGTTGCCGGAGATACTGCATTGGAACCCTGTTCTTCCCCATCGTTCGCGCCGCGATGCCCGGCTCGCCATATTCACCGCCCGACCCGGCTATCCGCCCGTTCGTCCGGTTCATTGCCCGCCATGTCGGAACCGCCGCGCTTCCAGCATCAACGCGGCCTGTGCGCCGCAACTGGCCGGCGGCGGGAGATGCGATTTGCGCGTCCGTGCGCCGCACCGGCTGAACGACCCGTCCAGCCAAGCGCGGCCGCGGTGGGCCGGCTTACATCGCGCCCTGGCGCAGGTAGCGCAGGTGCCAGCTCAGGGCTTCTTCCAGCAGGTGCGGCGTCTGCTTGCCCGGCGACTGGTCGAGCGCCCGCTTGTAGTAGTCGTTCAGCGCCGGCTTGAAATGCGGGTGCGCGCAATGCTCGATGATCGCCCGGGCGCGCTGCTTCGGCGACAGGCCGCGCAGGTCGGCCAGGCCCTGCTCGGTGACCAGGACCTGAACGTCGTGCTCGGTGTGGTCGACGTGCGCGGCCATCGGCACGATGCAGGAAATCTCGCCGTCGCGCGCCTGCGACGGGGTCATGAAGATCGACAGGTAGGCGTTGCGGGCGAAGTCGCCGGAGCCGCCGATGCCGTTCATGATCCGGGTGCCCATGACGTGCGTCGAATTGACGTTGCCGTAGATGTCGGCCTCGATCATGCCGTTCATCGCGATGACGCCTAGGCGGCGGATGACTTCCGGGTGGTTCGAGATTTCCTGCGGGCGCAGGATGATGTTGCTCTTGTAGCGGCCGAGGTCGGCGTTGAGTTCGGCCAGCGCGCCGGAGCTGAGCGAGAAGGCGGTGGCCGAGGCGCAGGTCAGCTTGCCCGACTTGATCATCTCCAGCATGCCATCCTGCAGCACTTCGGTGTAGGCGGTCAGGTCGTCGAATGGGCCCTGGTTGAGTTCGGCCATCACCGCGTTGGCGATGTTGCCGACGCCCGACTGCAGCGGCAGCAGGTTGGCCGGTAGGCGGCCCTTCTTGACCTCGTGTTCGAGGAATTCGAGGATGTGGCCGGCGATCTGGCGCGAATTGTCGTCCGGTGCCGAGAAGGCCGAATTGCGGTCGGGGCTGTGCGTCTCGACGACGGCGATGACCTTGGCCGGGTCGCAGCGCAGATAGGCTTCGCCGATCCGGTCCTGGGTGCGCAGCAGCGGGATCGGCTTGCGGTTCGGCGGCAGCTGGGTGCCGTAATAGATGTCGTGCATCCCTTCGAGTTCCGGGTTCTGCCAGGAATTGACCTCGAGGATCACCTTGTCGGCCTGGTCCAGCCAGGTCTTGTTGTTGCCGACCGACGACGACGGGATCAGCCGGCCGTCTTCCAGTACGCCGGCGACTTCGACGACGGCGATGTCGAGTTTGCCGAGAAAGCCCGACCAGACGAACTGGGCGACGTGCGACAGGTGGATGTCGATGTACTCCATCTCGCCGGCGTTGATGCGCTTGCGGCAGGTCGGGTCGGACTGGTAGGGCAGGCGCATCTCGACGCCGTCGACCATCGCCAGCGCGCCGTCGAGGTCGGGCGCGGTGGAGGCGCCGGTCCACACGCCGATCTTGAATTTCTTGCCGTAGATGTTGGCGTCCATGATCCGCTTGGCCAGCGCCGACGGCACCGCCTTCGGGTAGCCGGCGCCGGTGAAGCCGCTCATGCCGACGTTGACGCCGGACGGGATCAGGCCGGCCGCGTCTTCCGCCGACATCACTTTGCCGCGCAGCTTGGCGCATTGGATGCGGGACGATCCGTTCGGGGTCTGCATGGTGTGTATCGGTCCTGGGGAAAAAGGTAAAAAAGAGCCCGCGCGCGGCGGGCCCAAGCCCACAAGGGCGCATGATCTTCAGGGAGGCTGAGATATGAGGGGGGAATCCAGCGCGCCGCATCGGGTAGGGAGCGGCTTCGGAAAACCGGAGAGCGTCGGGCGGGTGGCCATGGTCCGGTCTTCGTCGGGCGGCGGGATTCGCCGAGGCACAACGATAACGGGCGCATTGCCCGGCGACAAACGACACTTTATGATGCGACGGAAAAGTAATACTTAATCGTTGTCATGGCCTATCAACTTCCCCCATTCGCGGCACTGCGCGCCTTCGAGGCGGCGGCCCGGCATCTGAGTTTCAAGAAGGCGGCGGAGGAGTTGCACGTCACGCCGGCCGCCATCAGCCAGCAGATCCGCTGGCTGGAAAACTATCTCGGCCGGCCGCTGTTTCGCCGCTTGACGCGGGCCATCGCCATCACGCCCTACGGCGAGGCGATGCTGCCCAAGCTGCGGGAAGGATTCGGCTGCCTGGCCGCCGCCATCGACAGCACCCGCCAGGGCGCCGAGGGAACGCTGACCATCCATGCGCCGCCTTCCTTCGCCTCGCGCTGGCTGGTGCCGCGCCTGCCGCGCTTCGGTGCCTGGCATCCGGAGATCGTGCTGCGCCTGTCGAGCGGCGCCGACAACGTCGATCGCCAAGGCGAGGCGGCCGCCCACGAACGGCGCCCGATCGACCCGCGCAGCCCGGCCAGCGAACTGGCGATCCGCTACGGCACCGGCCACTATCCCGGCCAGCGGGTGGAGAAGATTTTCGCGCCGGACTACGTGCCCGTCTGCAGCCCCTCCCTGCCGACGCCGGAGCGGCCGCTGGCGGTGCCGGCCGATCTGGCGCGCCATGTGCTGATCCACGACGAAACCATCGCTGCCGAGGAGCGCCGGCCGGACTGGGCGCAGTGGCTGGCGATGGCCGGCGTCGACGGGATTGACGCCCGGCGCGGCCTGCATTTTTCGAATGCGGTGCTCGCCGTCGAAGCGGCCCTCGACGCCCAGGGCGTCGCCCTGGCGGCGTCGCCGCTGGTCGATACCGACATCGCCGCCGGCCGCCTGTTCAAGCCGTTCGCGCTGACGACGCCGTCCCCTTACGCCTATTACCTGGTGATGTCGCCGGCCATGGCCGGGCGGCCGTCGGTCGCCGCCTTTCGTGACTGGATACTGGCTGAAGGCCGGGCTTGAGCGCTCCTGCCGTCTTCCGGAGCGTCGGCCCGCGATCCCGCCGGCGCGGGGTTGGTCTATGCCGGCCGCCGGCCGCCACTCCTTGGCGTTGCCGGCAACGATTTAGAACGAATCGGCTGGGGTTGTAGTATCGGATTCTCCAACCCTGCCATTGCCGCCATGTCTGCCCGACTACTCGCCTTGTACGCCGATATCACCACGCTGGCGGTCGACGCCATCGTCAATGCAGCCAATGCCTCGCTGCTCGGCGGCGGTGGCGTCGACGGCGCCATCCACCGCGCCGCCGGGCCGGATTTGCTGCGCGAATGCCGCACACTCGGCGGCTGCCCGACGGGCGAGGCCAGGCTGACGCGGGGCTACCGCCTGCCGGCCCGCTTCGTCATCCACACCGTCGGCCCGGTCTGGCAGGGCGGAGCGCAGGGCGAACCCGAATTGCTGGTCTCCTGCTACCGGCGCTCGCTGGCCATCGCGGCCGACAACGGTGTCGAAACCATCGCCTTCCCCGGCATCAGCACCGGTGTCTACGGCTATCCGGTGCACCTGGCGGCGCCGCTGGCGGTGGCCAGCGTGCGTGCGGCCGCCGTCGAGTTCGAGAGCATCCGCGAGGTGAGCTTCGTCTGCTTTTTGGCGGGCGATCTGGCGATCTACGAAGCGCTGCTCGGGCAGGGGGGCGTCTGATTTCGCAGCCCTGGACCGATCCGTGTGCCGCTACGCGGCTCGATGGTCGCTGTGCCCGGTTGTTCAGGGGGGCTGGTTTTGGCGGGGCAGTCCGCATCCCTCGGCCTCTAGATTTTTACTCCGGCCGGGCCTACGGCTAAAAGCCGCCAGTACCTGCGGCTCTCCCCTTTGGCCGGTCTGATCAAATCCGCTGCAATGAGTTGGTGCCGATGATTCAGACCGAGCGGATTGAGCGCTATCCATCTTGCAGAATTCAGTACGTTAGCATATATTCTTCTGTTCTTTGACGGTATGCGGGGTGGTTATGTCGGGGCTTTCTTGGCCGCTGGAGGTCAACAGGATTCGCGGCGCGAAGACGAACAACGCTTTCGGCATGGTGCGTAATGGTGGAACAAAGCCGCATCAGGGGTGGGATTTGCTGGCCCAGCCTGGAACACCGTGCTATGCGATTGCGGATGGAGTGATCGGGCATGCGCTCACAGATCAAAACTACGGCCTCATGGTCACGCTGAAATTTGAACACCAAAAGCGCACGCTCTACGCAACCTATGCGCATCTGATGGTTTTCCATGTCACTGGCGGGGGGCAGGTAAAGCGAGGCGATATGATTGGCCGGACGGGGCAATCGGGTAACGCCAAGGGGCAGTCGCTAGATGACGCGCATCTGCACTTCGGCATTCACACGACAGAACTTCCACACAAGGGGCTGACAGGTCATGTCGATCCCGCGGAACTCTATGGCATTGCACCTATCAACAGCGTTTTTGTTGAACGCTTCGACAAGAACCTCAAGATAAAAGGCGCGTCCGGTTTGCTGGTGCCTGGCGTCAATGTGCTGGAGCGGGAGTAGGCGTATGCGGTCAATCGGGGTGTTATTGCTGTCCACCATGATAATTGGTGCTGTTCAGGCGCAAGATTCTGTTCAATCACGGGATTTATACATGGCACCGCCAAAGGGATGGATTACTACGAGAGATCGCGTAGCCTGGATGACGTTTCGTGGGCAAGTCGCACAAGGTTTGTTTGAAAAAATGCCGGAAAACTCTACCGTAAAAGACCCTAATGCCACCTGTGCACCCACTGGAATCGTCAAAATGATGGGGGGGGTGTTGTGCACGCATTGGCCCGCCAAGGATCCCCGCAACGCAAAAATACCTGCGTTTTACGAGTGCGAAATAAACATCGATTTGGACACGGGCGAAATGGTGTCGCAAGGCGAGCTTGGAATGTGCGGTGAAGATGAGTCCACCATTCAGGAGCAGCGCAAGGATGCGAAGAAGAAGGGGTATTGGTGGATAAATAACTAGGGCGTGTTCACAGTAGCCAGATATAGGCACAAGCGAGATGCAGGAAGGCGTTGAAACGCTTGGCAAGTTTGTCGTATCGGGTGGCGATACGGCAAACTGCTTGAGGCGATTGAAGAAGCGCTCGACGAGGTTTCGTGCCTTGTATCGGTGCCAGGGCTTCCGCAATCGGACGACATATTTCCGAATGACATATCTGGCAACGGATAGTCGTTAACCTTCAACAGGGCACCTCGAATAACCCGAAGTTTTGGTGAATCTAGCTGTGTAAACCCACCAGGTTGTTCAGTGCGGTGATTCGGGAGATTGGCGGCTGATATTGAAGGCTGGCATGAGGTCTGTGCCAGATGTAGTGATGCAGCAAGAGTGGCGGATGCTGAGCACGCTGGGTGGAGGAGTCATAGGTCCGGGCATAGGCCCATTCCAGCAAGGAGGTCTGGATGAAGCTCACACACTTGACATTCGTATGAGGCTTTTAAGGTTTGGTCCGCAGGTGGCGCAGACCCAGGCGCTGGCAAAGCCCGGCGAAGCGCCGGGAAATCAAGCAGGCGCCGAAATCAGTCATCACACCCCGGAAGAAGATGCCGAACTAGACGTAGTAGCCAA
>JAVBRT010000020.1:0-24965 GCA_031547725.1 Azonexus sp. | reverse complement strand
CCCAGGGCGGTGAGCCGGATGCGGTAGCCCGCGTGTTCGCCAACCGGCCCGAGCGTTTCTTCGATGTCCGCCGTCTCCGCCAACAGCACGTCCGCGCCCAGCGGGGTGTGCAGCGTCAGCAGCCGGGCGTGCTGGGTCCAGGTCGGGCCGCTTAGGGCGTCGACGATCGAGGTTATGGCGTCGGACATAGGGGGTTTCCTCGGGACGGTTATTTGATGGTGTATTTGAATTCGCCGCTCTTGCCGGCGCTGATTTTTATGCTGCCGATGCTGGCGCCTTCGGCCATCCGGGAGAGCACGGTTTCGGCGATTTCAGGCAGCAGGGTACCGTTGAGGATGTGGTCGACATTGCGCGCGCCGGAGTCGACTTCGGTGCAACGGGCCAGTACGGCTTCGACCAGTTTGTCGTCCCAGGCGAAGCTGGCCTTGTGGTTGGCGAGGATCCGGTCGCGGATGCGGCGTAGCTTGAGTTCGATGATTTCGACCAGTACGTCGTCGGAAATCGGGTAGTAGGGAATGACTTTCAGCCGCCCCAGGAAAGCCGGCTTGAAGGCTTTGAACAAGATGGGCCGCAAGGCTTCCGCCAGGGCGTCGGCGGCCGGCAATTGATCCGCCGTCTTGTTGAGGCAGGCTTGCATGATCTGCGAGGCGCCGGTATTGCTGGTCAGGATGATGAGCGTGTTGCGGAAGTCGATTTCGCGGCCTTCGGCATCGTCCAGCACGCCTTTGTCGAAGACTTGGAAGAAGAGTTCGAGGACGTCGGGGTGGGCCTTTTCGACTTCGTCGAGGAGTACGACGCTGTACGGATTGCGCCGTACCGCTTCGGTCAGCACCCCGCCCTCGCCGTAGCCGACGTAGCCCGGGGGCGATCCTTTCAGGCCGGAAACGCTGTGCGCTTCCTGGTATTCGCTCATGTTGATGGTGATCAGCTTTCTTTCGCCGCCATAGAGGATGTCGGCCAGGGCCAGCGCGGTTTCGGTTTTGCCGACGCCGGAGGGGCCGACGAAGAGGAATACCCCTTTCGGCTTGTTCGGGTCTTCCAGGCTCGCCCTCGCCGTCCGCACGCGCTGGGCGATGGCTTCGAGCGCATGGTCCTGGCCGATTACCCGTTCTTGCAGCAGCGGCTTGAGGTTGAGCACGGTCTTGATGTCGTCCTTGACCATTTTGCCGAGCGGAATGCCCGTCCAGGCGGCGACGATTTCGGCAACCACGTGGCCGTCGACTTGCAGCGGCACCATGGGCGTTTCGCCTTGCAGTTCGCGCAGGCGTTGCAGGCATTTGTCGAGTTCCGGGTTGCCGACTCCGGCGTCGGCGGTTTTTTTGCGGCTGCGCGGTTTTTCGGCGGGTGCCGCGGTTCCGGCGGCCGGCCTGGCGGTTTCCAGTTCGCCGCGCAGTTCGAGGATGCGGGCGACCAGCCCTTTCTCTTCTTCGAAACGGGTTTTGTGGATCGCCAGATCGGATTCGATGGCTGCAATTTGTGCCTTCAGTTCGCCGATCCGCGCCGCGTGCCAGCCGCCGGCGGCGGCTTCGCGCTCCAGGGCGGCGAGTTCGGCGCGTTCGCGCAGCAGGCGCTTGTCCGCTTCGTCGATCAACGCGGGGATGGCGCTCTGGCCGAGCGCGACTTTTGCGCAGGCGGTGTCGAGCACACCGATTGCTTTGTCCGGCAGTTGGCGCCCGCTGATGTAGCGATGGGAAAGACGAACCGCTTCGGTGACGGCTTCGTCCAGGACACGAATGCCGAAATGTTTTTCCATCAACGGCACCATGCCGCGCAGCATGGCGGCGGCAATCGACTCGCCCGGCTCTTCGATCTTGACGACTTGAAAGCGACGGGCAAGCGCCGCGTCTTTTTCGAAGTATTTCTTGTATTCCGCCCATGTGGTCGCCGCCACGGTGCGCAGTTCACCCCGCGCCAGCGCCGGTTTGAGGAGGTTGGCGGCATCGTTCTGGCCGGATTGCCCGCCGGCGCCGATCATGGTGTGCGCTTCGTCAATGAACAGGATGATGGGCTTGGGGCTTTTCTTGACTTCGTCGATGACGTTCTTGAGGCGATTTTCGAATTCGCCCTTGACGCTGGCGCCGGCTTGCAGCAGCCCCATGTCGAGGGTGTGCAGTTCGACGCCGAGCAGCGGCGGCGGTACGTCGTCCTGGGCAATGCGCAGGGCCAGCCCTTCGACGACCGCTGTTTTTCCGACGCCGGCCTCGCCGGTCAGGATGGGATTGTTCTGGCGACGGCGCATCAGGATGTCGATGGTTTGCCGGATTTCGGCGTCGCGCCCGATGACCGGATCAACCTTGCCATCCCGGGCGCGCTGGGTGAGATTGGTGGTGAACTGATCGAGCGCCGGGGTCTTGCCGGCCTGCGCCGCCACCTCGGCCATCGGGTCGCCTGCCGCATCCGTTGCCGGCGCAACGCCCAGGCCGGCCACTTCCGCCGCTTCGGCGGAGCCTTCGGTGAGCTTGTCGAAATTGTGCTTGAGTTCTTCGAGCCGGACCTTGGCCAGCAGCCGGGCGCCGCGTACCGCCAGTTGCGACAGTTCCGGTTCGGTCAGCAGCGCGAGCAGCAGATGGCCGGAGCGGATGCGCGGCAGGCGCGTATCGAGTGAGGCGATCAGCCATGCCTGTTCAAGCAGTTTGATGATGTGCGTGGAAAAGACCGGTGTCCTGGTGTTGCCTGTCTTGAAACGGTCGATCTCCTGGTTGAGTTCGCGCTCCAGCCCGGTCGGACTGATGCCGCTGCGCTTGGCGATGACGAGCAGGTCGGCGCCCGGATGTTCCAGGAGCGCGATCAGGATGTGTTCGAGGTCGACCTCGTAGTTGCCGCGCGCCATGCAGATGCTGGCGGCGCGTTCGGCAGCCTGCCGGCAGGTGGCATTGAGTTTGCTGATCAGGGTTTTCAACGAGGTGCTCATCGCAATTTGACTGTGTTTAGTGAATAAAACGGGTGAGATAGGCGGCATCGCCGCGATCGCGTGTTTCCGGGCGGGTCGTCATGAAGCCGTCGTAGCCCAGGCGCCTTTGTCCACTCAGCGCTGCCGGCTGGACATCCTCGGCCCGGAGCACTGGGCGGATTTCGTATTCGAATTGCCCGCCAGTCGCCAGCGATAGCAGTTTTTCCAGTGCCGCGGCGAGCTCTCCCTTCGGCAGGAAGGCCATGTAGGTTTCGTGCCGGAGCGGCCCAAGGTGAATACGGAGTCGCAGATTACGCTGCCAGACTCGCTCGCCAGCCAGCGCATCGCGGCCCAGCGCGACGTTGCGCAGACCGAGAATTGAGCGCTGCTGTTCAGGTAAAACGTACCAGTTGCCGACGAACTGTTCGATTTTTACCGGTACCCGGAAGTAGCCGGACAGGGCTTTTTGCAGGCTTTCCGCCGAAACCGGACGTTGGCGCAGCAGGCCGCAGAAATAGGCGATCGATTCGTCTTCGATCGCGCCCGGCTGCATATTCAGCCGCTGTTTGAGGGAATCAAAGCCAAGCCCGCCAACCGCCAACACCAGGGGGAGATAGCGGTTCCGACGGTCGGTTTCATACTGGATCGCCAGGCGGTATTTTTTCCAGGCACGGTAAAACTGCCCAAGCGCCCGGTTGGTGAAGAGATCGAGAAAGGCCCGCCCCGATTCGTCGCGCAAAAACCGCGCGTTGTCGATGACCCGTTCGGTGTAATGGATCGGCAGCGTGCCATTGACCCCCAGCATGCCCATGAAACTCGGGGTAATGTCGACACGCTCCAGTTCCCCGGTTTCAAGCCCGTCGTCGTCTTTGTGAAACTCGCCACGGATGGCGTCGACCTGGCTGGGCGCGAAACCCATGCGCAAGGAATTCCGGAAACGAATGCGTTCATTCACGATGTCCTGGCCCTGACCGGAGCCGGATGAACGAAAGATGCGCTCGTACAGACGGACGAGTTGGAAGAACTCGTAGCGCTCGGGCGCTTGCAGGGTCTGCTCGATCAGGCCAGGATCGAATCGCCGTTGCGTGGTGCGCATCGGATCAATTCCTCTCCACTCCGGCTCGAAAGAACCACGAGTTGAACAAAACTGTTCAGGCTGACATACAGACCAAGAAAACGGTCGATGCAGCGCGCAAAGACATCGAGGCCGCTGCCGACGAAACTGCTCTCATCGACGACCAGCGAAACCTCGATGCCGCGAACGAAGCTGGCAAAGGGCTTGCCCGGCATCCACACGGTTTTTTCCGTTTGCGAAATGGCGCGAATGCCCTCGATTTGTCGACGTGCAGCGGCGCTGCGCGGCAGGTCGTACAACGTCAGCATTTCCTGGAAGGCACGTAGGCCGCTACCCGTCAGTGAAAGGTGGTTTAGCGACAAATGGGAAATCATCCGCCACTGACCATCCCCGCGATGATCGAAGCGACAGGGTTGCGTCGGTTTGCGCAACAAGCGGATGGAGCGAACATGCGAGCCGCCTTCCATGAACAGGTCGCCCGAAGCCATGCCAACCGACATCAGGGGTGGCAGATCTCGATTGGTACAGGTCAGTTGCAGACTCAGCACATCCGTATTCGGCGATACCGGATCGAAATCGACATCGACGATCGACAGCGAGGTTTCATAGCCCGGACTACTCTCGGCAAGCAGGGGATCGCGTTGGGCATGCCAGTAGTAGCCGTTCTTGTCCGGCGCCTCGCCATGACGCAGTGAAAAGAACGGCCGGAACTCGATCACGGATTCTCCATGCGCCGTCTGCCGGACACGTTTGACCGAATCGATGGAGTAGATGTCGTAGGCGTAGGCACGTCTTGCATCCGCCACAACCGGATATGACGATTGACGATGAGTCACCCTGATCGGATCGCCGGGCCGGGAGAACAAATTGACTACCGGCACGCAGCCAAGGCGCAAATTCTTGGCCATCAGGGTTTGCAGCAGACGCGATGCATCGCTGTCGGCACGCAGGTCGCCAAGGGCGAAATGCAGGCTCAGACGTGTTTCTTTCTGCAACCCCTCGGGGATACAGGCCAGATCGATATCGAAGAAATTGAATTTCTCCGGGAAACAGAAATACTCCGTCAGATAGCGATAGGCGCCATGCGCCGTTTCGGGCATGTCGATCAGCGCCTCATCGGGGGCAAAACCGACTTCACCGATCAGTTTCTCCCCGGCGACATGCCAGCGCTTGTCCGGTCCGGCCGCGTAGGTCTTGCAAACTTTTAGGAACAGGGCATCGCGCAGCGCGGAAGCCAGCGAGGGCTCGGCATCGATGTAAACCCGCAACTTGCCATTCTCGCCAACCTTGCGGGAAATCTCGCCATTCCAGACCAAATCCACCGACAGAATGGCATTGCAGCCGACCGGGAGCTTCATCTCGCCGGGAGAACTGGCGATCGGATCGAAGCGAACCGCGTCGATCACAACGGAATGCAACTGCAGATCCCAGGCAGTCCGAAACTTGCAGACTGCCCCCTTGATTGGTCTCGAGTGCAAAACCGTGCCGCGTGGCAGTGAACTGCTGGAACTCAAGTCAGCGCCACGGTACTCGAAATAGGCAATGGAACAACTTGGAAACGGTCTCAGATAATGCGGATAGAGCACACTGAGAAATGCCTCTGTAAATTGAGGATAGCTGTCTTCGAGCTTTTTGGAGACGCGTGCCGTCATCAGCGCGAATGACTGGATCATGCGCTCGACATGCGGATCGTCGCAGGCCTCGCCGGAGAGCAGCAGTTGCGCGGCCAGTTTCGGGTAACGCTCGGCGAACTCCCGCGAGTGTTGCCTCAGGAAAGCCAGTTCGCGCTCGTAATAGGGGAGCAGGTCTTCCATTTAGCCTCCGACTCCCGGCCGTCGATAATTCACTGCATACTGCAAACTACTCGGCTGCAGCATGGCATCAAAACAAACGGGCTCTTGAGCCGGGCGAACAACCAGCAACGCATTGATGGAAAAATACAATGCATTAATATTGTTCCGGCGCAAATCCAACTCCACCCTGACATCGCGTAACCGTGGCTCATGCGCAGCAATTGCCGAAGCAATGGCAAGGCAAATCCGCCGACGGTCATAGACACTGGCCAGACTCAGCCCGGTAAAGTCGTCCAGGCCAAAGCATGCAACGGAACGTCCAGCCAAAGGAAAAGCTTCGATATGGCCAGAATCAAGCGCTGTCCTGGTGTTCAACAACGATTCCAGATCGCGGGCGACCGAATCCTTGAACTGCTCCAATGACAAATATCGACGCGAGGCTTTGATTGGCTGCACATCGAACAATTTATCGAACAAGGATGGTTCAATACCTTTATTCATATCCGAATAACATTCGCCAGCAGTCAAAAAACCTTCACCATCGTAGAATCTACCGGGCTTCTCTCTGGCACAATGAGAGCGCAGCCGTTTCTAGCGAATATTGTCGACAACGACAGCCCCGGCACTATGGCTTAAAAGAATATTCAGGGGATGTTTCAAAGGAATATTCTTCTTGCGATTGGCAGGAGTGAATGTCAATGAAAATGGCGGAAACAAGTTTCCGCCATTCAACCGTTGACAATACGATCTCAGGTCAGGCTGGGAGTATTCTTGGCCAGGTTCCAAGCTCCCTGGATATTGACCTTGCCGGACTTGTTGCCATCGATGTTCAACTCGTCGTAAGTCCACTTCACCGCAGCGTACTTGAGCGAGAAACGCTCCTTGGGAATTCCCTCGCTATCGACAGCCGGGGATACCGAGGCGACGATGACGTCTTTGAGCTCGATCTTCAGGTACTGATGGCGATTCTGCGTACTGGACGGATTGCCGGTATTGTTCTTGCCGCCAAAGGCCCGATAAAAATAGATGATGACATCGTTGACCACCAGACCGGAAGAACATGCCTGATAGAGCTTCGGACTGGCACCATCGATGTCCTTCGTGAAAACCATCTCGCCATGCTCTACGCGCTCGGCGGTATGGCCGCCAGCGCCCGAAGCCGTTGCTGACTTCGGCTGGCGCATGTCATGCGACCAAGTGTAAACCTCAACCGTATCCTTATGCTTGGCATCGCGGGAATCTCCCTTGATATCACTGCCCTTGAACTCAACGTAAATATCTTTCATTGCCTAATATTCCTTTTTGTTAAAAGACAACTAGTTTTTGGTGGATTGCGGCAATTCGGCAACAAGCCGCAACGACACCGACAACTCATCAAGCTGGAAATGCGGCCTGATGAACGACACCGCACGATAGACACCGGGGCGGCCAGGAACTTCGCTGACCTCCACCGATGCCTCCCGTAAAGGAAACTGCGCCTTGGTTTCCTGTGATGCCGAATCATCAGCCGTCACGTATTGATCCACCCAACGTTGCAAATATGCTTGTACGTTGGAGGCCGAGGCAAAGCTTCCAATCTTGTCTCGCATCATCGCCTTCATGTAGTGGGCGATTCGAGATACAGCAAACATGTACTGAAGTTGCGCGGACAACGATGCATTCGCATTGGCGGAGTCCAGGTCGTATTTCTTGGCTTTTTGGGCCGACTGCGCACCGAAAAATGCGGCATAGTCAGTGTTTTTGCAGTGCACCAACGGAATAAAACCGAGGTCGCTCAATTCCTTTTCTCGACGGTCGGTGATCGACACTTCCGTCGGACATTTCAGGGCCACCTCGCCATCATCTGTACGGAATGTGTGTGTTGGCAGATCCTCTACCAGCCCCCCTCCTTCGACACCACGGATGGCTGCACACCAACCATAATTCTCGAAAGCCGCAGTCAAGCGCGCAGCAAAAGCGAAGGCGGCGTTACACCACAGATATTTGTCGTGGTCGGTACCATCCACGTCTTCGACAAAGTTGAACCCCTCGGTCACTTCGCCGTCAATCGGGTTGTATGGCAACCGCCCCAGAAAGCGCGGCAGCGCCAAACCAACGTAACGCGAATCCTCGGACTCGCGGAAGGATTTCCACTTAGCGTATTCGACAGTATCGAAAACCTTGCCCATATCCCGCGGTTTGCCGAGATCGGCATAGCTCTCGAGACCGAACAGTTGGGGCGACGCGGCGGTGACGAACGGGGCATGAGCAGCCGCTGCAATATGCGACATCTGTTCGATGAAATACATATCCTCTGGCTGGCGGGTAATTTCGAACTGCCCGATCAGGGAACCGAATGGCGCTCCGCCGAAGGTGCCGAACTCTTCCTCGTAAACCTTCTTGAATAGTGCACTCTGGTCGAAATCGATGGCAGATCTGAAGTCTTTGACGAGTTCCCGCTTGGTTGCGTTGAACAGCTTGATCTTGAGCTGCTCTCCGGTAGAGGTCTGCTTGCATAAATAGTGGAGTCCGGTCCACGCACCTTCCAGAGCCTGGAATTCTGGTGCATGCATGACTTCGCTCAACTGGTCCGAAATCAGGCGATCAAGTTCGGCAATCCGTGCATCCAGTGAGGCGGCAAGATTGTCGGACATAACAACCTCGCCGGCCAGAACCTGCCTGACGAGTTCATTGATGATGTCGCGTGCCCGACCCTTTTCCTGCTCGGACTGGGCAACGCGGCTTTCGGTAATAATCTGGTCAAGCAAACCGGCGCTTTCAAATTGCGCAGTTTCTTGAGTCGGAAGAGCCTGCGTGTTCATTTGGCATCCTCTTCTGCTACCAGCCCCTGAATTCTCTCGGTGCTGTTCAGCACATCATTGAGCAGGTCTTCCAACTTCTCATTGCCCGCCAGCTTGTTCCGGAGATCAGCCAGTTTGGAACGCGCCTCCTGCAACTTGCGCAGTGGCTCCACTTGCTGGACGACTGCCTCGGGGCGGAAATCATCGAATTTCCTGAATTCGAGATCGACACCGAATTCCCCGCCATCGCCTGTCAGACGGTTCTTGACACGATAAGCAGTCCGCGGCGACATGCCATCCATGACATCATCAAAATTATCCATGTCGACGTTGATGAATTTTCGGTCACGAACCTTGCCCTGCGGCTCTTTCGATTGTGCAGCGAAATCACCAAGCACACCGACGACAAAAGGAAGCTCTTTGAGCTCGATGGCATCGCCGATCTCAACGTCATACGTCAATTGCACACGCGGCGGACGCACTTTTTGCAGCCGCTTCTGAACACTGTCTTTCTTTGCCACATCGCCCTCCGGGAGATTCAGTCACTGATTTCAACAATTGGCCGCATTCGCCAAACCTATCCGAAAACTACTTGAGTGCCCCAAAGGGGTTGCCACTGCCTGCTGCAGGCGGAGGCGGCGGATTAGCCGCTTTGGGCCGCGGCGCCGGACGAGGCGCTGCTCGCCGCTTCTCACGTTCCGGCACGAGAACATCCTCACCGAGCGTTTCACGCATGGCCTTAGCCAAAGTCACCGCGTCGGCTTTCGCCCCACCCTTTAATTCAATGTCGTCACGAAGATCCTCAAGTGACTGCGTTGCAATACGCAACCCGGAAACCACGCGAATACTTTTTGCAGTCCGATCCGAAGCATCACGCTGCAAGACTTCCTCAGCAGCAACAATGGCTTCAGCATAATTCTTCCGTTCGAAATCGATTTTCGCTGCACGCAACCAGGGATCTTTCCGCTCCGGGTTATGCCGTGCAAATTCCTTCAGTGCGGCCATCGCCTCATCATGAGCCCCCGTCTCGAGCATCCGCCCAACCTGTTCGTCGAGCGAAGACAGTTGATCTTCATAGCTCACCTTCTTTGCCCCACCATCATTACCGGTAGTCGCACAAGCGGAAAGAAAGCAAACAAGAGCAATACATGAAAGTAAGCGATTGATCATAATCATTTTATTCACCCAGGATTCACAACCCGAACAATCCAAGCCTACAACAGCATTGCTTGGGCACTGCCGAAATAGTACATTGGCAATTATGCGAATGCAACCATACGTCATTTATCATGCAAACTCACAAATTTGCTAACAATGTCATCTATGACAATTGACGTGTTATCAAAAACCCCATATGGATATTTGTGATGCGTTGTCACCTGCTCTTTGCCATGGCGGCACTCTTTCTCGCCGGATGCGCTCAGGTCTCGACCATTCAGATGGCGGGATCGGTTCTTGGTGCTGTGCTGGAAGCCACAGGCGCGATCAAGCGCGACAGTGATCCCAACAAAAACACCAAGGAAGTAAAGGTTCAGGTTCTTGCCGGTGACCAGCTCAATCTTGCCGCCAACGGTAAACCACTCTCTCTGGTCATAAAAATCTATGTACTCAGAAGTAATGAAAAGCTAAAAATGCTGAGCTACGACGACATCAGTAGCGCGGAGCGTGACAAGGAAACCTTTGGGGGTGATCTTGTTTCTGTCCGAGAAATTGTCCTGCTCCCCGGAAAATCACAGGAAATTGTGCTTCGCGTGCCGGGTGACGGCATCACGATAGGCGTTGCAGGTATGTTCCGGCAGCCCTATGCGAATCGCTGGAAACTTGGATTCATTACCGAGAAGTCCTATCGCGAAGGCATCATCATCGGTGCGCACGCCTGTGCGTTAACTGCCAGCCAGGGAGCCATCGACCCCGACATCAACCCGGAAGCCATCCGTTCCCTGGTCGGCGTTCAATGCAAAAATCTGACGAGTTTTTTCAATGCATAAACCTAAAGTACTTTGGGGCGAGGGGCTTTTTCTTCGTCCTCAACATTTCCAGGCCCAAGATGCCAGAACTGACGAAAGCATACGCAAAGCATTGTTGACAGCGAATCCTTATGCTTGGGGTTTCCAGACTATCGATTTGGATCAGGCATCGTTGGCTAGCGGCGTACTCCGCTTCATTCGTATCGAAGCGTTTCTTCCGGACGGTGAATTTTTCTCGGCACCGGATTGCGATCAACTGCCGCCACCACTGGCTCTCGATTCAGCGGTCTCCGAAGACGGTGCGACGACTTTTTTCCTGGCACTGAACTACCTCAAACCCCATGGTGGAAATGCCGCTGAAACGCTTCATGACAGCGGCCAAGCCCGCTATTTGATAGTTCAACGCCAGGCAAACGATCTGTTCACCGATGCAACGGAAGCCGAAGTCACTTCGCTCAGCCAGATCGCCCACATAAAACCGGAACACGACAACCGTGATCAGTTCGTCTGCCTGCCGATTGCTCGCATTCGCCGCACATCCAGCAACGGCTTTCAACTCGATACCACTTTCGTGTACCCATCGATCACTTTGGCAAGTGCTCCGCAACTGCATCAGATGCTCCGACGGCAAATCGATGCCCTTCTTGCCAAAGCTGATGCCCTTTACGGCATTCATCGCGAACCCACAAAAAACATCATCGAATTCCGTTCGGGTGATATCGCTTCGTTTTGGCTGCTGCATACCGTCAGCAGCGCCTGCGCCACATTGACGCACATTTTCCGCAACCCGGAGGCATCGCCCGAACGACTGTTCATGGAACTTCTCCGGCTTGCCGGCGGATTGCTGACTTTCTCCAGGGGCTACACGCTGAACGACCTGCCTGCCTACGATCACCTGCATCCTGGCCCCTGTTTCGCCCGTCTCGACCAGATCATCCGCGAACTGCTCGATACGGTCATTTCGACTCGTTTCTTCGCCATCGCCTTGATCCAGCCCAAACCGTCGTTTTTCACCGGTCATCTCGATTCGGAGAAAATCAACGCCGAAACGGCGCTCTATCTGTCCGTCAGTGCAGCACACCCGCAATCCGAAATCATCGAAACCATCCCGCTACGCATCAAACTCGGCGCTCCGGATGATGTCGAAAAATTGGTTCTATCCGCCCTCTCCGGTATCCGCCTGAGCCACGCAGCGCAGATCCCCGCCCCCATTCCGGTACGTCCCGGCGCCTGCTATTTCGCACTCGACGCGCGCGGCCCACTGTACGAACGAATGCTCAAGGCGCAATCGATCATGATCTACGCTCCGGAAAGCTACAAGGAACTCTCCATTGAACTGATTGCAGTCACACCATCATGACCAACACCCCAAGTCTTTTTTCATCCCCAATTCCCGTACCCGCCAGTAGCTCAAGCGCCGCAGATCATTCCACAAGGAGCCTCGTGGACATGCTCTATGATGGTTTCTACATGGTCACGTTGTTGAAAAACAGGCACTTCCCAAAATCTGCCGACGAATTCTTCAACAGCATCGTTCAGTTTCTCGATCAATTCGACCACGCGGCCAAGAAGCTCAATTTCAGCGCCGATGACATCTACGATGCGAAATATGCATTTTGCGCCATGGCCGACGAAATCGTCCTGTCGTCGCAACTGGGCATACGCGGAACATGGGAACGTCGGCCGTTGCAACTGGCGCTTTTCGGCGATCAGCTGGCAGGAGAGCATTTCTTCGACAAACTCGAACAAGCGCGCAATGACGGCGCCAGGCGCATTCAGGCACTCGAAGTCTTCCACATGTGCCTGCTGAATGGTTTCAAGGGACGTTATCTGCTCGAAGGCACGGAAAAGCTGCGCTACATCACGACCCAGCTTGGCGAACAAATCAACCACATCAAGGGCAAGCCCGCTGCCTTTGCCCCCCATTGGAGTGCCCCAGACAGCATCACTAATGTAATTCGCCGCGAAGTACCCGTCTGGGTCATCAGCGCCGTACTTGCGCTCTTCGGTCTAGCCGCCTACCTCGCCCTCGATTGGCATGCGGCAAATACAGTTCGCGATTCGCTTTCGACCTTCAAAAACGTCGTGCAATTGACCCCACCCGCCCCAACTTTGCACATCATTCTGCCCTGACCGCCAACTGCCGAAGTGAATCGCCCGGGTTTCGTAGAGGCTCCGTGGTTTAAGTACAGACGTGTTCAGCCTGCGCGGTAAGTTGCAGATAATACCGATCCTCAGCCTCGGCGGGTGGGATGTAGCCGATGGGCTCAAGGAGTCGCTGATGGTTGAACCACGAGACCCATTCGAGCATGGCCTGCTCGACGGCCTCCTTTGTCTTCCACGGGCCGCGCCAGTGAATGATTCCCGCCTTGTAGAGACCGTTAATGGTCTCGGCGAGGACGTTTCACCCTTGCTGCCGACGGAGAACTCGATGCCGGCTTCCCCGAGACGTTCCGAATAGCGAATCGAAACATACTGGGCGCCGCAATCGCTGTGGTGGATCAGCGTGTTCCGATCCGGCTGACGCGCCAGCCGACGATGTGTCAGGCATAGACGTCAATAACAAACGCCACATAGACGAAGCCCTGAGGCGTGTAAGAACTTTTGTGTAAACGGTCATTTGGCAGGAAACTGCCGCGCCCCAAGGAGCGATGATGGCCGTAGCCAAGAAAGCAGTAACCGCCGCTAATCTCCGGGGGGATTACCGAACAACCTTTAATTCAAACCCCGTTTACACAAAATTCGGGACACGCCCAAGCCCGCCAAGTCGAGGCGTAGGTGACAGTCCCTTCCAGTAATATTCCTCAACCCTTGCCTCCACCGGCCTGTTCCCCCATGTCTACCCCGTTGTCCCTCACTCGCCGGAACTGACCCGATGCCGACCGAACGTAGGCGGCTGTCTCTTGCATTCCTGCTCTCGCTGCTGCTGCATGCGCTGCTACTGAGCCTGGCTTTCGGCGGCGGCGAGGGGCTGGGTCTGCCGGGCCTCGCTTTTCCCTGGCAACAGCGATGGATCGAGGCCCCCAGTCTGCAGGTCGTACTTCCGCCAGCGCCGCAGATCGCCCCCGTTCCGCTGGTCATGCCGTCGGAAACGCCTGCCCCGGTACGGCAAGATCAAGCCGCCACGGAGCCGACGAGTCCGCTCCCCGGAGCGTTCTCTTCCAGCCTGCGCCATGCCGCAAAGCCGGCGACACCCGACGAGCCGGCGAGGGCCGAGTCGAAAACAAAAACAAGAGCAGATACGGGCACGCCGACGGATCCCGTTGCGACACCGGCATCTCCGCCGGCCGAGATTCCCGCCCGCGCGGTGCCGGTACCGCCGCCCCACACCCCGGTGATCGCCTTGGAACAATCCGACGACAAGAGCTTTGTCGTCCCTCCTCCCCCACCGGAGCCAGCCTCGGGCACAGCAGCCTTGCCGGATGCCCACCCCCTGGAATCGACCGAACCGCCGCCCCCGCCGGATGCGGTCGAGTCGGTGCAGAGCCAGGTCGAGTCGGAGACGGGCGAGCAAACCGCCGATACAACTCAAGCGGACCTGGCAAGACACGAGGCGCAACGACTGGCGGATCGACAAGAGGCAGTGCAATTGGAAGCCGAACGCCGCGAGGCCGAACGCTTGGTCGCCGAGAAGCTGGAAACCCAACACCGCGAAACCGCCCGCCAGGAGGCGGCGCGGGCCGAAGCCGCACGGCAGGAAGTCGAGCGCCGCGAGGCCGACCGCTTGGCCGCCGAGAAACTGGAAGCCCAACACCGCGAAGCGGCCCGCCAGGAGGCGGCGCGCGCCGAGGCCGCGCGACAGGAAGTCGAACGCCGCGAGGCCGAGCGCTTGGCCGCCGAGAAGCTGGAAGCCCAACGCCGCGAAGCGGCCCGCCAGGAGGCGGCGCACGCCGAGGCAGAACGACAGGAAGCCGCGCGGGCCGAGGCTGCGCGGCAAGAGGCCGAGCGCAGAGAAGCGGCGCGCCTCCAGGAAGCCAGGGAGGAAGAGGAAAAACGTCTGGCCCGGCGGCGGGCCATGGGGCGCCAGCTCGACGAGGAAGCCGCGCAGCGCCAGGCGGCCGCCACCCGCCCGCCGTTGCCGCTCTCCCTGAGCACGGCGCGCCGGGTCAGGCTGTGGGGGCGCAGCGATCCCAACGTCGAACTCGTCCTGTATGCCGAGGCCTGGGTGCGCCGGATTCAGCTCAATACGCCGGCGGACACGGTGCGCCAGCTGGCCGGGCGGCGGCACGCCGCGCCGATGGTGACGGTGGCCGTCCGCAGCGATGGCTCGGTGGAAGCGGTGACCTTGGTCGTCTCCAGCGGCGTGCCGGAAGTCGACGAGGCGATCCGCCGCATCGTGCAGAACAACGTCCCCTATCCGCCCTTCCCGCCGGTCTTGGCCCGCCAGTACGACGTGGTGGAAATCCGCCGGACCTGGCATTTCGACACGGCCATTCGCCTCGATTGAACGACGGTGCCGCGGCGACGCCGCCGAGGTCGTCCGGCCTAGCGGCCCATCGAGTAGAATCCCCGCTCCCTTTCCGCGCCGCCCGCCGATGCCTCCCCTGCTGCTCCACGCCATTGTCTTCATCGAGGGTTTCTGTTCGCTGGGCGCGGAAATCGTCGCCTTGCGCCGCTTGCTGCCGCACGTCGGCAGCTCCATCGTGGTCACGGCGCCGACCATCGGCTTCTTCCTGCTGGCGCTGGCCCTCGGCTACGCCTCCGGCGCCCGGGTGGCGCGGCGCTATCGCGCCGCGGTGGGGCGCAATTTCCTGATCGCCGCCTTGCTGGCCGGCATCGGCCTGTCGGGGCTGGCCGTCGATGCGCTGTTCTCGGCGTTGCCGACATTGCTGGCCTACATCCTGTTCGTCGGCGGCGTGTTGTGTCCGATCGCCTGGCTGCTCGGACAGACGGTGCCGATCCTGACCAACCTGATGCGCCATCGGCGCACCGGCGAGGCAAGCGGCACGGCGCTGTTCTGGTCCACCCTCGGCTCCTTCCTCGGCTCGATCAGCCTGTCGCTGGCGGTCATGCAGTGGCTGGGCGTGGCCTCGGCGGTGATCATCTGCGCCCTTTGCCTGCTCGCCGGCTGGCTGCTGCTGGCCAACCGCCGGCCGGCGACGCTGGCGCTCGGCGCCGGGCTGACCGCCGTGCTGGTCGCGCCCAACCTGCATCACGCGGCGACGGCCGATACCGCCTATGCCGAATACCGTGTCGAGGCGGTCAGCCGCGCCGGACTGACGGCGGCGCGCGCCTTCTGGGTCAACAAGTCGCTGGCCTCGCTGATCGACGCCGCCGAGCCGCCTCACTACACCCGCTACATCGAGCACCTGCGCCGGGTGCTGCTCGACGAACTCGACTTCCACGACCGCGACATCCTGGTGCTCGGCGCCGGCGGCTTCACGCTGTCGCACCGCGAGCCGCGCAACCGCTACACCTATGTCGACATCGACCCGGCCATCCGCGAACTGGCCGAGCGCCATTTCCTGCACGAGGCGGCGCGCGGCGAGTTCATCGTCGACGACGCCCGCCGCTTCGTCGCCACCACCGAGCGCCGCTTCGATGCCGTGGTGGTCGATGTGTACAGCTCGCACACGGCGATTCCCGGCCATCTGGTGACGCGCGAATTCTGGGCGGCGGCGCGGCGGGCGCTGAAGCCGGACGGCGTGCTGCTGGCCAACCTGATTCTCGACGGCAAGCTGGAAACGCCCTACGCCCGCAACATGCTGGCCACCCTCGACAGTGTTTTCGGCCGCTGCGCGGTGGAAGTGCTGCACAAGGGCAAGCCGCTGGCCAACGTCGAGGTGCTCTGTTTTGCCAGCGGCCAGCCGGCGGCGGCGAGTCTGTACGTGGACGAGCGCAACCGCGTCGACCTCGACCGTGCGCTGTCGCGTTAGGCGGGTCGATGCCGGCCCCGGCCGTCAGCCCTCGGTCCGTGTGCCGCGCCGACTGGCCGGCCCGCATGCCCGGCAGCCGGCGGCCGGCTTCCGCTAAAATCCGCCCATGCCTCCCGTGACCGACCCCAGCATCCTCTCGCCGCTCGGCAAGCCGACCGAGTACCGCACCACCTATGCGCCCGAACTGCTCTACCCGATCCCGCGCCAGTTGAAGCGCGACGAATTGGGCATCAATGGTGGCGCGCTGCCTTTCGTCGGCGAGGATCTGTGGAATGCCTACGAGCTGTCGTGGCTGAACCCGAAAGGCAAGCCGGTGGTCGCCGTCGGTACCCTGCGCGTGCCGGCCGACAGCCCGAACCTGATCGAATCGAAATCCCTGAAGCTGTATTTCAACTCGTTGAACCAGACGGTCTTCGCCGATGCCGCCGCCGTCGCCGCGACGCTGACGGCCGATTGCTCGGCGGCCGCCGGCGCGCCGGTCGGCGTCGACGTACGGCCGCTGGGCAGTCGGCCGGCGGCGCAGATCGGCTACCCCGACGGCGTGCTGCTCGACGATCTCGACATCGCCTGCGACGCTTATCAGCCGGCACCGCAACTGCTCGCCGCGCTGGACGGCCCGCCGGTCGAGGAAACCCTGTACTCGCACCTGCTCAAGTCCAACTGCCTGGTCACCGGCCAGCCGGACTGGGCGATGGTGGTGATCCGCTACCGCGGCCGGCCGCTCGACCGTGCCGGGCTGCTGCGCTACATCGTCTCCTTCCGCGAGCACAACGAGTTCCACGAGCAGTGCGTCGAGCGCATTTTCTGCGACATCCGCCGCCGGTGCGGCCCCGAGGCGCTGGCCGTGCATGCCCGCTATACGCGGCGCGGCGGGCTGGACATCAATCCTTTCCGCAGCAGCGGCGGCTTCGCGAATCCGGGCAACCGGCGCGAAATCCGGCAATAACCGGCAGCCCGCACCTTGTCCTGGCCTTCCCGATGATTTCCGGCGCACCGCGGTAATGCCGATCCTGCTCAGCGCGCTCGCCTACGCCTTGCTCGGCATGCTCGGGGTCGCCCTCGCCATCCCGCCCAATTACGCCAGCCCGGTGTTTCCCGCCGCCGGCCTGGCGGTGGCGCTGGTGCTGCGCTACGGCCGGCGCATCCTGCCCGCCATCGGACTCGGTTCACTGCTGCTCAATATCGAGATCGCGCTCGGCAACGGCAGTTTCGGCTGGGTCAGCCTGGCCGTCGCCGTCGCCATCGGCCTCGGCGCCACGCTGCAGGCCTTCGTCGCCGGCCGCCTGCTGAGCGGCCTGCGAGGAACGCACTGGCGGCGGCTGGAGACGGAGCGCGACATCGCCCTCTTTCTCGCCCTGGCCGGACCGCTGGCCTGCCTGATCAACGCCACGGTCGGCACCGCCACACTGCGCGCCGGCGGCCTCATCGACGCCAACCAGCTCAGTTTCACCTGGTGGAACTGGTGGCTGGGCGACACGCTGGGCGTGCTGGTCTTCGCGCCATTGGCGCTGATGTTCATCGACCGCCGGCAGACTCTGTGGCGCCGCCGCCGGCTGACCGTCGCCGCGCCCATGCTGATGGTGCTCAGCCTGCTTGCCAGCGCCTTTTTCGGCATGAACCATTGGGAAAGCAGGCAGCAGCGCGCCCGCCTCGCCGAGCACGGCCAGCAACTGGCACAGGCCATCGACCGGCGCCTGCTGGCCAACGAGGAGGCCTTGCAGTCGCTGCGCCGGCTGCTGGAGGTGCAGCCGGACATGAAACCGGCCCAGTTCGATTATTTCGCCCGGATCACCTTGGCCGAGCATCCGGACATCCTGGCCCTGAGTTTCAGCGCCTACGTCCGCCAGGCCGGGCGGGCGGCCTTCGAGGCACGCCTGGCGCGGGACAGCGGCCGCCCCGGCCTGCGTATCGGCGAGCGCGACGTGGCCGGCCGGCCGGTCGCCGCCCTGCCGCAACCGGCTTACGTGGCGGTGGCGATGAGCGCCGCGCGCGAAGGCCGGTCGACGGCGCTTGGCGACAACCTGCTGGCCGATCCGCTGCGCCGCAGTGCCATCGAGCAGGCGCTGCGCAGCGGCCGTCCCAGCGCCACCGCCCCCTTCCGCCTGACCGACGGGCAGGACCGTCCGAACGTTCTCAGCCTGCAGCCCGTCTATCGCCAGCGCTCGCCGGACGGCGGCGGCGAGGCGCTGCCGCTCGGTTTCGCCGGCGCCTTGATCGCGGTCGACGGACTGGCCCGCCGCGCCGCCGACAGGTTGCTGCCGGCCGGCCTGGAATTCCGCCTCGGCGACCGCCAGGCGCCGGCCGACGAAGGCCTGCTGTTCCGCTCGGCCGCCGGCTCGGCCGAGCATCCGTGGACCTGGCGGACGCAACTGACCCTGGCCGACCGGCAATGGGCGCTGGAGGTCTACCCGACCGAGGCCTACATCGCCGGCCAACGCTCGCTGCTGGCCTGGCTGGTCGGCGTCGGCGGCCTGCTCTTCGCGGCGCTGCTGCAGACCGTGCTGCTGGCGACCAGCGGCCGCGCCGCCCAGGTCAAGCGCCTGGTCGACGAGCAGACCGAGGACCTGCGCCGCGCCAAGGATGCGGCGGATGCCGCCAACCTGGCCAAGAGCCAGTTCCTGGCGACGATGTCGCACGAAATCCGGACGCCGATGAACGGCATCCTCGGCATGGCCCAGCTGTTGCACGACGACAGTCTCAGCGCCAGCGAACGCCACGATTTCCTGCGTACCCTGACCCGCTCCGGGCAGTCGCTGCAGGCGCTGCTGGACGACATTCTCGACCTGTCGCGGGTCGAATCCGGCAAGCTGGAATTGCACCCGGCGGCCTGCGAACCGGGCGACATCCTGGCCGAAATGGCGTCGCTGTTCGCCGGCAACGCCCAGCAGAAGAAACTGGCGCTGACCGTCGAGCGGCCCGAACCCGGCGGCACGCGCTACCTGATCGACGTCATCCGCCTGCGCCAGATGCTCTCCAATCTGATCAGCAACGCGATCAAGTTCACCGACCGCGGCCGCATCGAGATCGCCGCCCGCGAGATCGGCCGCGGCGACGGCTGGGCCCGGCTCGAATTCGCCGTCAGCGACACCGGCATCGGCATCGCCCCCGAACAGCAGGCCCTGCTGTTCCAGCCCTTCCGTCAGGTCGACGGCTCCAGCGCGCGCCGTTTCGGCGGCGCCGGCCTGGGCCTGTCCATCGTCCGCAAGCTGGCCGAAATGATGGACGGCACCGCCGGCGTCGACAGCCAGGCCGGCCAGGGTTCGCGCTTCTGGTTCACCCTCCGCGTGCCGCTCGCCCCGACCACACCGGCCGCCATGCCGCCGGCCGTCCCGGCCGCCCGGCTACCTCGACGTCCCGGCGCGGCGGCGTCGATCCTGATCGTCGAGGACAACGCCACCAACCGCAAGGTGGCCGAAGCCATCCTGCGCAAGAAGGGCTACACCATCTTCAGCGCCGAGCACGGCCAGGCGGCGGTGGACCTGATCGCCGGCGGCCTGACCGCCGACCTGATCCTGATGGACTGCCAGATGCCGGTCCTCGACGGCTACGCCGCCACCCGCCTGATCCGCCAGCTGGAACTGGAAAGCGGCCAGCACCGCCACCCGATCGTGGCGCTGACCGCCGGCGCCTTCGACGACGACCGGCTGCGCTGCCAGGAGGTCGGCATGGACGATTTCATCGCCAAGCCCATCGACATCGCCGAGCTCGACCGCGTCCTCGCTCGCTGGTGCGATCGCCGCCTCGACCCGAGGCCGGCCGGCCGCCAACCAACCGCCACCGCAAGGGAGAATCCATGAATCCGGAAAACGCCATCCTGACCATCAGCCTGTTCGCCGCCTTCGCCGACGGCGCCAACGATGATCGCGAACGCGAACACATCCGCCGCTTCGCCGACACCCTGGGCGCTGCCGCGCCCGAACTGCCGCGCCTGTACCAGGGCGTGCTGCTGCGCCGGGTCAAGCTGGCCGATGCAGCGCAGGCCCTGCCCGATCTCGGCCAGCGCCAGTTCGCCTACGAAATGGCGGTCTGCGTCTGCGATGCCGACGGCGTGCAAAGCAGCGACGAGCAGCGCTTCCTGGCCGAGCTGAAAACCCTGCTCGGGCTGGCCGGCGACGCCGAAACCGCCGCCTTCGCGCAACAGGCCGACGCCCTCGCCGAAGCCGCCAGCCTGGCGCCGGCCCGCCCGGCGGCACCGGCCGCGCCGGCGCAACCGGTCGCCGCCCAGCCGGCGGCGGATGAAGCCGAACTCGACCGCTCCATCCTCAACTACGCCATCCTCAACGGCGCCCTCGAACTGCTACCGCAATCCTGGGCCTCGGTGGCGATCATTCCGCTGCAGATCAAGATGGTCTATCGCATCGGCAAGGCCTACGGCAACGAACTGGACCAGGGCCATATCAAGGAATTCCTGGCCACGGTCGGCGTCGGCCTGACCTCGCAGTACCTCGAACAGTTCGGCCGCAAGCTGCTCGGCGGCCTGCTCGGCAAGATGGCCGGCAAGACCGCCGGCAAGATCGGCCGCGCCGCCACCGGCGTCGCCTTCTCCTTCGCCACCACCTACGCCCTCGGCCACCTGGCCAAGCGCTATTACGCCGGCGGCCGGCAGATGAGCACGGCACTGCTGCAGGACTCCTTCCAGCAACTGCTCGGCCCGGCCAAGCAGATGCAGGACCGTTACCTGCCGCAGATCGAGCAGAAGGCGGGCAGTCTCGATGCCGGCCAGATCATGGCCATGGTTCGCGGCAACGGCGTCTGATCCAAGCGGCAGACGGCCAGCGCCGATGCGCAAGAATCGGATTGCGCCGGCCGGCCGGGCGGACGACACTGGCCCGCGTCACCACGCCGCCTTGCCCGCCATGAACGATACTTGCCTGCCCTCCGGCCTTGTGCCGACCTCGCCCGCAGCGGCTCCCGCGCCGTCGCCGGACGAACAGTCCCGCCATTTCGCCGTGATCGCCCGCGCCATCGACTACCTGCGGACCACGGCCCGGCAGCAGCCGACGCTGGAGGAAGTGGCCGCTGCCGTTAATCTCAGCCCCTTCCATCTGCAACGGCTGTTCACCGCCTGGGCCGGCGTTTCGCCCAAGCGCTTCCTGCAGTACCTGACCAAGGAACACGCCCGGCGCGAACTGGCGCGCGCCGGCGACCTGCTGAGCGTCGCCGACCGCGTCGGCCTCAGCGGCGGCAGCCGCTTGCACGACCTGATGATCAGCTGCGAAGCGCTGACGCCGGGCGAAATAAAGGCCGGCGGCCGGGGCGTACGCATTGCCTGCGGCCTCGGACCGTCGCCCTTCGGCACCGCCCTGGTCGGCTGGACGGCCCGCGGCATCTGCCACGTCGCCTTCTGCAGCGGCGACGAGGCGGCACGGCAAGCCGAGCTGGCCGATCTCTGGCCGCAGGCCGAACTCGTCCGCGACGATGCCGGGGCCGCGGCGCAACTGGCGCGAATGTTTCCGCGCACGGCGCCGGCAACGCCGCTGCACCTGCTGCTGCGCGGCACCAATTTCCAGATCAAGGTCTGGGAAGCACTGCTGCGCTGCCCGCCCGGGCGGCTGCTCAGCTACGGCGAACTGGCCCGCCGGGCCGGCGTGCCGCAGGCGCCGCGCGCCGTCGGCAACGCGCTGGCGGCCAACACCATCGGCTACTTGATTCCCTGCCACCGGGTCATCCGCGAATCCGGCGACAGCGGCCACTACCGCTGGGACGGGACACGCAAGCTGGCGATGCTCGGCTGGGAAGCGGCGCAGGCGGCGGCCCGGCGGCGGATAAATCGTGCTTAGCCCGCCGCCGCTCGCGGCCGACATCGTTCCGTACCGACCATCCGCGCGCTGCCCCCTGGCAAATGGCACGCGCACCGGCCGATTGGCTAAAATGGCACCGGGTGGCTCAAACACTGTTTGAATCCCCCGCCATTCCACCAATTTCTCCAGCCGCCATGAACTCTCGCCATTTCCCGGCCATTGATTCCACCGCTGTTTCGGCATGGCTGGATGAGCTTGCCGCCAGCCTGCCGCAACCGTTGGTCTTCGCCCTTTTGCCGGAAGCGGAAAAAGCATCGGTCGGCGCTCTCCAGGCCTGGTGCAGCAGGCGGCAACTCGATCTGATCGGCGCGATTTTCCCGGCCCTGCTGACGGAAAGCGGTTTTATGACCCACGGCGTGACACTGGTCGCTTTCCCCGAGGTAGCCGGCCATTTCCTGGTTCCGGATCTGGCCGCCAAGCCCGCCGATGCCGCCGGCCAGATCGTCGCGGCCCTGGCCGGCATCGGCGGTGCTTCCGACAGCGGCGTTCAGCGCCAACTGTTCCTGGTTTTCGACAGCATGCAGCCGAACACCGCGTCGATCCTGGCCAAGCTGTTCGACCGGCGCAAGCACGCGTTCACCTACGCCGGCGTCAATGCCGGCAGCGAAACCTTCCAGCCCATGCCCTGCCTGTTCGACAACCGGCGCCTGCTCGGCCACGGAGCCATCGGCCTGGTCATCGGGAACGACACGCGAATCGCCGTGCAGCACGGCTACCCGGTATCGAAATCGCTGATGCGGGCCACTTCCACCGATGGCAACCGGATCGACAAGATCGACGGCCAACCGGCCATGGCGGTTTACCAGCAAGTCATCGCCGCCGAATTCGGCATCCGGCTGACGGCGGAAAATTTCTACGATTACGCCGTGCACTACCCCTTCGGGCTGGTCGGTTCCCTGGAAATCCTGGTCCGCATTCCCGTCGCTTTCAACGCAGACGGTTCGATCTTCTGCGTCGGCGAAGTCCCGTCCAACTCGATGCTGCGCCTGTTGAAAGCACCGTCCCTGGAAAACAGCAGTTGCGTCCGCGCAATGCTCCGGCAGCTCGGCCCCCGCTCGGACGCCCCCTTGCTGACCTTCTACTGCGCCGGCCGGCGCATGCATTTCGGCGACGAAGCCGGCAGCGAATTGCGCGAACTTCAGATCGACTCCGGCGCCGCCGCGATGCACGGCGCCCTGTCGCTCGGCGAGATCGGCACCAACGGCGATCTCGGCATCCCCGAATTTCACAACGCCGCCCTGGTCTGCCTGCGCTGATTGCCTGCGCGCGATGGCACATTCGTCGGGCAGCCGCCGTCACCCCCGTCGCCGCAACCTGCCCGCCGGCGGCAAGCGAGCGGCCCCCTGCCGGTCGGCGCCCATGGCCAGCCCAGGATCGGGAATGGGTGATTGAGTGCAGCGCTGGCGCCGACGAGGCGGGCGCCGGCTACTCAGTTGAATTCCTCGTCCTTGATGCTGGGCAGGCGGATCACCGCGATGCCCTCGTCGCGCAAGGCCTCGCACTCCTCCTCGGTGGCGTCGCCGCGGATCGGGCGCTCCGGCACCTCGTTGTAATGCATCTTCCACGCTTCCTCGACGAACGCCGGACCGACGTCCTCGCAACTCTCGATGACGGCTTGGACCAACTGCCGATACAGCGCCATCACCTGCTTGCCGGCCGGCATCATCGCCGTGCCGGACAGGCTGCCCGCCACAGCGCCGGACGCCGGCAGGGCCGGTGCCGGAACGGCAGCGCCGCCGATGGCCACCGCCGACGGCAGGCGCCGCACCTGATGGCTGTCGCACTGCGGACAGCTGACGAAGTGGCGCTCCAACTGCGCCGCAAAATCGTCGGCACTGCGGAACCAGCCTTCGAAGCGGTGGTCGTTTTCACAGCAAAGGTCGTAAATGATCATCGGAATGGTCGAAACAGAAAGCGGGACGGCCAACGCACAGCCGGCCGCATATGAGGGCGCGGATCATACCACCCGGCCATCCTCAGCCCCAAGGCAAGAACTCACACTCGGGCGATCCTGCGGCTCAGTTGGCCACCTTGCTCCAGCCCTTGCCTTCCAGGCAGGCGTGCATCCGGCGCACAGCGGCCTGGGTCACGGCCCCGTCGGTTCCGGGATAGGCCTGCAGCTTGCAGTATTTCTCGTCGAGTTCGTAATCGGCCGCCGAAGCGCCACGCTTCTCCCAATGCCAGGAAGCGCAGCCGGCGAGAACGAGCAGGATGGGAAGCAGAAATTTCATGGCGGAAGCTATCAGCAACGGCTGGCCATTGTAGTGGTCCTTGGCCTGGGGACAAACAAGTGCGCCGCAATCGGTTAGTCTCGTTCAGGGAATCGAAGCCTGCCGCATGCATGGTGGCCCGCTCCCGAAGCGAGCACCAATTGGGCAAGCCACTGATTACAACGGCATCATTGGACGATACCGGACGAGAAAAAAGCCAGGAACCTTGTTTTATCGCCGATTCCCGGCCTTGACTGGACTGCACTGGATTGCTTGATGGTGCCCGGGACGGGAATCGAACCCGTACACCTCGCGGCGAGAGATTTTAAGTCTCTTGTGTCTACCAGTTTCACCACCCGGGCGGCGGGTCGATTGTATCGGCGACCCGACAACAAAAAAGGGAAAGCGCACCGCGCTTTCCCTTTTTCTCTACTGGAGCGGCAGAAGAGTCTCGAACTCTCGACCTCAACCTTGGCAAGGTTGCGCTCTACCAACTGAGCTACTGCCGCAAAATCCTGGAGGCGCGAGCCGGAGTCGAACCGACCTACACGGATTTGCAATCCGGTGCATAAC
>JAVBRT010000005.1:0-113403 GCA_031547725.1 Azonexus sp. | reverse complement strand
TGGCAGTGGGCAAGCGCAAGAAGGTCGCTCTGGTTGCCTGCATGCGCAAGCTACTGACCATGCTCAACGCCATCGCCAAGCATGGCTCCACATGGGACTCAGCTATGCATTGCGCTTGACCGCCAAGACGGTTGCTCAGGCCGGGACGGACTCCGCGACCGGCGTGGCGGCACGCTCCCAAGGCTCGACGAAATAGCCGCACAGCGGGCAGATGCGATCGGCTGGGCAATCGTGCTCGCGGGCGCATTCGGCTTGCGTTTCGTCGGTCAGAACCATTTCTCGGACAGCTTCGCAACGGGCGATGGGGGAATCGAAAATGGACATGGCGACCTCCCGTAGTGGTGAAAGGTGTACTTTCAGTCTAGTCCGTGCGGGCGATAAAGACCATGCATCCTATGTGACTATTGTGCCGGGTGGTAAAGGTGGGTATGCGTTCTTCCTTTCTCCGGCGACCGGGACTATCATGTTCTTTTCCATACGGTACCGTCTGGAAAATGCGGCCGGCGGACCGAGGGCCGGCGCCTATTCATGGAGAGCAGACATGCAGATCGACAATAAAGTATTTCTCGTTACCGGGGCCGGTTCCGGCCTGGGCGCCGCCACCGCCCGGATGCTGGTCGCGGCCGGCGCCAAGGTGGTGCTGGCCGACCTCAATCGCCAGGCGGGCGAAGCGCTGGCCGGCGAATTGGGCGCCACCGCGCTGTTCGTCGAAACCGACGTGGCGAGCGAAGCGTCGGCCAGCCAGGCGGTGCAGACGGCGGTATCGCATTTCGGCGGCCTGCACGGGCTGGTCAATTGCGCCGGCATCGCGCCGGCGGAAAAGGTCGCCGGCCGTGAAGGTCCGCATCGGTTGGAGAGTTTCACCAAGGTCATCAACATCAACCTGGTCGGTACCTTCAACATGATCCGCCTGGCCGTCGACGCGATGCTCAAGGGCGAACCGGATGCCGGCGGCGAGCGCGGCGTCATCGTCAACACCGCCTCCATCGCCGCGTTCGAGGGCCAGCTCGGCCAGGCCGCCTACGCCGCCTCGAAGGGCGGCATCGTCGCCCTGACGCTGCCGGTGGCGCGCGAACTGGCGCGCAGCGGCATCCGCTGCCTGACCATCGCCCCAGGCATCATGGAAACGCCGATGCTGCTTGGCATGCCGGCCGATGTGCAGGACTCGCTGAACAAGATGGTGCCCTTCCCGACGCGCATGGGCAAACCGGCGGAATTCGCCGCCCTGGTCAAGCATATAGCCGAAAATGCCTACCTCAATGGAGAGGTTATCCGCCTTGACGGTGCCATCCGGATGGGGGCCAAATAAACTATACTGCGGCTCCGCCCTTGACCAAAAAGGCACTTCGGTGCCTTTTTTATTGCATGTCTGATTGCTCCTGTTATCACTGCGGCCTGCCGGTGCCGGACGATGTCGATCTGGCGGTGGACATCGGCGGACAGCGTCGCGCCATGTGCTGTTTCGGTTGTCAGGCGGTGGCCCGGTCGATTGTCGACAACGGCCTGGAAGATTACTACCGCAGCCGCGATGCGCTGCCCGAGTCGCCGCGCGAGGCGATGCCGGCGATCCTCGACCAGTTGGCCCTGTTCGATCATGCCGATTTCCAGAAGAGTTTCGTCAAGGAGCTTGGCGCCGGCGAGCGCGAGGCCTCGCTGCTCCTCGAAGGAATCACCTGTTCCGCCTGCATCTGGCTGAACGAGCGGCATCTCGGCAAGCTGGACGGCGTCACGACGGTCGATATCAATTACGCCACCCGGCGCGCCCGGGTGCGCTGGGACGAGGCGAAGATCAAGCTGTCCGACATCCTGGCCGCCATCGCCGCCATCGGCTACCGCGCCTATCCCTACGATGCCGCCAAGAACGAGGAACTGTCCCGCAAGGAGCGGCGCGATGCGCTGTGGCGCCTGTGGGTGGCCGGTTTCGGCATGATGCAGGTGATGATGTACGCCTACCCGGTGTATATCGCCGGCGGCGACATGACGGCCGACATCGAAAGCCTGATGCGCTGGGCCAGCCTGGCGCTGACGCTGCCGGTCGTCTTCTATTCCTCGGCGCCTTTTTTCCGCAACGCCTGGCGCGACCTCGGGCTGCGCCGCGTCGGCATGGATGTGCCGGTGGCGCTGGGCGTCGGCGCGGCCTTCGTCGCCAGCGTCTGGGCGACGCTGGTGCAGGCCGGCGAAGTGTATTTCGATTCGGTGACGATGTTCGTCTTCTTCCTGCTCGGCGGTCGCTACCTGGAAATGACGGCGCGCCAGAAGGCGCTCGGCGTCACCGAGGCGCTGGCCAAGCTGCTGCCGGCCTTTGCCCAGAAACTGCCGAATTACCCCGCCGACCGCACGGCCGAGCAGCGGGTGGTTGCCGATCTGCGGCCGGGTGACTACGTGCTGGTGCGGCCAGGCGATATCGTGCCGGCCGACGGCAGGGTCGTCGAAGGCGTGAGTTGCGCCGACGAATCGCTGCTGACCGGCGAGAGCAAGCCGGTGGCCAAGACGCCGGGCGATGCCGTGACCGGCGGCTCGATCAATGCCGAGAGCCCCTTGGTCGTGCGCGTCGAGCAGGTTGGCGACGGTACCCGCCTGTCGGCCATCGTCAGCCTGATGGAGCGGGCGGCGCTGGAAAAGCCGCGCATCGTCGAAATGGCCGACCGCATCGCCACCTATTTTGTCGCCGCCCTGCTGGCCGTCGCCGCGCTGGTCGCCCTCGGCTGGTACTGGGTCGATCCGAGCAAGGCCTTGTGGATCACCGTGTCGGTGCTGGTCGTCACCTGCCCCTGCGCCCTATCGCTGGCGACGCCAGTAGCTTTGACCGTGTCGGCCGGCGCCCTGGCCCGCGACGGCCTGCTGGTCACCCGCGGCCATGCCATCGAGACGTTGGCGCGGGCGACGCATTTCGTCTTCGACAAGACGGGCACGCTGACTACCGGGCGCATGCGCCTCGTCGCCGCTGAAGTATGCGGCAGCCTCTCGCCTGCCGAGGCGCTGGCAGTTGCCGCCGCCCTGGAGCGCAATTCCGAGCATCCGGTGGCCGCCGCCCTGCGCAATGTCGCCGGCGAGGATGTGCCCGATGCCGCCGATGTCCGGGCCGAGCCGGGGCAGGGCGTCGAAGCGCGCATCAATGGGCGACGCTATCGCATCGGCCGCCCGGATTACGTATTGACTGCCGCTGGCGAGCCGCCGCCGCTGCTGGCCGAATGGCTCGACAGCGGCGACACCATCGTCACCCTGGGCGACGAGATTGGTTGCCAGGCGCTGTTCCGCATCGGCGACGAGGTTCGGCCCGAAGCCGCCACGTTGATTGCCGATCTGCGCCGGGCCGGGCGTCGGGTCGTCCTGCTGACCGGCGATGCCGTCGCGGTCGCCCGCCGGGTGGCCGAGCGGCTGGGCATCGACGATGTTCGCGCCAGTGCCACGCCGCAAGGCAAGCATGACGCGGTGACGGCCTTGCAGTCGGCCGGCGCAGTGGTGGCGATGGTTGGCGACGGGGTCAACGATGCGCCGGTGCTGGCGCAGGCGCAGGTTTCGGTGGCGATGGGCGGCGGCGCGCAGCTGGCCCGGACGCAATCCGATTTCGTGCTGCTGTCCGAGGATCTTGAGCATCTGCGTCGGGGTTTGCGGCGGGCGGCCAAGACCCTGGTCGTGATTCGCCAGAACCTGTGGTGGTCCTTCGCTTACAATTTCGTGGCGCTGCCGCTGGCCATCTCCGGCTATGTGACACCGTGGATGGCCGGCATCGGCATGTCCGCCAGCTCGCTGCTGGTCGTTCTCAATTCGCTGCGCATCCAGCGCCTGGAGACTGCCTGATGGAAAGTGTGTATCTGCTGATTCCGATCTCGGTCCTGCTCGTCTTCGGCATCGCCGGCGCCTTCTGGTGGTCGGTGCGCAGCGGCCAGTTCGACGATCTGGAAGGGCCGGGTTTTCGCGTGCTGATGGACGACGATGCCGAGCCGCCGAAAAGCGCCAATCCGGGCGACGATAAATCGGCCAATGGTTGACCTGCGTCAACGTTGACCTCGGATTCGACTGACATGATGGCAGAAGTGTGAAGGACATTCTTCACGACAATTCTCTGTTGGGGTTGGGGTGCGTTGCGACGCACCCTTTTTTTGTTCACGCGGCGTGCCGGGCTTTCCGGGCTTCCTTGTGCCAGCGACGAACCCGGCCCGGCTTACGACATCCTTACAACTTTCGGTCTAATTGAGGCTAGATAATCTGTAGGTTGATCTAGGTCAAAACAAGCCCGGCAATCTAGAATACCATCCCCGCTTATGCGCCACCTTGGGTTCAAGGGGGGTGGTCATTCAGTCTTTTCATTAACGAGAGGTGGGTTCATGTCTGGAACGCAAACCACATATAACGATAAGGTCGTACGGCAATTCACCGTCATGACCGTCATCTGGGGCATCGTTGGCATGCTGGTCGGTGTCATCATTGCTGCCCAGCTGGTCTGGCCGGAGCTGAATATCGGCCCCTGGCTTCACTTCGGCCGGCTGCGTCCGCTGCACACCAACGCGGTGATCTTTGCGTTTGGCGGCTGCGCCCTGTTCGCAACGTCTTACTGGTGCGTTCAGCGTACCTGTCATACCCGCCTCTGGGGCGGTCCGCTGATCCCCTTCACCTTCTGGGGCTGGCAGCTGGTCATCCTGCTCGCCGCCGTCTCGCTGCCGCTGGGCTTCACCACCGGCAAGGAGTACGCCGAGCTGGAATGGCCGATCGACATCCTGATCACCTTGGTCTGGGTTTCGTATGGCCTGGTGTTCTTCGGCACCATCGCCAAGCGCACCGTGTCCCATATCTACGTCGCCAACTGGTTCTTCGGCTCGATGATCGTCGCCGTTGCGCTGCTGCATCTGGTTAACAGCGCGGAAGTTCCGGTTTCCCTGACTCGTTCCTTCTCGGTTTACTCGGGCGTGCAGGACGCGATGATCCAGTGGTGGTACGGCCACAACGCCGTCGGCTTCTTCCTGACCGCCGGCTTCCTCGGCATGATGTACTACTTCGTGCCGAAGCAGGCAGGCCGCCCGGTCTATTCCTATCGTCTGTCCGTGGTGCACTTCTGGGCGCTGATCTTCACCTACATGTGGGCCGGCCCGCACCACCTGCACTACACCGCCCTGCCCGACTGGACCCAGTCGGTCGGCATGCTGTTCTCGCTGATCCTGCTGGCTCCGTCCTGGGGTGGCATGATCAACGGCATCATGACCCTCTCCGGCGCCTGGCATAAGCTGCGCGACGATCCGGTCCTGAAGTTCCTGATCACCTCGCTGTCCTTCTACGGCATGTCCACCTTCGAAGGCCCGATGATGTCAATCAAGACCGTCAATGCCTTGTCGCACTACACCGACTGGACCGTCGGCCACGTGCACTCCGGGGCGCTGGGCTGGGTGGCGATGGTTTCGATCGGCTCGATGTACTACCTGCTGCCGCGCCTGTTCGGCAAGAAGGAAATGTATAGCACCGCCCTGGTTACGACCCACTTCTGGATCGCCACCATCGGTACCGTCCTGTACATCGCCTCGATGTGGATCGCCGGCGTGATGCAGGGCCTGATGTGGCGTGCGGTCAATGCCGACGGCACCCTGGCTTACAGCTTCGTCGAGGCGGTCAAGGGTTCCTATCCGTTCTGGGCCATTCGTTGGCTGGGCGGCGTCCTGTTCCTGCTGGGCATGCTGATCATGGCCTACAACATGTTCAAGACGATGGCTGGCGGTAACACCAAGGATGCTCCGGTGGTCACCCCGGTTGCTCACCACGCCTGATTTGGGAGAACACAATAATGATCAAGCACGATCAAATCGAGAAGAACGTAGGCCTGCTGTTCATCCTCACGTTGTTTGTGGTTCTGTGGGGCGGCCTGCTGGAGATCGTTCCGCTCTTTTTCCAGAAGTCGACGACGATGCCGGTCGAAGGCGTGAAGCCCTATACCGCCGAGCAATTGGCTGGCCGTGAAGTCTATCTGCGTGAAGGCTGCTACAACTGCCACTCGCAGATGATCCGTCCGTTCCGCGCGGAAACCGAGCGCTATGGCCACTATTCCGTTGCCGGCGAGTTTGTTTACGACCATCCGTTCCAGTGGGGCTCGAAGCGTACCGGTCCCGATCTGCAACGCGTCGGCGGCCGTTATTCCGACGAGTGGCAGCGCGCCCACCTGATCAACCCGCGCGATGTGGTGCCGGAGTCCAACATGCCCGCCTTCGCCTTCCTGGCGAACGCCAAGGCCAAGGACACGGTGGCCGCCGATATCGAAGCCAAGATGAAGGTCATGCGCGGCTTCGCCAATATCCGCGGAATCCCGACCTACTCCGACGACGAGATCAAGGGAGCCAAGGCCGCCATCGGTGACAAGACCGAGCTGGATGTCCTGATCGCCTACCTGCAGGGCTTGGGTACGGCTCTGGGCACGATGAAGTAACTGGTCATGGACATCAACGATCTGCGTTCCCTTCTCACGGTTGCCGGGCTGCTGTGCTTCCTGGCGATTGTGGGCTGGGCTTACGGCAAGAGCAGCAAGAAGGGGTTCGAGGAGGCTGCCAACCTGCCGTTCGCGGAACACGATGATCAGGGTGCGATGGCCAGTACATCGCAACCGCGCTGATAAAAGGAAAGCAAATGAGCGATTTCGTAAGCGATTTTTGGAACATGTACGTCATTGTGATCGTCCTGGCCAGTATCTTGGCTTGCGCGGTTCTGCTGATCGTACAGGGCAAGGCGACCTTCACGCCGGGCAAGACCATGGGTCACGTCTGGGATGAAACCCTTGAGGAATACAACAACCCGATGCCCAAGTGGTGGAGTTGGATGTTCGTCATCACCGTGGTCTTCGCGCTGGTTTACCTGGCGTTGTACCCGGGTCTGGGCAATTTCAAGGGCATGCTGAACTGGACCTCTTCCGGCCAGCACCAGGCGGAAGTCGACAAGATGAACGCCACCGTCAAGCCGCTGTTCGACAAGTACCTGGCGATGGATGTCCAGGCGGTGGCCGGCGACAAGCAGGCCATGGAAATGGGCAAGCGCATGTTCCTGACCTACTGCATGCAGTGCCACGGCGCTGATGCCCGCGGGGCCAAGGGCTTCCCCAATCTGACCGACGGCGATTGGCTGTATGGCGGTGCGCCGGAGCAGATCAAGGAAACCATCTCCCAGGGTCGCATGGGCGTCATGCCGCCGCATGCTCAGCTCGGTGCCGACACGATCAAGGATCTGGCCAACTATGTCCGTTCCCTGTCAGGGCTGCCCAACGACGCCGTGCGTGCCGCACGCGGCCAGGAGGCATTCACCAGCGCCGGTTGTATCGGCTGCCACGGTGCCGACGGTACCGGCATGCAGGCCGTCGGTGCGCCGAACCTGACCGACAAGGTCTGGTTGTACGGCTCCTCCGAAGCGACCATCACCGAAACCATCACCAATGGCCGGCAGAACAAGATGCCGGCGTGGAAGGAATTCCTCGGCGATGCCAAGGTCCACCTGCTGTCCGCCTATGTGCTCAGCCTGAGCCAAGGCGCCAAGTAACGCATCTGGCGGGGCGGCGAAAGCCGCCCCGTTGTCTTTTTGCCGATCCGTATCAAAATTGCGTTGGGCCACCAGGATACGGGAGTGGTCGTAGCGTCATTTCGATACCGATAAGGGCACCATGGAAAGCAAGGAAAAAGGCGCGCCGGGCGCCGTCGCCGAAGTCGCGGTTTCTTTCTACGAGAAGCATCGCAAGGTCTATATCCGCGACGTCAAGGGCTGGTGGAATACCTGGCGCTGGGCGCTGGTCTGGTTCACCCAGATTATTTTCTACGGCTTGCCGTGGCTGGAGTGGAATGGGCGTCAGGCCGTGCTGCTGCACCTGGCCGAACGCAAGTTCTACTTCTTCGGCCTGATCCTGTGGCCGCAGGACGTCTTCTATCTGGCGCTGCTGCTGATCATTTCCGCCTACGCCCTGTTCCTGTTTACCGCCGTGGCCGGTCGGCTGTTCTGTGGCTATGCCTGTCCGCAGACCGTGTATACCGAAATTTTCATGTGGGTTGAAAACCGCATCGAGGGCGACCGTTCGGCGCGGATGAAATTGGACAAGGGGCCGTTGAATGCCCGCAAGTTGCGGCTCAAGGCGGCCAAGCATGCGCTGTGGCTGCTGATCTCGCTGTGGACCGGCTTTACACTGGTCGCCTATTTCACGCCGGTGCGGGAGCTGTTGGCCGCGTTGCCCTTCGGCTTCTCGGGCTGGGAGCTGTTCTGGGTCTTCTTCTACGCCGGCTTCTGCTACATGCAGGCGGGTTTCCTGCGCGAGCAGGTATGCAAGTACATGTGCCCCTATGCCCGTTTCCAGGGGGTGATGTTCGATCCGGACACCCTGGTCATCACCTATGATCCGGAGCGCGGCGAACCGCGCGGTGCCCGCCGCAAAGGCCAGGATGCGAAGGCAGCCAAACTGGGCGATTGCGTCGATTGCGGGCTGTGCGTTGCCGTCTGCCCGACCGGCATCGACATCCGCAAGGGGATCCAGTACGAATGCATCGGTTGCGGCGCCTGCATCGATGCCTGCGATCCGGTGATGGACAAGGTCGGCCTGCCGCGGGGCTTGATCCGCTATACCACCGAGAACGCGCTGGCCAAGCATTTCTCGGCGAAAGAGGTGGTCGGCCATATCCTGCGGCCGCGCATCATCGTCTATACCGTGATCCTGCTGGCGATCACGGTGGCGGCAACCTGGTCGTTGGCGACCCGCGTGCCGCTCAAGGTGGACATCATCCGCGACCGGTCCACGCTCGCGCGCGAGGCGGACGACGGGCGGATCGAGAACATCTACAACCTCAAGATCATGAATACCACCGAGACGCCGAAGCGTTATTCCGTCTCGGTCGACGGACTGGACGGGATCGAAATCGCAGGTGATCGCTCGGTCGCGGTCGATAGCGCGGAAAACCACGAAGTCACCGTCGTCGTCCGGGTGCCGCCCGAGTCCGGGCAGCGCGGCGCCAATGCCATCCACTTCGAGATCAAGGCCGAAGGGGATGAGCATATCGTGGTGCGCGAAAAAGCTTCTTTCCTACTCCCCTGAATGTGAGCATGAACAATTCAATGACATTGCAACGCGACGCCGCTCCTTGGTACAAGCAGCGCTGGCCCTGGCTCCTGATCGCCGGGCCGGCGACGGTCATCGTCGCCGGGGCGGTGACGGTGTGGCTGGCGGTCGTCAGCAACGACGGCCTGGTCACCGACGACTACTACAAGCAGGGGCTGGCCGTTAACCAGCAGTTGCAGCGCGATCACCAGGCCAGTTCGCTTGGCCTGCATGCCGATGTGATGCGCTCCGGCCTGAATGTGCGTCTGATGCTGTCGGCCAGCGGTGAAGCGGCGCTGCCGGCACGGCTTGTCCTGCGCCTGACGCATCCGACGCGGGCCGGGCAGGACCAGGCGGTGGAAATGCTTTCCGGAGGGGCGGGGTTTTACGACGGCAAGCTGAGCGCCGATCTCGTCGGCCGGTGGCTTGTCGCGATTGAGGACCCGGCCGGACAGTGGCGGCTCCAGGGCGAGTGGCAGGCTGACGCCGAGGCGCCGCTGCGTTTGTCGGCAAGGGCGGGAAAGTAGTCTTTTTTGTTACAGGGAGGTGATATATGGCTTGGGAACTGTTGTTCAAGAGTGACATCGGCCTGATGAGCCTGGCCGTGATTGTCGGTGTGGTGGTGATCGGTGCCGTGATGGCCAAGCTCTACTCGAGCAAGATCGACGAGGAGGCGCGCAAGCTCGGGAAGTAATCCGCCCGAGGCCGCCATGTCGCATGGTGTCACGCAGCCCCTGGCCGCCTCCGGCGCCCGGGGGCTGTCCGCTTGGAAGCCGGGCTTGCCGAGCGGGTCGGGGCGGGCTTTGCTACTGTCCTTGCTGCGGCATGGGGCGTTGCTTGCGCCGTCGGCCTGGCCGCTCGTTTCGACGGGGGCGGTGCGGCGAGAGGGGCATCCGCGGGCCGCGTTGCCACCTCCGGAGCGGCTGGCCGCTACCGTGTCGGGCAAGGCGGCCGGGCCTGTCCTTTCGGCCGCAGCATCCGGCGGCGTCATGGCGCCAAGATCCGGAGGCAAGCGTCCGCTGGCGCAGGAACAGCCGGGGCGGCGGGAGGCTACACATGGGCCGGCGACCGCCGAATCGCTCGGTGACATGGCGAAGGAGGGCCTGGGTCACTGCCGTCTCGCCTTGGCGTGGGCGGCGCGCGGCTGGTCGACGTATCCCGGGGCTGCGCGGCCCCCGGGGGGGTGAGGTCGAGATTGCGGTGATTGCCGGTTCGACGCCGTCGCCGCAGGTGACGCTCGCGCACAGCGGCGCTCATGCGTTGCTCGATCGGGCGGCGCTGGTCGTGATCGAACGGGCCGTCCGCGCCGTGCCGCCGCCGGCCGAGATGTCGGGGCGGCCGCTACGAGCCGGCGTACTTCAGCCCGGAAGATTGAGCGGCGGCGCGAGGGCGGCCAGTTCCGCTTCGTGGAAGGCGTAATGGCCCTGCCGCCGGTCGGCCAGGTAGCGCTCCAGGCACAGGCTGACGCTGCGGAAGGAGAGTTGCGGCCAGGGAATGTCGGCCGGAGCGAACAGTTCCACCGCCAGGCTTTCCTCGCCGGCGGAGTATTCCGGCGAGGCCAGCCGGCCGCGGTAGAACAGGTGTACCTGATTGATGTGGGCGATGCTGATCATCGCGAACGGGGCGTCGATGATGATATGCGCCCCGGCCTCCTCCAGCGTCTCGCGGCTGGCGGCGGCAGCGGTGCTTTCGCCGTTTTCCATGAAGCCGGCGGGCAGGGTCCAGAAGCCGCTGCGCGGCTCGATGGCGCGCCGGCACAGCAGAATCCGCCCTTCGTATTCAGCCACGCAGCCGACCACCAGGCGCGGGTTTTCGTAATGGATATGGCCGCAGGCGGTGCACACATGCCGCGGCAGGCTGTCGCCCGCCGGGGTGATGAAGGCGACGTCGGCGCCGCAACGGGGACAATAGCTGATCACAGTTCGGGACCGGATGGGAGTGACCCAGTGTAGCACCGAAGCCGGAAGCGGCCGCGGGGGCGGGCAGGCCGCCGGCCTTCCTTTTGCACAGCAACAATGCCTGTGGCTACAATAGCGGACGCGAAAATACGCGCATCAGCGCCGGCTGCCGGTCGGCGTTCCAGGGGGCTTGCATGTTTCTTCTCGTCGGTTACGTCATCATCCTGGCTTCGTCGCTGGGAACCTATGCCATGCACGGCAGCCTGCTGGCGCTCTGGGTTCCAGCCGAGTACGTCGCCATCGTCGGCCTGACCATCGGCGGTTTCGTCGCCGGCAACGATATCCGCATCATCAAGGCCACCATCGCGGCCATTCCCGGAGCGCTCAAGGGCTCGAAATTCAACACCGCCTTCTACGTCGATGTGCTGGCCCTGCTTTACGAAATTCTCTCCAAGGTACGCAAGGAAGGCTTGATGTCGATCGAAGGGGATGTCGAGAACCCCGAGGCCAGCCCGATTTTCACCAAATATCCGGAGATCGTCGCCGATCATCACGTCATCGAATTCATGACCGACTACCTGCGCATGATGGTCGGCGGCAATCTGAATACGGTCGAGATCGAAAGCCTGATGGACGTCGAACTGGAAACGCATCATCACGAAACCGCCGAACCCGGCCACGTCATGCACAAGATGGCCGACGGCCTGCCGGCCTTCGGTATCGTCGTCGCCGTCATGGGCGTGGTCAATGTCATGGGCTCGGTCGGCGCGCCGCCGGCGGTGCTGGGCAAGATGATCGGCGGGGCGCTGGTCGGCACCTTCCTCGGCATCCTGATCTCCTACGGCTTCGTCGCGCCGCTGGCCAGCCTGCTGACGCAGAAGGCGCACGATGCGGGAACGGTATACAAGTGCATCAAGCAGGTGCTGCTCGCTTCGATGTCCGGCTATGCGCCGCAGGTGGCGATCGAGTTCGGCCGCAAGACGCTCGATTCGCACGCCCGTCCGTCCTTCCGCGCCCTTGAGGATGAACTCAAGGCGCGCAAGGGCAAATGAGCTCGCCGTTGCGCCATAAGGTCCCCGGATGAGCGACGACTCCACCCGCCCCATCGTCATCAAGCGCAAGAAGGCGGCGGCCGGCGGCGCCCACGGCGGCGCCTGGAAAATCGCTTACGCCGACTTCGTGACGGCGATGATGGCCTTCTTCCTGCTGATGTGGCTGCTCGGCTCGACGGCTCGCGGCGATTTGCAGGGCATCGCCGAGTATTTCCAGAATCCGCTCAAGATCGCCCATTCCGGCGGCGAGTCGGCCGGCGACGCGACCAGCATCCTGCAGGGCGGCGGCAAGGATCTGACGCGCCAGGCGGGGCAGGTCAAGCAGGGCGATGTCGACGTCAAGAAAACCACCTCGTTTTCCAAGGAGGCGCAGCTCGAGTTCCAGCGCCAGGAACAAGCGCGCCTCAGCGCCCTGAAGGCCGAGATCGAGCGGATGATTGAGCAAAGCCCGCAACTGGCGCAGTTCAAGAAGCAACTGCTGCTCGATATTACGTCGGAAGGCTTGCGCATCCAGATCGTCGACGAGCAGAACCGGCCGATGTTCGATTCCGGCGGCTCCGACCTCAAGCCCTACACCCGCGACATCCTGCGCCAGATCGGCAAGGCCCTGAACGGCGTCAGCAACCGCGTCAGCCTGGCCGGCCATACCGATGCCGCCGCCTACGCCGGCGGCATGTCCGGCTTCTCCAACTGGGAGCTGTCGGCCAACCGGGCCAATGCCTCGCGCCGCGAGCTGATTGCCGGCGGCATGGGCGACACCAAGGTTTTGCGCGTCGTCGGCCTGGCGTCGACGGTGCTGTTCGACAAGAACGATCCGCTCAATCCGGTCAATCGGCGGATCAGCATTGTTGTCCTGAACCAGAAGACGGAGCTGGCCATCCTGCAGGAAGACGGACCGGAGGCCAGCATCGTCGGGGCCGACGAGATCAATGATGGCCTGGGCCTGCCGGCAGCGGGCAAGGGCCGCTAGGGCCGACGCCGCCTCGACCGATGGTCGGGAAAATAATACAAGTTATTGATGATAGAGGGAAATATGGCGAAAACCGTGCTTGCAGTCGATGATTCCGCTTCCATCCGTCAGATGGTGACCTTCACTCTGAAGAGTGCCGGCTACGAGGTCGTGGAAGCCATCGACGGCCTGGACGGTCTGGAAAAGGCCAAGGCGCGCGGCATCAACCTGGTGCTGACCGACCAGAACATGCCGCGCATGGACGGCCTGACCCTGATCAAATCGTTGCGCGAGCTGCCGCAGTACGCCGCCACGCCGATCCTGATGCTAACCACCGAATCGTCCGACGCGATGAAATCGCAAGGCCGGGCCGCCGGCGCGACCGGCTGGCTGGTCAAGCCTTTCGATCCGCAGAAGCTGATCGAAGTAGTGCGCAAGGTGATCGGCTGAGTGCCGGACAGCCCGCCGGCGCGGAAAGCGCGTTTGCCGGCCGGCGCCCGCCGATCGCCAACTTTCGGGTCATGATGAGAGGATAGCGTGCCGATCGACATGAGCCAGTTCTATCAGGTGTTCTTCGACGAGTCGGCGGAACACCTGGCGACTATGGAGGCCTTGCTGCTGGCGCTGGACATCGACCATCCGGACGCCGAGCAACTCAACGCCATCTTCCGGGCCGCCCATTCGATCAAGGGCAGCGCCGGCACCTTCGGCTTCACCGACCTGGCCGAGGCGACCCACATCCTGGAAAACCTGCTCGATCGCGTCCGCAAGCACGAACTGAGTTTGCGGCCGGAGATGGTCGATGCCTTTCTCGAATCCGGCGATCTGCTGCGCGGCATGCTCGAAGCGCACCAAGGCCGCGGCAGCGTCGACGCGCAGGCCGTCCAGGCCGTCAGCAGCCGTTTGCGCCGCTTGTCCGAGGGACAGGCGGTCGGCGACCGGCCGGCGCCCGAGCGGCGGCCGGCCCCGGCCCCGGCCGCGGCCAGTGTCGTCGTCGCTTCGGAACCGCCGCCGGCGGAGGGGACGCCGGGAGGGCGGCGCGCCTTCGGCATCGAGTTCGTGCCGACCGAGGTATCCGCCCGCGGCGACGGCATCGAGCGTCTGCTCGGCGAATTGCGCCGCCTGGGCGAGCTGGAAGTGCTCAACCATCCCGACGCCGAGGATCACGGCGTCGGCTTCTGGCAACTGCGCCTGACGACCACGGCCGCGCCCGAGACTTTCGCCGAGGCGGTGGACTTCATCGCCGAGAACGGCGCCTGGCGCGTCACCGAAGAAACCGTGGTCGACGCGAGCGGCGAGGCGGCGGATTTCGGCTTGTTCAGCGAGGGGCTGGGGGGCGCGGAAAACAAGGGCTACGGCTTTTTCGTCGCCCTCGACGCGCTGCCGCCTCCCGCCGCGGCCGCGGAGTCGCCCGCGGACGCGGAAGCGGAAGCGGACGGCGAGGCGGACGGCGAGGCGGACGATGCCGGCTACGGCTTTTTCGCGCCCTTGCCGCCGCGAAAGGCCGCGGCGGATGGCGAAGAGGGCGACGGCTACGGCTTTTTCCTGCCCTTGCCGGCCGCCGCCGCGCCGGAACCGGCCCCGGTCCTACCGGCCACGCCGGCCCCGGCCAAGGGCGGCGGGCAGCGGGCGGCGGTCGATTCGTCGATCCGGGTCAGCGTCGAGAAAGTCGATCAACTGATCAATCTGCTCGGCGAGCTGGTGATCACCCAGTCAATGCTGCTGCAGACCGCGGCGCAGATGGGCGAGGCGGCGCCGGAACGGCTGCTCGGCGGCCTCGGCCAGCTGGAGCGCAATACCCGCGAGCTGCAGGAAGCGGTGATGTCGGTCCGCATGCTGCCGATTTCCTTCGTTTTCTCGCGTTTCCCGCGCCTCGTCCACGACCTTTCGGCCAAACTCGGCAAGCAGGTCGAACTGAAAACCTCGGGCGAGACGACCGAACTGGACAAGGGGCTGATCGAACGCATCGCCGATCCGCTCACCCATCTGGTCCGCAACAGCCTCGATCACGGCATCGAGACGCCGGAAGCCCGCCGCGCCGCCGGCAAGAACCCGGTCGGCACGATCACGCTGAAGGCTTCGCATCAGGGCGGCAACATCGTCATCGAGGTCGGCGACGACGGCGCCGGCCTGCCGCGCGACAAGATCCTGGCCAAGGCCCGCGAGCGCGGCCTGGCGGTCGCCGAGCAGATGAGCGACCAGGAAGTGTTCAACCTGATTTTCGAAGCCGGCTTCTCCACCGCCGAACAGGTGACCGACCTGTCCGGGCGCGGCGTCGGCATGGACGTGGTCCGCCGCAACATCCAGGAACTCGGCGGCCGCGTCGAAATTGATTCGCTGTTCGGCGTCGGCACCCGGATGACGGTGCGCCTGCCGCTGACCCTGGCCATTCTCGACGGCATGTCGGTGGCGGTCGGCGACCAGATTTACATCCTGCCGTTGTCCTACGTCATCGAGTCGCTGCAGCCGCGGCCCGGCGACGTCCGCAGCGTCGCCAACCAGGGCCGGGTCATCGCCGTGCGCGGCGAATTCCTGCCGGTCGTCGGGCTGCACGAATTGTTCGGCCAGGCAGCGCCCGGCGACGACCCGAGCCGGGGCATCATGATCGTCATCGCCGCCGACGGCGCCAAGGCGGCGCTGTTCGTCGATGCCCTGGTCGGCCAGCACCAGGTCGTGATCAAGAGCCTGGAAGCCAACTACCGCCGGGTACCGGGCATTTCCGGCGCGACCATCATGGGCGACGGCCGCGTGGCGCTGATTCTCGACGCCCCGGCCATCGCCGGCATGGCCCGGGCCAAGGCCCAGAGCGCGGCGGGTCTGCCGCAATGAGGAGCCAGACATGGAAATGAGGACGCAGGGGAAGGCGGCCGCCGAGGACGAGCAGGCCGCCAGCGAATACCTGACCTTTACGCTGGGCAGCGAGGAGTACGCGATCGACATCCTCAAGGTCCAGGAAATCCGCGGCTACGAGCCGCCGACCCGGATCGCCCACGCGCCGCCGTTCATCAAGGGGGTCATCAACCTGCGCGGCATCATCGTGCCGGTGGTTGATCTGCGCCTCAAGTTCGCCCTCGGCCAGGCCGAGTACACGCCGTTCACCGTGGTCATCGTCCTCAACGTCGCCGGGCGGGTCATCGGCGCCGTGGTCGATAGCGTGTCCGACGTGATTTTCCTGAACCGGGCCCAGATCCGGCCGGCGCCGGATTTTTCCGGCTCCTTCGACACCAAATACATCATCGGCCTGGCGACCCTGGACGAGCGGATGATGATCGTCACCGACATCGAGCGCTTGATGTCCAGCGCCGACATGGCATTGATCGACGACGCCGCGGCGCCGAACTAGGAGCAGAGGAGCTCACGATGCTGAACAATTTGCGTATCCGTACCCGTCTGATCTGGCAGGCGATCGGCATGGCCTTCTGGTTCACCGTGCTGGTCGTCGTCGCCGTCACCTATCTGCGCGACCTCAGCCGGACCAGCGAGGCGGTCTATGTGGACAAGCTTCAACCGGGGGCGCTGGTCCTGCGCATCCAGACGCTGATGGCCGAGAACAACCTGCAGATCGCCGCCGGCCTGCTGCTGGCCCAGTCCGGCCAGGCCGGCGGCGAGTCCGAGATCGAGCGCCACGTGCAGCGCCTGGAAACCAACCGCAAGATCATCGACGGCTTGTGGCAGCAGTTCTCCGGCCGCTCGTTCGACGACTATGAGGGCACGCTGGCCGAGAACTACCGGCGGGCGCGCGCCATCTATGTCCAGGAGGGCCTGCTGCCGGCCGCCGAGGCCCTGCGCGCCGCCGATTACGCGCGGGCCGGCGAAATCTACGGCAGCGTCGTCCAGCCGGCCTATGCCAAGGCCAGCCTGGCGGCCGAGGCCCTGAGCCGCTACTACGTCGATAGCGGCCGCGAACTGTTCGACGGCGCGTTGCGCACCAGCGAATTCTCAACCAAGCTCCTGGTTGCCCTGGCACTGCTGGTCACCGCCCTGGTCGCCGCCTTCGCCTACGTCTTCGGCCGCAGCATCACCCGCCCGCTGGCCCAGACCATCGGCATTGCCGATGCCGTCGCCGCCGGCCATCTCGACAACCGGATCGCTGTCCGCGGTGCCGACGAGGTCACCGAGCTGCAGCGCGCCCTGGCCAAGATGCAGGCCGACCTGAAGGAACGGATCGAGGCCGAGCGCAAGGCGGCGGATGCGACGATGCGCATCAAGGTGGCGCTCGACGTGACTTCGAACAACGTCATGGTCGCCGACCCGGACGGCACCATCATCTATTGCAATGCTTCGCTGCTGGCCATGATGCGCCATGCCGAGAGCGACATCCGCAGCGAATTGCCGAATTTCCGCGCCGATGCCCTGCTCGGTTCGAGCATCGACCAGTATCACCGGCAGCCGGCGCACCAGCGCGGCATGATCGCCACGCTGCAAGGCGTTTATCGCGGCGAGATCGTCGTCGGCCGCCGGCATTTCGCGCTCGCCGCGAGTCCGATCGTCAACGAGGCCGGCGCCCGCCTCGGCACCGTCGTCGAATGGCGCGACCGTACCGCCGAAGTCGAGGTCGAGCGCGAAGTGGCGGCGATCATCGCCGCGGCGGTGGCCGGCGATTTCAGCAAGCGCATCGACAGCACGCGCATGGACGGCTTTTTCCGCGACCTGTCCGGCGGCATCAACCAGTTGCTCGAAGCCAACAGCGCGGCGCTCGACGACGTCGGCGCGATGCTCGCCCGCATGTCGCGCGGCGACCTGCGGCAGAAGATCGACGCCGACTACCGCGGCATGCTCGGCCGCCTCAAGGACGATGCCAACACCACGGTGGACAAGCTGCAGCAGATCGTCCTGGCGATCAAGGGCGCCACCGACGCGATCAATACCGCGGCCAAGGAAATCGCCGCCGGCAACCAGGATCTGTCGAGTCGTACCGAAGAGCAGGCGAGCAGCCTGGAGGAAACCGCGTCGAGCATGGAGGAGCTGACCGGCACGGTCAAGCAGAATGCCCAGAACGCCCGCCAGGCCAGCGAGCTGGCCGGCGCCGCGCAGCAAGTCGCGGTGCGCGGCGGCGAGGTGGTCGGCCAGGTGGTCGACACCATGAGCGCCATCCATCGTTCGAGCAGCAAGATCGGCGACATCATCGGGGTCATTGACGGCATCGCCTTCCAGACCAACATCCTGGCTCTCAACGCCGCCGTCGAGGCGGCGCGGGCCGGCGAGCAGGGGCGCGGCTTCGCCGTCGTCGCCACCGAAGTGCGCAGCCTGGCCCAGCGCAGCGCCGCGGCAGCCAAGGAAATCAAGGGCCTGATCTCCGACTCGGTGGAAAAGGTCGAAGCCGGCAACCGCCTGGTGGACCAGGCCGGACGGACAATGGACGAGGTGGTCGCCAGCATTCGCCGGGTGGCCAGCCTGATGCAGGAGATTTCCGAGGCCAGCCGCGAGCAGAGCACCGGCATCGAGCAGGTCAGCATGGCCATCAGCCAGATGGACGAGGTGACGCAGCAGAACGCCGCCCTCGTCGAGCAGGCGGCGGCCGCCGCCGAGAGTCTGGAGGAGCAGGCCCATGCGCTGACCAGCGAAGTGGCGGTGTTCTCGCTGTCGCTGGAGGCGGCGCCGGCCACGGTGCCGGCTGCGGCGCGGCGTCCGACGCTGCCGCACCGCGAGCCGGTGCGCCTGGACAGCCCGCTGTTGGCGAAGACCGGCGTGCACCTGCCGGCCGGCGAGGATGACGATGAATGGGCCGAGTTTTGAACGCGGCCGGCGATAAGGATTCACGATGAGGAACAACCAGCCGGTCACCGACCGGGAAGTGGTGCTGACGCCGCAGACGCTGATCGTCTCGAAGACCGACCTGAAAGGCCGGATCACCTACGTCAACCGCGATTTCCTGCAGATCAGCGGCTTCGGCGAAGCGGAGCTGATCGGGGCGCCGCACAACATCGTCCGCCATCCGGACATGCCGGAGGAGGCTTTCGCCGACCTGTGGCGAACGCTGACGCAGGGCCGGCCGTGGACCGGCTACGTCAAGAATCGCTGCAAGAACGGCGACTTCTACTGGGTCGAGGCCAACGTCACGCCGATCTGGGAAGGCGGCCAGGTGGTCGGCCACATGTCGGTCCGCCGCCGTGCCGAGCCGGCAGCCATCGCCCAGGTGGCCGAGGTTTACCGATTGTTCCGCGAGGGGCGCCAGGGCAGCCGGCGCATCGTCCGCGGCCGGGTCGTCGACGGCCGGGGGGGCGAATCCCGCGGCGGCCTGTCGACGGGGGCCTGGCTCAATGTCTCCGGCCTGTTCGTGGCCGCCGTGCTGCTGGCGCTCGGTTTCGCCGGCGCCGAACTGGGCGTCGCGGCGCCGCTGCTGGCCGTGCTGGCGGCGCTGGTCGGCCTGTTCGCGCCGCGCTGGGCGCTGGCCCGGCTCAATGGACCGCTGGCCACGGCGACCGATACCTTCCGCAACATTGCCGCCGGCGAGTACAACAACCGCTTCGATTTCGACCGCAACGACGAGGCCGGCAAGGTGTTGCAGGCCATGCAGTCGATGCAGATCAAGCTCGGCTGCGACGTCGCCGAGACGCGGCGGGTGGCGGAAGAGAACCTGCGCATCCGGATCGGCCTCGACAACGTGGCGACCAATGTGATGATCGCCGACGACCGCGGCCGCATCATTTACCTGAACCGCGCCATCAGCGAGATGTTCGCCGCCGTCGAGGACGACATCCGCAGCGAATTGCCGGGCTTCTCGCACGCCGCCCTGATCGGCGCCAACATCGACCAGTTCCACAAGCAGCCGGCGCACCAGCGCGGTCTGCTGCAGAGCCTGGTCGGCACCCACCGGGCGACCGTCCGCCTCGGCGGACGGACTTTCTCGCTGGCGGTGACGCCGGTCGCCAACGAGCAGGGAGTCCGCCTCGGCTATGCCGTCGAATGGCTCGACCGCACCGCCGAAGTGGCGGTCGAGGACGAAGTCGCCGGCATCGTCGGCGCCGCCGCCCGCGGCGACTTCTCGCAGCGGGTCACGGCGGCCGGCAAGCAGGGCTTCTTCCGGCGCCTGGCGACCGACCTCAACCGCCTGCTCGACATCAGCCAGCACGGCCTCAACGACATGGCCGGCGTGCTCGGCGCAATGGCCGAGGGCGACCTGACGCAGACCATCGTCGCCGATTACGACGGCACCTTCGGCCAGTTGAAAGTGGCCACCAATACCACCGTCGCCCGCCTGCAGGAAATCGTCGACCGCATCAAGTCCGCCACCGACGCCATCAATACGGCCGCCCAGGAAATCGCCGCCGGCAACCAGGATCTGTCGAGCCGCACCGAGGAGCAGGCGAGCAGCCTGGAGGAGACGGCTTCGTCGATGGAGCAGCTGACCAGCACGGTCCGCCAGAATGCCGAGAACTCGCGCCAGGCCAGCGCCCTGGCCGGCAGCGCCGAAGAGGTCGCGGTGCGCGGCGGCGCAGTGGTCGGCCAGGTGGTCGACACCATGAGCGCCATCCACCAGGCCAGCAGCAAGATCGGCGACATCATCGGGGTCATCGACGGCAGCGCCTCCCAGACCACCATCCTGGCCCTCACCGCCGCCGTCGCGGCGGCGCGGGCCGGCGAGCAGGGTCGCGGCTTCGCCGTCGTCGCCACCGAAGTGCGCAGCCTGGCCCAGCGCTGCGCCGCGGCGGCCAAGGAAATCAAGGGCCTGATCTCCGACTCGGTGGAAAAGGTCGAGGCCGGCAACCGCCTGGTGGACCAGGCCGGGCGGACGATGCAGGAGGTGGTGGCGAGCGTCAAGCGGGTGGCCGACATCATGGCCGAGATTTCCGCCGCCAGCCGCGAGCAGAGCGCCGGCATCGACCAGGTCTGCCTGGCCGTCACGCAGATGGACGAAGTGACGCAGCAGAATGCCGCCCTCGTCGAGCAGGCGGCGGCCGCCGCCGAAAGTCTCGAGGAGCAGGCGCATGGCCTGGCCGAGGCGGTCGCGGTGTTCCGCGTCCACGGCGCGCTGCCTCGCCCGGCGGACTCGCCGCGGCCGTCACGGCGGGGGCCGGAAGCATTGCCGCGGACCTGTCGCCGGCCGCCGGCCGCCGGCGGCGAGCGGCCGGAAAACGGCCGGGCGCTGCTGGCCCGGCTCGACGACGAATGGGAGGAATTCTGATCATGGCCAATGCGCCTCGCCCGGCTCCGCCCGCCGCCTCGACCGCGGCCATTCTCGGCCGCGATACCGGGGCCCGCGAATTCAACTTCCTGCCCGCCGACTTCGAACGGGTGCGCAAGCTGATCTATCAGCATGCCGGCATCTCGCTGTCGCCGGTCAAGCAGGACATGGTCTACTCGCGCCTGGCCCGCCGCCTGCGCGCTACCGGCTGCCGCAGCTTTACCGAATATCTGGACATGCTGGAGAAGAACGGCGGCGACGAGTGGGAGCGCTTCGTCAATTCGCTGACCACCAATCTCACCTCCTTCTTCCGTGAGCCGCACCATTTCCCGATCTTCGCCGAGCATCTGCAGAAACTCGGGGCCCGCCGGCCGATCCGCATCTGGTGCTCGGCCGCCTCGACCGGCGAGGAGCCGTATTCGATCGCCATGACGGTGGCCGAGACTTTCGGCAGCAACATGTCGCACGTCTCGATCATCGCCTCCGACCTCGATACCAACGTGCTGGAAACGGCGCGCAAGGGCGTCTATCCGGTCGAGCGGGTCGAGAAGCTGACGCCGGAGCGCCTGCGCCGCTTCTTCCTGCGCGGCACCGGCACGCAGGACGGCTATGTCGCGGTGCGTCCGGAACTGAAGGCGCTGATCACCTTCCAGCGCATCAATCTGCTCGATTCCAGCTATGCCCTGAAAGGGCCGCTCGACGTGATTTTCTGCCGCAACGTGATGATTTATTTCGACAAGCCGACGCAGTACAAGATACTCGCCCGTTTCGCCCCGATGCTGCAGCCCGATGGCCTGATGTTCGCCGGCCACTCGGAAAGCTTCATGCACGCCGCCGATCTGTTCCGTTCGCTGGGCAAGACGGTGTACGCGCTGGCCAAGTCGCGCTGAGAAGGTCGCCGGTGCAACACGCCTACAACGAGAACATCGCCGAGAACCGCTATTACGACCGGCATTTCCAGGTCGATGCGGCGAAAATCCTGCCCGGCGAGTATTTCGTTTCCAGCCACGGCATGCTGCTCGTCACCGTGCTCGGCTCCTGCGTCGCCGCCTGCATCCGCGACGTCGAGGCCGGGGTTGGCGGCATGAACCATTTCATGCTGCCGGACGACGGCGGCCGCGAGCATTTCGGCTCGTCGGCCCGCTACGGCACCTACGCCATGGAAGTGCTGATCAACCACCTGCTGAAAACGGGTGCCCGGCGCAACCGGCTCGAAGCCAAGGTCTTCGGCGGCGGCGCCGTGCTGTCCAGCCTGGCCAGCAGCAACGTCGGCACGCGCAACGCCGAGTTCGTCCTCGATTACCTGAAAACCGAGAAAATTCCCGTGGTGGCCAAGGACCTGCTGGATTCATACCCGCGCAAGGTCTACTACTTTCCCGATTCAGGGCGCGCCCTGGTCAAGAAACTGCACCGCGTGCACAACGACACCCTGTTTACGCGCGAACGGGCCTACAAGGATCGCCTCGCCGGCAGCAAGGTCGAGGGCGATGTCGAACTGTTCATATGATTGGCCGCGCTTCCGCCGCCGCCTTGCCGATGGAAAACTATGCCGAACAAGATCCGCGTCCTGATCGTCGATGATTCCGCCCTGATGCGGGCGATGCTCAGCGAAATGATCAATGCCGCGCCCGACATCGAAGTCGTCGGTTGCGCGCCCGATGCACCGACGGCGCGGGAAATGATCAAGGTTTTCAACCCCGACGTGCTGACCCTCGATTTCCACATGCCGAAGATGGACGGCATCGAGTTCCTCGACCGCCTGATGCGCCTGCGGCCGATGCCGGTGGTGATGGTCTCGGCCTTTACCGAGGCCGGCTCGGAAACGACCCTGAAAGCCCTCGAACTGGGCGCCGTCGACTTCATCGGCAAGCCGCGCGCCGACGGCCGCCGCCTCGACGGCTATGCCGAGGAACTGGCCGAGAAGATCCGCGCCGCCAAGGGCGCCCGTCTGCGCCGCCAGGGGGCGGCCGTATTCGCCGCCGCGACGGCGCCGACGCCGGCGCCGCCGGCCGCGAGCAGTGCCGGGCGAGGTGGCGGCAGCGGGCGGATCGTCTTCGTCGGCGCCTCGACCGGCGGCACCGAGGCGCTCAAGGAACTGCTCCTCGGCTTTCCCGCCGACTGTCCGCCGATCCTGATCGTCCAGCACATGCCGGAAACCTTCACCGCCTCCTTCGCCCGCCGCCTCGACGGCCTGTGCGCGCCGCGCATCGTCGAGGCGCAGGGCGACGAGAAGGTCGAGCCGGGTACCGTCTACATCGCTCCCGGGCATTCCCACCTGCAGATTCGCCGCGGTCCCGCCGGCTATCTCACCGAACTGCTGAATACGTCGCCGGTCAATCGCCACCGCCCGTCGGTCGACGTCTTGTTCGACTCCGCCGCCGCCGTGGTCGGCCGCCAGGCCGTCGGCGTCATCCTCACCGGCATGGGCAAGGATGGCGCCCAGGGCCTGCTGCGCATGCGCCGCGCCGGCGCCCAGACCTTCGGTCAGGATGAAGCCAGTTGCGTCGTCTACGGCATGCCGCGCGAGGCTTTCCTGATCGGCGCCGTCGACGAGCAATGCCCGCTCGGCGACATCGCCCGGCGCGTACTCGCGGCGACACGTTGACGGTCGTTGTCGTCGCCGGCCGGCAACGGCATGCCGATTGCCGGGGCGGGCTTGTTGCCTATGGCCAAAAGTTTAAACTATGCGCAATTGCAACTATTCGATTGGCGGGATGACCCATGCAAGCAAGTATTAGCAAGGACGCCGGCAAAGCCGTCGTCAAACTGGCCGGCCGTTTCGACTTCAACACGCATCGCGAATTCCGCAGCGCCTACGAGCCGCTGGTGGCCGATGCTGGAGTCCGGGCGGTCGTCGTCGATTTCTCCGGTGTCGATTATCTCGACAGTTCGGCGCTCGGCATGCTGTTGATGCTGCGCGACAAGTTGGGCAGCGCCGGCAAGGAGGTGGCCTTGACCGGCGTGCGCGGTAACGTGAAGCAGGTGCTTGATATTGCCAATTTCGGCAAATTGTTCCCGATTTCCTGAGCTTTGCGCGGTTTCCGGAAAGATCCGGGATGCCTCGTTTTTTCAGGCCGTTCTTGATCTCCGGCGGTTTGTCGGGGGTTGAAAAACGTGTATTCTTGGCCTTTCTCGGCCGAGAAAGAGAGCAAATGGCCGATTGCTAGCAGTGCGAAGGAATGACGATGTCAGAGTTGCTGAAGAATATCGATGCGCGGACCAAGCTGGCGGGAACCAACAAGCTTGAGATTTTGTTGTTTTTCCTCGGCGTGGACCAGCGGACCGGCCGGCGCGAGACCTATGGCATCAATGTGTTCAAGGTCCGCGAGGTGATGCGTACCCCGTTGATCACGGCGGCGCCGGAAATGCCGTCGTCGGTCGAGGGCATGGTCAGCCTGCGCGGCGCCCTGGTGCCGGTGATCGACTTGGCCAAGTATTCCGGCATCAATGCCGGCACGCCGCGCGAAATCATGATCGTCACCGAGTACAACGGCCATACGCAAGGCTTCCTGGTCGAGGGCGTCGACACCATCCTCCGCCTCGACTGGAGCAAGATGCGGGTGCCGCCGGAAATGCTGACGGCCCAGACCGGCGGCCTGGTCACCGCGGTGACCGAACTCGAGGACGGGCGCCTGGTGATGATGATGGACGTCGAGAAGGTGCTCTCGGAAACCACGGCCATCGACAACGACATGATGTTCCGCGGCGTCGTGGCCCTGGATCGGCCCGATGCCACCGTCTTTTTCTGCGATGATTCCAGCGTCGCGCGCAAGCAGATCGAGAAGACGCTCGCGGTCATGGGCGTCAAGGGCGTCAGCGCGGTCAACGGCCTGCGCATGTGGGAAGAGATGGAGAAGACGGCGGCCTACGCCAAGTCGGTCAACCAGCCGGTGTCGAATTTCATCAACCTGGTCCTCACCGATATCGAGATGCCGGAAATGGACGGCTACATCCTGACCAAGAAGATCAAGTCGGACCCGCGCTTCAACGACATTCCGGTGATCATGCATTCTTCGCTGTCCGGCATGTCCAACCAGAAACTCGGCCAGTCGGTCGGCGTCGACGAATACGTTCCCAAGTTCGAGCCGCAGCGCCTGTCCGAGACGCTGGCCCGTCGTCTCGGCGTCGCCGGCGAGCCGGCTCCGGCGGCCTGAGTCCTCAAGGGAGTTTCCATGGATCTCGTCGAAAGCAAGAATCTGCTCGATAGCGTCGATGCGCGCACCCGCCTCGCAGGCTCCAACAAGATGGAAATCCTGCTGTTTTCGCTGGGTACCCGCGAAATCTTCGGCATCAACGTCTTCAAGGTGCGCGAAGTCGGCCGCACCCCGCACATCACCAAGACGCCGAACATGCCGCGCGGCGTCGAGGGCCTGATTTCGCTGCGTGGCAACGTCATCCCGGTGCTGTCGCTGGCGCCTTTCCTGCAACTCGACGGCGGTCCGGCGGGACTGGGCAAGACCATGATGGTCGCCGAGTATTCGAAGCGCACCCTGGGTTTCCTCGTTCATGAAGTCGACCGCATCATCCGCGTCGACTGGGAGCGGGTGAAGGCGCCGGAAAGCGTGCTGTCGAGCAATCAGGGGCTGATCACCGCCGTCATCGAATTGGAAGGCGGCGGCTTGGTTTCTATTCTCGACGTCGAACAGATACTCGCCAACGCTTTCGGCGAAGCGATGATCGTCGATATTCCGCCGGCCCGCGTGGCGCCGGATACCAGCGTGTTCTTCGTCGACGACTCGGTGGTCGCCCGGCGCAAGATCGCCGAGGTGCTCGACAAGCTCGGCGTGCGCCACAAGCATGCGACCAACGGCCTTGAGGCATGGACGCGCCTGCAGGGTATCGCCGCCCATGCGCTGCAGAGTGGCCGCGCCATCCGCGACGAGATTCGCCTGATTCTCGTCGACGCCGAAATGCCGGAAATGGATGGCTACGTACTGACCAAGAACATCAAGTCCGATGCCCGCTTCGAGGGGGTGCCGGTCGTCATGCATTCGTCCCTGTCCTCCGAGGCCAACCGGGCGATGGGCAAATCGGTGGGCGTCGACGCCTACGTTGCCAAGTTCGATGCCGAGGCACTGGCCGATACTTTGCGCCCGCTCATTGAAAGACAATAGGAAAACTTCGGAGTAATCCATGGCTGCAGATCCAAAGATGAGATTCCTGGTGGTGGACGATTTTTCGACGATGCGTCGGATCGTCCGCAATTTGCTGAAGGAACTCGGTTTTACCAATGTGGACGAGGCCGAGGATGGCGCCATTGCCTTGCAGAAGCTGCAGGGCGGTGGTTTCGAGTTCGTCGTGACGGACTGGAACATGCCCAACATGGATGGCCTGACGCTGCTGCAAACCATTCGCGCGACGCCGACGCTCAAGCACTTGCCGGTGCTGATGATCACTGCCGAAGCGAAGAAGGAGAACATCATCGCCGCCGCCCAGGCCGGGGCCAGCGGCTATATCGTCAAGCCGTTCACGGCGGGCACCCTGTCCGAAAAGCTGAACAAGATTTTCGAGAAAATGGGGCAGGGCTGAGGAGGCATCATGACGGCAACCAATGATTCCAACGAACTCGAGGCGCTGTTCGACTCGATCGCGGCCGATTACACGGTAGTTCCCCAGGCGGCTCCGGCGCCGCAGCCCGCCCCGGCTCCGTCGCCGGCCGCAGCCGCTGTCGGCGACAGCGACGATCTGCAGGCCTTGTTCGACAGCGTCGCCGCCGAAGCCGCGGTTGCTGCCGAGCCGGCGGCGCCGGCCGACGCGGCCGGTGAAAACTGGCCGAAGCAGGAGGTGGTATTCAACCGCATCGGCCATATGGCGCGCGCCCTGCATGACACCCTGGGCCAACTCGGATACGACAAGTTGCTCGAAAAGACGGTTTCCGCGTTGCCGGATGCCAAGGACCGCCTGGCTTACGTCGCCAACCTGACCGAGCAGGCGGCGTGCCGCGTCCTCAACGCCACCGATATCGCCAATCCGCTGGTCGAGGACATCGAGAACCGCTCGCGCGCGCTTGGCGCCCGCTGGGATCAGGTGTTCGCCAACCAGTTGGGCGCCGACGAATTCAAGGCGCTGGCCGGCGAAACCCGGGCCTTCCTGAATCAACAATTGCCGGAGAAGACCCGGGCGACGCATGCCCAGCTGACGGAAATCATGATGGCCCAGGACTTTCAGGATCTGACCGGGCAGGTGATCAAGAAGATCGTGGTTCTGGCGCAGGAGCTGGAATCCGGACTGATGGGCGTATTGCTCGAAACGGTGCCGGATACCAAGCGGACGGATGAGGTGAATAACCTGATGAACGGACCGGTGGTCAATGCCGAAGGGCGCGCCGACGTGGTGGTCAATCAAGCGCAGGTCGACGACCTGCTCGACAGCCTCGGTTTTTGAGGGAGAGCGACGATGAGCGACTTCGCCGGAATGGAAGACCTGCTGCAGGATTTCCTGCAGGAAGCCTACGATTTGCTTTCCGATGTTGACAACAAGCTGGTCGATCTCGAGCGGATGCCGGATGACCGGGGCTTGCTGAACGACATTTTCCGCGGTTTTCATACCGTCAAGGGCGGCGCCGGCTTCCTCAACGCCGCCGAGCTGGTGACGCTGTGCCATTTGACCGAGAACCTGTTCGACCGGCTGCGCAATGGCGAACTGGAACTGACGCCCGAGTTGATGGACGTCATCATGGCGGCGACCAAAGGGGTGCGCGAAATGTTCGGCGAACTGGGGCAGATGGTAATGCCGCAGCCGGCCGACCCGACCGTGCTGGCCGCCCTGCAGGGGGCGTTGCAGGGTCAGTCGCCTGGTGCCGCGGCGCCGGTGCCACCGCCGATCGCTCCGGCCGTGCCGCGCGCCGAGCCCGTGGCGCCGCCGCCGGGCGGCAGCGGGGAGCCGGACTGGCAGGCGCTGCAGGCCGCGCTGACCGGGCAGGCGCCCACGGCGCCGGCGGCTCAGGGCGAATTGATCACCAAGGTCGAGGCGGTACCGGCCACCGCTCCGGCGGTGCCGCTCGGATCGGCCGGCGACCAGGCGCCTTCGCCGTTCGGCCGGCGCGCCACCGATCGTCCCGGAGGGCAGCCGACCTCGGCGCGGCGCGCCGAGGAGCGCGGCGGGCGGGAAAGCACCATTCGCGTCGATACCTCGCGCCTCGACCAAGTGTTGAACCTGTCGGGCGAAATCGGCCTGACCAAGAACCGCCTGACCAGCCTGCGCGCCGACATCCTGGCCGGCAAGAATGATTCGGAAACCCTGCACGCGCTGGACCAGGCCGTCAGCCAGCTCGATCTGCTGGTGTCCGATCTGCAGAACTCGGTGATGAAGACGCGGATGCAGCCGATCGGCCGGCTGTTCCAGAAATATCCGCGCATCGCCCGCGACCTGGCCCGCCAACTCGGCAAGGATGTCGAACTGGTGCTGGCCGGCGAGGAAACCGAAGTCGACAAGACGATGATCGAGGATCTGGCCGATCCGCTGATCCACCTGATCCGCAATGCCGTCGATCACGGCGTCGAGATGCCGCTGGATCGCCAGGCCGGCGGCAAGCCGGCGAAGAGCTTGGTTCGCCTCGAAGCGCGTCAGGAAGGCGATCACATCGTCCTGATCATCGCCGATGACGGCAAGGGCATGAGCGCCGAGCGCATCCGGGCCAAGGCCGTGGAAAAGGGGCTGATTTCGGAGGAAGAGGCGAACACCCTCGACGAACGGCAGAGCCTGAACCTGATCTTCCTGCCGGGCTTCTCGACCAAATCGCAGATTTCCGACGTCTCCGGCCGCGGCGTCGGCATGGATGTGGTCAAGACCAATATCCAGAAGCTCAACGGTTCGATCGAGATTCGTTCGGAGCCGGGCAAGGGATCGGTGTTCATCATTTCCCTGCCGCTGACCCTGGCCATCCTGCCGGTCTTGCTGGTCTTGCTCGGCGACCAGCCGTTCGCGCTGCCGTTGTCGCTGGTGCGGGAAATCCTGCCGATCGAACAGGAGCGCATCCAGGAAGTCGGCGGCAAGGAAACGCTGGTCGTCCGCGGCGAGGTGTTGCCGGTGATTTCGCTGGCCCGCCTGCTCGGTTGGCCGCTCGAGCGCTATCCCGAATACGGCGTCTTCATGCAGACGGCCGAGCGCAGTTTCATCCTCGCCGTCGACAGTTTTGCCGGCCGCGACGACGCGGTCATCAAGTCGCTCGAGGATTTCCGCCCGAAGGGCGTGGCGGGAGTCACGACCCTGTCCAACGGGCAGATCGTCCTGATTCTGGATATGAAGGAACTGCTGGCCGACCTCGGGCACCACCCGGACATGGCGGCAGGCTTGCGGGCGCTGGCTTCCGCCTGATTTCCGTTTTCCGTCAACGAGTTGAGAGGGGGCTTGCCCCCTCTTTTCTTTTTTGCAGGTTAACCATGTTGTCATGAGCTTGCAGCTGGCATCTCATAAACCAGCTAAAAAAACACACGTACCTGTTTAATTTTCTTGGTTTTTTCCTATAATAGCCCCATCAATCCCCGAAGACGGCTATGGCGGAAGAGAGCGATCTCGAGAAAACAGAGGAGCCTACAGGCAGGCGAATCGAGCAGGCGCGCGAAAAAGGCCAGGTGCCGCACTCGCGCGAACTCGGCACGTTCCTGGTCCTGATTACCGCCGCCGCCGCCATCTGGATGATGGGCGGCTGGTTCGTCCGGCGTGCGATGGTGATCATGCGCGACGCCTTCATCGTCGATGCCCAGTTGGCTCACGAGCCGGGCTTGCTGATTCCGCATCTCGGCGGGGTGTTCGGCGATGCCCTGTTCCTCTTCGCGCCGCTGATGGGCGTCCTCGTGCTGGCCGCATTGCTGCCCCCGTTTTTCCTGAATGCCTGGGTGTTCGCGCCGCAGGCCTTGGTGCCGGATCCCAAGCGCCTGAATCCGCTGACCGGCATCGGCCGGATGTTTTCCTGGAACAGCCTGATGGAACTGGGCAAGGCCGTGCTCAAGGCGAGCCTGGTCGGTGGCGTCGCCGTGCTGCTGATCTGGCATTCGCGCGAGGAAATCTTCGGCCTGCTGACCGAGCCGCTGGATTCTGCGCTGGCCCATGCCGGCCGCCTGGTTTCCTTCTGCTTCCTGATCCTGGTGGCGACGCTGGCGCTGGTGGTGGTCGCCGATGTGCCGTTCCAGATCTGGCAATACTTCCACAAGCTGAAGATGAGCAAGGACGAAGTGCGCCGTGAAATGAAGGAAATGATGGGCGATCCGCACATCAAGGGGCGCATCCGCAGCCTGCAGATGCAGGCTGCCCGGCGGCGGATGATGGCGGCGGTGCCGGAAGCCAACGTCGTTGTCACCAACCCGACCCATTTCGCCGTGGCGCTCTCCTACAAGGCCGGCATGAATGCGCCGAAAGTTGTGGCCAAGGGGGTCGGGGCCATCGCCCTGAAAATCCGCGAGGTCGCCGGCGAGCACGGTGTCCCGATCCTCGAGGCGCCGCCCCTGGCGCGGGCCCTGAACAAGCACGCCGAACTCGATGCCGAAATTCCCTCCACCCTGTACAACGCCGTGGCGGAGGTTCTTGCTTATGTCTATCAACTGGCCAACTGGCGTCAGGCCGGTGGCGCCTATCCGGTGCCGCCGCGCGATCTGCCGGTGCCGGCCGATCTGGTTCCGGAGGCTGCGTAAATGGCGACCTCCTCGCTGCGCGCGCAGAACTTCCTGGGGCGGTTGAGCATTACCCAGCTGGCGGCGCCGCTGCTGATCATGATGATCCTGTCGATGATGGTGCTGCCGCTGCCGGCCTTCGTCCTCGACCTGTTCTTCACGTTCAACATCGCCATTTCCGTTCTGGTCCTGCTGGTCGCCATCAATACCCAGAAGACCCTGGATTTCTCGGTATTCCCGACGGTGCTGCTGGTCACCACGCTGCTGCGCCTGTCGCTCAACGTCGCCTCGACCCGGGTCGTGCTGATCGAGGGGCATACCGGCCCGGCGGCGGCCGGCAAGGTGATCGAGGCTTTCGGCCACTTCCTGGTCGGCGGCAATTTCGCCGTCGGTATCGTCGTCTTCATGATCCTGGTGGTGATCAACTTCGTGGTCATCACCAAGGGCGCCGGGCGCGTCGCCGAAGTGGCCGCCCGTTTCACGCTCGACGCCATGCCGGGCAAGCAGATGGCCATCGACGCCGACCTCAATGCCGGTCTGATCGGCGAGGACGAAGCCCGCCAGCGCCGTCAGGACGTCGCCCGCGAGTCCGAGTTCTACGGTTCGATGGACGGTGCCTCGAAATTCGTTCGCGGCGATGCCATCGCCGGCATCGTCATCATGCTGCTCAACGTCGTCGGCGGTCTTTTCATCGGCCTGTTCCAGCACGACATGGATTTCGCCGTGGCGGCCAAGACCTACACCCTGCTGACCATCGGCGATGGCCTGGTGGCCCAGATTCCCGGCCTGATCATCTCGATTGCCGCCGGCCTGGTGGTGACCCGCGTTTCCGACGACCGCGACGTCGGCCAGCAGGTGCTCGGGCAGATGTTCCGCAATCCCAAGGCGATGGCCATCACCGCCGCCATCATCGGCATCCTCGGCCTGATCCCGGGCATGCCCAACCTGGTTTTCCTGCTGCTCGCCAGCACCATCGGCTATCTGGCCTGGCGCATGGCGCAGCGCGAGGAGCGCATCGCCGCGATCCCACCGGTCAAGGTCGCGCCGACACCGGTGCCGGAAGCCGTCGAGGCCAGCTGGAACGACGTCGCGCCGCTCGACGTGCTCGGCCTGGAAGTCGGCTATCGCCTGATTCCGCTGGTGGACAAGTCGCAGGACGGCGAATTGCTGCGTCGCATCCGCGGCATCCGCAAGAAATTCGCCCAGGAGGTCGGCTTCCTGGTGTCGCCGGTGCATATCCGCGACAACCTCGAACTCAAGCCGAACGCCTATCGCATTCTGTTGAAGGGGGTCGAGGTCGGCGCCGGCGAAGCCTATGCCGGCCAGTTCCTGGCGATCAATCCGGGGCGGGTGGCCGGCACTCTCAGCGGCACGCCGACCGTCGATCCGGCCTTCGGCCTGCAGGCGGTGTGGATCGACGCCGGCCAGCGCGACAAGGCCCAGGCCTATGGCTACACCGTGGTCGATGCCTCGACCGTGGTTGCCACCCATCTGAACCATCTGATCCTGACGCATGCCGGCGAACTGCTCGGCCGCCAGGAAGTGCAGCAACTGCTCGACCACCTGGGCAAGGAGATGCCCAAGTTGGTCGAGGATCTGGTGCCCAAGATCCTGCCGCTCGGCACGCTGCAGAAAGTGTTGCAGAGCCTGCTCGACGAAGGCGTGCATATCCGCGATATGCGCACCATTATCGAAACCGTCGCCGACCATGCCGGTCGCACCCAGAACGCCGACGAGTTGGTCGTCCAGGTACGCAACGCCCTCGGCCGGGCCATCGTCCAGCAATTGTTCCCGGGTAACGGCGAAATGCAGGTCATGTCGCTCGACCCGGCGCTCGAACGCCTGCTCGGCCAGGCCGTCGCCGGCGGCAGCGAGAACACCAGCTTCGAGCCGGGCCTGGCCGACACGCTGGTGCGTGAAGCCGCCGCCGCCGCCCAGCGCCAGGAAGGTCTCGGCCTGCCGGCGGTGCTGCTGGTGCCGAGCAGCCTGCGCCTGCTGCTGTCCCGTTTCCTGCGCCGCTCCGTACCGCAACTGAAGGTGCTGGCGCATAACGAAGTTCCGGAAAATCGAATCATCAAGGTGACCTCGGTGATCGGAGGTAAATCATGAACGTCAGAAAATTCATCGCCGCCAACCCGCGGGACGCCCTGCGCAAAGTCAAGGAAACGCTCGGCAACGACGCCATCATCCTGTCCAACCGGGGCATTCCCGGCGGCGTCGAAATCATGGCGGTCGCCGCCCGCGACATGGCGATGATCGCCCCGACCACGGTCGCCGACATGCCGGTCGCCCAAGCCGAACGCCGGCCGGCGCCCAGCGACGACGATGACTACCGCCTCTCGCTCAGTGCCGCCCGCGCCCAGGCCGCTGCCGCCCGCCACGCCATTCCCGGCCTGCAGGCTGCGACCGCGACTCGTCAAGCGCCGCCGGCCGTCGCGCCGTCGCCGCGCCCGGCGGCGGTCAATGCCGGCATTCCGCGGACTGGCGCTTTGCGCAATTTCGAGGCCGCACGGCCCCAGGCGGCATCGCTGGCGCCACCGGCTGCGCCGCAGCCGCAGGCGACGGCAACGGTCCCGCCAGGCGAAACGCCGCGGCGGGCACCGGCGGAAGTGGTGCCGATGGAGGTCATGGACGAAATCCGCTCGTTGCGCAAGATCGTCGAGCAGCACCTGGCCGGCTTCGCCTGGGGCGAATCGGCACGTTCGGCTCCGGTCAAGACCGAAGTCCTGCGCCAGATGCTCGATGCCGGCTTCTCGCCGCAATTCGCCCGTGATTTGCTCGCCGACCTGCCGCCCGAGATGGATGGCAGCCAGGCCATGGCCTGGGTCAAGGGGGCGGCCGACCGTTCGCTGTTCACCGTCGGCACCGATGCCGACATCGTCGACCGCGGCGGTGTTTACGCCCTGGTTGGACCGACCGGCGTCGGCAAGACCACCACCACCGCCAAGCTGGCGGCGCGCTGTGTGCTCCGTCATGGCCCGAACAAGGTCGCCCTGATTACCACCGACGGCTATCGGATCGGCGCCCACGAGCAGTTGCGCATTTACGGCCGCATCCTCGGCGTCTCGGTGTATCTGGTCAAGGATGCCGGCGAATTGCGCCAGACACTGAAGGAACTGCAGCACAAGCACATGGTCCTGATCGACACCATGGGCATGAGCCAGAAGGACAAGCTGGTGCCGGAATTGACCGACATGCTCGCCGGCTGCGACGTGCAGCGCCTGCTGCTGCTGTCGTCCACCTCGCGCGGCGACACGCTCGACGATGTGGTTCGCGCCTACCAGGGCGACAAGCTGGCCGGCTGCATCCTGACCAAGATCGACGAGGCCGCCAGCCTGGCCACCGCCCTCGACGTCATCATGCGCCACGGCCTGCGTCTGCACTACGTCTCCAACGGCCAGCGCGTGCCGGAAGACCTGCATCTGCCCAATCGCGGCTATCTGCTGCACCGCGCCTTCAAGGATCTGCCGGAAACGTCGCCGCACAAGCATGCCGGCATCGAGCCGGCATTGATGATGGCCAACGCCGGCATGATGGCGGCCGGGGCGCATCGTGGCTGATTTCCGCGTCGACCAGGCGGCCGGGCTGCGCCGGCTGCTCGGCGGCGGCCAGCAATTGCAGGTGGTGACCTTCGTCGCCGGCTGCGAGGGCGTCGGCCGCAGCCTGGCCGTGGCCAATCTCGGCGTCGCCTTGGCCCGTCTCGGCAAGGAAGTGCTGATCATCGACGAGCATGCCTCGCGCGATGACATTGCCTCGTCCTTCGGCCTGATGGCCCGCTTCGACCTGCTCAACGTCGTGCAGCGCGAAGTCGGCCTGGCGCAGGTGCTGCTGCAGCCGATGCACGGCCTGCGCATCCTGCCCGCCTCGCGGGCCGTCAAGAAGCTCGGCCGCTTGTCCTTGCCGCAGCAGCAGACGCTGCTCGATTCGATGTCGAGCCTGGAGCGGCCGGTCGATGTGATCCTGGTCGACGCCAGCATGGCCCATCCCGGCGGTTTCTCGCCCTTCGGCCTGGCCTCGCAGGAAGCGGTGGTGGTGCTGTCCGGCAATAGTGCCTCGATCACCGAGGCCTACTCGCTGATCAAGAAGGTCAGCCAGGCCTTCTCCCGCCGCCATTTCCGCATTCTGGTGAACAAGGTGCGCAGCCACGCCGACGCCCGCTCGATTTTCGACAACATCGCCCAGGTTGCCGCGCAGCGCGGCATCGCCCAGCTCGACTACGCCGGTGCCATTCCGCTCGACGAGGCGCTGCGCCAGTCCTTCCAGCTGGCCCGGCCGGTCCTGGTGCAGGCACCGGATTCGCCCGCGGCGGCGGCATTTCGCGACATCGCCGGCGAGTTGCTGTACTGGCAGGGCAGCGACGGCGGTGGCGGCGTCGAGCATTTCATACAGCAACTGTTACACTTGAGCCAACGCATAACCCCTAACGTACTGCGAGCTTGATGTATACCGCTGCCGGGCAGCCAGACAGGGAACAGTTGGTTCAGCGCTTCGTGCCGCTGGTGAAGCGTATCGCCTATCATCTGATGGCCCGCCTGCCGGCCAGCGTGCAGTTCGAGGATCTGGTGCAGAACGGCATGATCGGCCTGCTCGACGCCATGGACCGCTACCAGGAAGGCTTTGGCGCCCAGTTCGAGACCTATGCCACGCAGCGCGTGCGCGGCGCCATGCTCGACGGACTGCGCGAGAACGACTGGTTGCCTCGCAATCTGCGCCGGGAGTTGCGGCGCATCGAAGGGGCGATCAGCCAGCTCGAGCACGAGCATGGCCGGGTGCCTTCGGAGGGCGAGCTGGCCGAGGCGCTGGGCATGACGCTGGCCGATTACCAGCGCACGCTGCAGGAGGCCAGGGGCCACCAGATCGTCTATTTCGAGGATTTCGCCGGCGATGGCGACGAAAGTTTTCTCGACCGCCACCTGACCGACAACGAGGCCGATCCAGCGGCCATTCTCGAAGACCGCGACCTGCGCCAGGCCCTGGTCGGCGCCATCGCCCGCCTGCCGGAGCGGGAAAAGATGATGATGGGCCTGTACTACGAACAGGACCTGAATCTGCGCGAAATCGGCGAGGTCATGGGCGTCACCGAGTCGCGCGTCTGCCAGCTGCACAGCCAGGCCATCGTCCGCCTGCGGGCACAGATCGCCGGCGAGTTGCCGAAGGCGGCCGGCAAGCGCAAGGGGAAAGCGCTTGGATAAGATCAGTTTTGCCGGGCTGCTGCTCGGCCTGGTGGCGATTCTCGGTGGTCAGGTTCTGGAAGGCGGGCACGTCGGTTCGCTGGTGCAGCCGACGGCGCTGCTGATCGTCCTTGGCGGCACCCTGGGCGCGGTGTTGCTGCAAAGTCCCTTCCACATCTTCCGCCGTGGCCTGAAGATGGCCAAGTGGGTGTGGGTACCGCCGGTGATCGAGCAGAAAGGCATGATCGACCAGGTTTTGAAGTGGAGCCAGGTGTCCCGCCGCGAGGGCCTGCTGGTGCTGGAGAACTACATTCCGGCGGTGAAGGACGAGTTCACCCGCAAGGGCCTGCAGTTGCTGGTCGATGGCGCCGATCCCGAGCGCATCCGCGAATTGCTCGAAGTCGAGATCAACACCTTCGAGGACGAATGGCGGCAGTCGGCCAAGATCTGGGAAGCGGCTGGCGGCTATTCGCCGACCATCGGCATTCTCGGCGCGGTGATGGGGCTGATCCACGTCATGGAGAATCTCTCCGATCCGACCAAGCTCGGCGCCGGTATTGCCGTCGCCTTCGTCGCCACCATCTACGGTGTCGGCCTGGCCAACCTGATCTACCTGCCGATCGCCGGCAAGCTGAAGTACTACATCAACCGCATGGTGGCGGCGCGCGAAATGCTGATCGACGGTCTCGTCGGCATCGCCCAGGGCGACAATCCGCGCATCATCGAGGGCCGCCTGCGGGGCTACCTGCTGTAATGGCCCGCCGCCGCCGCGAAGAGGAGCACGACAACCACGAGCGCTGGCTCGTCTCCTACGCCGACTTCATCACGCTGCTGTTTGCCTTCTTCGTCGTGATGTACGCCATCTCGTCGGTCAACGAGGGCAAGTACAAGGTGTTGTCGAACGCCCTGACCAATGCCTTCAAGAACCAGACGGCGCAGCCGGGCGGGCAGCCGATCGCGGTGATCCAGGGGGCGCCGCCGGTAACGGCGCGGCCGGTGGCCAAGCCCGACAAGCTGCCCGACGCGCGCAAGGCCGAGCAGCGCCAGCGCATGAAGAACATCGCCGCCGAGATCATGGCGGCGCTGCAGCCGCTGGTGGCCCAGGGCAAGGTCCGCCTGCTCGAAACCAGCCGCGGGGTAACCATCGAGATCAACGACAGCGTTCTCTTCCAGCCTGGTCAGGCGCGCCTGCAGCCGGAGTCGATCAGCGCCATGCGCGCCATCGGGGCCGTGCTGGCCAGCTCCGATTTCCCGATCATCGTCGAGGGGCATACCGACAACGTGCCGATTTCGACGGTCCAGTTTCCGTCCAACTGGGAATTGTCGGCGATGCGGGCGACGACCGTGCTGCGTCTGTTCAACGAGAGCGGCGTCGGCGCCGAACGCCTGACGGCGATCGGCTACGGCGAAACCCGGCCGGTCGAGACCAATACCACGGCCGAAGGGCGGGCGCGCAACCGCCGGGTCAGCATCCTGATCGAATCCAACCGGCCGGAAGAGCCGACCGAACTGGCGGGCGGCACTCGCTGAAATGCCGCGCCGCACTGGCGGCGCAGCGATTGCTTATGGTGTGGGGGCTATGCGGAAAGCCCGGGCGGATATGCCGGGCCGGGTAGCGCTCAGGCCGAGTCGACGATGCGGCTGCCGCTCGGACCGGCGGCCTGGCCGTCGCTGCCGTAGAGGGAGTCGGCGGCGCGCCGGCTGTCGAGGATGTGCAGCGCGTCGCCGGTCTGCTGCAGATGCAGGGCAACCAGGCCGGCATTGAGTTCGTGCAGTTGCTTGGCTTCCCGCGACAATTCGAGCAGGGTTTTCCAGTCGCCGGCAATTTTCTGCTCCGCCGGATGGGCGGCCAGCCAGCTTTCCATCGCCGCGCGCGTCTTGTCCTCGCCGCCGATGCCGAGTGCGGCGCGGCGCTCGTCTTCGAGGGCGTTGAGCTGCTCGACCAGTTCGACCTTGGCGGCGCCGATGTGGGTCAGCGGCTCCGGATCGGCGTGACACAGCGTTTCCTGCTCGTCCTTGAGCAGTTCGATGAAGCGGCTGATCAGCGCGACTTCGCGCGCAGTAATGGCGGCGAGGTCGGCCATCAGGCTTCCCGGCGGCCGCTGCCGACGAGATCGCGGGCGGACTCGATCAAGCGGTCGGCGATGGCCTCCGGATTGATCTTGAAGCGTCCTTCGGCGATGGCCTGCTTGATTTCCTGGATGCGCGCGCTGTTGACCGGCGGCGCTTCGCCGCCGCGCAGGCTGCCGGCCAGCGGGCTGAGGCTGACCGCTTCAGTGGCGCAGGCTGCCGGCGCCGGCTGGGCGTTCGTCGCTTTCGGAGCAACGCTGGCCGTCGTGGGTTTGTATGAGCTGTCGATCTTCATGATCATTTCCCGAAACTTTATGTCCTGATCTGTTTAACGGTGCCGATAAGCAAAACTTTAGCCTAAAAACCGACCTCGACCGTACCGTCGCCTTGGGCGATGCCATTGACCGTCTGGCCGCCGGAATTCATCCGCACCTGGACCACCTGGCCTTCGCCGGCGTTGTTCAGCGCCCGTCCCTCGCTGCTCACAGCAAAACCCTTGCCACGGGAAATGACGCGCACCGTCTGGCCCTGGCGGACGACCAGCGGCGCGATCAACTGATCGCCGCGCAACGGCTGGCCGGCCGCCAGCGAATTGCGCAGGGTCTTGCCGACGGCCTCGGCGGCCGAGCCGACGATGCCGCTCGGCAGTGTGGACATGTCGCCGGAAACGACGGTGATGTCGCCTTCCTGGATGCTCTGGCCGGCGCCGAGCGGGCGGGCGGTGACGACATAATTGCCGGTCACGGCAATTTGTACCGGCACCAGCACGCTCCAGACGTTCGGCCCGAGGCAGCGGACGCCGATGTGGGTCCGCCCGCTCAGCCGCGTCCCGGGCGGCGCGTAGGCTTCGTGCGCCGAGCATGGCGGCAGCCGCTCGACGTCGAGTCGGCCCATGGTGATCTTGACCTGGCCCGGCATGCCCTGGGTCTGCAGCCGGACATAGCGTTCGGCGGTGTCGATCACCACATCGACCTCGGCGGCGGCGACGGCGGCGGTCGCGTCGAGCAGCAGGGCGAAGAGAAGGAAAAAGCAGCGCAGCAGCATGCCGCCATTGTGCCTGATCGGCTCCGGCGGGGGAAATCGCCGTTTCCTTTGCCGGGTGGCACAAAGGATGCTTTCGTTCCGGCAGGTCAACGGAAAGTCCTCGACATGAATGCAATAGCCCAGAACGTAGCGGTGTATAGCCAGGCCATGGACCTGCGCACCCGGCGCCACCAGGTGCTGGCCTCCAATATCGCCAATGCCGATACGCCGCACTACAAGGCGCGCGATTTCGATTTTTCCCAGGCCATGCAGAACGCGCTGGGCGGGCGCCTGAACGCCGGCGGCATCGACATGGTCCGGACGGCAACGGCACATCTTGCCGGCAGCGGCAATGCCGGTGGACCGGCGCAGCTGCAGTACCGCCAGGAAACCCAGTCGGCGGTCGACGGCAATACCGTGGATATGGACGTCGAACGGGCGCAGATCGCCGACAACGCGATGCAGTACCAGATTCTGACGCAGTTGATCGGCGACAAGTTCAAGGGCCTGCGCAGCGCGCTGGCCTCGACCAACAGCTAAGGAGCGGTGATATGAGCCTGTTCAATGTCTTCCAGGTGTCGTCGAGCGCGATGACGGCGCAGTCGATGCGCCTCAACGCCGTCGCTTCCAACCTGGCCAACGCCGACAGCATCGTTTCCTCCGACGGCAAGCCTTACCGGGCGAAGCAGGTCGTTTTCGAAGCGACGCCGATGGGCGGCGAATTGTCGAAGGGTGTGCGCGTGCGCCAGGTCGTCGAAAGCGCGGCGCCGGCGCGCATGGTTTACGACCCGAAGAACCCGGCCGCCGACGAGAAGGGCTACGTCGCCTTCGCCAACGTCGATGTGGTCGAAGAAATGACCAACATGATTTCCGCCTCGCGGTCCTACCAGACCAACGTCGAGGTCATGAACACCGCTAAGTCGATGCTGCTGCGCACGCTGCAGATCGCCCAGAGCTGATAGGAGATAGAAAATGGCTAGCGTTAACGACACCAGCAGCACCACGGCTGCCGACCTGTACGCCAAGATCGGCGGTTCATCGTCCAGCAAGTCGTCCACCAGCGCCGCCGCGGAAACGGAAAGCCGCTTCCTGACGCTGCTGATGGCGCAGATGAAGAACCAGGATCCGCTCAACCCGCTCGACAATGCCCAGGTCACGACGCAGCTGGCGCAGCTGAGCACGGTCAACGGCATCGAAAAGCTCAACGAGACGATGACCCAGCTGCTGTCCGGTTACAACGAGGCGCAGGCGATGCAGGCGGCCGGCATGATCGGCAAGAATGTGATGGTTGCCGGCAAGAATTTGCCGCTCGTCGAAGGTCAATCGGTGGGCGGCATCTCGCTGGCCGGCTCGGCCGACCGCGTGCAGCTGACGATCAAGGATTCGACCGGCAAGGTCGTGCAGGTCGAGGATCTCGGGGTGCATGAGGCCGGCAATTTCTATTTCGGCTGGGACGGCAAGGACGCCGACGGCAACGTATTGCCCGACGGCAACTACACCTTCAGCGTCGAGGCCACCGCCAACGGCCAGAAGGTCGATGCCACCGCGATGCAGATTGGCACGGTTTCTGCTGTAACCAGGGGGACAGACGGCTTTCTCCTTGATCTAGGCTCGTTCGGCAAGGTGGCCTTCAAGGATGTCCAGCTAATTCTCTGAGTGAGGTAAGAAAATGGCATTTCAGCAAGCGCTAAGCGGCCTTAACGTATCTTCCAAGGCCATCGATTCGACCAGCCACAACATTTCCAACTCGAGCACCGTTGGCTACAAGGCCTCGGTGACCCATTTCTCGGATGTCTACGCGGCCTCGCTGACCGGCACCGGCGCCAGCCAGATCGGTATCGGCGCGAACCTGATGGCGGTGCAGCAGCAATTCACGCAGGGCAACATCACCACCACCAACAACCCGCTGGATATTTCGATCAACGGCGGCGGCTTCTTCCGCATGGACAACAACGGCACGACGACGTTCACGCGCAACGGCCAGTTCCACCTCGACAAGAGCGGCTATATCGTCAACGATCAGGGCTTGGTGCTGACCGGCTATTCCGCCCAGAACGGAACCATCACCCGGACGCTCGTGCCGCTGCAGATTTCCTCCTCTTACCTGGCGCCGCAAGCGACGGGCCTGAATCCCGACAGTTCCTTCAACGGCATCAAGGCCAATTTCAACCTCGATTCGCGGGAAAGCGTGCCGACCTCCGCCTGGGTGAACGGCGGCGCGCCCGGCGATACGGCCCCCTTCACGCCCGATCCGGCCAGCTACAACTACACGCGGGCGATGTCGATCTACGACTCGCTGGGCAATCCGCACACCATGACCTTCTACTTCGTCAAGACGGCCAACGCCGGCGAGTGGGATGTCTATGGCAGCCTCGACGGCACCACCAACCAGAACATCACCCCGGGCGGCGGCCCGATGGGTACCCTGACCTTCGGCCAGACCGGCCAGATCACCGGCGGCAGCCCGATGAACGTCACGGTCAACATTCTCAACACCATGATCAGCCAGGGGCAGCCGGCGGGTAACGGGGCGCTCGACACGCAGACTTTCCCCATCGATTTCACGGGCACCACCCAATTCGGCACGCCTTTCGCCACCAACCACATGGAACAGGACGGCTATACCGCCGGCAGCCTGGTCGGTGTCTCGGTGGCCGAGGACGGCATCATCCAGGGCCGCTACAGCAATGGCCAAACCATTGCCCAGGGGCAGGTCGTGCTGGCCAATTTCACCAATCCGAACGGCCTGAAGTCGATGGGCAACAACCAGTGGGTCGAGACCTCCGACTCCGGGCAGCCGCTGATCGACGAACCCGGCACTTCCGGACGCGGCGCCCTGGCGTCGTCGTCGGTCGAGGAATCGAACGTCGACCTGACCGCCGAACTGGTCAACCTGATCACCCATCAGCGCAACTACCAGGCCAACGCCCAGTCGATCAAGACCCAGGACCAGGTCATGCAGACCCTGGTCAACCTGCGCTAAGCGAACCGACTGAGCAACCGCCATGGATCGCCTGATCTACACCGCGATGACCGGCGCCAAGCATGTCTTCATGCAGCAGGCCGGCACCGCCAACAACCTGGCCAACGCCAGCACCATCGGCTACAAGGCGCAGGAGCACCGCTTCCGCGCCGTGCCGGTCCTTGGCGAGGGCATGCCGACGCGCGCCTTCAGCGTCGATGCCTCGGTCAGCGACGTGTTGGATCAGGGGCCGCTGATGTTCACCGGCAACAACCTCGACATCGCCGTTCAGGGCAAAGGCTGGATCGCCCTGCAGATGCCCGATGGCAGCGAGGCCTACACCCGTGCCGGCGGCCTGCAGGTCGACGTCAATGGCATGCTGCAGACCAAGGCCGGCCACACCGTGGCCGGCGATGGCGGGGCGATCAACATTCCGCCGGACAACAATATTTCCATCGGCTTCGACGGCACGGTCTCGGTCATTTCGACCTTCGGCGAGCAGAACAACGTCAACGTGCTCGGCCGCATCAAGCTCGTCAATCCGCCGGAGGGCGAACTGGTGCGCGGCGCCGACGGCCTGTTCCGGCAACGCAGCGGCCAGCCGGCGCCGGCCGACGAGAACGTCAGCGTCGCGCCCGGCACGCTGGAAGGCAGCAACGTCAATGTCACCGACGCGATGGTCAACCTGATCAGCCTGTCGCGCCAGTTCGAGATGCAGATCAAGCTGCTGCAGACCGCCGATACCAATGCCCAGCGCGCCGACCAGCTGCTGTCGCTCAATGCCTGATAGGACCTGAATCATGATCCGTTCCCTGTGGATTGCCCGGACCGGCCTCGATACGCAACAGACCCAGCTCGACGTCATCGCCAACAACCTGGCCAACGTCAGCACCAACGGCTTCAAGCGCTCGCGCGCGGTGTTCGAGGATCTGCTCTACCAGACCCTGCGTCAGCCCGGCTCGCAATCGTCGCAGCAGAATCAGGTGCCGACCGGCCTGCAGCTCGGTACCGGGGCGCGGACGGTGGCCACGGCCCGGCTGTTTACCCAGGGCAACCTGCAAAAGACCGACAATCCGCTCGATCTCGCTGTCCAGGGCCACGGTTTCTTCCAGGTGCTGCTGCCCGACGGCACCACCGCCTATACCCGCGACGGTTCCTTCCAGAAGGACGACCAGGGTCAGATCGTCACCCCCGACGGCTACCCGCTGCAGCCCAACATCACCATTCCGGCCGACGCCCAGAGCATCGCGATCGGCCTCGACGGCACGGTATCGGTGACGCAGCCGAACGTCACCGGCTCCGTCCAGATCGGCACCATCCAGGTGGCCACCTTCATCAATCCGGCAGGCCTGCTCGGCATCGGCCAGAACCTGTTCCTCGAAACCTCGTCGAGCGGCACGCCGACGCCGAACACGCCGGGTACCAACGGCGCCGGCACGGTCAACCAGTTCTACGTCGAAACTTCCAACGTCAATGTGGCCGAGGAACTGGTGACGATGATCCAGACCCAGCGCGCCTACGAACTCAATTCCAAGGTGGTGTCGACGTCCGACGCCATGCTCGGCCGCCTGACGCAACTGTGAGGTGATGCCATGAAACGCCTAACCCTGCTTGCCCTGGTGGTGACCGCCGGGTGCACCACGGTGCCGCCGACCAACGTCCATCAGCCGATGACGGTCCGGCCGCCGCTGCGCAACGAGGTGCCGGTGGCCAATGGTGCTATCTGGCAGGCCGGCCAGAGCCGGCCGCTGTTCGAGGATCGCCGGGCCCGCTACGTCGGCGACACGATCACCATCAAGATCGTCGAGAACACCAATGCCACGGCCAAGTCGAACCGCAAGGTGAACAAGACCGGCGGCGTCAGCGCCTCGGTCAGCGCCCTGGCCGGCCTGCCCGGCAAGAGCCTGCTCGGCATGAACCTCGACGCCGACAGCAACAACACCTTCAACGGCAGCGGCGAAGCGGCCAACAACAATGCCTTCACCGGCAACATCTCGGTCACGGTGATCGACGTACTGCCCAACGGCAATCTGATGGTGTCCGGCGAGAAGCAGGTGGCGATCGGCCAGGAGCAGGAATACGTGCGCATTTCCGGCGTCGTCAATCCGAGCTTCATCGATGCCTTGAATACCGTTCCCTCGTCGGCGGTTGCCGATGCCCGGATCGAGTACAAATCCTCCGGCCAGATCAGCGAGAGCCAGGTCATGGGCTGGATGGCACGATTCTTCCTTAATGTCCTGCCATTCTAGGAAACGGCAGCGGAGGCGGAACATGAACGGAAAAAGCGGCAAATGGTACCGGCAGGCGGCAATCGTCGCCGCCTTGCTGCTGCCGCTGTGCGGCCAGCCGGTTCTCGCCGAGCGGGTCAAGGACCTGGCCGCGGTGCAGGGCGTGCGCCACAACCAGCTGATCGGCTACGGCCTGGTGGTCGGCCTCGACAACACCGGCGACCAGACGACGCAGACGCCCTTCACCACCCAGGCGATCGGCAACATGCTGTCGCAGATGGGCGTCAATCTCTCCGCCGATCAGGCGCAGAAGCTGCAGTTGAAGAACGTCGCGGCGGTGATGCTGACCGCTTCGCTGCCGCCGTTCGCCCGTCCCGGCCAGGAAATCGACGTCACCGTCTCGTCGATGGGCAATGCCAAGAGCCTGCGCGGCGGCACCCTGCTGATGACCCAGTTGAAGGGCGGCGACGGCCAGGTTTATGCGGTGGCCCAGGGCAACGTGCTGGTCGGCGGCGTCGGCGCCACCTCCGGCAATTCCAAGGTCACGGTCAATCACCTGGCGGCCGGCCGCATTCCCGGCGGCGCCACCGTCGAGCGGGCGGTGCCGACGCCGGTCGGGCAGGGCGGCTATGTCTATTACGAACTGACCGAAACCGATTTCGGCAATGCCCAGGCGGTCGTCGACGCGATCAACAAGGCCATGGGCGCCGGTACGGCGCAGGCGCTCGACGGCCGCCGCGTCGCCGTCCGGGCGCCGGACGACCTCAGTTCGCGGGTGGCTTTCCTCGGCCGCGTCGACAATCTCGACGTCCGCCGCCAGGCCGCTGCCGCCAAGGTCATCATCAATCCGCGCACCGGTTCGGTGGTGATGAACCAGCGCGTCAGCATCGAGGCCTGTACCGTGGCCCACGGCAGCCTGTCGGTGGTGGTCGAGGGGGCGCAGCCGCTGGTCGCCCAACCGGCCAATATCGAGGTCAAGCAGGAAGGCAGCAGCCTGATCGCCGTCAAGGCCGGCGCCAACCTGGCCGACGTGGTCAAGGCGCTGAACGCGCTGGGCGCCAATCCGCTCGACCTGCTGGCCATTCTTCAGGCCATGAAGTCGGCCGGTGCGCTGCGCGCCGACCTCGAAGTGATCTGAGGCCGGCCATGGCCATCAAGATTCAGAATGCGCCGAACCGGGCGGCCTTCGACGTCCAGGCGACGCAGGACCTGCGCGCCCAGTTCGCCAAGAATCCGCAGGAAGGCCTGAAAGCGGCGGCGCAGCAGTTCGAGCAGATGTTCCTGCAGATGGTCATGAAGAGCATGCGCGACACGGTGCCGCAGGACGGTCTGATGAACAGCGACCAGTCGCGCTTCTATACCGCCCTGCTCGACCAGCAGATGGCGCACAACCTGGCGACCAGCGGCAACGGCGTCGGTTTTGCCCGGCTGATCGAGCAGCAGCTCGGGCGCGCCGTGACCGGCGGCAAGGAACTGGCGGCACCGGGCGAGGAAGCGGCAAAGGCTGCCGGCAATGCGCTGCCGCTCGCCACGGCCGACGGCCGGCATTTGCGCCATACGCCGGTGCCCAGCACGCTGCCGACGTCGGCCGCCTACGCCGCGCAGCAGAAAAGCGCGGCGGCCGGCAGCGGCGAAATGCCGGCGACGGCCCGCGATTTCACCAACCGGGTCTGGCCGCATGCGGTCGAGGCCTCACGCTCGACCGGCATTCCGCCGCAGTTCCTGATCGCCCATTCGGCGCTCGAGAGCGGCTGGGGGCGCAGCGAGATCCGCCATGCCGACGGTTCGTCGAGCCACAACCTGTTCGGCATCAAGGCCGGCAAGGGCTGGACCGGGCCGACCGTCGAGGCGACCACCACCGAATACGTCAACGGCCAGCCGCAGCAGGTGGTCGAGCGCTTCCGCGCCTATGCCTCCTACGAGGAAAGTTTCCGCGATTACGCCAGTCTGCTGCGCGACAGTTCCCGTTACAGCGCGGTCATCGGCGCCCAGGATGGCACGGAGTTTGCTCGTCGTCTGCAACAGGCAGGGTATGCCACCGATCCGATGTACGCCGACAAGCTGGCGCGCATCATCAACGGCCCGACCCTGCGCCAGGCGCTGATCGGTTGAGGCGCCGCTAAACTTTGCGGCCGACCGGTCGTTAACCTCTCAGAGGTGAATGATGAGCTCAGGAATTTTCAGTATCGGTGTCAGCGGCCTCAATGCCGCCCAACTCGGTTTGCTGGCGACCGACCATAACATCGTCAATGCCAATACGCCCGGCTATACCCGCCAGCGCACGGTGCAGGCGACCAATACGGCGATCAATACCGGCGCCGGCTCGATCGGCATGGGCGTGCATGTCCAGACCATCGAACGCCTGTACAGCTCCTACCTGACCCAGCAGGTCGATACGGCGCAGACCAAGGTCAGCCAGCTCGATGCTTTCTACAATCAGATCAAGCAGATCGACAACATGCTGGCCGACAGTAGCGCCGGCCTGTCGCCGGCATTGCAGGATTTCTTCTCCGGCGTGCAGCAGGTGGCCGCGAATCCGTCACTGCTGCCGGCGCGCCAAGCCCTGATTTCCTCGGCGCAGACGCTGGCCGAACGCTTCCATGCCATGGATAGCCGCCTGGCCGAGATCAAGAACGAGGTCAACGGCCGCATCACCGACGCGGTCACGGAAATCAACGGCTACGCCACGCTGATCGCCGACCTCAACCAGCGCATCATCATTTCCGAGGCCGGTACCGGGCAGCCGGCCAACGACCTGCTCGACCAGCGCGACCTGCTGGTGTCCGAGTTGAACCAGCTGATCAAGGTGTCGACGTCGACCAATTCCGACGGCAGCTTCAACGTCTTCATCGGCAGCGGCCAGCAACTGGTGGTCGGCACGACGGTGCAGCAACTGACGGCGACGCCGTCGGCGGCCGACGCCACGAAAATCGTGGTTGGCCTGAAGTTGCCGACCGGCTCGCTGGAGATGCCGGAATCCTTGATAAACGGCGGCGAACTGGGCGGCCTGATCGCCTTCCGCGCCAATTCGCTCGACGCGGTCGACAATGAACTGGGGCGCATGGCCGCCTCGCTGAGCCTGACCTTCAACGCCCAACTCGGACTGGGCCAGGATCTGCAGGGCCGCATCGCCGGCGATAGCGGATTCGTCGGCGAGTTGTTCTCGATCAGCACGGCAACGTCGCTGATGCTGACGCCCAATACCAAGAACACCGGCAGCGGCAGCCTGTCGGCCACTTTCTCGGCGCCGGTGGCGCCGCAGCCGCCGGACTACACGGGCAATTTCTACACCGACCAGATGGCCAGCGATTACCAGATCGCCTTCGGTCCGGCCGCCGGCGATTACACCGTCACCCGCCTCAGCGACAACGCCCAGGTCGCCTCCGGCAGCGGCACCGGAACGATCAGTTTCGACGGCATCGACCTCAATATCACGGCCGTCGGCAACAATGGCGACAAGTTCGTGCTCAAGCCCTATGCCGATGCCGCCCAGATGCTGACGGTCAATGAACGCATCGCCGCCGATCCCCGATTGATTGCCGCGGCGGGCCCGGTCGCCGTGACGCCCGACATCGCCAACACCGGCTCGCTGAAGATTTCCCAGGGCGTGGTCGGCGTCGGCTATACCGCGCCGGCCGCGGCGGTAACGCTGAATGCGACGCCCACCGCCCTGCAGGGCGTGCCCGGAACCTGGACGGCGATCTATTCGGACGGTTCCCAGGTCAGCGGTACCGGCGACATCGCCTTGGCCAGCGGCAGCGCCAAGCTGACCGGCTTCAATTACGACGACATGTATTTCACCATCGCCGGCACGCCGCCGGCGAGCGGCAGCGACAGCTTCGTCATCGACCGCAATACGGGCGGCGTCCAGGACGGACGCAATGCCATCCTGCTCGCCAATCTGCAGACGCAGAGCACGATGGATGGCGGTACGGCGACCTTCCAGGCGGCCTACGGCAAGCTGGTGGCCGACAACGGCATCCGCACGCGCGAAGCCAAGGTCCAGCTCGACGCCCAGACGGTGGTCCTGCAGCAGGCCCAGGCGACGCGGGAAAGCCTGTCCGGCGTCAATCTCGACGAAGAGGCGGCGAACATGCTGAAATATCAGCGGGCCTACCAGGCCGCGTCGAAAATTCTCGAGATCGGCAACAAGCTGTTCGACACCCTGCTGTCGCTCGGCTAGAAGGAGTCACGATCATGCGTGTCAGCACTTCACAGATTTTCAATTCCGGCACGATCGGTATCCAGAACCGACAGTACGACCTGTACAAGGTACAGCAGCAGATGTCGACCGGCCGCCGCATCCTGTCGCCCGAGGACGATCCGATCGGCGCCTCGCAGGCCTTGCAGGTGACCCAGTCGAAAGGGGTCAACGAACAGTTCCTGAAGAATATCGGCGACGCCACCAGCAAACTCAACCTGCTCGATGCGACGCTGAGCGGCGTCGAGGAGGAACTGCAGGTGATCTACGAGCGCGCCGTGCAGGCCGGTAACGGCAGCTACAGCGACGCGCAGCGCGGGATGATCGCCGAGGAGCTCAAGCAGCGCCTGTCGAGCCTGGTCGACCTGGCCAACACCAAGGATGGCACCGGGCTATACCTATTCGGCGGCTACAAGTCGTCGACCCAGCCATTCCAGGTGGACGCCAGCGCCACGCCGCCGTATGCGCTGGGTAGCGGCACGCACGTCAGCTACAGCGGCGACGCCGGCGTCGAGGCGCTGCAGGTCAGCGGCTCGCGGGTCGTCGCCACCTCGGAAAACGGTCTCGACGTGTTCATGCAGGTGCGCGATGCCGAGGGCAACGTCACCGGGCGCAGCATGTTCGACAGCCTGAAGAACATGATCGACATCCTCGATCCGGCGAGCGGCCAGCCCTTTACGTCGGCGTCCTACAACCAGGCGCTGGGCGATGCCCTGTCGTCGATCGCCCATCTGTCGACGGTCCGCGCTTCGGTCGGCGCCCGCATGCAGTCGCTGGACAGCGTGAAGACCACCGCCGAGGACAGCGACTACCTGTACAAGACCCGCCTCTCCGAATTGCAGGATCTCGACTACGTCGATGCCACCGCGCAGCTGGCGCGCCTGCAACTGCAACTGGAAGCGGCACAGCTGTCGTTCAAGCAGACCAGCCAGTTGAGCCTGTTCAACATCCTATGAGGGCACTGGCGGCAACCGTTCTGGTCGGCGGCGCGCTGACGCTGGCGGGCTGCGGTTCGCCCGGTTCCAATCCGTCGCCGCTGGTTCCCGACAAGATCATCCAGCTGACCTCGGAGACCAGCGTCAAGCTGTCCTCGCTGGCCAATGCCGCGGTGGTGGCCGCCGCCATCTACGTGGTCTTCGACCCGCTGGCGCCGAACTGGGAAGTCGAGGAGCAGCGCCTGAGCGACAACGTCTATCGCCTGTCGATGAAGATGAAGCGCTTCCATACCGGCGGTGCCGGCGAATCGATCCAGGTACTCAAGCGGCGGGCCAGTACGCTGCAGGAGTTGAACGGCTATCACGGCTACCAGATCGTCGAATACTCCGAGGGTATCGATTCGCAGACCCTCGGCGCCCGCCGCGTCGCGGCCGGGGTGATCCGCCTGGTCCAGCAGGAACAGGCCGATTCCTTCCTGCAGAATTAACGCACTACGGCAAAATCGAGCATCGCCCCGAGGGCGATCTCGAATACCGCCTGGATCGGTTCGGCCAGGTAGTGCAGGCTGATCGCCAGCACGAAGAAGCCGCCCATCAGGGTCAGCGGAAAACCGAGGGCGAAAATGTTGAGCTGCGGCGCCGCCCGCGTCAGCACGGCGAGCGCCAGGTTGGTGATCATCAGCGCCACGACCACCGGCAGGGCGAGCAGCAGGCCGGCCGAGAAGATGCGGCTGGCGAGTTGCACCAGGTTCAGCCATGACTCGGCGGCCAGCGGCACCGCGCTGACCGGTATGGCGACGAAACTTTGCGCCAGCGTGGCGAAATAGAGCAGGTGGCCGTTCATCGCCAGCAACAACAGCAGCGCGATCAGGCTGATGAATTCGGCGACCACCGGCGTCTGCGAACCGCGCAGGGGGTCGTAGAAGGTGGCGAAGCCGAGACCCATCTGGAAGCCCATGAATTCGCCGGCCAGGTCGAAAGCGGCAAAAATGATGCGGGCGGCGAAGCCCATGCCGATGCCCACCAGCATCTGCTGCAGCATGATCCACAGGCCGGCCGGGGTCGCCGGCGCCACCGCCGGCATCGGCGGCAATACCGGGGCGATGGCCAGGGTGATGGCCAGCCCGAGGACCAGTCGGGTGCGCATCGGAATGGCCGCCGTGCTCCACAGCGGGACGGTGGCGATGAAAGCGAGGATGCGGGCCAGCGGAAAGATGAGGGCGGCGATCCAGGCGTCGATCTGCGCCGAACCGATGCTGATCATCGCTAGCCGATCAGTTGCGGAATGCTGCCGAACAGGCGCTGGATGTAATCGACCAGGTATTGCAGCATCCACGGGCCGAACAGCAGGATCACGACGAACATGGTGATCAGCTTGGGCACGAACTGCAAGGTGGCTTCGTTGATCTGCGTCGCGGCCTGGAAGATGCTGATGATCAGGCCGACGGCCAGGGCCGCGAGGAGGGTCGGGGCAGCGATGACCAGGGTGACCTCGATCGCCTGACGGCCGATTTCCATGACGGCGCCCGGGGTCATGGCGTGAAGCTCTGCATCAGCGAGCCGATCACCAGATGCCAGCCGTCGACCAGCACGAACAGCATCAGTTTGAACGGCAGGGCGACCATGATCGGCGACATCATCATCATGCCCATCGACATCAGCATGCTGGCCACCACCATGTCGATGACCAGGAAGGGAATGAACAGGATGAAGCCGATCTGGAAGGCGGTCTTCAGCTCGCTGATGACGAAGGCCGGCACCAGCACGCGCAGCGGGATATCGTCCGGCTTCTCGAAGCGCTCGGCCTTGGCGATGCCGGCGAACAGGGCGAGATCGGACTCGCGCGTCTGCTTGAGCATGAAGCCGCGTAGCGGCACCGCCGCCCGTTCGGCCGCCTGCATGATGTTGATGCGGCTTTCCGACAGCGGCAGGTAGGCCTCGGTATAGACGCGGTCGAGTACCGGGCTCATGACGAAGAAGGTGAGAAACAAGGACAGGCCGATCACCACCTGGTTGGGCGGCGAGGTCTGGGTGCCGAGCGCGTGGCGCAGCAGCGAGAGCACGATGACGATGCGCGTGAAGCCGGACATCATCAGCACCGCCGCCGGGATGAAGGTCAGCGCCGTCATCAGCAGCAGCGTCTGGATGGTCAGCGAATAGGTCGTGCCGCCGCCGGCGGCCGGCGTGCTGGTCACCGCCGGCAGGCCGCCGCTGGCCTGGGCCACGGCCAGACCGGCCGGCAGCAGCAGGGCGAGGAGGGCGAACAGGCGTCTAGTCATGTGCCCGCCGCTCGCCGACGCTGTGCAGCCACTGGGCGAACGAGCGCTGGCCGGCCGCCTCGGCCGCCGGCAGCTCGCCCTTGGCCAGCCGGTGCAAGGTGCGGATTTGCCCGGGAACGATGCCGATCACCAGCCATTCCTCGCCGACTTCGAGCAGCACGATGCGTTCGCGCGGCCCCAGCGCGACGCCGCCGATGACGCGCATGCCGCCCTGGCCGAAACCCTTGCCGCCGCTGACCTTGCGCGCCAGCCAGGCGGCGCCGGCGAGCAGCGAGACAATCAGCAGCAGGGCGAGGCCGGCCTGCGCATAGGTGCCGGCCGAGACGCCGGGCGTGGCGGTGTCGGCGGCGGCAGCCGACAGGGGGAAGAGCAGGAGAATGAGGCGCGGCAAGGAGAAAGGCCCGTCACACGATGTGGTCAGGGGGCTATCTTAAAGCAAACTCGGCGGGGTCGATCAGCGGTTGAGTTTGCGCATGCGCTCCGAGGGCGTGATGATGTCGGTCAGGCGGATGCCGAACTTGTCGTTGACGACGACCACTTCGCCCTGGGCGATCAGCGTGCCGTTGACCAGCACGTCCATCGGCTCGCCGGCCATGGCGTCGAGTTCGACCACCGAGCCGTGCGCCAGTTGCAGCAGGTTCTTGATGGTGATCTTGGTGCGCCCGAGCTCGACGGTGATCTGGACCGGAATGTCGAGGATCATGTCGAGTTCGTTCATCATCCCGCCGGGGCCGCCGGGCGGCGCGAAGGACGGGAAAATGTCGGCCGGCTTGGCCGTCGCCGCCGATTCCTCGGCGACGGCCTGCTCGGCCATGGCGGCCGCCCAATCGTCGTCGCTGATCTGACCGTCGTCCTCGGCGGCCGGAGTTGCGAAGTTTTCCATTTCGTCAGCCATTTTTCTCTCCCGTCACCGGCTCGGCGGTCGGCGTGTCGGACGATGATGCGATGAATCGTTCGACTTTCAATGCGTACTGGCCATTTTGCTGGCCGTAGGTACATTTCATCAGCGGCACGTTGTCGACCAGCGCCTCGATGTTTTGCGGAATGTGGATCGGTATCACGTCGCCGGCCTTCAGTTCGAGAATCTGCCCGAGCGTGATGCGGCCGTGGCCGAGATGGGCGACGATTTCCACTTCGGCCCCCTGCAATTGCTTGCGCAGCGTCACGATCCAGCGCTTGTCCGACGACAGCTGGTCGCTCTGCATGGTGCTGTAGAGCAGATCGCGGATCGGCTCGAGCATCGAGTAGGGGAAGCAGATGTGCATGTCCGCCGTGGCACCGCCGAATTCCAGCGTGAAGGTCGTCGATACGACGATTTCCGACGGCGTGGCGATGTTGGCGAACTGCGAGTTCATCTCCGAGCGCACGTACTCGAAGTGGATGTCGTGCACCGGCTTCCACGACTTGCTGTATTCGGCGAACACGACGCCGAGCAGTCCCTGGATGATGCGCTGCTCGGTGGCGGTGAAGTCGCGCCCCTCGACCCGGGTATGGAAGCGGCCGTCGCCGCCGAACATGTTGTCGACGACCAGGAACACCAGGTTGGGGTCGAAGACGAACAGCGAGGTGCCGCGCAGCGGCTTGGCGACGACCAGGTTGAGGTTGGTCGGCACCACCAGGTTGCGGATGAACTCGCTGTATTTCTGCACGCGGATCGGCCCGACCGAAATCTCGGCGTTGCGGTGCATGTAGTTGAACAGGCCGATGCGCAGATAGCGGGCGAAGCGTTCGTTGACCAGTTCCAGGGTCGGCATGCGGCCGCGGACGATGCGTTCCTGCGTGCCGATGTTGTAGGCGCGGACTTCGCCGCCAGGACCGTCGTGTTCCTCGGGTTCGTCCGACTCCCCGGTGACGCCCTTGAGCAGGGCATCGACCTCGTCCTGGGAGAGAAAGTCGCCGGCCATGACCCCTTACTGGATGATGAAGGAGGTAAACAGCACCGTCTGCACCGGGCCGTCGACGGTGCCGCCCTTGTTGCCGCGGCTGGGCGCCTCGATGGCCAGGTTGATCTCGTTCTTCAGGGCCTGCGCCAGCTGTTCCTTGCCGTCCTTGGGCAACAGTTCGGAAGCCTTCTTCGACGACAGCAGCAAGGTGATGTTGTTGCGGATGCGCGGCATCAGGCTCTTCAGCGCGACCTCGGAGTCGGGGCCTTCGAGTTCCAGCGACAGGGTGACCTGCAGGTACTGGTCGCCGGTTTCCGGCACCAGGTTGACGGTGAACGGATCGAGATTGACGAACACCGGCGCCGCGTGATCTTTCTTCTTCGCCTTCTTGGGCTTGACCGTTTCCTCGGCGTATTCGTCATCCTCATCGGCGTGGCTGCTCGAGAGCAGCTTGTAGGCGATCCCGCCGCCGACCACCATCAGCAGCAGGAGCAGGGCCAGAATGATGATCAGAAGCTTTTTACCCTTGTTCGGCGACGCTGCGCTGCCTTCGTCAGCCGACTTCGCTTCCTTGGCCATCGTTAATCCTCGTTAGTCAGTTCCGGTGTCTTCAGGCGAACAGGTCGACCAGGCCGCGCCCGCGTTGCAGAACCGTTGTCCCGGCTGTGCTCGCCCCCTTCTCATTGGCCGGGAGTATAGCGGTTTCGTCCGCCGAACGGGTTCCGTTCGCATCGCCGAAGGCCGTGTCGCTGCGCGGCTGTTGCTGCGGATTGGCGCCGACGTTGGCCTGGCCGAGGTTGATGCCGGCCGAGGACAGCATGTCCTTGAGGTGCGGCATGGCGCTTTCGATCGCCTGGCGCACTTCGGCGTGCGGCGAGGCGAAGGCGATGCTGGCCTGGTCGCCGTTCAGGTTCAGCGTGATCTGGACCGGCCCCAGTTGCGGCGGATTGATGTTCAATTGCGCCGTCTGTTGGTCGTTGCGCGCCAGCCAGACGATCTTGTCGCCGAAGTGCTGCGGCCAGGCCGGCGAATGCAAGGGCGTGCCGACGCTCGGCTGTGCCGTGCCGGCCGCCTGGCCGGTCGTCGTTCCGGAGGTGCCGGCGGCGGCGAATTGGCTGGTGACGGCGGTCGGCGCTTCGCCGGTCGCGGTTTCGCCGGCAATATTTGCCGCCTGGCCGCGCAGGGCCGCCGCGCCGTTGTTGCCGAGCAGTTTTTCGAAGACGCCGTCGGTTTCCTGTGTCCCGGGCTTGCCGCTCGACAGTTCCGGCATGTTCCGGGTACTGCCGGCGCCGATCGGCAGACTGTCGCCGTTACCGTCGCTGTGGCCGGCGGCGGTGGTGACGATGCTTTTCGGCGTCAACTCGGTGCCGGCCAGTTGGCCGAACAGCGAGGCGAACAAGGAGGCGTCCGCCTCGTCTTCGCCGCTGGTCTTGTCGTCGGCTGCCTCGGCGACGATGCCGCCGAGTTCGGCGGTCAGACTCATCTGGCCGAGCAATTCGCCGCTCAGCAGGGCGGCGAAGCCGCCGCCGGCATCGTCGCCGGCGGTCGCGCCGGGAACGGCCGGCCCGGGCAGGTTGCTGCCGGGCAGGGCGGAAATGACGGTAATACCCATGTTGACTCCTCGCGAGACGTTGCTTTGTCTCTCGGGAAGCAATGAGCGTGCCCGGTGTCTTTCAGTCGTCCGGCGTGTTGTTCGTGCTGAATTTGCGCGTGCTGAACTCGTCGAGCAGCTTTTGCTCCTGGCGCCCTTCGCGGTAGCGCTCGCGCGCGTCGTGGCGTTGCGACAGGGTGTCGATCGCCTTCAGGCGGGTGTTCTGCTCGCGCCAGTGATCCTGGCCGGCACGCGTGCTGCGCTCGGAGTTGTCGACGACGATGCGCTGCTGGCTGATGGCTTCCTCGATGCGGGAGAGGAAATCCTGGTAGTTGCGCAGGATCAGCCGGGTCACGCCGCCGGCGCTGGCCTCGCGCAGACGCTGGGCGTATTCGTCGCGGTACTGTTCGAGCATCTGCAGGCGGCTGCGCTGGTTCTGTTCGGCGGCGATCAACTGACCCAGCCGCCGGGTGGCTTCGTCGGCACGGGTCTGCATGACGTCGAGCAGGGGTTGCAGCGAAAAGGGCCGGGCCATCGCTTATCAGATCAGGGCGTGAAGGGCGTTGAGACTGGACGGGAAATCCGCCTGTTCGGACAGTTGCTGTTGGAGAAAGTGCTCCATTTTCGGATAAGTGGCAATGGCCTGGTCGAGGACCGGGTCCGAGCCGGCGACGTAGGCGCCGACCGAGATCAGGTCGCGCGAACGCTGGTAGCGGGCGAACAGGACCTTGAACTTGCGGATCTGGTCGAGATGGCGGCTGTCGATCAGATTGACCATGGCCCGGCTGATCGACTGCTCGATGTCGATGGCCGGGTAGTGGCCGGCGTCGGCCAGGGTGCGCGAGAGCACGATGTGGCCGTCGAGGATGGCGCGCGCCGAGTCGGCGATCGGATCCTGCTGGTCGTCGCCTTCGGCCAGCACGGTGTAGAAGGCGGTGATCGAGCCGCCGCCTTCCGGGCCGTTGCCGGCGCGCTCGACGAGCGCCGGCAGGCGGGCAAAGACCGAGGGCGGGTAGCCGCGTGTCGCCGGCGGTTCGCCGATGGCCAAGGCGATCTCGCGCTGGGCCATGGCGTAGCGGGTCAGCGAGTCCATGATCAGCAGCACGTGCTTGCCCTGGTCGCGGAAATATTCGGCGATGGTCGTCGCGTAGGCCGCGCCCTGCAGCCGCATCAGCGGTCCGGTGTCGGCCGGGGCGGCGACGACGACGGAGCGGCGCCGGCCTTCCTCGCCGAGGATCTGCTCGATGAATTCCTTGACCTCGCGGCCGCGTTCGCCGATCAGTCCGACGACGATGATTTCGGCCTCGGTGTAGCGGGCCATCATGCCGAGCAGCACCGACTTGCCGACGCCGGAGCCGGCGAACAGCCCCATGCGCTGGCCGCGGCCGACGGTGAGCAGGGCGTTGATGGCGCGGATGCCGACGTCGAGAGGCTGTTCGATGGCCGCCCGGGCCATCGGATTGATCGCCCGGCTTTGCAGCGGCCGGCTGCGCGTGACGCGCAGCGGCCCCTTGTTGTCGAGCGGCCGGCCGACGCCGTCGAGCACGCGGCCGAGCAATTCGTCGCCGACCGGCGCCTGCTTGACGCGGTCGATGGCGCGGCGGCGCAGCGGTGTCGCGTCGCCGACCCGCGGCGGCTGGTGCGGCGGCTCGAAGGCGACGACGCGGGCCCCCGGGGCGAGGCCGTAGAGATCGTCGGACGGCATCAGGTAGAGCTTTTCGCCGGCGAAGCCGACGACTTCGGCTTCGACCGGGCTGCCGCTCGGTGGATGGATGTGGCAGGTGCTGCCGAGCGGCAGCTTGAGGCCGGAGGCCTCCATGACCAGGCCGTTGATCCGGGTCAGGCGGCCGACCGGCCACAGCGGCTGGGCGTTGCCGACGGCGCTGCGGCAGTGGTCGAGAAATTGCCGCCAGCGTCCGGTGTGCGTCGTCGGGTCGGCGGACGTCACGGTTGTTGCCACGCCTGGGGCGTAGTGCCGATGGTTTCGAGCACCCGCCGCCAGCGCGTTTCGATGCTGGCGTCGATTTCGCTGGCGCCGGCCTGGAGCAGGCAGCCGCCGGCGCTGACGGCGCCGTCCTCGATGATCTGCGTGCCGCTGTGGGAGAGTTCGTCGCCCATCAGCCGGCGCAGGTTGGCGGCATCGGCCGGGTGCAGGCGCAGCGTCACGTGCCCGTGGTGCAGCGGCAGGGCGGCGATGGCTTCGCGCACGATCGGTAGCAGCAGGTCTTCGCGCACGGCGATCTGGCTGCGGGTGAGTTGGGCGGCGATTTCGATGGCCAGGGCCAGCAGTTGTTCCGCCACCGTCTGGTCGAGCTGTTCGAGCGCCTTCTTGAGGTTGCCGGTCAACTCGGCGAACTGCCGGGCGGCCTCGGCGGCTGCCTGGTGGCTTTCTGCGGCCGCCGCCGCCTGTCCTTCGGCGAGACCGGCGGCGTAGCCGGCGGCCCGCGCCTCCTCGTGCATGCGCTCGATGTCTTCGGCGGTCGGCAGGCGGACGGCCGGCTCGGGCGGCGTCGTCGGCGGCGCCGCCGCCTCGGGGGCGCTCGCCGGCACCGGCGCCGGCATCGGTGTCGGGGCGGCGGCCGGTGGCGGCTTGCGGTCGAAGGAATCGGCCTGCCAGCGCCGGTAATTGGCGAGTTCTTCCTTGGGGATGATCACGGCACGCTTTCCCGGGTCAGATCATCTGCTCGCCGCCGGCGCCGCCGAGCACGATCTGGCCCTCGTCGGCGAGGCGGCGGACGACCTTGAGGATGTCCTTCTGCTCGGCCTCGACTTCCGACAGGCGGACCGGCCCCTTCGACTCCAGGTCTTCGCGCAGCATTTCGGCGGCGCGTTGCGACATGTTCTTGAAAATCTTCTCGCGCAGGTCGGGCGAGGCCCCCTTGAGCGCCAGGATCAGCGAGTCGGACTGGATTTCGCGCAGGATCAGCTGGATCGAGCGGTCATCGATGTCGAGCAGGTTCTCGAAGACGAACATCTCGTCGAGGATGCGCTGGGCCAGGTCGGGGTCGTATTCACGAATGGCGTCGACGACCGAGGTCTCGTTGGTGGCGCCGATGAAGTTGAGAATCTCGGCCACCGTGCGCACGCCGCCCATGGCCGTGTGCTTGATGCTGGCCGAGCCGGAGAGGATGCGCATCATCGCTTCGTTGAGCTCGCGCAGCGCCGCCGGCTGCACGCCTTCGAGCGTGGCGATGCGCAGCACCACGTCGTTGCGCAGGCGCTCGGTGAAGTGGTTGAGGATTTCGCTGGCCTGGTCGTGTTCGAGATGGACCAGGATGGTGGCGATGATCTGCGGGTGTTCGTTCTTGATCAGGTCGGCGACGGTCGGCGCGTCCATCCACTTCAGACCTTCGATGCCGGACGTCTCGCCACCCTGCAGGATGCGCGAGATCAGGTTGGAGGCCTTGTCGTCGCCGAGCGCCTTGGTCAGCACCGAACGGATGTAGTTGTCGGTGTCGACATGGACGGCGCCGTGTTCGGTGGCGATCTGGTGGAATTCGTCGAGCACCGCCTCGACCTTGACGCGCGGCACCGATTTCAGCGAGGCCATGGCGTGGCCCAGTTTCTGCACTTCGCGCGGGCCGAGCTGGCGCAGCACTTCGGCGGCCTGCTCCTCGCCCAGGGCGATCAGCAGCGTGGCGCTCTTTTCCAGTCCTTCTTCCGGGCTAGCCATTGGTTCCCATCCAGTCCTTGATGATGTTGGCCACCGCCTTCGGATCGTGCTGGGCGATGTCGCGCGCCTTCTGCAGCTTGACCGCGTAGTTGTCGATCCGGACCTCGACGCCTTCCTCGCCTTCCTCTCCGGCGAGGCCGCCGGCGCCCGCGCCTTCCTCCTCCTCCTCCTTGGGCGGCGGGAACATGGTCTGCAGCGACGGCTGGATGATCTTGAAGTAGAGCAGGGCGATGATCGCCGCGATGATCAGGATCTTGACGATGTCCTTGACGTAGGAAATGTTCTCCGGATCCTTCCATAGCGGCAGGCTGTCCTCGGCCTTGACCGTCTCGGTGAACGGTGCGTTGGCCACCGACAGCGTGTCGCCGCGCTCGCGGCTGAAACCCATCGCCTCGCGGATCAGTTCGTTGATCTGCTTCATCTCGGCTTCGGCCAGCGGCCGGGTGATCGGCTTGCCGTCCTTGCCCACGTCCTTGCGGTGGTTGACGACGACGGCGGCCGACAGGCGGCGGATTTCGCCCACCGCCTGCTTGGTGTAGCGGACCGTCTTGTCCACCTCGTAGTTGACCGTCGTGTTCTTGCTCGTGCTCAGCGGCGGGGCGAGCGGATTCAGCGGCGAGCTGATGCCGCCGACCTCCAGGCGCCCCTTTTCGTCGCCCGGCTTGGCCGGCTGGGCGGCCTGGCCGGGCGCGCCGCCGACGTTGGGCTGGGTCAGCGGCGCCGTGGCCGGCACCGGCGGTTGGTTGGTCAGGGCGCCGGGCACGCCGCCGACCGACTGGTTCACGCTGGCCGTCTCGTTGTTCTGCTGGCTGCGGATGACGCTGCTTTCCGGCGTCGTGTTGGGGCGGAAGGTCTCGGCCGTCTGTTCGCTGTGCGAAAAATCGAGATCGGCGGCGACCTGGACCTTGTAGTTGTCGGCGCCGAGAACCGGCTTCAGGATGTTCTCGATGCGCTGGATGATGCCGTCCTCGATTTCCCGCACATACTTCAACTGCACCGCGTCGAGGCCGGAGGCGGTGGCGCTCTTCAGTTGCGTCAGCAGGCTGCCGTTCTGGTCGATCACCGTGACGTTGGCAATCGGCAGGTTGGGCACGCTCGACGAGATGAGGTGGGAAATGCCGGCGATCTGGCCGCCGTCCAGGGTCCGCCCGGGGTAGAGGTTGAGCATGACCGAGGCGGTCGGCTTCTGTTCGTCGCGGACGAAGACCGAGGGCTTGGGAATGGCCAGATGCACGCGCGCCGACTGCACCGAGCCGATCGACTGGATGGTGCGCGCCAGCTCGCCTTCGAGGCCGCGCTGGTAATTGACCTGTTCGGCGAACTGGCTGGTGCCGAACTTCTGGTTCTCCATCAGCTCGAAGCCGACCAGGCCGCCGCGCGGCAGGCCCTGCGAGGCGAGCTTGAGGCGGACTTCGTGGACGCGCTCGGCCGGCACCATCAGGGCGCCGTTGTCGCCGTAGCGATGGGGGATGTTCTGCGTTTCGAGGATGCTGGCGATGGTGCCGCCATCCTTCTCGGACAGGTTGGAGAACAGCACCTTCCAGTCCGGCTGTCGGCTCCACAGGACGGCGCCGACGATGATGGCGACGATGGCGGCGAGACCGACCAGGAAAAGGATCTTCTGCTGCTCGGTCAGGCGGTTGAAGGCCGCGCGCAAACGCTCCGCCGGATTGCCGCCCGGTGCGGTGCCTGCCGTGGTTTCAGTCGTCGCTGCCATCAATGCCCGGTGGTAATGCCGTAAAAAGGAAGAAGAATCAATCGGGAAGCCAAATTTTCCTAGAAATATTCTACTATTACCAAGGCCGAATTCCCCCTATCTTTTTGATGCATCCAGCTTCCCCCGGCGTTCCCGTGCCCGATTCCGACAGCAAAGCCAGCGATTTGCAGCGCGCGGCCGATCTGCAGCGGGCGTTTGCCATGTTCAACCAGGTCTCGGCCGAGTTGACCCAGGCCTACGAAGCGTTGCAAGGGCGCGTCGCCTCGCTGACCGAGGAACTGGCCATCGCCAACGGCAAGCTGCGCCGCCAGTTCGAGGAAAAGGAAGCGCTCTCCGAGCGTCTGTCGTCGCTGCTCGACGCCCTGCCCGCCGGCGTCGTGTTGCTTGACGCCGGTGCCGTGGTCGTCGCCGGCAATCCGGCGGCGCTGGCCATGTTCGGGCCCGACATCGTCGGCCGCCACTGGGGCGACGTCGTCCGCGACCATCTCGAGCCGACGCTGACGGTTGGCGAATGGCTGCTCGGCGAGCGCCGCGTGTCGATGGCCGAGAGCCTCGTCGCCTCCGGCGGCGGCAAGATCATGCTGGTGCACGACGTGACCGAGGCGCACCGGATGCAGACCGAGCTGGAGCGCAGCCAGCGCCTGGCGGCGATGGGCGAGATGGCGGCGACGCTGGCGCACCAGTTGCGCACGCCGTTGGCGGCGGCCCTGCTGCATACCGCCAACCTGGCCCAGCCCGGCCTCAACGACGAGTTGCGCGCCCGCTTCTCGGCCAAGGCCGGCAGCCAGTTGCGCCGGCTCGAACGGCTGATCCAGGACGTGCTGCTGTTCGCCCGCGGCGAGAGCATCGGCCGCGACGTGATCGGCGCCGGCGACCTGCTGGCCGAGGCGGCGCAGACCGTCGAACCGCTGATGCGCGAGCACGGCCTCGATTTTTCGGTCGTCGACGCCTGTGCCGGGGCGGTCATCGTCGGCAGTCGCAAGGCCTTGTTCGGCGCCCTGGTGAATCTGCTGGAAAACGCCATGCAGGCGACGCCGGCGGGCGGCAAAATTTGCCTCTCCGGCAATTGCCGCGACGAACAGTTGGCCATTTCCGTGCGCGACAGCGGGCCGGGCATCCCGGCGGCGATGCAGGCGCGCATCTTCGAGCCCTTCGTCACCACCAAGGGCCAGGGTACCGGACTGGGCCTGGCGATCGCGCTCGGCGTCGCCCGCGCCCATGGCGGCGGCATCGAACTCTTTTCCGAACCCGGCGCCGGCGCCGAGTTCGTCATCACCCTGCCGACGGCGGCAGCGGACACGGGAATGGAAGACCATGGCTGAACATCACCTGCCGATCCTGGTCGTCGAGGACGACGCCAGCCTGCGCGAAGCGATCGGCGATACGCTGGAACTGGCCGGGCGGCCCTACGTCGCCGTCGATGGCGGCGAGGCGGCCTTGGGGGCGCTCGCCGAACAGGCTTTTTCCATCGTCGTCAGTGACGTGCGCATGATGCCGATGGACGGCATCGCCTTGCTCAAGGAAATCCGCCAGCGCCTGCCGCATCTGCCGGTGGTGCTGATGACGGCCTATGCCGAGGTCGACAAGGCGGTCGACGCGATGCGCTCGGGCGCCTGCGATTTCCTGCTCAAGCCTTTCGAGCCGGCGGCCCTGCTGGCTCACATCAACAAATTCGAATTGCCCGGCGGCGGCGCCGAGGGCGACGGCGTGGTCGCCACCGATCCGGCCAGCCGCGACCTGTTCGCCATCGCCGGGCGCGTCGCCCAGACCGATGCGACGGTGCTGCTGACCGGCGAATCAGGGGTCGGCAAGGAAGTCGTGGCGCGCTACATCCATCGCCATTCGGGGCGCCGGGAAGGCCCGTTCGTGGCCATCAACTGCGCCGCGATTCCCGACAGCCTGCTCGAAGCGACCCTGTTCGGCTATGAAAAGGGGGCCTTCACCGGCGCCCAGCAGGCCCAGGCCGGCAAGTTCGAGCAGGCCCAGGACGGCACGCTGCTGCTCGATGAGGTCACCGAAATGCCGCCGGGATTGCAGGCCAAGCTGCTGCGCGTGCTGCAGGAGCGCGAGGTGGAACGGGTCGGCGGCAAGAAACCGGTGCCGCTCAACATCCGCATCATCGCCACCTCCAATCGCGACATGGCCGAGGCAGTGGCGAAAGGCGTCTTCCGCGAGGACCTGTATTACCGGCTCAACGTCTTTCCGGTGGCCATTCCGGCGCTGCGCCAGCGGCCGCTGGACATCGTCGCCATCGCCCGCCATTTCGTCGTCGATCATGGCGGCCGCCTCGGCCGTCCCGGCGTCGAACTCGGAGCGGCCGCCGAGGCGGCATTGACCGCCCACGACTGGCCGGGCAACGTGCGCGAGCTGGAAAACGTCATCCAGCGGGCGCTGATCCTGTCGACCGGCAGCCGGATCGGCCCCGAGCATCTGCACCTGGCGCCGCGGCCGGCTGGCGACAAGGCGGTAGCTTCGGCAGCCGCGGCGGCGTCGACGCCGACGGCAGCCGGCCTGCCGGAAGGCGAGAAAAGGGCGGATAATATGAAGGACTTGGAGCGCGAACACATCCTGCGCACGCTGGCCGAGGTGGGCGGTTCGCGCAAGGCGGCGATCGAGCGGCTGGGGATTTCCGAGCGCACGCTGCGCTACAAGTTGCAGCAGTATCGCGACGAAGGCTATTTCAATGGCTGATTCTGGCCCGGAAATTGCTCGTTATTCGCCGAAGGTTTAGGAGCGGAAAATGGATACCCAAGGCATCGAAAACATGTTGAACGTGCTGCGCAGCACGGCGGCACAGGCTTCCGGCAAGACGGCGGAGAGCCCGGCGGCGGCCGGCGGCACCGATTTTGCCGCGGTGTTGAAGAATTCCATCGACAAGGTCAGCGAGACGCAGGAGCAGGCGACCCAGATGGCGGAAAAACTTGCCGCCGGCGATACCTCGCAGAATCTGCACGAAGTGATGATCGCGCTGCAGACGGCCAGCATCTCCTTCCAGGAAATGGTTCAGGTCCGCAACAAACTGGTCACGGCCTACCAGGACATGATGAACATGCAGGTCTGAGGCTAGGCCAGGCCTGAATCGCGGGCCTTGCGCTCGCGTTCGATGCGGGCGATGTAGCGCTCGATGAATGCCAGCCGGGTTCCCGGCAGATTGACGAATTCGCAGCCGATGCGCAGGTTGTGGTGGCCGTCGTGGGCCGAGAGATCGAAGGCCTTGCGCACCCGCAGATTGACCTGAATCACCCCTTCGCCGGGAATCTCCAGCCGGCAGTGCTGGAAGAGCGCGTCGCGCGGGAACAGCGCGGCCTTGTCGGGTGCTGCGATCAGGCAGGCGCCGCCGCCGCTGATATCGGACAGATGCAAGTCGAGGGTATGCAGCTGGCCGTCGGCAGCCGTCACCGCCACCTGGCAGACGATCGGCGTGGCCGCCGGCGGTTCGAGACGGAAGAACTCGCGTCGTTGCAGGCGCAGCAATTGTGTCGGCAGGGCTGCCGCCAGGACGCGTTGGCCGTGGTGCACGACCGGCAGCAAGGCCGGCAGGCGCAGCTGGATCTTGACCCGGTCGAGATTGGTCAGCAGGGTAATCTGCCGGGCCGTCGCGGCATTGGCATTGCTCTGTTCGAGATTGGACGGGTCGAGGAAAATCTGCCCGGTGGCGGCGTCCACGGCGACGATCGAGGTCAGGAAGAAGTAGCGGCCGTCGTTCACATAGGCGGTGAACAGAGCCCGGCGCTGGGCCAGCAGGTTCAGGTAGAAGAGGATTTCCTGCCGGTTGCCGAGCAGGTACTGGGCAAACAGGTCCGGATGGTCGATCTCGAAATCGGGTAGCGCAAGCTCTTCGGCCATGGCGGACTCGTCGCGGGCTAGGGGAACTTGCACATCATAAACGATCGGCCGGCCCCGGTCTCAAAGCGGTGGCGGCGGGGCGTTTTCGCCGTGCTCGATGCGGTACAGCCAGGCCAGCAGCTCGGCCACCGCCATGTAGAGTTGCGGCGGAATGTGTTCGTCGATGTCTACCTGGGTCAGCAGGGCGACCAGCTCCGGCGATTCGTGGACGTAGACGCCGTGTTCGCGGGCGCGCTCGATGATCTGCTCGGCGATCAGCCCCTTGCCGCGGGCGACGACGCGGGGTGCCGCGTCGGTCTGCCGGTAGGCCAGGGCGATGGCTTCGCGGGTCGAATCAGGCTGGGGTTTCGCCATGCTGAACCAGCAGCTGGGTCAGGTCGAGGCCGGCGGCGGCGAAGCGTTCGCGCAGGATTTCCAGGTGGTCGCGCAGGCGCGCCTCGCTTTCGCTGCTGTCGGTGGTCATCTGAATATCGACACGGCCGCCCGCCTGCAGGCGCAGCCGAGCCTCGATACCACCGAGGGCGGGCAGGTCGAGCTTGAGCCGGGTCTGCCAGCGTTGGCCGGCGGCGTCGCCCTCGCGGTTGGCGTGCTCGGCATCCTCGGAAATCTCCCACCACATTTTCTGGCCCGGCCAGACCTGGCCTTGCCACGCGTAGTTCTGCGTTGCCAGGGCATCGAGCTGCTGCTGCACGATCGGCGTCAGTTCGCGCGGAATCGGGTTGCCCTGCGGCGCTGCCGGTGCCTGCTCATTGCGCGCCGGTAGCGCGGCGTCCGGGACCGGGACCGGGGGGGGCGACAGCTTGCCCTGCGGCTCCTGGCGCAGGGCATCGGTCGGGAGTTGTCCGGCGACCCAGCGCGCCTGGTGTGCTTCGTAGAAGACGCCGCTCTGGCTCAACGCTTCCTTGAGAATGGGAGCCAGCTGCGCGGCGTCGGGAAAGCCTTTCAGCAACGGTTGATTGCCGTTGAGCGGGGCCGGTGCGGCACGGGCGTTGCCTTCATCGACGCCGCCGATCAGATCGCCGATCAGGCGGCCGGTCTGGCTCAGCGTGGTGGCGACCGAGCCGCCGGCTTGTCCGCCGGCCTGCTGGCCGGTGGTGCGGTTGGCGACGAAGGCCAGGGTCAGCTTGCCGTCGCTTTCCAGGACTTCCAGTTCGAGGCTGTCGCCGGCTTTCGCCGAGAACGGCAGGGCCAGGGTGACGTCGCGCTGGGCAACCATGGCCCTGTAGGTGCCGTTGGGCAGCAGCGCCTGGATTTCGGCAAAGATCCGTTGCCCGGGCGTGAGATTGGACAGGACGTCGGCGAGTTTCTGGGCCGGAATCACCGGCTCCGGAGCATCCTGTTGTGCCGGCGGCAATACCCCCCGCAGGCGGCTGGCCAGGTCGGCGGGGATCATGGCGTCGGTTTGTCGGGCTGCGCCGTGGTGCGCCAGGCCTGAAGCAGCGGCTGGATCTGCTGGCGCCGGGCGGCGGCGCGAGTCTGCAAGGTAGTGGCCAGATTCAGGGTCTGGCGCAGGGCCTCGGCATCGGCCGGGGCCGGCCGGCCAGGCTGCGCCAGCAAGTCGCGCATCGCCCGGTCGACCGCCGGCGCGAGTTGATCGAGACGCTCCCAGTGACCGGCCTGCATGGCCGCGTCGAGTTCGTCGAGATGCGCGCGCAGGCTACCCAGCCTGGCGCGCCAGGTGCTACCGTCAGCGGGAGTGCTTGGGGGCAATTTCTTTCCACGCCTCGCTGATTTCGATCAGTAGTCCCCGCACTTCCTGAATGGCGCCCAAGTCGTTGTGAAAATTGGCATGGGTCAGACGCGAAGCCATGTAGTCGTACAAGGCCTTGAGATTGGCCGCCACGTCACCGCCATCCTCGATGTTCAGGCTGGCGCCCAGGCCGTCGAGAATGATTTCGATGGCGCGGGTCAACGCGTTGGTCTTGTCCAGGATGTTGTTGGCGGCCAGCCCTGCTTCGGCCCGGTCGAGCGCCGACAGGGCGCCGTCGAACAGCAGGACGATCAGCCGGTGCGGATCGGAGCCGCGGATGTCGGCTTCGAAGCCGCCATTCTGATAGGACTGGTTCGGCTGGGGGGCCAAACCCATGCGTTTTGCTGGTGGCGCGCGGTTCGGGGACTAGCCGGTCAGCGCCGCGAGCTGCGGGGTAAGGTAGGAGCTCGTAGTCTGCAGGCTGCTCATCAGCGTGTCCAGCGCGGTGAACTGGGCACGGTAGCGCTTCTCGATCGAAGCCAGGCGAATCTCCATGCGCTCCTGGTCGTCCTGCAGCATCCGGATCGTGCGGTTGATGCCTTCCTCGCGGTTGGCGATCAGGCCGTTGGTGCCTACGATTTGGTCGAGCGTGTCGGACATGGCCTGGCCGAAAGCACCGAGGGTTTTCTGGACGTCGCTAACCGAACTGGTGATGGCGCTGTTGAGCTTCGCGCTGTCTACCGTCAACAGACCGTCCTTCTGGATCGAAATGCCGAGCGACGACAGGGTTTCGTAAGGCGAGCCGACCAGGCTGGAGGGGGTCTTGCTCCGCGCATCGGTGAGCATCTGCATGACCGAACGGACGGTCGATTCGGCATTGAGCGGCTTGCCGGTCTTGGAGGCGGCATCGTAGGTCGAGTCGCTCTTGATCCGGGTGACGACGTCGTTGAACGCCTTGATGAAGGCGTTGACGGCTTCGCTGGCCTTGGTTGCATCCTTGTTCACGGTGATCGTGGTGGGGATCGGATCGCCGTTTTCATCCTTGGCGCTGACCTTGCTCAACGTCAGGGTCATGCCGGTGAGGGCCGTGCTCAGGGTGTTGCTGCTGGAGGTGACCAGTTCACCGTCGATTCGCACCTGGGCATCCTGGGCGTCGCTGTTGAACGGGTGGGCGAGGTTGAAATCGGCCAGGGACTGCAGGTTGGCGTCGGTCGAGTCGACGGTCAGCGAGAAGGCGCCGGCCGAGCCGGTGGCGCTGCCGCTCAATACCAGGCGATCGCCGCCGTCGCCGGAAATCACGGTGGCGGTGACGCCGATATTGGCGCCATTGATCGCGGCGCGGACGTCGTTCAGGCTGTTGCTGCCGCCGGTCAGCTGAACCTCCTTTTCCTCACCGTTGACGGTGAATTTCAGCGTGCCGGCGCCGAAGACGGCAGAGCCGGCATAGGCGGTATTGGTATAGCGCTTCTGGGCCGTGGCGAGATTGAGCACCTCGACCGAATAAGTGCCGGGGCTGGCGTTGAAGGCCGCCTCGGCCTTGAGGATGCCGGTGTCGGACACGGAAGCGACGACGCCGCCGAGCTTGCTCGGATCGGTCAGCGCCTTGGCGGCCGTCTGCAAGGTCGACAAGGCGGATTTCAACTGACCATACGACGACAGTTTGGTGTTGTAGGTTGATTCCTTTTTTTGCAGCGCGGTCAACGGTGCCTGTTCCAACGCCATCAGCTTGGTGACGATGGTGTTGGAATCCATGTTGCTGCCAATGCCCAGGGAGGAAATGGTTCCGGCCATGATCTACCTCCGGTAGATTGAATGGTGATTGAAAGTCAGATTTTATCTCGTATGAAGAGGCCCTGCAGCTTGTCCAGGGCGCGGGCGATGGCCACCATTTCTTCGGAAGGAATCTGGCGGATCACCTCGCGCGAAGTGCGGTCGATGACCTTGACCATCAGGCCGGCGTCCTCGTCGATCGAAAAAGTAATGTCGCGGGTGCTTTGGGCAACGAATTTTTCTACGTTGTCGACCGCTTCGCGCACCTGTCTTTCCTCGTCCTGCTTGTCCGGCCGCGCTTCTTCTGGCGCGCTTTCCGTGCGTCGGGCCTCGGCGACCGGCAGTTTGCCGGCGCTGACTTCCGCTTGTGTCGGTGCCTTGTTGCCAGACTGCAAGGCCGCGACGGGCTGGGTGTTTGCCGTAACGGATTGAATGCTCATTTTGTGCCTCCTTACGTGCAAATGTGCGGGGGCCGTTTGGCCTCCGCACATTCAGTCGCTTACAGAGCGAAGCGTTCGACTTAGCCGCGGAGGAGCGACAGCACGTTCTGCGGGATCGAGTTCGCTTGGGCCACCATCGCCGTACCCGACTGCTGCAGGATCTGGGCGCGGGTCATGTTGGCGGTTTCGGCCGCGAAGTCGGCGTCCATGATGCGGCTACGGGCGGCGTACTGGTTTTCGCGAGCGGTTTCCAGCTGCTGGATGCGGAACTGCAGGGCACCCATCACACCACCGGCGGTGGCGCGGTTGGCCGCGACGGCTTTCAGGGCGGTATCGATTGCGGTCAATGCGGCATGTGCGTTGGCGCTCGTCGTCCCAGTGAGGGAGCCAAGACCGGTGCCGCTGACGCTGGTGAAGGTGGCCGCCAGTGTTTCACCTGTGGCTGCACCGACTTGGAACGTGAAGGTCGAGAATACCGAGGTACCGTTTAGCTTGGCTGCGCCCTGAAGGTCGCCGATTTGCGTCTTCAGTTGCTGAAACTCCTTGTCCAAGTAGCCGCGCTCGGCATCGCCAATGGTACCGCTCATACCTTGGACTGCCAACTCGCGCATCCGTTGCAGAATTTCCGAAACCGTACCAAGGGCGCCGTCGGCGGTTTGGCCAAAAGAGATGCCATCGGAGGCGTTGCGGATGGCAACCGTCAGGCCGCGGGCATCGGCTTCCATGCGCGAGGCGACGGCCAAGCCGGCAGCATCGTCACGGGATGAGTTGACACGCAGGCCGGAAGACAGGCGCTCGATGGCGGTGCTCAGGCCGAGCGAGTTCTTGTTCAAATTCTTCTGAGCATTCAGAGAATAGGTGTTGGTGTAGATTACTTGTGCCATTTTTCGCTCCTTCGCAAAAGGTTGAGTATCCTAGACAGCGAGTTTCGTTTCGTCTTGCTCCTGCCCTTGGTAACATTAACGAACCCCTCAAGCGAAACTTTAGGAATATTTTTCAGTCGGGCAAATGGGCGCGAACCCAGTCGGCTGGGTAGTCCTCAAGGATGAAGTTCTGATTGACCCATTCCCGCATCACCAGGCCCTCGCGGCGCGTTGCTTCGGCATCGTGGATGCGTGCGCGCAAGGCATCGATCCAGGCGGCCGGATCGTTTGCTACCCGGCATGCGGGGGAGTTGCGATAGGGGTCGATGTCGGTGCAGACGACAGATAGGCCGAGAGCGCCGTATTCGAGCAAGCGGAGGTTGCTCTTCCCCCGGTTGAAGGGGTGTTCCTCTAGCGGTGCGACCGCGAGATCAAGATTGAGCGAGGCGAGCATGGCAGGATAGGAGCAGAACGGCACCATTGGGTGATACTCATGGACCAGGTGACGAATTTCTTCCGGGCACATGCCGAAAAATACCCAGTCGGCTTCATCGCGGGTGGCTTCGATGACCGGTTTTAGCAATTCTAGGTCGGCCTGGTGTCCAGAGCCGCCAGCCCAGCCGATACGCGGGCGCAGACCAGTACCCTGCCGCGTTTCTAGCGTCATCCAGATGTCGCGGCGCAGACGGTTGGGGACGATGCGGATATCGTCGATGAAGTGGCGATAGACTTCTGCTAAGTAGGTAGTGCTGACGACCAGGCGATCACAGTCACGCAGGGCCGCCTTGAAGCGGCTGCGAGCATCGGCGGGGACCGAGTGGCGAAAATGGCTTTTCAACGGCATGTCCGTCATCAGGTCGTCGCAGGCATAGACAATGAAGGCCTGCGGCGAGAAACGCCGGTACTGATGCAGTTCGGTCAGGCGGATGTCAGTCAGGAAGTTCTGGACGATGTAGCTGTCCGCACCGAGGCGGGCGATTTCGATCGGGTTCATCGCCTGGTCGACGACGAAGGATTCGCAGCCCAAGACCAGACCAGCCGCGCGGGCTGTCTGCATCGGCATGCTGATGCGGTAGCTGCCCTGGCCATTACTCAAGGTGCGGGCGAATAGTTTCGGTAGACGCGCCGGCATATAGCGCCAAGGTGGCAGGTATTCCCGTTCCGGGCGGTGCGTGGGCGAGGCTAGACTGATGTTCGGGCTGCGCAAGTCGTCGCTGACCAAAGCCGTGCGCCAGCGCTCCTGCAGGACTTTCAAGGAGTTATCCTCGGCCAGTTGACGGGCTGCCTCTCGGCCGAGGTCAGGAGGCAGGGATTGGTTGAGTTCCTGGTAGCTGACCACAGTCACGGCTGGGGTACATACGATTGATAGGCCTTGTTGGCGCAATTTCAGGCTGAGATCGATTTCGGCGTGCCAGCTGGTCAGTCCGGTTTCATCGAGGCCGCCGACGGCAAAGAAGTGCTTCGTGGCAAGCATCAGGCAGGAGGCGGGGGCGGCCGCCACCTGATGCGTGATCTGTAATGCTCCGAGATGTCCATCGTCGGAGAATTTGAACTGGCCCTTGTGCGGTGAGCCGATGATGCCACCCAATCCAAAGGTGTAGCCAACGTTCTCGATGAGGCCACTGTGGGGCTGCACTAGGCGGGGCATGATGGCACCGACACCCGGGCGGCGGCAGTGTCCGAGTAGCTGCTGTAGCCAGTTGTCCTGCAGGATTTGCGTCTCTTCCTTGAGGAGCAGCAGGAAATCGCCGCCCGCTTCACGGGCGGCGAGATTGATGGAAGCGGCGAAGCTGCTGGCGCCGACATCGATGATCTTGCAGGGGCGTTCGGCACGGTTGGTCAAATCCTGTAACCAGGCGAGTAGTTCATCATCCGCCCCGGCTAGATCGAAGGTGATGACCAGTTCGAAGGTCGGGTAGTCAGTCCTGGCGAGAATGCCGTCGACGCAAGGTTGCAGAAACTCTAGGGCATTGCGACTGTGGATCAGGACTGAAATGCCGGGCAGTTCGTCGAGATGATAGATGACACGCCAAGTCCGCTCGGTCATCGGTATGACGTCGCAATCCTCGTTGCGGCGCGCCAGGTGGCGGGCGAGGGCCTCCATGCAGGCGAGCGGGTTGCTGTCGGTCTGCTCGGGCAGGCTGATCAGAACATCGGGGATATGCCGAATCTGTTCAGGAGTATGTGCCTCCAGTACGCGCAACAACAGGTCGTACCAGTTGCTACCCGGCGCATCGGAGACACCGTTGACCTGGCGCAATGTGCGGCGATTGACAAACAGCGGGCCGATGAGGTCGCTCGAACGTAACGCATCGACATCGAGATTGGTCTTGAAGCGCGGCGAACTGCGCTTGCCGTCTGGCGTAACTTGGTCGTCGTCAGTATAGAAGGCGATGGCTTCGGGTGCATTCGCCTTTTCGATGGCAGTGCGCCACAGGCACAGCGGGTCGAGGCGGCTGCCGACGGGTAGCTCGAGCACATAGTCGCAGCCCTGGCTGAGGATCAAGAAGTCGAGGGTCGATTTGGCCTGCTCTGTGTTATCCATGTGCTGCCAGCCGACGTTGCTCAGGCTTTCCAGTTCGGGTGGCGGTTGTAGTGTGCTGACGATATCGACCCGCCAGTTGCCGTAGAACTGCATGTTCAGGCTTTCCAGCGTATCGGCCACCAGACTCTCGTCACCCGGCTCCAGGCGGAGGAGGATCTGGAAACGGATGGCCGTCGGGCCGAGATGGCGTAGTCCGTCCTCAATGAACTGGATGTCTTCGGCCATGAACTCGCGCAGGCCCAGCCAGTGGGCGTAGTCGTCCGCCGGTTTGGCGCTGAGGGCGGTGGCCTGGGGGCGCGGCGTGTTGTCGGTCAATGCCGCCTGGTCTAGGCCGAGGCGTGCCGCCTGTGAGCGGAAGTACTTCCAGGTTTGCGTGACGATGTCGCGGAAGCCCGGGCGGCGCTGGTTCTGGCCTGGATGCAGCCGGAAGCAGGCGATGTTGTCGGCGACATAGGCGAGGTTGCCGCGCGACAGCATCTGCATCGCCAGCCCGATATCGCCGATACCGTAGAAGCGGCGCCCGAAGAGGGACATGAGGTCCGCTTCCTGGATGGCGAGCAGGTCGGCGCGACGAAACAACATGACCGTCGGCTCGCCGAGATTGTTGAGGCCGCTTTCGGCGATGCGGGCGATCACTGCCGTGCCGGCCAGGATGCCTGTCTCGTCGGCCAATGGTGGGCCGAGCAGGGCAGGGTCGAGAACGTGTCCTTGTTCGTCGATGGGCAGGCGGCGTCCGGCGGCCATGCGCGCATCCGGAGAGTGCTGCAGGGCCTGCAGCAGCTTTTCGACGCACTCCGGCATCAACTGGTCGTCGTCGTAGAGCGGCTTGATGAAGGCGCCGGAGGAGAGGCGGACGGCCTGGGTAAGGTTGCGCGCCTCGCCGAGGGGCGGGCTGTTGCGCTGATAGCGGAGCGGTATGCCGCGCTGGCTGAAGGTTTCGACGATGCGTTCGATGTCTTCGGTGGTGCTGTCGTCGCAGACAATGATTTCGAGATTGGAGTAGGTCTGGGACAGGGCGCTGCCCAGGCAGGAGGCGAGGAAGTCCGGGCGATAGGCCGGAATGACGATCGATACCAGCGGCGACTCCAGCACCGTGTCGACGCGCTTGAAAACGTCGAGTACGAGTATGTCGTTGGTCTTCTCGCTGTGTTCCAGGGAGCCGAGGGGGGGCAGGGCATCCGGTTCCCGGCGTGCGGCTTCGGGCAGGCCGGCCAGTTCGGCCAGGCGCTGCAGTTCGTCCTCGTCGCATAGCCACTGGCGGTCATCATGGCGCAGCAGAACGTTGAGATATTCGCCGCGGTTGATCACCCACAGGTTCTTGCCATGTTCCTTGACGGAAGCTTTCCAGTCGCCGGCCTGGTAATGACCGACCAGTTGTTCGAGGTCGGCGGTGACAATGCGCAAACAGCCGCCCGGTGCCAGGATGCGTCGGCATTCGCGCAGGAAGATGAGGATTTCGGTCTGTGTCAGGCATTCGATGAAATGACGGCACAGGATACTGGTCACGCTGCGGTCGGGGTAGTCGATGCCTCGCCTGACCCAACTGCCGGGCGGTTCCGTTGCCGCATCGTAGATGCCGAGAAAGGCGGGCGGAGTGCTGGCGCCGCAACTGATGTCGAGTTGAATGCCGGTCGTGTTGGTCATGGTTGGCGCTCTGCGGAGTTCGTGGCGAGGTGACGTTGTATGCATTGCCGGACGCGCTCGCTGTTCTGGTCGTCACGGTAACGAAAGAATATTTTTTCCTGCACCGCCGCCAGGTTGTGGTTTGGCGGCGCAGCGAGGTGGCGCTCGATAGCGGCGAGGGTGCTGTCGAAGGTGGTGCACAGCGGGCCGGGAAAAGCCAGCGAGAGGTCGTACAGCAAGCCGTCCTGATGGGTTCGGTAGTGTTCGATGTCGTAGCCGAAACAGATTGCCGGTTTGCCGAGATAGAGCGTCTCGATGTAGACGCTGGAGTAATCGGTCACCAGGAGATCGCATACGCGAGCCAGAGCCGAGAACTCTGGGATGACAGTCTGGGCGACGTCAATGATCAGGTGGCCGTCGATATGGCGGTCCATGTTGAAGTAACGGCTGCTGTTGCGGAAATAATGGGGGCGGTAGCCGAGAACTGCGTTGTGTGCCGTCAGAACCTCTTTCAGGCGGGCAATCTCATCGTCCGAAAACTGGTAGTACCAAGCATCGTCGGCAACGTCCGTCTGCCGGTAGGTGGGGGCATAGACCACCAGTCGCCGGCCGCCGCAGACCTTGTTTAGTCGTTGCAGCGAGTCGCGGATATAGCGCGGCAAGGCGCTTTCGGGCTGCAACAGGAAATCGTTGCGGGGCAGGCCGGTGAGCCAGATCTGCCGGTAGTTCAGCGGGTAGAACATTGCCGCCATGGCATAGCTGTCGATGTCGGAGGAGGCAATGAGTCCGGCGTAGTGCTTGCGTTCCTCGTGGCGGTAGCGGACCCGGTCGGTATGGCGCAGCGTGGCTTCGTTGGCGGCATAGAGCAGGCGCTTGAGCGGGATGCCATGCCACAGGTTGACGACTAGGCGCCGTCGCATGTCGAGTTTGAGAATGCTGAACCGCTTGCCTGACCAGCGTAGCGAAAAGTCCATCGTGATCGAATGGGTCACCAGGACGACCCGGCAACGGGCCAGCAGCAGGAAACTGCGCAGCGTGCCCAGACGTACCGCCTCGTGACGGATCCCGCCCTCGATTTGCAGATCTGGCTCGAGGCCCCGATAGAAGATGATCTTGCGTATGCTCGAATCGTTCTTGACGTGCTCGAACAGGGCGCGCTGGTTTTCGATGAAGCGATCCGTGTGCAGGTGATGGGTGGCGAAGGCCCAATGGTCCGGGCGTTTTGTCAGGAGGGCGTCGACAAGCCGCCAGCAGGGATGGAGCAGGGTAAACAGCAGGCGCCGGAACATCGCGCGCCAGTCAGTCGAAACGCTCGACGATCGACGAAATCATGTCGAGCGCCTGCTTGAGTTCGCGAATATGTGAGCGATCGAGCACTTTCAGCGTCTTGCGGATATGGGTACTCGAGACGCCCTCTGTTCGGGGGAGATAAACGACCTGACAATGGGCCTTGAGGTCGTCGAACTTGCCTTCCCAGTCGTTGCCCATGCCGAGAATCCTGACTTCATGGCGATGGATGTCCTCGACTTTTTGTGCCCAGTTTTCTTCTGGGATTGCTAGATCGACGCAACGTAAGGCGCGAACAATCTCGATCCTGTCCGCAAAGGGAACGACGGTCTTCTTGCCTTTGATCTCGTTGAATTTGTCAGTCGAGACGCCAACGATCAAGCGGTCGCCCAGCGCACGAAGACGGGTCAGCAGATTCAAGTGACCAATGTGAAAGAGATCGAAGGTGCCGTAAGTGAGAACGGTCATTGCGGTCAGGTGGTTGATTTGAGTTTTCTACTAAGGCTTGTATTTTCCAATCCAATGCTAGACCTTCGGGGGGCGCAAATCGGATTAGCCATGATCGCTAGAAACTCTTGATGGTTTGGGTCAGGGCTTCCGCACTCGCCTAGCATAACGGTCTGAGTCCGAGCATGTTCATTCTGAGCTCATCATCCCACGCGGCAGCTTTGCGCTTGAGGCGCAAGCTGGTTTTGGCGGTGTGGCTGGTGTCGAAGCGGATGATGTTGAGGACGATTTTCTTGAGCAGCGACAGATTCTGCGGTGCATTGTCCTTGCGGACCGTGCTGCCATCCTCGCCGAAACGGACGTCGAGGACCCAATGAAGCCGGCTCTCGATCGCCCAGTGCGATTTGACCGCTGCCGCGAGCTCTTCCGCTCTCAAGTCGCGAGAGCCGATGTAGTAGCGCTGTTCCGGCGCGGATTCCGAATTATTGAAGACCATGAGTTTTCCGCGTTCTGGTTGGTGGTTGAACATCCTCGAGTGCAAAAGCCTAGCGGAGGCAGCGGTTAAAGGAAGAGCCAGTCTTAGGTGAGACTATTTTCCTCGAATGGGTGCTTGTCGAGCCAGCAAATTGCAGGGTCAAAAAGGAAATGCACGCGTGACGGGGGCAGACCGGCTGCTTGGGCCAGCGTGGTTATGCTGGCGCGTTCAAAAGACATCGTACTGACGATGAGATCGGCTTCCGGAAATTCGGCCAATTGCGTTGGTGCAATGATTTGGATGCCATGCAGACGTTCGCCGACACGGCGACAGTCGCGGTCGATGATGGCGGCTATTCGCTCGGTGCCAAGGGCGCTAAGTGTGAGTTCGCATCCCGAGGCGCAACCGAATATTACATACTGGGTCGCTTTTGATTTCCAGTCCGCGAGTTGTGCTTTGATTGCATGCTGGCATTGTTGATATGGCTTGAATAGTATATCCAGATTGGCTGCGGAGATGACTTCAGGCGGAAGCTGTGTATCCGAAAGCAAGGGGTTTGCAAGTGGTTTTTCGGACTTGTTTGGGTTGAATAACCAAATCAATCGCTGCAACGTCAAGGTGAGAAATTTGTCGTGATATCGCCGCGATGTAAGATGGTTAAGTTCAAGATACGAGCGCAGCATGGCTTTTTCGTGCCTGACCTTTCGAGGCCAATTGCTCAGTATGTCACAGGTCCAAGAGTGCGTCGTTCCATAGCGGTAGATCGACATTGGTTTGGAAATATAGAGAGCACCTTTTGGATCGGACCCAAAAAGCTGGAAATAGAGATCGCCGAGTGTGAGGTAGGGGCGTGTGCTGATGAAATCAAGAAAGCGTTGTTTGGTCGATTGCCGAATTATGCAACTGGCAGTTGGAATCATGCCGCGTATCCGGAACAGTACGTCATTGAACGGTACGATGGCATTTTTGGGGCCGTAATCGCCGATTAGAAGATCGGGTTCTTTTGTGTCCAAGCAATTCACACGTATCGCTTGATGGAACGATAGATTTATTTCTGGATGGGCCGTCAGTGCATCAATCTGGACTTGCAGCTTGTTCTCGTTAGTCCAGTGGTCGTCCCCTTCGCAGAAGGCAACGAACGGAAGATGGGCTCTTGGGTAGTTGAAATGAACCGAGGGGTAGATTCCCTGAGAAAACTGATTGGTGGTCTGGATGATCGGTTTGACGATGGCGGGGTAGCGGGCTGCGTATTCACAAAGAATGTCGCCGGAGTCATCTTGCGATGCGTCGTCATGCGCGAGGATTTCAAATCCGAAGTCCGTTTTTTGATTGAGAATCGAGTTCAATGCGCCGCGCAAATAGGGGCCGTGGTTATACGCCAGCATGCAGATACTGACCAATTGTCCGCGTTCTGGGTGCCAATGTCTGAGAATTTCCGTCTGAGCTGGCGGCTCGTTTAGCAAAGCTTGCGTCACTGTTTGTTCACTCGAAAAATTCAAGGTGTCAACTGTATGAGGTTTATGACGAGCATGAGCTTGGGTTATCTATCTCAATTGTGCCGTTTCGTTGGTGTCTTTTCCAAGGAACAGTGGATAGAGTCCTATTCTCCGAAGACGGCCCAGGCCCCGTGTGGGTGAAGCGGGCTCCGATAAAGCCGGATGTTGTTCAGTCCAATAACCTCATCGAGCGCGCGTGTTTCTCCGGGAAAGGCTTTGCAATTCAGTTCATCGAATGCAATGACAGATCCCTTGGTCAACCGGGATTTGATTTTCTCGAGCACGGTCTTGGTTGGCGCGTAGAGATCCATGTCAAAAATTGCCAATGAGATGATGGCATGTGGGTTTTCTTCGAGCCATCGATCAATTGTCAGACTCGCATCGCCTTTGACGAGAGCGTATTTACGGATATGCGGCAGGGGAGGGAAAGACTCAATCAGTTCCAGTATCCGTGTCAAGGTTTCTTCGTAATTTATGGGGGTCGCCAAATCACCTATGCGGTATTGTGATCCATCTTTTTCACAATGAACGTTAGGGAATCCAGCGAATGTATCGAAACCGAAAATCGTTCGGCTATGATTGAAAGGTTCGTGAATGCTTCGCAAGTTGATCAGTTGGGAGAGTGTTGCCCCCCATTGGACGCCGAATTCGCAAATTACACCAGGGGCGTCGAGTATTTTTCGATAAAGCGAATCGAGATAAAGTATGCGTGACGTTACGGTTACATTCTGCGTAACCATACTATGTTTGTTCCATGAACCTTCACCGAAGCTGGGTATCAGCATTTCGGTTAGCATTCTTAATTCGTGTAGGGCGTTGTTACTGGCTTCCGTCCGGTATGACAGGAGATCTTTTCTGTTTTCTTGAACTTTGTCGGTAGTGGGTTGGCTGCTGTTACTCATTTCGAATTCCTTGTCTTGTCGTAGAAGACAGTTCGGCTTTATTTGTGGGGCGTCCGATATTTTGCTGCGAGTGGCAAGCTACATCAGGCACTCGATCATATCGGGGGAGAATACCGGAATGCCGCAGTTTTGGGCTACATCCGCGCGCTCCCTGAACGAGTCGTCGATGAAAATTGCGTCTGAATGCGTAATGACCGTCGATTTCGGCGTGCCATCGGCAAGGTGGACAATGTGGTCGAAGATCTCGCGTATGCGTAGTTTGCTCAGGGTGCTCTCCGGGCAGGATCCGTGGCGGGTGACAAGGGTCAGGGTGCAGCCTTGGTCTATGGCCAGATGAAGGAAGGCGACCAGTTGATAATTTAATTTGCCTCTTATGAGCAGGCAGTCATCGAGATCGACGTAAACATGGCGATAGTGCAGGTCAATCCGAAAGCGATTTTCCAGCGCTCGGTCTAGTTCGATCTCGTATGCGTTGGGTGCTATCTGTACTGGCATGTCAAAGGCGTCGAAGGCTGACAGGAGCGGCAGGTTGACGCCGATGCCCCGTTGAAGGCCGGATGAGCCGGCAAAGCGGGCTGCAACTTCAAGCAGGCACGGTAGCCCGTTGGCCGCGCGCTTGGCTTGAAAGAACCAGGCGCCACGTGGGGTGAGTCGGTCGTTAATGGCTGCGGCCCAACGTGCGAATAGCTCTGAAAAGGCTTTGTTGGGCGAGGTGTTGACGCTAATGCCGTTATTGATGCGATTACGCCCACGAACGCCGTGAAAGCGCAGTGTGCCTGTTCGATCGGTAAAGCAGTCGATGGTCCATTCTTCTCCGGGGAGATGCTCCAGTATGAGCATCTCGCTTTCGGAATGGCGTGCCAGGTGGCTTTCTGCATCTGTTACGCTATCGGCACGTTTTGCATTACGCGATCCATAACCGCGGTCGGGTTTGATGAATACCGGGAAGGTATCTATGGATGAAAGAGTCGGGTAGATTTTGGGCGTGACAACGACATCCGATAATAGGCTGTACGTGGCACGCTTGGAGGCGCAAATGCGAGTTGTATCCCGGGAGCTCCCGATAATCCTGCACGGCAGTTGATCTGCGGCGTTTTGAAGCGTTTCCGCCACGGCATCCATCGTTGGGTAGATGGCGTCTATCGCGAATGTGCGAATGGCTTCGGATAAGCGTTGGATAGATTCTGGCGCATCGTGGAATGGCAAATCGCCGATATGAGATTGATAAACGAAGCGGCCGTGGTCGGGAACGCTGGACCCTCCGATCAGTTCGAAGTGTGTCGAAAAGGACATCGAGCGATGAATCTCGAGACCGGTTTCTGAACCACAGGGGAAAACAAGTATCCGCCGCGTCATCGCCGTAGTACATCCGCGAGTGTTTCGATGATGCGATCTATTTGCACATCTTCAAGGGCTGGATAAATCGGCAGGCAGATCACCTGTTGGGCTATGCGCTGGGCGGTTGGCAAGTTGTCCTTTTGGGCGCTGGCAAGACGGCGATACATGGGCATATCGCTAATGAGTGGGTAGAAGTAGCGCCGGCTATGTATGCCCTCCTGTTTCAATGCGTGATAAACCGCATCCCGGCGATTTGCTGACTCGCCGCTGACGAGTATCGGCATATAGGCAGCATTGCTTTCGGTTTCTTCGGAGACGGGTAGCAGCGAGATGCCTTCGGTGTTCGACAGCGCAGCGCGATACTTTGCCTCGATCTCTCTGCGACGACTCAGTGCGCCGTCAATGTATTTCAGTTGCAGAAGTCCGAAGGCGGCATTGACTTCGCTCATCTTGCCGTTGATGCCGGGGGCCATTACGGTGACTTCGTTCGCGAATCCGAAGTTTTTCAGGAAGTCGACGCGTTCTTTGGTTTTTGCATCCGGGCAAATGATTGCGCCGCCTTCGAAGGTGTTGAACACTTTCGTTGCATGAAAGCTGAGAACCGAGAGGTCTCCAAAGCGCAGAATGCTTTCACAGCGATGTCGGACGCCAAAGGCGTGTGCCGCATCGTAAATAACTTTGAGTCCGTAAATGTCGGCAATCCGTTGAATATGCTCTACCGCGCAAGGGGTGCCGTAGCAGTGCGTGGCAACGATGGCGGTTGTTTTGGGTGTGATCGCATCTTCGATGCGCGCTGGATCGAGGTTACAGGTGGTGGCGTCAATATCCACGAATACGGGCTTGATGTTGTTCCACAGGAGCGAGTGCGCTGTGGCCACAAACGAGTAGGGTGTGGTTATCACCTCGTCGCGTATCCTCAACGCTTGGAGGGCAGTAACCAATGCGAGAGTGCCATTGGTAAAGAGTGATAGGTGCTCGATCTCCAGATAGTTGCAGAGGGCCTTTTCCAGTTGGGCATGGAATGGACCATTGTTGGTCAATATCCGGTTGTTCCAGATTTGTTCGAGATAAGGCACAAACTCCTCCAGTGGCGGCAGGAGCGGTTGGGTGACAAAAATTGGTTTGCTTGGCATCTCAGTTCACCTCAACGCGATTCTTTCCTGTTTGCTTGGCACGATACATCGCTTCGTCGGCACGCTCGATCACACTGCCCTGATTGTCTTGTTCGGTCATCTGGGTCACCCCGGCACTGAAGGTGATCAGCACCTTGTCGTTGTTGTGCATGAAGAATTTCCTGGTCAGTTCGCGCTGCAGGCGGCTCAGGGCCGAGGCGGCATCGTCGAGTTCGGTTTCCGGCAGCAGGATAACGAATTCCTCGCCGCCGTAGCGGGCGACGGCGTCTTGCGGCCGCAGGGTTTCGCGGCACAGGGTCGCCAGGTGGATCAAGGCCTGGTCGCCGGCGGCATGGCCCAGCGAATCGTTGAGATGCTTGAAATTGTCGATGTCGAGCAGGGCCACGCACAGGGGCGTGCGATGCCGGGCGGCGCGCGCCGCCTCCTTGGTGAACATTTCCTCAAGGCCGCGCCGGTTGAGGACGCCGCACAGTTGATCGTAGCGGACCAGATCGCTGGTGGTCTCCAACTCGCGCTCCAACTGCCGGATGCGCTCCTGGGATTCCTCGACCTGGCGCTGAGTGAGGCGCAGTTCGTCGCGCGAGCGCAGGGCGTTGATCTGGATGGTCCGCGTTTCCCGCATGACCTCGTCGAGCACGCTTTCCAGCGCGGTGATGTCTTCGGCGGCGCTGATCTTCTCGGCGCAGGCATCGATCTTGTCGTGGAAGTCGGAGGTGGCGTCGGCGAAATCGGCGAGATGGTCGACGAAGCCGACCAGCATCTGCTTGATGGCTGCCTTGGCATCGAGCAGGCTGGCCTTCAGCTGGCTCTGCTTGAACAGCACCTCCTTCAGGCGATGCTCGGCATCGTCGATGGTCCGCTGCGACAAGGGCTTGCCGATCAGATCGCGGACCACCTCGATCTGGCCGTGCAGCCAGCGGTCGTCGAGCACCAGTTCGGTGATGTTCTCGACCAGCAGGCGCAACAGGCCGAGCAGGCTGGTGCGCAATTCGGCCTGATCCTCGGCGAGCAGTTCGAGCTTGAAGGCGAAGCGCTTCAGGCGCGTGAGGAATTCCTGCAATTGCGCGTTGCTGCGGGCGGTCCGGATGTCGTTGGCGAGCGCCTTGGCGTCGCTGGTCAATTGCGGACTCTCGACCAGTTGCGTGGCGATCGCCGTTTCCAGCGTGAAAGCGAAGAGCTGGCGCAGTTCGGGCAGCAGGTTGTCGCCCGGCGCCGCGGCTGCTGGCGGCGCCGTGTCGCCGGCTGGTGGCGGCTCTTCCTCCGGCGCGGCGGGCGCTTCGCCTTCCCGTCCCTGGCCCCAGGAACGCAGCAGGCCGGTCAGCCGGTTGTACAGGGTTTCCGGATTGGCGCCGCTGCCACTCAGCACGTGCTCTAGCGCTTCCCGCTTGCGCGCGGCGGTCAGCCCGCTATGCCGGGCTTCCCATTGCTTGAACAGATCGCCGATCAGCTCCGCCCATTGCAGTTTCTGGGCTTCCGTCAGCGCCGCGATGAACTCGAGCAGATGGGCCTTGTAAACATCCCAGTCTTCCGCCTTGACCGCCTCTTCCAGTTGCCGCGCCAGGCGCAACTGGTCGGGCGAGGATTTCGGTAAATCGCTGTTCAAGCCGCGCAGCAGCTTGCCGGGAAAAGGCTCGCCGCTCGCCTTGGTACCGGCAATCTCGTGATACAGGGCCTGATAGTTGTCCGGCGTCGGTGGCACCCGCCGTACGGCCAGTTGTCGCAAGGTTTCCCGCGCGATCTCAAAGGGGTTGCTGGGCGTGCTCATGTCGAATCGTGGTCGCTCGGGCTATAATCCCGCCTCGATGCCGCGGGCCCCCGTAGCATGAAGGTCGTGCAGTTGATTTGTAATCATCAGGTAGCGGTTCGATTCCGTTCGGGGGCACCAGGCGTTCCCGGCGTTCCGCCAAAACCAAGCCGAGATGACAACTCGGCAGCGGCGGCCAGCATGGCCTTTGCCACCGGCCCTTCCCATTCGGCATCGAACTCGCCCACCGCGCCCAGAGCGGTAATGCTCGCCACCATGCTGCCAGTGTGGTCGTAAACCGGCGCGCTGAATCCGTTGATGCCGGGAGTCAGGCTGCCCGTCGCGCGCGAAATGCCATGAGTGCGGATGTCGGTCAGGGTTTTTTCCAGTTGGCGGCGGATCGTCGTGATGCTGGTCTGACTGCTCTCCGCCATCTCCCGTAACTCCTCGTCGAGCAATTTCTTCAGGAACGGCGAGCGGAAGAAGGCCGAGAAAGCCCGGCCGGTCGCCGATTTCGACAGCGACAGCACGGTGCCGTGGCGCAATGTGATGGTGACCGGCGAACCGGCGTCGACGATGCGCACGATGGTCGCGCCGCGACTGCCCCAGACGGCCAGGGCCACCGTTTCCTGAATCTCCTCGCACAAGCCTTCGAGGATGGGGCCGGACAGCCGGACCGGATCGAGCCGGCCCAAGCCGGATAGGCCGAGTTGCAGGGCGTAAGCGCCCAAGTCGTAACGGCCGCTGGCCGGATCCTGTTCGACGATGCCGATGCGCAGGAAGCTGACCATATAGCGATGGGCCTTGGCCGCCGGCATGCCGGCCCCCCTGGCGATATCGCGCAGCATCATAGGCCGGTTGGTTGCGGAGAGTACATTCAGTAGACGAAATCCAACCTCGATGGATTGGATGCCCTGGCGGTCGCCTGCGACTTTGCTAACCATGATCGACTCAGCGTTGGAAAGTCAGCATTTTATGCATCTATGGCGCCCTTGGGCATGCCGAATATAATGTGCCGACAAAATTCAGGGAGTTCGTATGCGCGCAGTCCTGGTGGCAAACCCCAAAGGCGGGGCAGGGAAAACAACGCTGGCAACCAACCTGTCGGGCTACTTTGCCAATCGTGGTCAGAATACAAGCCTGTGCGACTTGGATCGCCAGCAGTCGGCATTGCGCTGGATGGCCTTTCGCGACCAGTCCTTGCCGCCGGTGACGGGCTATTACGCCGGGAATCAAATTTCCCTCGGCTTGCCGCGCGAAGCCGATTGGGTGGTGGTCGATGCGCCGGCTGGGCTGCAGGGCTACAAGTTGACCGATTACCTGCGGGCAGTCGACAAGGTCTTGGTGCCGCTGGTCCCGTCCGTGTTCGACATGGCGGCAACCGAGGATTTCCTCAATTCGATTCGCAACGAGATTCGCGGCCAGCGCAGCAAGGTCGGCATCGTCGCCATGCGCGTCGATCCGCGAACCCGAGCGGCGAGCATGCTGGAGGAGTTCCTCAAGCATTTCGACATCCCCATCGTCGCCTATCTGCGCAATACCCAGAATTACGTGAATGTGGCTGCGGCCGGGGCGACCGTCTTCGATCCTCCGCGTGCCCGGCACCGGCGGGACGTTGAACAATGGACGCCATTGGTCGAGTGGCTGGAAAAGTAGAACAAATGTGACTTTTCCCTTGACGCCTCCGGGTGACCTCCGGATAATGCGCCCCTCTGACGGACGCGGGGTGGAGCAGTTTGGCAGCTCGTCGGGCTCATAACCCGAAGGTCGCAGGTTCAAGTCCTGCCCCCGCAACCAGTCAGCCAGAAGCCAATCGCCAGCGATTGGCTTTTTTGTTGCCCGTACTTTTGCGGCAGTGCCGGCCTCAGTCGGCCGGCCGGGCCAGCGCGGCGGCAATAGTGGCCAGCAGCACCTGGGCGTCGACCGGCTTCAACAGATAGGCTGCAGCGCCGCCAGCCAATACCCGGGCCTGCGATTCCGGCGTGTCGTGGCCGGTGATGACGATCACCGCCGGCCGCCGTTCCCATCCGCTCAATCGTTCCAGCACCTCGAAGCCGCTGGCGCCGGGCATGTGCAGGTCGAGCACCAGGCAGTCGATGGCGCACTGCGGCAAGGTGGCCAGGAAGTCGCTGCCGGAAGCGAAAGTGTCGACACCCATGCCGGCGGCGCGTAGCAGGCGGGCGAGCGCCTTACGCACCGAATCTTCGTCGTCGACGATGGCGATCCGCGGTGGTGTCGGGGTCATGGCGGCACGCTAGCATTGCCCGCCGGGGCGGGACATTGGCCTTTGGACTAATCCTTGGCGGCCGGCGGGGAACCGCTGCCGCCCGCCACCGTCAGGCCGGCACGGTGGGCCAGCAGCACCAGCTCGGCCAGCGACTGTACCTGCAGCTTTTCGATGACGCGGGCGCGATGCACCTTGATCGTTTTTTCTACCGTGCCGAGTTCAGCGGCGGTCTGCTTGTTCAGCTTACCGGCAACGACGCAGCCGAGCACCTGGAATTCGCGCGGCGTCAGGGTCGCCAGCCGGCGGCGGATATCGGCCAGTTCGGCGCGGCGGGCGCGCTCGGCGGCATCGCGGGCGAAGGCGCGCTGCACGGCCGCGATCAACACGTCGTCCTCGAAAGGCTTGGTCAGGAATTCGCAGGCGCCGCCCTTCATCGCCCGGATGCCGTCGCTGACCTCGGCGCGGCCGGTCAGGAACACGATCGGCGGCGCCTCGCCGCGGGCGAGCAGGGCTTGCTGCAATTCGAGGCCGTTGAGGCCGGGCATGGCCAGATCGAGCAGCAGGCAGCCGGGCGCCGCCGGGTCGTAGGCGGCGAGGAATTCCGGCGCCGAGGCGAAGGTCGCGGCCGGAATGCCGGCGGCGGCCAGCAGGCGGGCGAGGGCCTTGCGCATGGCGGCTTCGTCGTCGATGACGAAGACGGTGCCGGGGTGGTCGCTCATGGCGTGGCCTCCGTGTAGGCGGGTACGGTGAAATGGAAGCAGGCGCCGGCCGGCGTCGCCGTTTCCGCCCACAGGCGGCCGCCGTGGGCTTCGACGAGGCGGCGGCAGACGGCCAGGCCGAGGCCCAGGCCCTGCGCCTTGGTCGTCACGAAAGGCTCGAAGACGCGTTCGAGGTCGCCGGCGGCGATGCCGCAGCCGCGGTCGGCGACACTGAGGCGGACCATGCCGCTGCTGTCGACGGCGGAGACGATGGCGAGCCGGCGCTGGCCGACGGCGACGCCGGCCATGGCCTCGCTGGCGTTGGCGACCAGGTTGAGCAGCACTTGCTGCAGTTGCACCCGGTCGCCGCGCACCGCCGGCAAGTCCGGCGCCAGCGTCGCAACGGCGGCGACGTGGGCGTTGAGCAGGTCGCTGCGCACCAGTTTCAGCACCGCCCGCACCGCCTCGTTGAGATCGACCGGCTCCTGGCGCATCTCGCCTTTTTTCAGGAGCAGGCGCAGGCCCTGGATGACGCTGCCGGCGTGGCGGTCGTCGGCGACGATGTCGGCGAGGATGTCGGCGACCTCGGCCAGGTTGGGCGGTTCCTGCGCCAGGAAGCGCTGCGCCGCCTGGGCGTTGGCCAGGATCGCCGCCAGTGGTTGGTTGAGTTCGTGCGCCAGCGAGCCGGACAGCTCGCCGAGCATGGTCACCCGCGACAAGTGTGCGAGTTCGTTGCGCTGCCGCTCGATTTCCAGTTCGCTCTCCTTGCGCGCCGTGATGTCGATGCCGATACCGAGCATTGTCTGCCCCTTGCCGTCGGGGCCGGCAACCGGCCGGCGGATCATGTGGAACAGGCGGTGCCGGCCCTGAGCGTCGACGATCCGCTCCTCGCTGTCGCCGGCGGTTCCCGCGGTTGCGGGCGGCCACAGATCGGTCGCGTACTTTCCGATCAGACTGTCTGGCGTGGTGCCGTGCAGGTCGGCGAGGCGTTGGTTGGCGAGGGTGAAGCGGCCGTCCTCGTCCAGGACGAAGATCAGGCAGGGATTGCCGTCGATGACGTCGCGCAGGAAGCGCCTGCCGCGCAACAACTGCTCCTCGTGCCGCTTGCGTTCGCTGATGTCGACCAGCGAAGTCAGCAGCAGATCGTCATCGGTACCGGGCAAGCGGGTCAGCGTCATCTGCAACGCGATTTCACCGCCATCGCCGCGTTGTCCGGCAAGATCGCAGGTGGTGCGTGCGGTCCCGCCGCCGAGGGTGGCGGCGAGACGGGTGTGGCCGGGCAGCAGGCTGTCCATGGAACGGCCGGCGAGTGCCGCCGCCGGGTAGCCGAAATGGCCGGCGGCCGTGGCATTGGCGAAGACAATCCGGCCGTCGGCGCCGGAGATCAGATGGCCGGTCGGCGATACCTCGACCAAGTGGCGGAAACGCTCTTCCGCCAGTTTGGCGGCGCTGACGTCGAAGGCCACGCCGGCCATTATCTCGCCGTCGCCAGCCGGTTGCTGGACCTGGCCACGCAATGCGATCCAGCGGACGGAGCCGTCGGCCAGCACGATTCGGCATTCGCGCGCATAGCGCTGGCGGTGGCCTCGGGCACGGATGACGGCTTCTTCAAGGCCGGCGCGGTCCTCCGGGTGGACCGTCGCCAGCAGGTCGGCGAAGCGGACCGGGTTGCCGGGTGTCAGGCCGAACAGGGTCCGGCCGAGGGCTGTGGTACGAATCCGGTCGGCGGTCATGTCCCATTCCCAGAGCGCCAGTTGGGCGCTGTCGGAGGCCAGGTGCAGGTGGTGCTGATCCGGCATCAGGTCGCCGTTGGCCGGCCGTGTTTTGCTTGAAACGAGCAGGGAGCGGAGAGCGGCAAGCCAACGCGGGACCATGACGGTTCAGGCGGCGATAAGCTGTTGCGGGCCAACCGGCAGCCCTGTTAGACCAAAGCCCAATAGTCGTCGTCGTGCGGCTGGAACTAGGATCAACGCCACTCTCCCCGGTTACGGATATTCCTGGAGTATGCCGATGCCTATTCTGCCATGGCTGACCCGCACGACATGGGCTCTCTTCGTGCCGGTCGGCGTTGCCGTGGCCGACGTGGACAAGATGCCCGGGACCTACTCCGGTTTCATGAGCGAGGCCACCTACGCCCGCTTGCAGGATACCCGTTCGCCATCCGGGCAGCCGGTCCGCCGCTGGATCGCGCCGGATGCCCGGCTCGGCCGCTATACGGCGGTATGGCTCGAACCCAGCGTGTTCTATCCAACGCCGCAGCCGACCGTGCAATTGAGCCGGGAAACCCTGGCCGCGGTCTGCGCCTACCTCGACGAGGCCATGCGCCGCGAGGTTCAGGGGCTGCTCCGCATCGCCGACGCGCCGGGGTCCGATACCCTGCGCTTCCGTCCGGCGATTACTGCAGCGGCGGCCCGCAGCGAGGGGTTGAAGGCTTACCAGCTGATTCCGCTGGCCTTCATCCTGACACTCGGCCAGACCACCAAGCGGGCGGTGCTGGCCATAGAATATGAATTGCGCGATAGTCGGGACGATCGCTTGCTGGCCGCCGGCATGCGCCTGGGCGACGGCGCGGAGCTGGCCAATCTCACCGATCCCTTGACTCTGGCCCAACTGAAGCCGGCCATCGATGCCTGGGCGCGCGATGCGCGCGCCTTTCTCGAAACTGTCCGAAACGGCCCGTGAGCCTGCACGGTACCGCTTATCCTTTGCACCATCCCCCACAGGCCATGACCGGCCACATTTCCTTAGGAGAAAAACCATGCGCAACACCCTGCTTGCCACTACGCTCGCCTTGTCCCTTGCCGCTGCCTTGCCAGCTGGTGCCCAGCCCGCGCCAGCCGGTGCCGTGGTGACCACCAATCAGCCCGGCGAGGTATCCGTGGTTTCGGCGATCGAGGCGGCGGCCCGGGTTACCGCCATCGACAAGGGGGCGCGCATGCTGACGCTGACCGGCCCCGAGGGACGCAGCTTCAACGTCGTGGCCGGACCCGAGGTCAGAAATTTCGCCCAGATCGCCGTCGGCGACGACGTGGTAGTCGAGTACATCCGGGCGGTCAGCCTGCAGGTGCAGAAGAACAGCGGCCTGCGCCAGCGCTCCGAGCGCAGCGGCGGCGCCAGGGCCGAGCAGGGCAGCAAGCCGGGCGTCATCCTCGGCCATGAGATTCGCGTTCTTGCCGACGTGATCGGTGTCGACACCAAGAAAAGCACTATTACCCTGCGCACGCCGGATGGCCGGGTGGTCGAACTGGACGTGAAGAATCCGGAACATTTCAAGGCGGTCAAGGTCGGCGACCAGATCGAGGCCAACTATCTCGAATCGGTGGCCATCGCCGTGCAGCCGGCGGCGCCCGCCAAGCAGGCCGGTAAGTAGCCGGCCTTCGCCCGCCTTTGCAAGGAGCATTGCCATGAACGGACACGATAAGCGGTATCTGCTGCTGGCCGGACTGCTGGTTTGGGCGGGAGCGGCACCGGCTGCGCCGATTGCCTATCCGGCCAAGGGGCAATCGCCGCAACAGCAGCAACGGGACGATCAGGAATGTTACGGGTGGGCCAAGAGCACCACCGGCATCGATCCGGCGGCCGTTGCCGCTGCCCCGCCGCCGGAGGCGGGGCCGGCCGTTGGCGGCGGCGAACGGGTTGTCGGCGCGGTACGCGGGGCGGTGGTCGGCGGCATCATCGGCGGCCATGACGGGGCGGCCAAGGGTGCCGGCGTCGGCGTCCTGGTCGGCGGTAGCCGCGCCCGCCAGAACCAGCGTTCCCGCCAGGCCCAGGAACAATCCCAGCGGCAGGGCCAAATCAACACCTTCTACCGCGCCCACAGCGCGTGCATGGAAGGCCGCGGTTACTCGGTCAAGTGAGGAGGCGGACATGAAAACACTGCGGCATTTTCTCCTGACGTTTCCGGTCCTGCTCGCCACGGCGGCCCAGGCTGGCGATTTCGATGGTTCGCGACCGCTGATCTGCGCCCCGGTCGTGGTGCACGACTGTCCCCGCGGCGACGAGTGCGAGGCCGGCTTGCCCGAGGATTTCGATGCGCCGGCTTTCATGCGTTTCGATTTCAAGAACAAGAAGGTGATCGGCGCCAAGATCACCTCGGAGATCCTGCTGCTTGAGCGCAGCGAAGCGCAACTGCTGCTGCAGGGGCGGGAAGGCGGGCATGGGTGGTCGATCGTCATCGGCACCCGTTCCGGTGACATGACCGTGACGCTGGCCAGCCACAACAGGGCGGTGGTGATGTACGGCTCCTGCACGCCGCTGAACTGACGCCGCAATAGCCGGGCGAAACGCCGAGGCCGGCGGTCATGGGGGCACGGCGAAGCGCGCCACTGCTGCCGCGCCGGCGGGCGTGGCTCAGCCGCCGTCGCCCGATCCGGGGTAGCATGCCGGAAACGGCGGCGGGCCGGGGATGGCCGGACATCCGCGATGCCGTGCATGGCGAAAGGGCATTCATGGACGACAGGGACGAACCGGCAATCAGGCGAACTCGGTCTGACGACCTCGGCAGTGGTGCGGCTCCCGGGCTATGGCGCGGCCTCCTGCTGGCACTGGCGCTGGTTTGCGGCACCGGGCCGCTGGGCGCGGCCCAGACGCCGCTCGATACCGTCGTCAATGCGGCCAAGACCGGAGAGACGACTCAGCCGACGACCGAAGAGTTGTCAGTCGAGCAATTGCGCGAGCGTTTGGCGGCGGCCGAGGCCGAACAGGCCGCGATCAGCGGGCCGGAGCGCCATGCCGCCGGCGCGCCGCCCGGCGCCTCGGCGAACGAACTGCAGCAGCGGGCGCGACTGTTGCAGCTGACGGTGTTTTCCTATCGCCAGAATCTCAATGCGTTCGCTTCCCTGGCTGAACGGAAGCAACTGGCGGCCGACGCCGAGGCCAAGCGGCGGGCGTGGACGGGCTTCGGCCAGAAGCCGCCGTACTCCATCCTGCTTGCCGACGGTTTGCGTACCGCCCTGCAGGTCAAGCTGCTCAACCTGCACAGCGAGGAGGGACGGCAGAAAATTCTCGCGGCACAGATGGAAAACACCCGGGAACGGCTGCTTAAGGCCAACCAGCACCTGCGCCTGACCCAGGAGACGCTGGAAGCGGCGACGCCGGCCGACCTGCCCCTGGCGCGCTGGCGGCACGATCTGGCGCAGCTCGAGGTACGGGGACTCGGCGCCTACCTTGGCGCGCTGGCGGCGCAGGTCCGCGAAGCCGAGGCCAATGTCGCCGAGTACAACCGCGAGATCGAATTCGAGCGTGGCAAGATCGGTGAAGTCGAGCAGGCGCTGGCGTTCACGGCCAACGACCTGGAGCGCCTGAAGGCCGATATCGACGAGCGGCGCTCGCGTACCATCGCCGACCTGGAGGTGGCCAGCCGTGACCAGGAACGCCTGTCGACGGCACTCAACGCGGCAATCGCACGCCAGACCGAGGCCGACAAACTGCTGGCCGAATTGCAGGCGCGCCATGGCGAGGCGCGCAAGGCGGTAGCCGAGGCCGAGGCGGCGCTGAACAAGGCCGAGCATCCCGACAGTTTTCTCGGCAAGCTCAATCCTTTCCGCGGCAGTTCGGCCAAGAGCGATCTCGACCAACGGCGGGCGGCGCTGGCCGATATCGAGAAGCGTCTGGCGGCGGCGCACAGCGCCGCCCAGCAGGCGGGGCGCGAGCATCTGCTGGCCGTGGAGCGCAGCCGCAATGCCGGGCACGCCGTCGAGTCCCTCAACATCCGGCTGGTCGCCCTCGACCTGCGGCGTTCCTTCTGGGACCTGCGCTACGTCTCCTTCAACGACGAGCGCGCCGGCAAGCGGGATCGGAACAAAGACTACGAAGACAGCCGGCGCCTGCTCAAGGTGCTCAATCCGGCCGTTGAGCACCTGCGCGGCAAACTCGACATCATCGTCGGCCAGATCGCCGAGCAGAACAGCCTGCTGCGCCTGGGCGACGAGACGGCGGTCGGGGCCGAGGTGCCCAAGGAAATACTCGATCTGCTCGGCGAACGCGAGAAGCAATATCTGGAAACGTTCAGCGAGGTCGAGGAAACGCGCCACCTGCTGTTGCGCTGGGTCGAGGAGGAAAACGTGCTGGCGGTCGACCGCAGCGCCGGCGAAGTGACGCGCGGCTGGCTCGAATCGGGGCGGGAGTGGCTGAAGGCGGCCTGGAATTTCGAACTATTTGCCGTCGAGGACAGCATCGTCGCCGACGGCCGGGTGATCAGCGGCCGCCGCGGCGTCACCGTGGCGAAGGTCAGCGAGGCCGTGCTGATCGTGCTGATCGGCTACCTGATCTTCGCCCTGCTGACCCGGATGGTGATGGCCAAGGCCGTCCATCGCGGGCGGCTGGAGGCGACCGGCGCGCACATCGCCCGCAAGTGGATTCTGGCGGTGGTGCTGGTGGTGCTGCTGCTGTTCGCCCTCGACATCATGAAAATTCCGCTGACGGCCTTCGCCTTCCTCGGCGGGGCCATCGCCATCGGCGCCGGCTTCGGCATGCAGACCCTGCTCAAGAACCTGATCAGCGGCGTCATGCTGCTCATGGAGCGTCCCTTCAAGCCACACGACATCGTCGAGGTCGGCGGCATCAGCGGCGAAGTCACCGACATCAACGTGCGTTCGTGCACCATCCGCGGCTTCAACGGCATCGAAACGCTGGTGCCCAACAGCACCTTCCTCGAACAGAACGTCACCAACTGGACGCTGAGCAGCAGCAAGGTGCGCTACACGCTCAACGTCGGCGTCGCCTACGGCTCGCCGGCCCGCCAGGTCTCCGACCTGCTGCTGGAAGTCGCCGCCCGCTGCCCGAACGTCCTGATGGACCCGGCGCCGGAAGTGCAGTTCATGGATTTCGCCGACAGCGCCCTGCTGTTCACCCTCTACGTCTGGGTCGAGATCGGCCAGGGCCGGCGCGGCGGCACCGCCGTGCTCAGCGACCTGCGCTTCATGGTCGAGGCCAGCTTCGCCGAGCACGGCATCAGCCTGCCCTTCCCGCAGCGCGACGTGCATCTCGACGCCGCCGGCCCGCTGCCGGTGCGCGTCGTTGCCGGCGGCCAGCCGACCTAGAACGGCCGGCCGAGGAAGAAGTAGAAGTTGTCGTTGCCGTCCTCGGCGCGGCCGTAGCCGAGATAGGCCGGGCCGAGCGGGGTGTCGGCGGCGACATAGACGGCGGCGGAGCGCAGCACGCCGGTGTTGCTGCCGGCCACCGCCGGGTCGCCGACCTTGCCGACCTCCAGCGAGATGCCGCCGTAGGCGCCCTGCAGCAGCGTGCCGCCGAACATCCGGCGGTAATACATCAGGCGGCCGAAGCGCAGCTTCTCGCCGAGCAGCTGGCCGGTGGCGTAGCCGGATTGCTGCAGGAAACCGCCCCACTGGAACATGTCGTAATAGGGCAGGGTGCCGGTGCCGTTGCGGCCGCCGGCCTTGAACGAGAAATGCAGGGTGTGGTCGCCGTAGGTGAAGGCGGCGCTGCCGTCGGTATCCCAGCGGGTGTAGGCATGGTCGGCGCCGAGCGCCTCGCGCGAGGCGTAGACGCCGGCCCCGGCGCGCCAGCCGTGGCGCGGGAACTGGGCGCTGTCGAGCTGGTCGAGCTTGAGGCGCAGGCGATAGGCGCCGAGGCGGACCGAATTTTCCGACGGCTCCAGGCGGTCGGGGCCGGTGTCGAGGGTCGGCCGCAAGGCGCCGCCGAGGACGCCCAGGCGGACTTCGCCGTAGCGGAAGAAGTTGCTGCCGAGATCGAAGCCGGCCTGGGCCGAGGTCGTTTCGTAGCGGGCCAGGCGGTGATCGTCCTGGTATAGCGTTGTGGCGTGCCGTTCGAGGCCGGCGTGCGGGGCGACGAAGAAGACGCCGCGCGCGTCGACCGGCTGGTAGAACTCGGTCTGCAGGCTGCTGGCGCGGCCGACCTGCAGATCGGTGCGCCATTCGCCGCCGTATTTGTTGAGCCAGGTCCGGCGGTAGCTGGCGAGCAGGTTGAAATAGGCGTCGCCGCCGAAATCGCTCGACAGGCCCAGGCCGAAGCGCAGGTAGTCCGGTCCCCAGCTCTTCTCGATGGCGTCCACGGCCAGCACCCGGCGGCCCGGCTCTTCGAGGTAGCGGTAATTGACGTGCTCGAAGTCGCCGGTGCCGTAGATGCGCCGCATGTCGCGGTCGAGCGTCGCCTGGTCGATCGGCTCGCCGGGCCGGGTATCCATCAGGAACTCGGCGGCCGCCGGGTTGACGCGCTGCAGGTTGACGAAGCGGATTTCGTCTACCGGCCGCAGGTCGGGCTTGACCGCCACCTGCTGGCGGTTGCGCAGGGCGGCGTACTCGGCCGGCGGCAGCGACAGCGCCGCCAGTTGGGCGGCGACCTGGCGGGCCGCCCGCTCGCCGAGCGGGGCGATGTCCGTCAGGTGGTCGAAATCGCCGGTGGAATAGTCGCCGAGTTCCGGCGAAATCAGGATGTCGCCGGGCTGCAGCCTGGCCAGCGAAGTCTGCACGTTCTGCTCGGTCAGGATGCTCAGCATCTGCCCGGCGACGCCGAGGATGCCGCCCAGTTGCTCGCGCTTGAGCAGCGGCGTGCCGACGTTGACGGCGATGACGACGTCGGCGCCCATGGCCTGCGCCACTTCCACCGGCAGGTTGCCGGTCAGCATGCCGTCGACCATGATCTTGCCGTCGAACTCGGCCGGCGCCACGGCGCCGGGCACCGACATGCTGGCGCGCATGACGTTGGCCAGCTCGCCTTCGTGGAAGATCACCGCCTTGCCGGTGACGAGGTCGGTGGCGACGGCGCGGTAGGGGATCGGCAAGGTGTCGAAATCGTGGAAGCCCTTGATCCGCGACAGCTTGCGCAACACCGTTTCGAGCTGCACGCCGGTGACCACACCCTTGCCCAGCGACAACTGGCCGTTGTGCAGGCCCAGTTCGGGGCCGATGAAGATGTTGTAGTCGTCCTCCTTGCGCCGCATGTTCTGTTCCTGGCGCGGCGGCTTTTCCTTGAACAGCAGTTCGGTGCTGATGCCGCGCAGGGTTTCCTCCATCTCCGGCACCGACATCCCGGTAGCGTAGGCGGCGCCGACCAGCGAGCCCATGCTGGTGCCGGCGATGCAGTCGATCGGCACGCGGTATTCCTCGAGCACCTTGATCACGCCGACGTGGGCGGCGCCGCGGGCGCCGCCGCCGGACAGCACGAGGCAGATCTTCGGCCGCTTGGCGCCCGGCGCGGCGCCGGCGCTTTCCGCGGCGGCGGCCGGCGGCGCGGCGAGGGCGGCGAGCAGGGCCAGGCCGGGCAGGGCCGGATGGCGGAAGCGGTTGAGGAGAGAGAGTTTGGGCATGGCGGCTCAGGGCGTGAGGGGGGCGCGGATGCGTTGCGAGAAGTCGGCGGCCTGATCGGCCGCCTGGGCCCGGGCATTGACCTCGGCGCGGCGCTGCAGTTCGGCGAAGGGCAGCCCGTCGTCCTGCAGTTGGCCACGCTCGTAGAGTAATTCCGGCACGTGGCCGCTGGCCAGGATCTTCCAGCTGAAGGGCAGATTGGCGTCGATGACGCGGGCGTTGAACCAGATGTTGGTGGTGCAGTTGGTGGTCAGCGTATTGTAGAAGGCTGGCTTTTCCTTCAGCGCATTGATCTGACGCAGGTATTCGAGGAACAGCCGGCGCTGGTGCTCGGGCTTGCTGCGCAGGCGGAAGACATGGACGCTTTCCGGCGGGTTGTGGCGGTAGTTGGTGCGCAGGCGGATCACGTCGCGCTCGTCGGCAACCACGTAGTACAGCTCGTACTGGCGGAAGAAGCCTTTCAGCGTCGAGTAATCCTCGTTTTTCTCCTTGCGCGTCTCGATCGAGAAAGCCAGGTGCTGGCCGTCGGCGAAGGCGAAACTGAGAAAGACGTGGGCAATCGCCGGCCCCATCCAGTACACGGCCACCAGGTCGACGCCGGACAACTGGCGCAGGTCGAAGCGGCGGTCGTAATAGGCCGGGGTGTAGTCGGTTTCCGTGCGGTAGGCGAAGTTGCGGATGTTGTGCACGGTCACGCTGTCGCCGTCGATGGTGGCGCTCGGCAGCACGGCCACGTCGGTCTGCCAGTCGCGCTCGTTCGACGGCTCGAGGCTGAACCACCAGAGCAGCAGCAGGGCGAAGGCCAGCACCCACGGCGTCAGCGTCCAGCGCCGCCAGCGGCGCCGCCACAGGCCGAGCAGGGCGGCCATGGCGAGCAGGGCGAAAACGACGGCCTGCGCCGTGCGCGCGCCGTCGCCGCCGGGGCCGGCGTAGAGCAAGGCCAGTGTGCCCCACAGCCCGGCTGCCAGCAGCGTCGGCGTCAGCAGCAGTTTGCCGCCGACAGTGCCGGCGGCAAACAGGCGGCGCCGCCAGCGTCCGCGGCTGCCGCTCACGAGATTCTTCCCCGGTTGCTCATCGCTTCCCCCATCGTCCGCCATGCATCGTCCAGGCCCGGTACAACTGCCGCGACGCCGCCCCAGATTAGCAAGCGGCGCCCGGCCCGGCCATTGGTCTTTGGTCTAAGGGCGGCCCGGACGTTTGCCGCGTCGCTGCGGCGGTTTGCGCTAATCGGCGTCGAGCACCTTGCGCCGTTCGCGTTCGTATTCCCCCTGGCTCATGGCGCCGGCTTCATAGGCCTTCTTCAGGTCGAGCAGTTGCTGGCCCTTGGTCGTCGTCGAGATTTCGCTTTTCACGTCGGCGCCGCCGCAGGCGCTCAGGGACAGAAGCAGAGCGAGGCCGGCGGCGGTCAGGGAGGAACGCAGGGTCATGGTTGTCTCCTCCGGGTCCGGCGGTTGAGAGAGCTGCATCCGAACGGAACGCAGACTGCCTGCATCGGCCGATGCGGTCAATGAGGTGCTGCGAGCGGCTCCCGGAGATGCCGGGTGATCGTCCGGGCCGGACCCGGCCAGGCGTGGCGGCCGGCCGCTGCCGCTGTTTACGTCTTGCTCGGGCGGACCTGGCCGGCGGCCTGCTTGGCCCGCCGGCGGGCTTCGCCGACCGTGTCGGCGTTGGCCACGGCGACGCCCATGCGCCGCTTGGCGAAGGCTTCCGGCTTGCCGAACAGGCGCAGGTCGCTGCGCGGCACGGCCAGCGCCTGTTCGAGGCCGGCGAAGGCGATGCCTTTCTCGTCCATGCCGCCGTAGATGACGGCCGAGGCGCCGGGTTCGCGCAGGGCGGTGTCCACCGGCAGGCCGAGGATGGCGCGGGCGTGCAGTTCGAATTCGGAGAAGCGCTGCGAGCACAGCGTGACCAGACCGGTGTCGTGCGGCCGTGGGCTGACTTCGGAGAACCACACCATGTCGCCCTGGACGAACAATTCAACGCCGAACAGGCCGCGCCCGCCGAGGGCGCCGGTGACGGTGGCGGCGATGTGTTCGGCGCGCTCCCGGGCGGCCGGCGACATCGGCTGCGGCTGCCAGGATTCGACGTAGTCGCCATCGACCTGGACGTGCCCGATCGGCTCGCAGAAATGAGTGCGCACCTCGCCGGCGGCGTCGCGGGCGCGCACGGTCAGCAGCGTAATCTCGTAATCGAAGTCGATGAAGCCCTCGACGATGACCCGGCCCTGGTTGACCCGCCCGCCCTTGGCCGCGTATTCCCAGGCCTTCTCGACATCGTCGGCGCCGCGCACCAGCGACTGGCCCTTGCCGGACGACGACATCACCGGCTTGACCAGGCAGGGGTAGCCGATGCCGCTGTCGATGGCGCTCTGCAATTCGCGCAGCGAATCGGCGAAGCGGTAGGGCGAGGTCGGCAGGCCGAGCACTTCGGCGGCCAGGCGGCGGATGCCCTCGCGGTTCATGGTCAGCTTGGCGGCGCGGGCGGTGGGAATCACTTCGGCGATGCCGGCGGCTTCGATGTCGACCAGGACGTCGGTGGCGATGGCCTCGATTTCCGGCACGATCAGGTGCGGTTTCTCCTGTTCGATCAACTGGCGCAGCGCCTTGCCGTCGGTCATCTTGATGACGTGGGCGCGGTGCGCGACCTGCTGGCCCGGGGCGTCGGCATAGCGGTCGACGGCGACGACTTCGACGCCGAGGCGCTGCAGGGCGATGATCACTTCCTTGCCCAGTTCGCCGGCGCCGAGCAGCATCACGCGGGTGGCCGACGGGCTGAGCGGGGTACCGATTTTCATGGCGGGTTCCGTGCGGGAAGGAGGGAGCGCGAATCTAGGGGGCAACGGCGGGGGACGTCAAGGGGAATCCCGTATTTGCTGTAGGCACGGCTCTTGATGATCATTACAATCGAATTAAATTGCCAAATAGGGGGCGTCTAATGCGCAGGAGGACGATTCTTGGTGCAGGCTTGGCTTGGCTTGGGGCATTTTCAGTTTTGCCTTGCGCCGTCGGCAAAGAAAATACTCCCTTGCTGCTGGGGGTGTATCCCTATGCCAGTACGCTGGCCTTGATCGAAACCTTTCGGCAACAGAAGCGCTATCTGACGATTCACCTTGGGCGTCCGGTCGAGTTGTACACTGCGTCGGACGCCCAGGCCTTCGTCGATACGTTGATGGCTGGCGGCTATGATATTGCGATCAGCCCGCCGCATCTGGCGATTATGGCCATGGAGCGCGACTATGTGCCACTGATGCGTTACGGGGCCAAACTTGAACCGGTCCTGGCGGTACACAGAAACAGCCAACTGGTCGAGACGGAGGGGCTGCGGGGGCGGCGCATTGCCATGCCTGAAGGCAGCACCTTCATCCGCCTCGTCGGTATTCGGTGGCTTGCCGACAGCGGGTTGCAGGCCGGTACCGACTACCAAATCGTCAAGTGCTCTAATCTTGGTGCGGCTGCAGGTGCCGCACTGACCGGCGGGGCCGATGCCGGGCTGACGTCGACCACCGTCATGCGGCATCTGCCGATCAAATGGCAGCGGAATTTGCGGACCATCAATAGCGGTCTGTATTTTCCGCATCTTTTCATCATGGCGCACCGGCACCTTGGAACCACGTTGCAAGGTGGCATCAAGGCCGCCCTGAAGACTTTTCTTAATACCAGGGCGGGGCGAAGTTTTATGGAACGTACAGCATTTGGCGGTTACCGCGAGATCAGCAACGAGGATCTACGGATTGTCGCGGATTATGTCAATTTCTACCGGATTCAGACCGAGCACTAAAGCTCATGCGCTGGTCGTTTTCCCGCTCGCTGCGTTTTCGCTTGCTGTTCATCAGTTTGCTGATCGAGGCGGTGATGCTGTCGGTGCTGGTTGCCAACAGTGTGCGCGTGATCAGCGAGCAACTGACTCACCAAGCGGAAATTCGCATTCAGGCCACCGAACTGGCTTATCGGACAGCCTTGGTGGCGCCGCTGGCTGCCCGCGATTACCCGGCGGTGCACGATATCCTGACCAGCTGGGCGCAGGCCGAGGACGTGCTTTACCTGGCGGTGACCGATAACCAGGGGCATTTGCTTGCCGCTGCCGGCTGGAATCCTCAGCAGCCGTTGCCGGCTGCGGGCGGTCTGGCGGCTGGTGGCGACACGATCCATGTCCGCTTTGCCATCGAGCACCTTGGCGTCGCCTATGGCCATGCGCAGTACGGTTTGTCGACGCAGTTCCTGATCGATGCGCGCAAGGCTTTGTTCGAGCAGAGCGCGCTGATCGCCCTGGTCGAACTGAGCCTGACCTTCTTGTTGCTGTTGGCCACGGGATATTGGTTTACCCGTGATTTCGCGGCCCTGGCCAGAGCCAGCGAGCGTGTCGGCAATGGCGATTTCGACGTGCGCGTGGCCTTGCACGGTGACGACGAAGTGGCGGCGGTTGGCCGCAGCTTCAACACCATGGCCGAGGGCGTGCAGCAGCGCATCGGCGAATTGGCGGAGAGCGAGCAGCGCTTCCGCGCCATCGCCGACTATACCTATGACTGGGAAAGCTGGTTCGGCCCGGATGGCCGCCTGCAATGGGTCAATCCGGCGGTCGAGCGGGTGAGCGGGTATACGGTCGCCGAATGCATGGCGATGGCCGATTTCCCGTTGCTGCTGGTCCATGACGACGACCGCGAGCGGGTCCGGCATTATCTCAAGCTGGCACAAGCCAGCCTGTCCGGTCAGGATCTCGAGTTTCGCATCTTCACCCGCGAAGGCAATTTGCTGTGGGTGGCGATGGCCTGGCAACCGATCCGGGCCGAGGATGGCCGCAATCTCGGCTATCGCGCCAGTATCCGCGACGTCACGCTGCAGCACCGGGCCACCGAGGAACTGGCTTTCGCCGCTACCCACGATGCGTTGACCGGTTTGAAGAACCGGCGGGCCTTCGAACAGCGCTTGAGCAGTGAATGGGCGGCACATCGCCAAAATGGCCGCTTGCTGGTCATCTTCTACATCGATCTCGACCAGTTCAAGATCATCAACGATACCTGCGGCCATGCCGCCGGCGATGCCTTGCTGCAGGATTTGGCGCGGGTCATGGAAGACCGTTTCGACTACGGTTTCCTGGCGCGCCTGGGCGGCGACGAATTCGGGATGGTGCTGAGCGGCATCGGCCTGGCCGAGGCCGAACGCCGGGCGCAGCAGATCATCGACGACATCCGCGCCATGCCCTTTGTCTGGGAGGGGCGGACTTTCCGCATTGGCGCCAGCGTCGGCATCGTCGTCGCCGGGCCGGAAACGAACAGCGAGCCGGAATTGCTGATTGCCGCCGATACCGCCTGTTATGCGGCCAAGGAACGCGGCCGCAACCGCTTCCAGGTGTTTCTTCCGGGCGACCGGTATTTCCGTGAGCGCAAGGCCGAATTCCTGTCACTGTCGGATATTTCCGAGGCGCTGGCGAACGACCGTCTGCTGCTTTACGCCCAGCGCATCGTGCCGCTGCGCGACGGGGGGGAGCCGTATGCCGAAGTGCTGGTCCGCATGCGCGGCGAGGACGGCGGCATCATCCAGCCGGGGCGTTTCATCCCGGCTGCCGAGCGCTTCGGCATGATGCCCCTGATCGACCGCTGGGTGATCAAGGCCGTCTGCAGCCAGATCGCCGCCTGGCGGGCCGAGGGGGCGGATGGGTCACGCCTGCATGTGAATCTCTCCGGCCTGACACTGGCCGATCCGGGGCTCAAGGACTACATCGAGTCGATGTTCCGCAACTTTGGCGTCGAGCCGCGCCAGATCGGCTTCGAGATCACCGAGAGTTGCGCGATCGCTCAGCTCGACATGGCGCTCGATTTCATCGACTTTTGCCGCGAACTCGGCTGCGAACTGGCGCTCGACGATTTCGGCAGCGGCCTGTCCAGTTTCGGTTATCTGAAGCGCTTCAAGGTGCATGCGTTGAAGATCGATGGCATGTTCGTCCGCAATGCCGATCAGGATGCCGACGACCGGGCGGTCATCGAGTCCATCGTTCGCCTCGCCCATCACAAGCAGCTGCATACCGTCGCCGAATTCGTTTCCAGCCAGGCGGTGCTCGACACCGTGCGCGGTCTCGGCGCCGACTACGGCCAGGGTTTCCATCTGCACCGGCCGGAACCGCTGGCCAACCTGCAGTGCGAATCGGCCGCCGTCGTGTAATCCGCCGGCAATACAACCGTCATCGGGTCTTCATCGGCGCCCATTAGGGTGGCGCCATGGTCAAGGTACGTTCCATCTTCCTTTCCGATATCCACCTCGGCACCCGGGCGTGCCAGGCGGAACGGCTTCTCGATTTCCTGCGCGAACATGCCGCCGAGCGGACTTTCCTGATCGGCGATATCGTCGATTTCTGGGCCATGAGCCGCGGCATCCATTGGAGTGCGGCGCAGAACACCGTGGTCCAGAAGCTGTTGCGCCGTGCCCGCCACGGCGAGCGCATCGTCTTCATCCCGGGCAACCACGACGAGGCGCTGCGCGATTATTGCGGCACCGTCTTCGGCGACATCGAGGTCGCCGCCGAATGGCTGCACGAGACGGCCGACGGCCGCCGCCTGCTGCTCATCCACGGCGACCAGTTCGATCAGGTGACGCGCCATCACCGCTGGGTGGCGGTGCTCGGCGACCAGGCCTACACGCTGCTGGTCCGCCTCAACGGCTTGCTCTCCTGGCTGCGGCGCAAGCTCGGCCGGCCCGGCTACTGGTCGCTGGCCGGCTACGCCAAGCGCAAGGTCAAGACGGCGCTGAACTTCATCTTCGACTTCGAGCACGCCGCCGTCCGCCATGCCCGCGAACGCGGCCTCGACGGCGTCGTCTGCGGCCACATCCACTGGGCCGCGATCCGCGACATCGACGGCCTGGCCTACGTCAATTGCGGCGACTGGGTCGATTCCTGCACGGCCATCGTCGAGCACTTCGATGGTCGCCTGGAACTGGTCGCCTGGGATGTGCGCCGGCTGCTGCCGGCCGTCGAAGCCGCGGCCGCCGCGGCAGATGTCGTGCCGGAGCCGGCGGCCCCGGCCGACGAGCCGCTGGCGCTGGGGAGGTCGTCCCGATGCGCGTGCTGATGGTGTCCGACGTCTATTTCCCGCGCGTCAACGGTGTATCGACCTCGATCGAGACCTTCCGCCGGACACTCGCCGCTTGCGGCGTCGAGGTCCGCCTGGTGGTGCCGCGCTACGGCGACGAAGCCGACGAACCCGGTATCGTCCGCGTAGCCGGCCGGCCGCTGCCGGGCGACCCGGAAGATCGTCTGGTCGGCTGGCGGGCGATGCACCGGGCGGTGCTGGCGGCGGCCGGCGAGTGCGAGCTGATCCACATCCAGACGCCTTTCGTCGCCCACTACGCCGGCCTGGCCGCCGCCCGCCGCCTGGGATTGCCGGTGCTGGCCACCTACCACACGCTGTTCGAGGAGTACCTGCAGCACTACGCGTCGTGGCTGCCGGCCGGCTGGCTGCGGCGCCAGGCGCGCGCCTTCTCGCGCCGCCAGTGCAATGCCCTCGACGCGGTAATCGTGCCGTCCACGGCGATGCGCGAGCGCCTGCGCGACTACGGCGTCGCCACACCGCTACACGTGCTGCCGACCGGCATCCCGCTCGACCGCTTCGCCGCCGGCGACGGGGCTGGCTTCCGCCACCGCCACGGCATTCCGGCGCGGCGGCCGGTGGCGCTGTTCGTCGGCCGCGTCGCCCACGAGAAGAACATCGGTTTCCTGCTCGCGGCGCTGGTCCATGCCCGCCGCCGCTGTTCCGACCTGCTGCTGGTGATCGCCGGCGAGGGGCCGGCCATGGGCGCGCTGCGCCATCAGGCGGCGGCCCTCGGCCTGGGCGAGGCGGTGCATTTCATCGGCTACCTCGACCGGAGCCGCGAACTGCCCGACTGCTACGCGGCGGCCGATGCCTTCGTCTTCGCCTCGCGCACCGAGACGCAGGGGCTGGTGCTGCTCGAAGCGCTGGCCGCCGGCCTGCCGGTGGTGGCGCTGGCGGCCATGGGCACCGTCGACATCCTCGCCCCGGGGCGCGGCGCCATCGCCGCCGCCGACGATGTCCAGACTTTCGGCACGACCCTGGGCGATTTGCTCAACCAGCCGGCGGCCTGGCGCCGTTTGCGCGCCGAAGCCCCGGGGTATGCCGCCGAATGGTCCGACGGCGCCATGGCGGCGCGTCTCGCCGCGCTCTATCGCAGCCTTGCCGAACAGCCGGCGAAGGTGGCGGCGGCCGCGCCGGCGCCCCTGTCGGCACCGTCGCGCGGATGCTGACGGCGGCGCTGCCAGGCCCTGCCTGCCAGCCCGGGCTGCCGGGAGCGGCGGTCCGGAATGTCAATCGCGGCGCCCCGGCGCGCCGCTCCGATGGAGAAAACATGATCGAATCGAGTGGCAATGCCCGCGAGCGCGAAGCGGCCAAGGAGTCGCCGTTCAAGGGCCGGACCGGCCTGCGGCGGGTGTGGAACGCGCTGCATTATTCGCTGGCCGGCCTGCGCGCCGCCTACCGCCATGAAGATGCCTTCCGCCAGGAAACCTGGCTGGCCGTGCTGCTGGTGCCGGCGGCGCTGCTGTTGCCGGTCGGCTGGCTGGGCAAGGGTTTGCTGATCGCCAGCGTGCTCCAGGTGCTGGTCGTCGAACTGCTCAATTCCGCCGTCGAAGCGGTGGTCGACCGCGTCGGCCTGGAAAACCACCGGCTGGCCAAGCGCGCCAAGGACATCGGCAGCGCCGCGGTGTTCGTCGCCCTGCTGCTGGTCGCCGCCGTCTGGGGCTGCGTTCTGATGGAGCTGGCGTGAGCGGCCTCGACCTCGCCGTCGTCAGCGAAACCTATCCGCCCGAAGTCAATGGCGTGGCCATGACCGTCGGCCGGCTGGTGCAGGGCCTGCGCCGGCGCGGCCACCGCGTCGAGGTGGTCCGGCCGCGCCAGGGGGCGGGCGATGGCGGCGGCGACGGCGAACGGACGCTGCCCGGCCTGCCGCTGCCCGGTTATCGCGGCCTGCGCTTCGGCCTGCCGGCCGGCGGCCGGCTGCGGCAACTGTGGCGGCGGCAGCGGCCGGATCTGGTGCATGTCGTCACCGAGGGGCCGCTCGGCTGGTCGGCGGTGGCCGCCGCCCGCCGCCTGGGCATTCCGGTCACCTCCGGCTTCCATACCAACTTCGACCGCTACGCCATGCACTACGGGCTGGGCTGGCTGCGTCCGGCCGTGGCCGCCTACCTGCGCGCCCTGCACCGGCGCACGCAGGCAACCGTGGTGCCGACCGCGGCCTTGGCGGCCGAACTGGCCGGCGCCGGCATCGGCGGCGTGCATGTGGTCGGGCGCGGCGTCGACAGTGCGCTGTTCGACCCGGCCCGCCGCTCGGCCCGGTTGCGCGCCGACTGGGGCGTCGCGGCCGACGCGCCGGCCTGCCTCTACGTCGGCCGCCTGGCGCCGGAGAAGAATCTGGCCCTGGTGCTGCGCAGTTTCGCGGCGATCCGCGAGCGCCATCCGGCGGCCCGCCTGATCTGGGTCGGCGACGGTCCGGCCGGGGCGCAACTGGCGGCGGCGCATCCCGAACAGCATTTCGCCGGCGTCCGCACCGGCATCGACCTGGCGGCGCATTACGCCAGCGCCGACCTGTTCCTCTTCCCCAGCCTCAGCGAAACCTACGGCAATGTCGTGGCCGAGGCGATGGCCAGCGGCCTGCCGGTGATGGCCTACCGCAGCGCCGCAGCGGCCGAGCTGATCGTCGACCGGCACAACGGCGGCGTCGCCTCGCCGGGCGACGAAGCGGCCTTCATCGCCGGGGCGCTGGAATTGCTGGCCGACCGCCAACGCCTGGCGGAGCTGGCGCAGGCGGCCCGGACGACGATGCTGCCGCGGAACTGGGAGGGCGTCATCGCCAGTTTCGAGCGGGTGCTGTCCGCGGTGCTGGCCGGCGACCGCGCCGGCCTGGCGGTGGCTGACGCCTAGTCGCGCTGGATCAGTTCGACCTTGTAGCCGTCCGGGTCTTCGACGAAGGCGATGACGGTCGTGCCGTGCTTCATCGGTCCGGCCTCGCGCACCACCTTGCCGCCGCGGCGCTTGATCTCGGCGCAGGCGGCGGCCGCGTCGGGCACGGCCAGGGCGATGTGGCCGTAGGCGTTGCCCAGATCGTAGGCGGCGGTGTCCCAGTTGTGCGTCAGTTCGAGCACGGCGCCTGCGCTTTCCGGGCCGTAACCGACGAAGGCCAGCGTGAACCGGCCTTCCGGATAATCCTGGCGGCGCAGCAACTGCATGCCGAGCACTTCGGTGTAAAAGGCGAGCGAGCGGTCGAGATCGCCGACGCGGAGCATGGTGTGGAGAATGCGCATGATGGAGTCCTTGGTCGAGGGTGGGGCGGGCGCCGTCAGCCAGCGGCCGCCAGGAGCCGATGTTCCCGCAATTCCCGGCGGCGGGCGCGCCAATCCGGACACAGCCGCTCGACCACCGACCAGAAGCGCGGGCCATGGTTCATTTCCTTGAGGTGGGCGAGTTCGTGGCAGACGACGTAGTCGACGAGGGGCAATGGCAGGAACAGCAGCCGCCAGTTGAGGGCGATGCCGCCGCGGGCGCTGCAACTGCCCCAGCGAGTGCGCGCCGAGGACAGGCGCAGCGGCGGCACGGCGACGCCGAGGAACGGCGCGTAATGCGCCAGGCGTGCGGCGAACACGCTGCGGGCCTGGTCGCGCAGGGCTTTTTCCAACAGCGTGCGGGCGTCGGTGGCGGGCGACGGCCACAGGTGCAGGCGTTCGTCCCGCCATTGCCAGCGGGCGCGCGGGGCCGGCGTGACGGCGACGATCAGCGGCCGGCCGAGAACGTTCAGCACGCTGCCGTCGGCGATTGCCAGCGGCGCCGGGACTGGCCGCTCGCGCCAGGCGGCCAGCTTGTCCAGCACCCACTGGCCGTGGCGGCGGATCAGGGCTTCGATGTCGTCGTGCCGGGCGCGCAGCGGGGCGCCGATGCGCAGGCCGCGCTGGTCGATGGTCAGGCCGATGGTGCGCCGCCGGCTGCGGCGCAGGCGATAGGCGATGCGCTGCCCGGCGAGTTCGATGTGGCGCTCGCTCTCAGCTGGCGTCGTGCTGGACATCCGAGTAGCGGTGCGGGGCGAGGCGGTGCATTTCGGCCTCGATCCATTCTTCGGCGCGGCGGTTGACCTCGCCCTCGGAGAGGCCGGTGGCGTCGAAGGCCGGGCCGATGCTGACGGTGATGGTCCCCGGCTTTTTCAGGAAGGCCTGGCGCGGCCACAGTTCGCCGGCATTGTGGGCGACCGGCACGATCTTGCAGCCGACGTGCGTCGCCAGATAGGCGCCGCCGGCCTTGTAGCGCCGCTTCTCGCCCGGCGGCACGCGCGTGCCTTCGGGGAAGACGATGACGTAGTAGCCCTGCTGCAGGCGCTCGCGGCCCTGGCTGACGACCTGGTCGAGCGCTTCCTTGCCGGCCGTGCGGTCGATCGAGATCATCTTCATCGCGCCCAGGCCCCAGCCGAGCAGCGGAATGCGCAGCAATTCCTTCTTCAGCACGAAGACGCAATAGGCGCCCTTCGGCACGTAGTCCTGCAGGGTCATCGTCTCCCAGGCCGACTGGTGCTTGGCGAGGATCACGCAGGGCTCCTGCGGCATGTTCTCCAGGCCGAGCACGCGCGGGCGGATGCCGAGGATGTTCTCGACACCCAGTTGCACGCCGAGGCGCCACAGCTTGCCGGCGTGGTAGCCCCAGCGGCCGCGCAGGATCAGGGCGGCGAACATGACCAGGGGTATGGTCAGCACCGACCAGACGAGGGCGTAGGCCATGAACAGGGTCGAGCGCAGCGCGTTCATGCGGCTTTGCCTTTCGCGAGGATGGCGTCCACGGCGTGGGCCAGGTCGGGGAAGATCTGCGTGCCGGCCGGCAGGTTGCCTTCGGCCTGGGTCTTGGCGCCCTTGCCGGTCAGCACCAGCATCGGCTGGCAACCGGCGGCGGCGCCGGCCTGCAGGTCGCGCAGCGAGTCGCCGACGGTCGGCACGCCGTCGAGTTCGATGTTGAGCGTCTGCGAAATGCGCTTGAACATGCCCGGCTTCGGCTTGCGGCAGTCGCAGTCGGAATCGGCGGCGTGCGGGCAGTAGAAGACGGCCTCGATGCGGCCGCCGATGGCGAACAGCGCCTTGTGCATCTTCTCGTGGATCTGATTGAGCATGTCCATGTCGAACAGGCCGCGACCGACGCCCGACTGGTTGGTGGCGACGACCACGCGGTAGCCGCTCTGGTTGAGGCGGGCGATGGCCTCCAGGCTGCCGGGGATCGGCTTCCACTCGGCCGGGTTCTTGATGAACTGGGCCGAGTCGAAGTTGATCACGCCGTCGCGGTCGAGAATGACGAGTTTGCCGGGCATGGCGCGAGTCTCAGGCGGACAGGCGGGAAAGATCGGCGACGCGGTTCATCGCCCCGTGCAGCCGGGCCAGCAGGCCGAGCCGGTTGGCGCGCAGGGCCGGGTCGTCGGCATTGACCATGACGCCGTCGAAAAAGGCGTCGACCGGGTTGCGCAGCGCCGCCAGGACCAGCAGCGATTCGCTATAGTCGCCGGTCAGGAAGGCCGCGTCGGCCTGTGGCGCGACTTCGACCAGCGCGGCGTGCAGCGCCACCTCGGCGGCTTCCTTGAGCAAGGCCGCGTCGACCGTCGCCTCGACGGCGCCCTCGACCTTCTTCAGGATGTTGCCGACGCGCTTGTTGGCGGCGGCCAGCGCGGCGGCTTCCGGCAGCGCCGAGAAAGCGCGCACGGCGGCCAGGCGCTTGGGAATGTCGCCCAGGCGCTGCGGCCGCTGGCCGACCACGGCATCGACCTCCTGTGCCGTGTAGCCCTGCTCGCGCAGGTTGCCGGCCAGGCGTTCGTAGATGAAGTCGGCCAGCGCCGCCGGGTTGGGCGCGAAGCCCTCGATGCCGGCGAACTGGGCGAAGACGCCGGCCAGCAGGCCATCGAGCGGCAGGTTGAGATCGCCTTCGGCGAGCATGCGGATGACGCCCAGGGCGTGGCGGCGCAGCGCGAACGGATCGCGGTCGCCGGTCGGCATCTGGCCGATGCCGAACATGCCGACCAGGGTCTCCAGCTTGTCGGCCAGCGCGACGACGGTGCCGACGCGGCCGCGCGGCAGCGAATCACCGGCGAAGCGCGGCTTGTAGTGATCCTCGACGGCGTCGGCGACATCGCCGGGCAGGCCGTCGTGCTGGGCGTAGTAGCGGCCCATGATGCCCTGCAGTTCGGGGAACTCGCCGACCATGTCGGTCAGCAGGTCGGCCTTGGCCAGCACCGCCGCCTGTTCGGCGTGCTGCACCAGTTCTCCGCCGCCGAGGGCTTCGGCGATGGCGCGGGCGATGGCGGCGACGCGCTGCATGCGCTCGCCCTGGGTGCCCAGCTTGTTGTGATAGACGACCTTGGCCAGACCGGCGACGCGCGATTCGAGCGACTTCTTGCGGTCCTGGTCGAAGAAGAACTTGGCGTCGGCCAGGCGCGGACGCACCACGCGCTCGTTGCCGCCGATCACGGCGCTCGGGTCGGCCGGGGAGATGTTGCTGACGACCAGGAAGCGGTTGGTCAGCTTGCCGGCGGCGTCGAGCAGCGGGAAATACTTCTGGTTGGCCTTCATCGTCAGGATCAGACATTCCTGCGGCACGGCGAGGAATTCGGCCTCGAACTGGCCGATCAGCACGTTCGGCCGCTCGACCAGGGCGGTGACTTCGTCGAGCAGCGCCGCGTCGTCGATCGGCTTGAGGTCGGCGCCGGCCTGGGCGGCAGCGGCCGCCAACTGGCGGGCGATCTCGGCGCGGCGCTCGGCGAAGGAAGCGATCACGGCGCCGTCCCTCTTCAGGGTTTCGGCATAGCTGTCGGCGTCGGCAATAACCACCGGATCGACGGCCGCCTCGAAGCGATGGCCGTGCGTGGCGCGGCCGGAGCTCAGGCCGAGCACCGCCACCGGCACGATGTCGGCGCCGTGCAGGGCGACCAGGCCATGCGCCGGACGGACGAAATGGACGCTGCTCCAGCCGTCGGCCAGCTGGTAGCTCATCACTTTCGGGATCGGTAGCGCCGCCAGCGCCGCCTCGATGGCCTTCTGCAGGCCGTCGGCCAGCGTCGCGCCCTTGGCCAGGCTGTCGTAGAACAGGATCTCGGCCTTGCCATCGTTCTCGCGGCGTAGGCCGGCGACGGCGGAGGCATCGGCGCCCAGGGCGGCGAGCTTCTTGAGCAGCGCCGGCGTGGCGTTGCCGGCGGCGTCGAGGCCGACGGTGACCGGCATCAGCTTCTGCACCACCGGCTTGTCGGCGGCGACGGCCAGCACGCCGGTGACGTGTGCGGCCAGCCGGCGCGGCGAGGCGTAGGCGGTGACGACGGCAGCGGCCGGGGCCAGGCCGGCTTGCTTCAGGGCTTCGGCCAGCGCGGCGGCAAAGGTTTCGCCCAGCTTCTTCAGCGCCTTGGGCGGCAGTTCTTCGACGAACAGTTCAACGAGCAGGTTCTTGGCGGTCATGTCAGGCGGCTTTCTTGGCGTTCTGTTCGGCGAGCTTGGCCAGCACGTCACCGGCCCATTCCTTGGGCGCCATCGGGAAGCCGAGGCGGGCGCGCGATTCCAGGTAGCTCTGGGCGACGCTGCGGGCCAGGTTGCGGATGCGGCCGATGTAGGCGGCGCGCTCGGTGACCGAGATGGCGCCGCGGGCGTCGAGCAGGTTGAAGGTGTGCGCCGCCTTCAGCACCTGTTCGTAGGCCGGCAGCGCCAGTTGCGCGCCCATCAGGTGCTGCGCCTGCTTCTCGTGGGCGGCGAAGGCGGTGAACAGGAAGTCGGCGTCGGAATGCTCGAAGTTGTAGGCCGACTGCTCGACCTCGTTCTGGTGATAGACGTCGCCGTAGGTCAGGCCCGCGGTCCAGGTCAGGTCGAAGACGTTCTCGACGCCTTGCAGGTACATGGCCAGGCGCTCCAGGCCATAGGTGATCTCGCCGGTGATCGGTTTGCAGTCGATGCCGCCGACCTGCTGGAAATAGGTGAATTGCGTCACTTCCATGCCGTTCATCCAGACCTCCCAACCCAGACCCCAGGCGCCCAGGGTCGGGTTTTCCCAGTCGTCCTCGACGAAGCGCACGTCGTTCTTCTTCAAGTCGAAGCCGAGGGCTTCCAGCGAGCCGAGATAGAGTTCGAGGATGTTGTCCGGCGCCGGCTTCAGCACCACCTGGTACTGGTAGTAGTGCTGCATGCGGTTCGGATTCTCGCCGTAGCGGCCGTCCTTGGGCCGGCGCGAGGGCTGCACGTAGGCCGCCTGCCACGGCTCGGGGCCGAGGGCGCGGAGGAAGGTGGCAGTGTGGCTGGTGCCGGCGCCGACTTCCATGTCGTAAGGCTGGAGCAGGGCGCAGCCGTGCTGGCTCCAGTATTGCTGCAGGCGCAGGATGATCTCTTGGAAGGTCGGTTTCTGGCTGGTCGTCATCGGACGCACTCGGAAAGACGGAAAGCATTGAATTTTACAAGCAATTGCCGCTTGCAGGCAGGCATGTCCCGGCAGCCGGCGGAGCGGACCGTGGCGGGCGGGGCCTTGACGGCGGTGCAACGGCCGGGGTGGCCGTCGAGCCGGCCGATTTGACGAAATTCAATTGAATCAATAGAATGCGCGCCGTGTTGCGGTGCAACATCGGTTCCCGGCTCCGCCCACGGCGGTTCGCCAAGGGATTCCGGCCTTTGCGTTTTTCGCGGCCGCCGATGTCGTGCCCCCTGTAACTGTTCGCCGGCAATGCAGTCCGTTGCCGGTGGCAAAGTGAAGGAGGTCGCATGTTCGCTACGACTATTCTTACTCCCGCTGCACAGCGGATTTTCCTGGTGATCGGCAGCGTATTCCGCAAGGCCTTGATGGCTGCCGGTCTGGTTTTGGTATTGGGCCTGGTCGGCCTGCAGGTTGTTCATGGCGAGGTGACCGGAGCGCTCAAGCAATTGCTGGCGCCGGCTGGTGCCGGCAATGGCGGCGATCCGGCGGCGGAGCCGGAGTTCGCCGAGGATGCCGCGGCACTGCCGGTGGCCGCCTCGACGCTGTCGCCACGCATGCAGGGCGCCCTCGAGTTCGTCTCGCGCCGCTATCGCGTCGCCGGCGAGGCCTTGCAGCCGATTTTCGCCGCCGCCCAGCTGGCCGGCCGCGAGTTGCATCTCGATCCGCTGCTGATCATCGCCGTGATCGGCGTCGAGTCGGGCTTCAACCCGTTCTCGCAGAGCGTCTATGGCGCCCAGGGGCTGATGCAGGTGGTGCCCCGCTTCCATGCCGACAAGCTGCCGGACGAAGCGGCGCCGGCGGCTTTTCTCGACCCGGTGATCAACGTCCGCGTCGGCGCCAGCGTGCTGCGCGAATCGATCAGCCGCATGGGCAGCCTGGAGGACGGCCTGCAGCAGTTCGGCGGCGCCGTCAACGATCCGGCGCGGCGCTATTCGAGCAAGGTGCTGGCCGAGAAGCTGCGGCTGGAACAGGCCACGTTGCGCCTGCGCGCGGCCTGATTCCGGCAGCGGCCGGCCGCCGCTTGGGTCGGCCGATATTGCGTTGTAATATCCGGCCACGATTCTTTCGTGGATTCGGCGATGAACCAGTACCTCTCAGCCTGCCTGCTCGGCGGGGCGCTCCTTTTTTCGACGCTGCCGGCGCGGGCCGGCGAGATGCCCGTTGCCGCCGAGGTTTGCGCCGGCGAGGCCGGCGCCGATTTCCCGCCCGCCGACATGCCGGGCCGGGTGGCCGGTTTCCAGGCATTGGCCGAGGAGACGCTCGGCCTGCGCGAGCAGGCGATCGATTTCCTGGCCGAACTGAAGGCTGCCGATGCCCGTGGCGAGCCGCTGTCCGGCGGCCAGTTGCGGCGCCTGAACCAGGGCGCCGCGGCCTTGCTGGAGCAGCGCCGGGCGCTGCTGGCCCTGGCCGGCCGCTACGAGTGCTGGCTCGAGGTGCCGGTGCCGGCCGATCCCGATGCGGCTCGCGTGCAAGCGACCGGGATCACGATGTCGCTGGCGGCGGCGCTGATTCTCTACGACAACTACCTGACTGCCGTCGGCCTCTACCGGGCGACGCCGGCACTGCGCCAGCACCTGAACCGCAAGGACCAGGGCTTCGCCATTTCGCAGGGCGAGCTGACCCGGATCTCGGCGTCCTTCGCCTCGGCGGTCAATCGCTCGCGGGTGCGCCGCGGGCTGATCTGGTACGAGAACCACGGCCGCCAGTTGCTGGCCGATTCGGCCAATGGGGACGAGCGCTACGTCGCCGCCCTGGTGGCCCAGAGTCCGTCCTACAACATGGTCCGGCGGGTCCGGCCGGTCGGCTACGCCGAGAACCTGATGGGCTTCTTCGGCGTCCTCTCGGTCGATACCCTGAATCAATTGAAGAACGAGGGCGTCAATTTCTTCAGCATGATGTTCGGCAACGCCGTCGGCCTGGTCGAATCTCGGCGCGGCAAACTGGATGGGCGGGAGGAAGTGATCGGCAAGATCGGCGGCGCGCTGCAGGCTGGCGACATCCTGCTGGAAAAGACGCCGTTCCGCCTGACCGACGCCTTTATTCCCGGCCACTGGGGCCACGCTGCGGTGTGGGTCGGCGGCGAAGCGGAATTGCGCGAACTGGGCATCTGGGAGCATCCGGTGGTGCGCCCGCACCAGGAGCGCATCCGCGCCGGGCGTGGCGTCGTCGAGGCGCTGCGCGGCGGGGTCAAGATGAACACGCTGGCCCACTTCGTCAATGTCGACGACCTGGCCGTGCTGCGGCAGCGCGCGGCCGGTCCGGCGGAGCGCACCGAGGTCGTGCTGCAGGCGCTGCGCCAGGTCGGCAAGGCCTACGACTTCAATTTCGACGTCGAGTCGACCGACCGCATCGTCTGTTCCGAACTGATTTATCACGCCTACGGCGATATCCGCTGGCCGACGGCGCGCCATCTCGGCCGCTCCACGGTCAGCCCGGACAACATCGCCGTCCTCGCCACCGGCGACGGGCCGTTCGCGGTGACCGTGCTCTATCACGACGGCCGCGAGATCGGCGAGGAACCGGGGCGCTACCTGGAATCGCTGGTGCAGCGCGAGGTGGTCAGGTTCGCCCGCGGCAGCTAGCCACGGCCAGCAGCAGGACCATCAGCGCCAGCGCCGGCCCGTTGCCGAAACGGGCGTAGGGCGTCAGGCCCTGGTAGGCCGTGACCTCGGCCTGCAGCACGCCCTGGGTGAAGGGCGGCAGTTGGGCGACGACTGCGCCGTCCGGCGCGATCACCGCGGTCATGCCGGTATTGGTCGCGCGCAGCATCGGCCGGCCGCTTTCCAGGGCGCGCAGGCGGGCGATCTGCAGGTGCTGCGGCTGCGCCAGCGAGCGGCCGAACCAGGCGGTGTTGGAGAGATTGGCGAGAATGCCGGCCTGCGGCAGGGCGGCGATGATTTCCTCGCCGAAAGCGTCCTCGTAGCAGATGTTGACCGCCACCCGGCGGCCGGCCACGTCCAGCGGCGGCTGCCGCTCCGGGCCGCGCTCGAACGACGACATCGGAATCGTCGCCAGTTGCATGAACCACGAGAAGCCGGGCGGAATCATTTCGCCGAACGGCACCAGGTGCGTCTTGCTGTAGATCTGCAGCGGCGAGCGGCCGAGGCTGAGCGCGCTGTTCCAGTAATGCGCGTTGTCGCCGGTCAGGGTACCGAGGATCAGGTCGCCGCCGTGGCCAGCGGCGGCCGCCTTGAGCGCCTCGGCGTAGGCCGGCGGCAGTTGCTCGAAGAAGATCGGGATGGCGGTTTCCGGCAGCAGGGTCAGTTGCGCCGGATGCGCCGCGACCAGCTCGCGGTAGAGGTTGAGCGTGCGGACCAGGGCTTCCGGGCGGAATTTCATCTCCTGCGGCACGTTGCCCTGGATCAGCGCGACGGTGATCGGTTCGCCGTCGGGCGTCGTCCACGCGACCTGGCGCAGGCCGAGGCCGGCGGCGAGGATGGCGGCGACCACCAGGGCGCCGCGCCAGCGGCAGAGGAGCAGGGTGCCGCTGAGCACGGCCAGCAGCGACAGGCCATGTACGCCGATGAGCGGCGCAAAGCCGGCCAGCGGGCTCGGCGGCGTCTGCGAGTAGCCGACGGCCAGCCAGGGGAAGCCGGTGAAAATCCAGCTGCGCAGCCAGTCGCCGGCGGCGACCAGAGCGGCGAAGAACAGCGCCTGGCGGCCCATTGGCCGGCCCGCCGGCCAGCCGGGCTGACGACCCGCCTGCTCGCCGCCGCCAGCCTCGGCG
>JAVBRT010000055.1:0-31619 GCA_031547725.1 Azonexus sp. | reverse complement strand
CCATCTACAACACCGAGCGGCCCCATTGCTCGCTACAATTGAAAACGCCCGACGAGGTTCATCGGGCATCTTTGCAGGCCAGCCATTAGGCAGACTTGCCCGTCATCCAGGTGTCAACCTCATTCAGGACGGGTCACCGAGATGACCGCCGCAACTGCATGAGCAGGTGGACTGATGGCCAAGCCAGCGTCTCGGCAGCCATCGGCAGTCTCACACGCAAAAGGATTTTCTCGAGCGGGCAGCGCTCGCTACCCGAGCCGGATTCAGAGACGCTGGATACGCTTCTCGAGGCGGGCCAGATCGTCGCGCAATGCATCGACTTCGGCGGCGAACGCGGCGATGCTCTCCTTGCCGGCCAGCAGGCCGCTTTCGGCACTGGCATATTCGCCGGCGTTGGCCGCCAGGCGGCGCATGCCTTCACCGGCTCCGGCCGCCAGGCGGCCGCCGAGCAAGGTCAGTCGGCGGGCCGGAATGTCGCCGACCAATTGCGCCAGATCGGCCTCGACGTCCCAGCGCAGGTTGCGGAAAACGAAAGCCAGCGCTTCGGCAAGGTCGGCCGCGCCGGCCAGGCGCACGCCGGCGAACAGGCTGGCGCGATCGAGCAGCAGACGCAGCGGGGCATCGGCCGGCAGCGTCAGCGTCACCGCCGCCGGCATGTCCGTCGCGGCCGGCGCCAGCAGGCCATGCGTGTCGATGCGCAAAAGCAACGTCAGCGGCCCGCCGTCGATGCGCACGCCGCTGCCGGCGAACGGCCGCAAACGCTCGCGCGCCCAGCTTTCGCCAGTCAGCAGGTGGTTCAGCGCCGCGACCAGCAGCTTGTCGACAGCCGCCATGCCCGCTTCAGAACTTGTAGCCGCGGTGCAAGGCGACGACGCCGAGCGCCAGATTGAAATACTCGACCTTTTCCAGGCCGGCGCCTTCCATCATCGCCTTCAATTCCTCCTGGCCCGGATGCATGCGGATCGACTCCGACAGGTAGCGATAGCTGTCGGCATCCTGCGTCACCAACTGGCCGATGCGCGGAATGATCTTGAAGGAATAGAAATCGTAGAGCGGCGCCAGCGGCTTCCACACCTGCGAGAATTCGAGCACCAGCAGCCGGCCGCCGGGACGCAGGACACGGCGCATTTCGGCCAGGGCTCCATCCTTGTGCGTCATGTTGCGCAGGCCGAAGGCGACGGTGACGCAGTCGAACCAGTCGTCGGGGAAGGGCAGCTTCTCGGCGTCGCACTGCGCCACCGGCAGCATGTAGCCCTTGTCGATCAGGCGGTCGCGACCATGGGCCAGCATCGCGTTGTTGATGTCGGTCAGCCAGACCTGGCCGCTCGGACCAACCCGCTTGGCAAAGGCCAGCGACAAATCGCCGGTGCCGCCGGCCACGTCGAGCACGCGCGAGCCCTCGCGGACACCGCTGCGCTGGATGGTGAAGGCCTTCCAGAAGCGGTGCAGGCCGCCCGACATCAGGTCGTTCATCAGGTCGTAGCGACTGGCCACCGAGTCGAAAACGTCGGCGACCCGGCGGGCCTTTTCCTGCTCGGCGACGGTCTCGTAGCCGAAATGAGTGGTTTTGTCGTTCATGATCTCAGTGATGATGGCCGCAACTGCCGCCGCCAGCCGGCCGCGAAGTGGTGTCGATGTCGCGCGACAGGCCCTGGCGCTCGATCTGGTTCAGGTATTCAGCCCACAGTTCGGCGTGATGCGTGGCCAGGTTGTGCAGCAGATCCCAGGAGTAGAGGCCGCTGTCGTGGCCGTCGGAATAGACGAAACGCAGGGCATAGGTGCCGACCGGCTCGATGCGCTCGATCAGCACGTTGCGCTTGCCGGTCTGCAGGGTCTCCTGGCCCGGCCCGTGGCCGCGGGCTTCGGCCGAGGGCGTGAAGACGCGCAGGTATTCGAAATCGAGCAAAAAGCGCTGGCCGTCGGCATAAGCCAGCTCAAGGCGGCGCGATTTCTGGTGCAGCGTGATTTCGGTGGGTATCGGCGTATCCCGTTCGATGCCGGCCATGGGGTGTCCTCCGCGAGAAGGGCGCTAGTTTAGCGCACTCGCCGCCCCCCGGCTGCAAGCTGGATCAAAGCGCCTGGTAGCTGATACGCTCGAAATCGCTGCCGCGCTGCACGACGTGCAGCATGCGCAGTTGCCAGCGTTCCTCGCCCTGGTACACGTCGAGCACCCGGCTCGCCCGGTAGCTGCCGGCCGGCGCCACCACCGACGCTTCCTCGCCGATGGCCGGCAGTGCCGGCAGCAGGAAGCCGCGTTCGTAACGCTCGGCCAGCCCGCCTTCCGGCAGCTGGCGGATGCCGACGGCCAGCGGCGCGCCGGGCAGCATGGACAGGCCGGCCAGCAAGCCGCCAGCCTCTTCCTGCATCAGCCAGACGACCTGGGCCAGCAGGAAACTATGGCCGTCGTGCGGGCAGACCGCCACCAGTTGCCCCTGGTGCATTCTCGCACCGGCGCAACTGCGCCCCAGGCGAAAGCCCTTGGCTGAGTGGTTGAGCACCGCCCATTCGTCGATGTCGTAGGCGACCTGCGGCCGGATGCTGAACGCTTGGACCGGCTCGACCTGCTCGCGGAAGGTGAACAGCGCGTCGAACGCGTCGCGCGAATAGGCGCTGGCGGCGTCGGGCTGGACGAATTCGGCACCGCCAACGAAATAGTGCATGGCCTCGAAACCGCTGGCCAGACGAGCGACGCCCTGGCTCGGGAAGCGGCGGAATTTACGCGGCGCCGCCTGCTGCGACCACGGCCGTTGCAGTTGCTCGAGCAGCGGCAGCACCTGGCCGGCCGGCTCCTCGCCGAGGCCGAGCTGGCTCGGCGCCACGCGCTGGTGCAACTGGACCAGCAGGTGATTGATCTGGAAGCCGAGGCGGGTCGTGTCGAAGCGCCGCGCCTCCGGGTCCGGCAGCTCGCTGGCACCGGGATGCAAGGGCGCATCCTGCATCAGGTCGACGATGTAGGGCGGCAGCGCGTAGTCGTCGTCGAGCGGGTGAATCGACACCAGCGGCGCCCAGCTGGCGGCCCAGCGCTGGATCAGGCTCAACTGGCGGGTGCCACGGCTGTACGGGCCGGCGATCTCGACCAGCATCACGGCGACGTAGGCGGCGCTGCAATGCGAGGCCTGCAGGCTGCTCTCCAGCGCATCGCGGACCGGCAGGTTGGCGATGCCCCATTCCTCGGCGGTGGCGTAATAGCCGTGCAACTCCAGCCAGAGGCCCGGCGGCAGCTCGCGGCGGGCACGGAAATGCTCGCCGATGGCCATGCCCGTGTAGTACAGGCAACGGTGGAGGATGGTCGCCATCCGCTGCCGGTAGTCGGCGCTGGCCGTATCCGGCGTCTCCAGGCGGGCGCACAGGGCGTAGGCCTTGGCGATCTTGCCCCAGGCCGCCAGCACCCGGCGGAAATCCTTCTCTTCTTCATCCGCCAGCGGCAGCGGCTTGCCCTGGTAGCGCCGTGCCAGTTCGTCGGCAATGCCGCTCAGGGGCAGCCGCGCCTGTTCGAGCAGGGCGAACAGCACCGGCACCGACGGTGGACGCTGCAGCAGGGCATCGAGAAAACACAGCAACTGCTGCTCGGCGACGGCCGGATTGGACAGCGGCAGGCGCGCCAGATAGGCGCTGCCGGCTGACAGATCGGCGAAACTCGGAGGGCCGCCGAGCGGGGCGTTCATGCCGGCATCTCCGGCAAGTCGCGCAAGGCCCGCCGCAGTGCCTGCGCCAGTTGCTCGTCGCCGACCGCCGGCCGCACGGCCGGCTCGGTGTTATGCACCTGGCCCCAGACCGGCTCGGGGAAGTGGCGGTCGCCGACCCAGCGGGGAATCACGTGCCAGTGCAGGTGCGGCACCATGTTGCCGAAGCTGGCCAGGTTGATCTTGTCCGGCGCGAAGAGGTCGCGGAGCACGCTTTCGACGGCGAACACGACGGCCATCAGGAACTGCCGCCGGGCCGGCGGCAGATCGCTCATCTCGCGCACGTGGGCGTTCCAGACGACCCGGCAGAAACCGGGGTAGTGCGGGTCGGCGACGCGCACCACGCGGCAATCGGCGGACTGCCAGAGCACGCCGCCGCCGGGGTGCGAGCACAGCTCGCAATCCGCTTTCTCACGACTCACTGCAACACTCCCCACGGACGAAAGGCTTTCTGCTCCCATGGATAGCGCAAGCGACCGCCGGCGCGCCAGGATTTATTTCACGCTTTGCCGCATGTATTACAACAACACCCGCTCGATGCCGCCGTTGTTGGCCTTGCCGACGTAGTCCGCCATCCAGTTGCCGCCGAGCAGGTGCTTGGCCAGCTCGACGACGATGTAGTCGGCCTGGGTGCCGGCATCGTCGTCGTAGCGGCTCAAACCCTGCAGGCAGGCCGGGCAGGAGGTCAGGATCTTGACCTCGCCGGCGAAACCGTCGGCGCGCAGCTTGGCGGCGCCGGCCTCGATTTCCTGCTGCTTGCGGAACTTGACCTGGGTGGCGATGTCCGGCCGCGAGTAGGCGAAGGAGCCGGAATCGCCGCAGCAACGGTCAGTCAGCGGCACGTCCTGGCCCATCAGCGACTTGGTCACGGCCAGCGGCGCGTAGGCCTTCATCGGCGTGTGGCAGGGATCGTGGTACATGTAGCGGGCGCCGGTCACGCCATCGAGCTTGACGCCCTTTTCCATCAGGTACTCGTGGATGTCGAGCAGGCGGCAGCCGGGGAAGATCTTGTCGAACTGGTATTCCTGCAACTGGTCCATGCAGGTGCCGCAGGAAACGATCACCGTCTTGATGTCGAGATAGTTCAGCGTGTTGGCGACGCGGTGGAACAGCACGCGGTTGTCGGTGGTGATCTTCTGGCCCTTGTCCTCGTCGCCCGAGGCGTTCTGCGGATAGCCGCAGCACAGGTAGCCGGGCGGCAGGACGGTGGTGGCACCGATCTCGTAGAGCATCGCCTGCGTCGCCAGGCCGACCTGCGAGAACAGGCGCTCGGAACCGCAGCCGGGGAAGTAGAAGACGGCATCCGATTCCTCGGTCGTCTTCTGCGGATTGCGGATCACCGGAATGACCTTGTCGTCCTCGATGTCGAGCAGCGCCCGCGAGGTGCGCTTGGGCAGGTTGCCCGGCATCGGCCGGTTGAGGAAGTGGATGACCTGCGTCTTGACCGTCGGCGCGCCGAGCGTCGCCGGCGGATGGGCGCGCGTCTCCTGGACCAGGCCGATGGCCTTGGCCGCCTTGTGCGCCAGACGCTGGGCCTTGAAGCCGAAGTCCATCATGACGCCGCGCATCAGCTTGATGGTCGCCGGATCCTTCAGGTTGAGGTAGGTCATCGCCGCCGCCGTGCCGGGGCTGAAGCGCTTCTTGTCCTGCTTGCGCAGGAAGTTGCGCATGGCGACCGAGACGTCGCCGAAGTCGATGTCGACCGGGCAGGGCTTGACGCAGCGATGGCAGACCGTGCAGTGGTCGGCGACGTCGTTGAACTCGTCGAAATGCTGCAGCGAGATGCCGCGCCGGGTCTGCTCCTCGTACAGGAAGGCCTCGATCAGCAGCGAGGTGCCGAGAATCTTGTTGCGCGGGCTGTAGAGCAGGTTGGCCCGGGGCACGTGGGTCGAGCACACCGGCTTGCACTTGCCGCAGCGCAGGCAATCCTTGATCGACTCGGAAATCTTGCCGATCTCCGACTGCTCCATGATCAGCGACTCGGTGCCGAGCAGCGAGAAGGAGGGCGTGTAGGCGTTGTGCAGGTCGCCGCCGGGCATCAGCTTGCCCTTGTTGAAACGGCCTTGCGGATCGACCTTCTGCTTGTAGGCGCGGAAGGGGCCGATCTCGTCCTCGGTCAGGAACTCCAGCTTGGTGATGCCGATGCCGTGCTCGCCGGAAATCACGCCGTCCAGCGAGCGGGCCAGGTGCATGATGCGGGCCACCGCCTTGTTGGCGGTCTGCAGCATCTCGTAGTGATCGGAATTGACCGGGATATTGGTATGCACGTTGCCGTCGCCGGCGTGCATGTGCAGGGCGACGAAGACGCGGCCGCGCAGCACTTCCTTCTGCACGGCGGCCATCTTTTCCGACAGCGGCCGGTAGGTGGCGCCATTGAAGATGTTGTCGAGCGGCTCCTTGATTTCCTTCTTCCACGAGGCGCGCACCGAATAATCCTGAAGGCGGTGGAAGAGGGTGGGATTGGCGGCGCGGTTGGTCAGCTCGCCGGCCGCGATGCCGAACTCGGCGAAATGCTGTTCGGCCTCGGCCAGCGGCAGGTCAAGGTTGTCGAGCAGCCACTGCCAGCGGGCGCGCACGTCGGCGATGTGCTCCAGCGCCCGGTCGCGCCGGTCGCCGATGAGCACCTCCTTGTCGAGCTTGGTGTCGGCGCTGTTGACCGGCAGGTCGCCCTGGAAGAAAGGCGTCAGCGCATCGCACAATTCAAGCTTGTTCTGGATCGACAGCTCGATGTTGATGCGCTCGATGCCGTCGCAGTAGTCGCCCATGCGCGGCAGCGGGATGACCACGTCCTCGTTCACCTTGAAGGCGTTGGTGTGCTTGGAGATGGCGGCGGTGCGCGAGCGGTCGAGCCAGAATTTCTTGCGCGTTTCCGGCGTGATGGCGATGAAACCCTCGGCGCCGCGCACGTTGGTCATCCGGACCACGTCGGACGTGGCCTGCATCACGGCGTCCTCGTCGTGGCCGACGATGTCGCCGATCAGCACCATCTTCGGCCGGCCGTGGCGCTTGGCCTTGGTCGCGTAGCCGACGGCCTTGACGTAGCGCTCGTCGAGATGCTCGAGGCCGGCCAGCTGCACGCCGGCCTTGTGGCCGGCGCCGCCCGGCTTGAAGTAGTCGGTGATCTCGACGATCGAGGGCACGGCCTCGCGCACCTGGCCGAAGAATTCCAGGCAGACGGTGCGCGTGACCGGCGGCATCTTGTGCAGCACCCAGCGGGCGGCGACGATGATTCCGTCGGTGCCTTCCTTCTGCACGCCCGGCACGCCGCCGAGGAACTTGTCGGTGACGTCCTTGCCCAGCCCGATCTTGCGGCAGGCGGCGCCGGGAATGCTGAGGATTTCCTCCTTGAGCAGCTTCTTGCCGCTGGCGTCGAAGCGCTTGAGGCGAAACTCGGCCAGTTCCTGCTCGTGGATCTTGCCGAAGTTGTGGTTCAGGCGCTCGACCTCCAGCCAGTTGCCGTCCGGGTCGACCATCTTCCACCAGGCCAGGTTGTCCAGCGCGGTGCCCCACAGCACGGCCTTCTTGCCGCCGGCGTTCATGGCGATGTTGCCGCCGATGCAGGAAGCGGAAGCCGAGGTCGGGTCCACGGCGAAGACGCGGCCGGCGGCGCTGGCGGCCTCGGACACGCGCTCGGTGACGACGCCGGCGCTGGTACGGATGGTGGCGTACGGCCGGTCGTGGCCGGGCAGGACGATGTCCTCGACCGGACCGATGTCGATCAGCTTCTCGGTGTTGATGACCACCGACAGCGGCGACAGCGGCACGGCGCCGCCGGTGTAGCCGGTGCCGCCGCCGCGCGGGATGATGGTCAGGCCGAGCTCGATGCAGCTCTTGACCAGCGGCGCGATCTCTTCCTCGGTGTCGGGGTAGAGGACGACGAAGGGATACTCGACGCGCCAGTCGGTGGCGTCGGTGACGTGCGAGACGCGGGCCAGGCCGTCGAAGGCGATGTTGTCGCGGCGGGTGTGGCGGCCCAGGGCCTTCAGGGTCTTGCGCCGCAGGTCGATGGTTTCGCCGAAGCGTTCGGCGAAGCGGTCGACCGCCTGCTGAGCCGCCTCGACCAGGCGGCGGACCTTGGCCGCCCGCGCCGGATCGTCCTGCTCGCTTTCGGCGCGGCGCTTCTCGACCTCGCCGAGGCGGTGGCGCAGGGCGCTGACCAGGGCGTCGCGGCGCTCGCGGTTGTCGAGCAGGTCGTCTTCCAGGTAGGGATTGCGCTGCACCACCCAGATGTCGCCCAGCACCTCATAGAGCATGCGCGCCGAGCGGCCGGTGACACGCTCGCCGCGCAATTCGTCGAGAATCGCCCAGTTGTCGGTGCCGAGCAGGCGGATGACGATCTCGCGATCGGAGAACGAAGTGTAGTTGTAGGGGATTTCGCGCAGGCGGGCAGTCATGGGAGCAAGCCAGGGTCTATCAAAAAAAGGATTCTAGCGTATTGCGGCAGAGCACGCGGGGCCCGGTAGACCGGCCGGAGTGCGACTGGTTCAGCCAAAGAAAGCGGTCCGGCGCTGCCGTCGCCGCTGCCGACGCGGAAATCGCCAAACAAGATCACCGTGGCGCCGGCCGTGCCGTTCGCCACAGGCGCGGATGCACGCCCCGGTTGCAGCGGGGACGAAATCGGGTACACAGTCGAACCCGCCTCGTTCACTGCCCGCCGCTCCCCGATGGAAAATTTCACAAAATTGCTCGAAATCGTCCGGCGCAAAGCGCTGTATGACGAAAACAATCCCTGGTATGCGGGTCCGGAAAGCTATCTGCGCGGCCTCAAGGACGAGGTCGACGAAGTCATCGAGGAAATAGCGCGGCAACGCCTCCGCCATCTCGAGGACGAACTCGGCGACCTGCTCTGGAACTGCCTCAACAGCGTATACGCGCTGGAAAAAACGACCGGGATCACGCTCGATGCCGTGCTCGACCGGGCCTGCCGGAAATTCGCGGCCCGCCTGGCCGGCCTTGAGGCCGGGCGCTCCTGGCAGGAGATCAAGGCGGAGCAGAAGCGGGCCCTGGCCGCAGAACAGGCGGCGCGGGACGGCGGCCAGGCTTGAAGGCGCGGCGTTCGCCGCCGCCGTCGGGCGGCCGCCGCGTTTACGACAGCGCCGCCTGGACGATCAGCCAGTAGCGGGCGAACTTGCCGAGCGCCATGAACAGGGCGCAGGGCAGGGGAGGCAGGCGCAGCCAGCCGGCGGCGACGCACAGCGCGTCGCCGACCAGCGGCAGCCAGGAAAAGAGCAGGGCCGGCGCGCCCCAGCGTTCGAGCCGGGCCCGCTGCGGCAGGTCGGCCAGGCGCCGCCAGCGCGGCAGGAAGCGGCCGCAGGCCCAGGAGGTCATGCCGCCGGCGGTGTTGCCCAGCGTCGCCAGCCACAGGGCGGCCGTCGCCTGCTCGGGATGGAAGTGCAGGAAGGCCCACAGCGCCGCCTCGGAACCGCCCGGCAGGATGGTCGACGCCAGGAAACTGGCCAGCAGCAGGCCGCCCAGTCCTTGTTCCGCCGTGACGTTTAGCCACTCCACCCGTAGAATCCCCGTTTTGCCTGCATGAGTTGCCCGCGATGCATCCGGATTATCTCGAAAAAGTCCTCAACGCCCAGGTTTACGACGTCGCCGTCGAAACGCCGCTGGAAAAGGCCGCCAACCTGTCGGCGCGGATCGGCAACACGCTCTGCCTCAAGCGCGAGGACATGCAGCCGGTCTTCTCCTTCAAGCTGCGCGGCGCCTACAACAAGATCGCCAGCCTCTCGGCCGAGAAGCTCAAGCACGGCGTCATCTGCGCCTCGGCCGGCAACCACGCCCAGGGCGTGGCGCTGTCGGCGGCCCAGGTCGGCTGCCGGGCGGTCATCGTCATGCCGACCTCGACGCCGGGCATCAAGATCGAGGCGGTCAAGCAGCGCGGCGGCGAAGTCGTGCTGCACGGCGATTCCTTCGACGAGGCCTATACCCACGCGCTCGAACTGGAGAAATCCGAGAAGCTGACCTTCGTCCATCCCTTCGACGATCCGGAAGTGATCGCCGGCCAGGGCACCATCGGCATGGAAATCCTGCGCCAGCATTCGCGCCACAACGGGCCGATCCATGCCGTCTTCTGCGCCATCGGCGGCGGCGGCCTGGCCGCCGGCGTGGCCGCCTACATCAAGCGCCTGCGCCCGGAAATCAAGGTCATCGGCGTCGAGACCTTCGACGCCGACGCGATGAAGCAGTCGATCGCCGCCGGCAAGCGCGTGCGCCTGCCGCAGGTCGGCCTGTTCGCCGACGGCACGGCGGTCAAGTACGTCGGCGAGGAAACCTTCCGCCTGTGCCGCGAACATCTCGACGAGATCGTGCTGGTCGACACCGACGCCATCTGCGCGGCGATCAAGGACGTCTTCGAGGACACCCGCTCGATCCTCGAACCGTCCGGCGCCCTGGCCGTCGCCGGGGCCAAGGAATACGCCAGCCAGCACAGGCTCAAGGACAAGAACCTGGTCGCCGTGACCTCCGGCGCCAACATGAATTTCGACCGCCTGCGCTTCGTCGCCGAGCGGGCCGAGTTCGGCGAGCGGCGCGAGGCGGTGTTCGCCGTGACGCTGCCGGAGAAGCCGGGCGCCTACAAGAAGTTCCTGGCCCTGATCGGCAAGCGCAACGTCACCGAATTCAATTACCGCTACAACACCGAGGCCGAAGCCCATGTCTATGTCGGCGTCCAGGTGGCCGACCGCAAGGAATCGCTGAAGCTGGTGGACAGCCTGCAGAAGCACGGCTACCCGACGCTCGACCTGACCGACGACGAGATGGCCAAGAATCACGTCCGCCACATGGTCGGCGGCCATGCCCCGCAGGTCTGCCAGAACGGCCTGCACGAGCTGATCTACCGCTTCGAGTTCCCGGAACGGCCGGGCGCGCTGATGAATTTCCTGAGCCAGATGAGCGCCGGCTGGAACATCAGCCTGTTCCACTACCGCAACCACGGCGCCGACTACGGCCGGGTGCTGGTCGGCATGCAGGTGCCGGCGGACGAGATGAACGAATTCCGCAGTTTCCTGACCAAGCTCGGCTACGCCCACTGGGACGAAAGCCAGAATCCGGCCTACCGCCTGTTCCTCGGCTAATGACCAGCGGCGATAACCAATTGTCTTTTTGGTCTTTGCCCGCCCCCACGGGCAACCTAGACTGGCGCGATCCCCCACCGGAGAAACGATCATGAAAATCGCCAACAACGTCACCGAACTGGTCGGCAACACGCCGCTGGTCAAGCTCAACCGCGTCACCGCCGGCGCCGGCGCCACCGTCGTCGCCAAGCTGGAGTTCTTCAACCCGGGCCACAGCGTCAAGGACCGCATCGCCGTGGCCATGCTCGACGCCGCCATCGCCGCCGGCCAGATCGGCCCCGACACCGTCGTGCTCGAACCAACCTCGGGCAACACCGGCATCGGCCTGGCCATGGTTTGCGCCGCGCGCGGCATCAAGTGCGCCTTCACAATGCCGGAAACCATGAGCCGCGAGCGCAAGCTGTTGCTCAAGGCCTACGGCGCCGAACTGATCCTGACGCCGGGGCCGGAAGGCATGGGCGGCGCCATCGCCAAAGCCCAGGCGCTGGCCGAGAGCGATCCGAAATACTTCGTCCCGCAGCAGTTCGACAATCCGGCCAACCCGGAAGTACACCGCAACACCACGGCCGAGGAAATCTGGCGCGACACCGACGGCCAGGTCGACATCTTCGTTTCCGGCGTCGGCACCGGCGGCACCGTGACCGGCGTCGGCGAAGTGCTCAAGGCGCGGAAGCCCGGCGTCCGGGTTGTCGCCGTCGAACCCGACGCCTCGCCGGTGCTGTCCGGCGGCGTCAAGGGTCCGCACCCGATCCAGGGCATCGGCGCCGGCTTCGTCCCGAGCGTGCTCAATACCGCCATCTACGACGAAGTGATCCGCGTCAAAAACGACGACGCCTTCACCACTGCCCGCCGCATGGCCACCGAGGAAGGGCTGCTGGTCGGCATTTCCTCCGGCGCCGCCACCTGGGCCGCACTGGAACTGGCCAAGCGGCCGGAAAACGCCGGCAAGCTGATCGTCGTCATCATTCCATCCTTCGGCGAACGCTACCTGCCGACCGCCCTCTACCAGCACCTCTATTTTTGAGTATTTTCGACACGCCGCTCGAGCGGCGCGGCACCGACTCGGTCAAATGGGGCAAGTATGCCGGCCGCGACATCCTGCCACTGTGGGTCGCCGACATGGATTTCGCGGCGCCGCCGGCGGTGCTGGCGGCGCTGCACCGCCGCGTCGAGCAGGGCGTGTTCGGCTACGGCCAGCCGTGGCCGGCACTGGAAGCGGCGGTCGTCGACCACCTCGTCGCTCGCCACGACTGGGCCATCGAAGCGGAATGGATCGTCTGGCTGCCCGGCCTGGTCAGCGGCCTCAACATCGCCTGCCGTGCCGTCGACGGCGCGGTATTGACGGCCACCCCGGTCTATCCGCCTTTCCTGTCGGCACCACGCCATTCCGGCCGGACGCTGCGGACGGTCGACCTGGTGCAGCGCGACGGCCGCTGGCAGTGGGATCTGGCAGCCCTGGCGGCAGCGTCTAAAGCCGACACCCGGCTGTTTCTGCTCTGCCATCCGCACAACCCGGTCGGCCGCTGCTGGCAACGTGACGAACTGCAGGCGCTGGCCGATTTTGCCGCCGAGCGCAATCTGATCGTCTGTTCCGACGAAATCCACTGCGGCCTAATCCTCGACGCCGACAAGCGCCACATCCCCTTCGCCAGCCTGTCGGCCGACGCCGCCCGGCGCAGCATCACGCTGCTGGCGCCATCGAAGACCTTCAACATTCCCGGACTGGGCTGCGCCCTGGCGGTAATTCCCGACCCCGCGCTGCGCCGCCGCTTCTACCACGCCATGGACGGTATCGTGCCGCACGCCAACGTCCTCGGCCTGGCCGCCTGCGAGGCTGCCTACCGCGATTGCGGCGATTGGCTGCACAAGCTGATCGTCTACCTGGCCGGCAACCGCGACCGCGTCGTCGCCGCCGTCGCCGCCCTTCCCGGCGTCGCAATGAGCCCGGCCGAAGCCACCTATCTCGCCTGGATCGACGTCCGTGGCCTCGGCCTCGCCGACCCGGCCCGGCATTTCGAAACGCACGGTCTCGGCCTCTCGGACGGTGGCGATTTCGGCGCTGCCGGCTGGCTGCGCCTCAACTTCGGCTGCCCGCGCGCGACGCTGGACGAAGCCTTGCGCCGCTTCGCCGCGGCCTGCCGGGCGGCATGAACGCCTACGCGCTGGCCCTCTGGGCCTCGTTCGCCGCCCTTATCCTGCAGACTTTCGCCGCCGGGATGGGGATCGAATGCTACCTGCTGCGCGGCCTGCCGCGCGGCCGCCGGCGCCTATGGCTAACGCTGGCCGGCGGTTCGCTGCTGCTCGCCCTGCACCACGGCTATACGCTGGAGCTGGCCCTGCGCACCGGCCTCTACGACCTGCGCCAGGCCGTGCTGGCCGCCGCTGCCGGCCTCTGTTTCGCTTACGCCGCCGTCGCCCTCAGGCGGCAACTGGCCTGAAGGCGCCGGCCTCGGTGACGATCCAGTCGAGCCGCTGATCGTGCGCTTCGGGGCGGATGCTGGGCAGGCGGTTGAGTTCGAAGCCGACGCCGACGGCCAGCGGCCGCGGCGCGAGGGCGGCCAGGGTGCGGTCGAAATAGCCGCCGCCGTAGCCCAGCCGGTAGCCGGCGGCGTCGAAGCCGTTGAGCGGCAGCAGGATCAGGTCGGGCAACAGCCAGTCGCCGGCGGTCGGCGTCGGAATGCCGTAGCGGTCGTTCTGCAACGGCGTCGTCTCGTCCCAGGCACGGAAAGCCAGCGGCTGATCGACCTCGACCACCACCGGCAGCGCGGCTCGGCTGCCGGCCCGGCGCCAGTGTTCGACGATCGCCCGGACGTCCGGCTCGTGCTTGATCGGCCAGCAGAAAGCGACCACCCGCGGCGGCCTCAGCGCCGCCCGCAAGTGCTCGACGATGCGCGCCGAGGCGGCGGCATGCCCGGCCGCGCCGAGCGCCGCCCTGCGGGCCGCCATATCGCGCCGCAACGCCCGCCTCCAGGCCGTGCTATCCTCGTTCGCCTTCCCCAATGCCTCACCCATCAGTCGAATCTAACATGAAGTTGCCGCTCGTCCTCGCCGGCCTTGCCAGCCTGTTTCTGTCCCTGCCCGGCGTCGCCCAGGAGGGGCGCGACGAGGTTTTCCTGACCGCCCGCGACGCTTTCCGCAACGGCGACCGCATCCGCCTGGACAACGCCGCCGCCCGCATCGGCAACCACGAACTGGCCGCCTACGTCGAGAACTACCAGTTGCGCATGCACATGGACGACGGCAACAGCGAAGCGCTGCGCGCCTTTCTGGCCCGCCAGGACGGCAGCTCGGTCGCCGAGCGCCTGCGCGCCGACTGGATCCGCTGGCTCGGCAAACGTTCCGCGTGGAACGAGGTGGAACGCGAGTACCCGAAGCTGCTGGCGCCGGAAGCCGAGATCACCTGCCTCTACCAGCAGGCCCGCCTGACTCGCGGCGACCGCAGCGTGCTCGATGAGGTCGAACGCCTGTGGCAGGACATGCTTGAACCGCCGGCGGCCTGCCAGCCGCTGCTCGATGCGCTGGTGTACGCCCAGCGGGTGAGCCTCGACGATGTCTGGCAGCGCGTACGGCGCCAGCTCGAAGCCAACCGGACGGGACCGGCGCGGACCACGCTGAACTACCTGCCGGACGGCGAGCTGCCGGACGGCCGCCGCTACGAACTGACCATCGCCGGGCCGCAGAAACAGCTGGCCGCTCTGCCGCCGCGCTGGCAGGACAAGCGGGTGCTGCGCGAGCTGGTCGCCATCGCCATCCAGCGCCTGGCCGCCGGCGACCCGCGCCTGGCCGCGGCCGAACTGGAAAAGCGCCAGGCCCTGCTGCGCCAGCCGGAACGCGAATGGGCCTGGAGCCAGGTCGCCCTGCAGGGCGCCCGCCGCCATCTGCCGGAAACGCGGGGCTGGTATACCCGCGCCGGCAACGCCCCGCTGTCCGACGAAAACGCCCAGTGGAAGGTGCGCGCCGCCCTGCGCGAACTCGATTGGGGCGGCGTGCGCGACGCCATCCAGGCCATGCCGGCCGACCTGGCGGCGCGGCCGGAATGGATCTACTGGCTGGGCCGGGCATACAAGGCTGGCGGCCTGACCAGCGAGGCCGACGCGCTGTTCGCCCGCATCGCCGGCCAGGCCAGCTTCTACGGCAACCTGGCCGACGAGGAACTGGGCCGCAGCGTGACGCCGCCGGCCCGCGCCCGCGCCGTCTCGGCCGAGGAACTGCGCGAGGCCCGCGACAATGCCGGCCTGCGCCGGGCGCTGACCTTCTTTCGCCTGGACATGCGCACCGAAGGCGTGCGCGAGTGGAACTGGTCGCTGCGCGGCCTCAACGACCGGCAATTGCTGGCCGCCGCCGAACTGGCCCGGCGCAACCAGATCTGGGACCGGGCCATCAACACCGCCGAGCGCACCCGCGACGAGCACGACTACAGCCTGCGCTTCCTCGCCCCCTACGACGAGCAGGTGCGCAGCGCCGCCCGCAGCCAGACGCTCGACGATGCCTGGGTGTACGGCCTGATGCGCCAGGAAAGCCGTTTCGTCACCAGCGCCAGGTCGTCGGCCGGTGCCGCCGGCCTGATGCAGCTGATGCCGGCCACGGCCAAATGGGTGGCGAAGAAGATCGGCCTGCGCGACTACCACCCGGGACGCGTCACCGACACCCAGACCAACCTGCTGCTCGGCACCAGCTACATGCGGCTGGTCATGGAAAATCTCGACAACCACCCGGTACTCGCCTCCGCCGCCTACAACGCCGGCCCCGGCCGGGCCAAGCGCTGGCGCGCCGAACGGCCGCTGGAAGGGGCGATCTACGCCGAAACCATTCCCTTCAGCGAAACCCGCGACTACGTCAAGAAGGTGATGAGCAACGCCGTCTATTATTCGACCCTGTTCAACGGCAAGCCCGATTCGCTGAAGGCCCGCCTCGGCACCGTCGGGCCGGCCAGCCTCCAGCCATTGAAGGACGCCGACCTGCCATGAGCCGCCGTTCCCTTTGCCGTCGCAGCCGGTGCCGGTTAGACTGGCGCAACCCCGGCTGGCCGCTGCCTTTTCCCGGAACCTGAGCAGCGGCCGGACGGCAAACGCCACACCCACCGACCGCACCGACTTCGCTCGCGCCGCCATCATGCCCGCCCCCGACCGTTTCGAAATCACCCGCGACTGCCGGGCCTACTACCTGCAACGCCTGGGCTGGCTGCTGCGTTCCGGCGGCACGCTCTCGGAGATGGCCTGCCAGGTGCTGCTCGACGGCGTCGGCAAGCACTACGACGCGATGGTCAACAGTCAGCAGCGCGGCAGTTTCAGCGAGGAAGCGCGCGGCCTGACCTCGTCGCGCATCTCGCTGGTCGCCGACGACGAACTGGAACTGGGCATCCTGCTCGACCACGTCACCAGCCGCCTGTTCGAGGAAGGCGCCGCCAGCGAGTTGTGGCGCACCCAGCAGCGCTTCATGACCCTGCTCGGCCGGCCGGGCATGCAGCGCGCCGACAACCCGGTCGGCCTGCGCGGCATCAGCGAGGGCTTGCGTGCCATGTTCGCGGCGGCCGACGCCAGTTCGCTGGACCAGAAGCAGAACCTGATCGACCGTCTCGAAGACCAACTGCGCGAAGGCCTGCCCTGGGTCTACGGCGAAGTCTGCGATTTCCTCGACCGGGCCGGCGTCGCCGCCAGCGAGCCGGGCATCGTCAACAGCCCGGAAAGCCCGCGCGACCAGCGCGAGACGCTCCGCAGCAACAGCGAGAACGCCCCCCAGGCCTTGCACCAGGGCCTGCTTGCCCGCACCCCGGCTTCCCCTCCGGCGGCGGCCAGCCTCTACGCCGGATCGGCACTGCTCAGCCAGGCGGCACTCGACAACCTGCTGTTCCGCCTCGACGCCTTCGACCAACCGGCCATCGACGTCGACGATTTCGAGAACAGCAGCGCCACCGCGCTGGAAGCCCTGCTGCCGGCCCTGTTCAGCGACCAGCCGGCGCCCGCCGTCAAAGCCCCGCGGCGACCGCTCAATTCCCGTGAATTGCGCGTTCCGCCGGGAACGGCCGAAGGCCTGGCGATCGACTCGGCGGTGATGATCTGCGAAGCCATCGCCGCCGCGCCGGAACTGCCGGAATTTCTCAAGACCCTCGTCATCTCGCTGGAAGTCAGCCTCGTCCGCGTCGCCATCAAGGATGCCAGCCTGTTCGCCAATGCCGACCATCCCTGCCGCCGCTTCATCAACGGCCTCGGCCGGGCCGTGCTCGGCCTGCCGCTCGACGTTTCGGCGCAACATCCGCTGTGCCAACGCCTGACCGCCATCGCCAAGGAACTGCGCGAGGACCGCTCGGGCAGTGCCGCCGGCTACACGACCGCCCTCGGCCGGCTGCAGGCGGCGATCGACGAACGCGAAACCGCCATCGACTACGCCGCCGCCGCCTATCAGCCGTTGTTCGCCCAGCTCGACCGGCGCGACCAGGCCGACCGCGAAGTCAACACCCTGTTCGCCCAGCTCGGCGTCGAGCGCGAGCCGGCGGAAATCCGCAGTTTCCTCGAACGCAGCTGGCGCCAGCTGCTCGAACGCATCTGGCTGCACGACGGACCGGACAGCCCGGCCTGGCAACAGCATGTGCAGGCCCTCGATACCCTGCTGTGGAGTTTCCAGCCGAAGCCGGAGCTGGCCGACCGCAAGCGCATGGCGCAGGAACTGCCGGGCGTGCTGCGGATCATCAATGCCGGCATGGAACGCATGAAAATGCAGCCCGACGACCGGACGCGCGTCCTCGACGCCTGCTTCACACGGCAACGCGAAGCCTTGCGCCGCACCGCCCCCGGGGCCCAGGCGGCAACCCCGGCGCTGCCGACCAAGCGGCCGCTGCCGCCGGTGACGACCGACATCCTGAAGGCCGGCACGCTGGTCCTGCACACCCTCGATCTGGCCGCCGCCGATCTCGCGCCGCCGGCCCAGTTGCCGTGCCGGCCCGGCGACTGGCTGGAACTGCCGGTCGCCGGCCAGCGCTGCGCCCTGCGCGTCTGCCGGCAGAGCCGGCGCAGCGGACGTTCGCTGCTGCTCAACCCGGACCTCGATCTGGCGCTGGCCATCCATCCGCAATTGCTCAAGCAGCAGCTGAGCGCCGGCGAAGCCGTCCGTCTCGGCCAGAGCAGCCTGTTCGAGGCGGCCGCCACCCAGGCTCTGCGCGAAAGCGGTCTGTAGGGCGGCACCGACTGCCCGGCGACACCCATTTGCCGTAAAATCGGATTTTTACAAAAACACGTTTCCGGGGTTCCAGATGGACATCAAAAAGGTCTTGCTGCTGGGGGGTAGCGGTTTTATCGGTACCTACATCGTCAATCGGCTGTCGCAGCGCGGCATCGAGGTGACCGTGCCGACCCGCCGCCGGGAACGGACCAAGGCCCTGATCATGCAGCCCGGCGTGGAGATGCCGGAAGCCGACATCGGCTGCGAAAAGACCCTGACCGAACTGATGCGCGGCCACGACGCGGTGATCAACCTGGTCGGCATCCTGCACAGCCGCGACGTCAAGTTTCCCTTCAGCCGTGATTTCGCCGAGGCCCACGTCGAGTTGCCGAAGAAGATCGTCGCCGCCTGCCAGGCCGCCGGTGTCCGCCGCCTGGTGCATATGAGCGCGCTCAAGGCCGATCCCAAGGCGCCGTCGGAATACCTCGCCTCGAAGGGCGAGGGCGAGGCCATCGTCCGCGCCGCCCAGGGCGAGCTCGACGTGACCATCTTCCGCCCGTCGGTGGTGTTCGGCCTCGGCGACGCCTTCCTCAGCCTGTTCGCCAAGATGCTCAAGGTCTCGCCGATCTTCCCGCTCGGCTTCGGCCAGGCCCGCTTCCAGCCGGTATGGGCGGCCGACGTCGCCGATGCCTTCGTCGACAGCCTCGGCGATGCCGCCACTTTCGGCCAGACCTACGAGCTGGTCGGCCCGAAGGTCTACACACTGCGCGAACTGGTCGACTACACCGCCGAACTGTGCGGCAGCAAGGCCCGCATCGTCGCCCTGTCCGATGGCTGGGCCTATCTGCAGGCCGGTCTGATGTGGCTGGCGCCGAAGCCGCTGCTGTCGCCGGACAACCTGCGCTCGATGCAGGTCGACAGCGTCTGCGAAGGCGGCGACTGCCGTTTGCCGGCCGCCTGGCGGCCGACGGCACTGGAAGCCGTGGCCCCGACCTACATCGCGCGGCAGACGCCGAAGGGCAAGCTCGACAGCTTCCGCTACCGCGCCGGACGCTGATCCCGCGGACGGCCGATGCAAATCTATGTCGTCGGCGGCGCCGTCCGCGACGAATTGCTCGGCCGGCCGAGCGCCGACCGCGACCACGTGGTCGTCGGCGCCACGCCGGAGGAGTTGCTGGCGCGCGGCTTCCGGCCGGTCGGCAAGGATTTCCCGGTATTCCTCCATCCGCACAGCGGCGAGGAATACGCGCTGGCCCGCACCGAGCGCAAGAGCGGCCGCGGCTATCACGGCTTCACCTTTCATGCCGCGCCCGACGTCACGCTGGCCGAGGATCTCGCCCGCCGCGACCTGACCATCAACGCCATGGCCCGCGACGCGGCCGGGCGCTTGATCGACCCCCACGGCGGCCAGCGCGACCTCGCCGACAAGGTCTTGCGCCATGTCGGCCCGGCCTTCGCCGAAGACCCGGTGCGCCTCTTGCGCCTGGCCCGCTTCGCCGCCCGTTTCGGCGATTTCGCGGTGGCCCCGGAAACCCTCGGACTGATGCGCGGCATGGTCGCCGACGGCGAAGTCGACCACCTGGTCGCCGAGCGCGTCTGGCAGGAACTGGCCAAGGGCCTGATGGAAGCGCAGCCGGAGCGGATGTTCGCGGTACTGCGCGACTGCGGCGCCCTGGCCCGGCTGCTGCCGGAAGTCGACGCCCTGTTCGGCGTCCCGCAACGGGCCGACTACCACCCGGAAATCGACACCGGCGTGCACACCATGATGGTCGTCGGCCAGTCGGCCCGGCGCGGCTACGCGCTGCCGGTGCGCTTCGCGGCGCTGACCCACGATCTCGGCAAGGCGCTGACGCCGGCCGACATCCTGCCCCGCCACATCGGCCACGAGGAGCGCAGCGTGCGCCTGGTCGAGCAACTGGCGAAACGCCTGCGAATCCCCACCGACTGCCGCGAACTGGCCCTGCTGATGGCCCGCCACCACGGCAACATCCACCGCGCCGGCGACCTGCGCGCCGCCACCCTCGTCGGCCTGCTGGAAAAATGCGATGCCCTGCGCCGCCCGGAGCGCTTCGAGCAACTGTTGCAGGCCTGCCTCTGCGACTACACCGGCCGCCTCGGCTGGGAAGACCGGCCCTACGCCAGCCCGGAGCGGCTACGCGCGGCGCTGGCGGCGGTCAATACCGTCCGGGCCGGCGAAATCGCCCAGAGCTGCAGCACGCCGCAGCAGATCGCCGAGCGCATCCACGCCGCCCGCGTCAAGGCGGTCAGCCAGGCCCTCGGCATCGGTTGAACCGGGTTCCTGACTTCAGATCAGGCGCGAGAGCAGCCACAGCAGCAGGGACAGCAGCAGGATCGAGGCGAAGGGAAAGCTGTAGGCACGGCCGCGAAAACGCACGGCGAAATCGCCGGGCAGACGGCCGAAGCGGATGAAACGGGCGAGATGCGGGGTGACGATGCCGAGTAGGAAGATGGCGACGACCAGCGTCAGGATCCACTTCACCATGATTTGCCTTGCCTTGCGGGGGGAAAGTCGCATTTAATCACGCCTCGCCCCGACTGACCGCCATGATCCAGCACCACACCATCGAAGGCCTCGAGCTGCTTTCCTGCCTGCCCGAGCAGCCATCTTCCGCGCCCCCGCTGCTGTTCGTCCACGGCGCCTTCGCCGGCGCCTGGATGTGGAGCGAAACCTTCATGCCCTTTCTCGCCGCCGCCGGCCATGCCTGCCACGCGCTGTCGCTGCGCGGCCACGGCGCCAGCCGCGGCCACGAGCACATCAACTGGCATTCGGTCGCCGATTACGTCGATGACGTCGCCACGGCCATCGCCTGGCTCGACGAGATGCCGGTGCTGGTCGGCCATTCGATGGGCGGCTTCGTCGTCCAGAAATACCTCGAACGGCACGACCTGCCCGGGGCGGCGCTGCTCTGCTCGGTGCCGCCGCAAGGCCTGATCGCCTCGCAATTCCACCTGCTGTTCCAGAAGCCGCAACTGTTCGCCGAGATCAACCGGATCCTGGCCGGCCATTACACCGACACCGCCACGCTGCGCGAAGCGCTGTTCGCCGGCGACGTGGACGAGGCCATGCTGGCGGCCTGGCTGGGCAAGATGCAATCGGAGTCGCAGCGGGCGCTGTGGGACATGTCGATGTTCAACCTGCCCAACCTGCTGGCCATGCACCGGCCGCCGATGTTGATTCTCGGCGCCGAGCACGACGTCCTGGTGCCGGCTTTCCTGGTGCAGAGCACGGCCCGCACCTACGGTTTGCCCTGCCACATCTTTCCCGGCATGGGCCATGCCGTGACCCACGAAAAAGCATGGCCGCTGGTAGCGGCCATGCTGCGCGACTGGCTGGCGATGCTCAGACCCTGACGTCGACGCTGTTGCCCAGGTTGGGGGGATTGCTCGTCACCGGCGGCAAGGCCTGCAGCAATTGCAGGGCCGATTGGGCCTGCGCGTCGATCGCCTTCTTCATCACCAGCAACGCCACGGCGTCGCCCGTCGGCGCTTGCGACAGGGCGGAATTGAGGCTGCCGACCGCTCCGATATCCATCTTGCGTTCACTCCGGAATGGAACCACTATTGGTTCAGTTTAGCGGTCAAACCGGGAAAAGCAATGAGTCAGGCGGAAAAGAGCGATGCTGCGTCACCGATTCAGGCGGCCATCCAGGCCAAACGCGAGCGCAAGTCGCGCATCGCCGACGACATTGCCGAACTCGAAGCGTCGCTGATCGCCGACATCGAGACCTTCGACCTCGACGCGGCGGAACGGCGCGCCCGGCGTGAGCAAAATACCGGCGGCGGGACCGGCATGAGCGATCCGGCTTTGGTTTTCCCCGAGATCGCTCCGGCCACCGTGGCAACGCCAACGGCAGCAACAGCGGACGAGACGGCTCCCGCGCCGAAGCCGTCAGCGGCGGCGCCGGCACCAGCCGGTTCGTTGCTCGACCAGTTGCGGCAACAAGCCGAATTGCGCCAGCGCGAACTGAACCGCGCCCTGGCCGAGCGCAGCGCCGCCAACGAAGCGATCGACCTGGCCCTGCGCCACCTGTTTTTTTATCTGCACGAACTGGTGCAGCAACTCAACATCCTCAAGCCGGCGATTCCCCGGAGCTACCCGCTGCTCGACAAGTACCAGTTGACCGACTTCGCCTGGCACGAAGGCTTCGCCGACTACCGCACGCAAAGCCAGAGCAGCGGGGCGCTGGTCGAACTGGTCAGCTTTTCCTACCGTCTGATCGGCGCCGGGCTGCCGCCGATCGAACGCGACGGCCCGGCCGTCGAGCGCTTTCGCAGCGCGCTGTTCGATTTCGGCCTGCCGTTTACCTGCAAGGAATACCGGAATGCGCAGCGCTACGTCGAGCGGGCGGAGTTTCAGGTCGCGCCCGAACTCAGCGTCAGCGCCCGCTGGCGGGCCGATTTCGCCAATGGCCTGGTGCTGCTCGAAATGCGCAACCTGGAGCGGCTCGGCGGCAGCGTGCTGCGCTTGCGGCCGCAGGCGGTCGACCAGGCGCTGTTCGAGGAATTCGGCCGGCTCGTGCTCGACCAGCCGAGCCAGTTCCGCGAGCTGGCCCGGCGCTGAAGCGTCTACAGCCGGTGGCGCTGGTCGCCGGTAGCGAAACCGCACAACGGTTCGGCCAGGCCGCGGCCGAGGGCGATCACCTTGAACAGTTCACCCATCTCGTGCGGCAACAACAATTTGTTGACGGCGCCGGCAGCGCGCAGGTAGCCGATGGTGTCGGCGGGAATCTCGCTCAGCCGGTCGAGAATGCCGCATTCGAGCAGGAAGCGCCCCTGGCTGGCGTAACCGAGCACATCCAGGCCGGCACCGGTCGCGGCCGCGGCGATGGCGGTGAAATCGACGTGAGCGGTGACGTCCTGCAGACCGGGCAGATAAAACGGATCGGGATGGGCGTAGTGGCGATAATGGCACATCAGGGTGCCGCGGCCGCGCTGCGGATGGTAGAACTCGTGACGGGGAAAACCGTAGTCGAGCAGCAGCAGCAGGCCGCATTGCAGGCGGCGTCCCCATTCAGCCACCCAGGCCCGGCTGGCCAGACCGATTTCGCTTTCGTAGCCGGGCGCCAGCGGGCACTGTTCAGCGATTTCCCGCGCCGCGGCGAGCAGGGCACCGGTGGCCGGCCGCTCGTGCCAGGCGAAACCGCCGTCGGGCGCCAGGCCGACGCCGCGGGCAAAAATCCCGCCGGCGCGCCAGGCGACGATGTCCACCGGCTGAGCGTCGAGCAGTTCATTGCCGAGCACGACGCCAGAAAAGGTTTCGGGTAGCCGGTCGAGCCAGACGACCCGGGCGGCCAGATGCGGTGCCGCGGCGGCGATGGTCGCCTGCTGCCGTTGGCGCAGGTCGGCCGACAGGTCGAGAATGCCGTAGCGCTCGGGCAGGGCCCGGCGGGCCTCCAGGGCGAGCAGCAGATCGGCGGCAAGGCGCCCTGACCCGGCCCCGACTTCGAGCACCGCCGGACTCGAGGCGGCCATCGCGGCCGCCACTGGAGCGGCCAGGGCACGAGCGAACAGCGGCGTCATTTCCGGCGCCGTGACGAAATCCCCGGCGGCCCCGAACTTGCGCGCCCCGGCGGAGTAGTAACCGAGCCCCGGAGCGTACAGCAGGCCTTCCATGAAGCGTGAAAACGGCAGCCAGCCATCGTGCGCGCCGATCGCGTCGACCAGCTGTCGTTGCAGGCGCCGACTGTGGGCGAGGGCATCCGGATCGGGAAGCGGCAGGTTGATCATGGCAACTCGGCAAAAGCGCAATTCTATAGGCTCGATCGGACGGTACTGCGGCTTTTCGCAGCACCGTCCGGCCTCGTCACCGGAAAGACCGCTTCCGACAGATTGCGGTTGACCGTGAAATACCTGTCCATTCCCCACATTGAAGACTCGTAGGTATGGCGGAGACACGGTAAACTTATGATTTAAAGCAGATAGCCAAGCTTTGCTCGGAAAATTCCCTTTTCGTCTCATGACCGCATCGAACACTCTCCAGAAACTGCGCAAGCAGCTCGAAAGCCGGACCGGCAAAGCCATCGGCGACTACAACATGATCGAGGACGGCGACACCGTCCTGGTCTGCTGCTCCGGCGGCAAGGATTCCTACACGCTGCTGGTCATGCTGCAGGCGCTGCAGCAGCGGGCGCCGATCAAATTCCGCCTGATCGCGATGAACCTCGACCAGAAACAGCCGGGTTTCCCGGCCGACGTGCTGCCGCGCTATTTCGACTCGCTCGGCATCGAATACCGCATCGTCGAAGCCGACACCTATTCGATCGTCAAGGACAAGATTCCCGAGGGCAAGACCACCTGCTCGCTCTGCTCGCGCCTGCGCCGCGGCATCATCTACCGTACCGCCAAGGAACTCGGCGCCAACAAGATCGCCCTCGGCCATCACCGCGACGACATGGTGCATACGCTGTTCCTGAACATGCTGTTCGGCGGCAAGATGAAAGCCATGCCGCCCAAGCTGGTGACCGACGACGGCGCCCACGTCGTCATCCGGCCGCTGGCCTACTGCGCCGAGGCCGACATCGCCAAGTTTTCCCGCGGCATGGAATTCCCGATCATTCCCTGCAACCTGTGCGGCTCGCAGGACAACATGCAGCGCCAGAAAATCCGCGAAATGATGCAGGACTGGGATAAGCGCTACCCCGGCCGGACCGAATCGGTATTCACCGCCATGCAGAACGTCGTGCCGTCGCACCTCGCCGACAACGGCTTGTTCGATTTCACCGGGCTGACGCTCGACACGCCGGTCGAAGAGGGCGACATCGCCTTCGATGCCCCCGAATTTCCGCTCGCCGGCGCGATCCCGATCACGCTGCCGGCATAATGCTGGCGCCAAAGTCTTCAGCATATAATCGTCCCCACCTCACTCGCCGATAGGCTGCCGTCGATGTCCGCCACCGAACGTAAAATGGTCGTAATGTTTGCCGATGTGTCCGGCAGTGCTGGCTTGTTCGAACGTCTCGGCGACACCGAGGCGATGCATGCCGTCGAGCGCTGCCTGAAGCGGATGAAGCGTTCAATCGACGGCTATCGCGGGCGAACGGTACAGATTATCGGCGACGAACTGCTGGCGGTTTATGAAACGGCCGAGGATGCCTGCCAGGCGGCAATCGACATGCAACAGCGAATTGCCGACCTGCCGCCGGTTTCCGGCCTCAAGCTGACCATCCGCATCGGCCTGCACACGGGCCTGGTCACCGAGGAGGGCGGCAAGCTCAGCGGCGAGGCCGTCACCAGCGCCGCCCGCATTGCCGGCATCGCCCGCCGCGACCAGATTCTGTGCAGTTCGACACTGGCCGCCGAGATCCCGGAAAGCGGCACGGTCACCCTGCGACCGATGCCGGACCTCGGCACCATCCCGGAGGGCGGTGAAAACCTGACGCTGTTCCGCATCCACTGGACAACGAATGAAATGGGCGGCTATTCGCCGTCGATGTTCGGGCCATCGACCTCGCCGCTGGTCGCCGAGCGCCTGTGCGTCCGCTATCACGGCAAGGCCTTCCTGCTCGACCGCAAGACGCCGGTGCTGACGCTCGGCCGCGATCTCGGCAACAAGCTGGTGATCGAGGACCGCAAGGCCTCGCGCCAGCATGCGCGGATCGAGCGGCGACTGGACGGCTATTTCCTGGTCGATACCAGCACCAACGGCTGCTTCGTCAGGCAGGGCGAGCACCAGGAAAGCCTGGTCCGGCGCCAGGAAATCATGCTCGAGGGCGTCGGGCGCATCTGTTTCGGTACGTCGACCAACGACCCCGAAGCCGACGGCGCCGACTTCGAGCATCTATAGGCTCAGGCCGGCCGCGGGCCGTTCAGGCCTCGTCGTCGAGCATCATCCGCTGCTGGCGGTCCATGAAGTCCTGCATGCTGTCGATGCCGCGCAGTTGCAGAATGGTATTACGCACCGCCGCCTCGAGCAGGACGGCCAGGTTGCGGCCGGCAGCCACGGGAATCACCACCTTGCGGATCGGCACGCCGAGCACTTCCTGCGTCTGCGCATCGAGCGGCAGGCGCGGCGCATCGGACGCCGCGGCCGTGCGCTGCAAGTGGACGATCAGCTTGAGGCGCATTTTCCGCCGCGAAGCGGTCTCGCCGAAAATGGTGCGGATGTTGAGCAGGCCGAGGCCGCGCACTTCGAGAAAATCGCGCAACATGCCGGGACAGCGGCCGTCGATGGTGGCCGGGGCGATGCGCGCCATTTCGACGACGTCGTCGGCAACCAAACCATGGCCGCGGGAAATGAGCTCAAGCGCCAGTTCCGACTTGCCGACGCCGGAATCGCCGGTAATCAGGACGCCCATGCCGAGCACATCCATGAATACGCCGTGCATGTTGACGGTGTCGGCCAGGCGGGCGGAAAGATAGATACGCAGCAGATCGATCACCGCCGAACAGGGCTTGGGTGACAGGATCAAGGGTGTTTCCGACTGGGTACAGGCTTCGAGCACCTGCGCTGTCGGCGTCAGGCCGTCGGCGACGATCACCGCCGGCGGCTGAGCCGCCAGCAGGTCGTGGAACATCTGTCCGAAGCGACGCTCGCCGATGCGCTCGGCCCACTCGGCTTCAGCCTGGCCGAGCACCTGCAGGCGCTCCGGGTGGATGATGTTGATGTGGCCGACGACGTCGGCACCGTAATTGTTGGAAACCTTGATTTCGATGCGCCGATTGGCTTCCCGCCCGACCATCCAGCTCAGCAGCAGCTTCTCGCGGTTATCCTCGTAGAGCTGGACCAGGTTGATATGGCGCACGGCCGCCGCTCAAGCCTGAAACAGGGCCAGCACGGCCGCCGCATCGGGCGCATTCTGCAGCGCCTCGCGGAAGGCGCGGTCGGCAAAGCGTTGCGCCAGTTCGGACAGAATCTGCAAGTGTTCCTCGGTCGCCTGCTCGGGGACCAGCAGGACGAACAACAGATTGACGCCGCGCCCGTCCGGCGAATCGAAAGGCACCGGGCTGGCCAGGCGAATGAAAGCCCCGGCGGCCTGCTTGAGTCCCTTGATGCGGCCGTGCGGAATGGCGATGCCTTGGCCGAGGCCGGTGGAACCGAGTTTTTCGCGGGCGAAAAGGCTGTCGAAAATGACTGAACGGGCAAGACCGAGATGCGCTTCGAAAAGTTGACCGGCCTGCTCGAATACCCGTTTCTTGCTACTCGCTTCAAGATCGAGAAGGATCTGCGCGGGTGCCAGGATATTGCTGAGTGGGTTCATGGGAATACTAAGAAAACAAAGGCCGCAGCATGTCCCGCCGCGGCCGGTTGTTCCGCCCTTATTCGACGGCGTGGAGGTCGGCCTTGCCGCCGCGATGGTGATCCTGCACCTTCTGCTTGTGCTTGAGAACCTGGCGGTCCAGCTTGTCGAACATGGCATCGATGGCGGCGTAGAGATCGTCGCCGGACTCTTCGACGTGGATGTCCTTGCCCGGGACATGCACGGTGACTTCGGCTTTCTGCTTCAGCTTTTCGACGGACAGGACGACGCCGACACCGGTGACCTTGTCAAAATGGCGCAGCACGGGATCAAGCTTGTTCTCCACGTATTCGCGCAATGCCGGCGTGACTTCGATGTGATGACCAGCGATCTGCAGATTCATGTTTTCTCCTCTCTCTACAGGGTCTTGCGTAAATTGACCGGCGGGATATTGAGCGACTCGCGGTATTTGGCAACCGTGCGCCGGGCAACAACGATTCCCTGCTGGCCTAGTATTTCGGATAATTGACTATCCGACAAGGGCTTCTTGCCGTCCTCGGCGCCGACCAGTTGCTTGATCAGGGCGCGGATGGCAGTGGCGGAACAGGCTCCGCCGGTATCGGTGGCGACATGGCTGCCGAAGAAATATTTCAGTTCGAAGATGCCGCGCGGCGTGGCCATGTATTTCTGGCTGGTGACGCGCGACACGGTCGATTCGTGCAGGCCGAGGATGTCGGCGATCTCGCGCAGGACCAGCGGGCGCATGGCGACTTCGCCATGGTCGAAGAACTGTCGCTGGCGGTCGACGATGGCCTGGGTGACGCGGTGGATGGTGTCGAAACGCTGCTGGACGTTCTTGATCAGCCAGCGCGCCTCCTGCAATTGGCCGCTCAGGTTGCCGTTGCCGCGCCGCTGCTTGGCCAGGATTTCGGCATAGAGCCGGTTGATGCGCAGGCGCGGATAGGCATCCGGATTGATGTAGGCGGTCCACTTGCCCTTCAGTTTCTTGACGATCACGTCGGGCGTAATGTAGCGCGCCTCGCTCTGGGCGAAACCGGCGCCCGGCCGCGGGTTCAGACTGGTGATCAGGGCCTGGGCGGCTTTCAGCGCCGCCTCGTCGCAGCCGGTCAGGCGGCGGATCTTGACGAAGTCGCGGGCGGCCAGCAGTTCCAGGTGCTTGTCGACGATGACCAGGGCCAGCGTCCGCACCTCATCCGCAGGCAGGGCCTTGAGTTGGAGAGCCAGGCATTCGCGCGGACTGCGCGCGCCGATGCCGGTCGGATCGAAGTTCTGGATATGGCGCAGGGCGATTTCGAGTTCGTCGAGCTCGATCTCGTATTCCGCCGGCAGGGTCTCCAGCAGTTCCGGCAACGGCGCCGACAGATAACCGTCGTCGTCGAGCGCTTCGATCAGGAAGCGGACCAGGGCCCGATCGCGCTCGGACAACTGGGTCATGCCCAGTTGCCAGCCGAGGTGGTCGCGCAGGCTGATGCTGCCGGCGTGGATGTCCTGCGCGTCGCTGTCGTCGTCCTCGTCGCGGCCGGCGCCGGTGAAAGTGCCGGCATCGGAACTCCAGCGGTCGTCGTCGACTTCCGATGGCGCTGCCGGCATCTCCGGCTCGCGCTCCTCGCGATTCTCCCGCTCCTCGCGTTCGACCGGGGCTTCGCGCTCGCTCTCGGTACGTTGCGGCGAGTCGAACTGCTGCGCGGCGCTGAAATTTTCGCCCCCCTGTTCGTCGTCGCGCTCCAGCATCGGGTTTTCCAGCAGGTAGCGCTCGATCTCCTGCTGCATCTCGACCGTCGACAGCTGCAGCAGCTTGATCGACTGCTGCAACTGCGGCGTCAGCGCAAGATGCTGGGAGAGTTTGAGTTGGAGGGCAGGCTTCATGAATCGGAATCGGGCGCTTTGCGTCGGTCAGAGCCTGAAATGCTCGCCAAGGTAGACCTTGCGCACGCTTTCATTATCGACGATTTCATCCGGCCGTCCAGCCGCCAGCACGTGGCCGGCGTTGATGATGTAGGCGTGGTCGCAGATGCCCAGCGTCTCGCGCACGTTGTGGTCGGTGATCAGCACGCCGATGCCGCGTTCCTTGAGGAAACGGATGATTTTCTGGATCTCCAGCACGGCGATCGGATCGACGCCGGCGAAAGGCTCGTCGAGCAGGATGAAACGCGGATCGGTAGCCAGGGCGCGGGCGATTTCCACCCGCCGGCGCTCGCCGCCGGACAGCGCCGCGGCATTGACATGGCGGACGTGATCGACGTGCAGCTCGGCCAGCAAGCCTTCGAGCCGGTCGTTGACCTCGGCCTCCGGCAGATTCAGCAGTTCGAGCACGGCGCGAATATTGTCCTCGACGTTCAGCTTGCGGAACACCGACGCTTCCTGCGGCAGGTAGGACAGGCCCTGGCGGGCGCGGGCGTGCATCGGCAGGTGGGTCAGGCGGCTGTCGTCGATATGGACCTCGCCGCCGTCGGCGGCGACCAGGCCGACGATCATGTAGAAACAGGTGGTCTTGCCGGCGCCGTTCGGCCCGAGCAGGCCGACCACTTCGCCGGAACGCACTTCGAAGGAGACGTCCTCGACCACCGTGCGCGACTTGTAGCGCTTCTTCAGGTTGCTGGCGGAAAGGGTGGCGGCATTCATTCGTCGACTCCGGACATCACGCGGCGGATGGCTTCGCCGGAAAAGCCGCGATATTGCAGGAAACGCATCTGCCGGGCACGCTCCTCGGCACTGTGCGGCAAGGTGCCGAACTTGCGCGCCCAGACGGCACGGCAGCGCTCGCTCTCGTCGCCCCCCTGCGGCAGGGCCGCGGCGATGTCCTCGTCGCCGACGCCTTTCTGGCGCAGTTCCTGGCGCAGCCGGGCATTGCCGTAACGGCCAGCGCGGGCGGCGACGCGCTGGGCGGCATAACGTTGGTCGGACAACAGGCGTTCGCCCTGCAGGACGTCGAGCACGGCCTCCAGCTGTTCCGCCGACTCGGCTTCGGCCGCCAGCTTGGCCTGTAGTTCGGCCCGGCTGTAATCCCGCCGAGTCAGCAACTGCAGGGCGCGGACACGCAGTTGGGCCATCCCGACCTGCGGCCCGGCGCTGCCTCCCCACGAATTCGAGCGGCGCTGGGCAGCCCCTGAATCGGGCTCTGTCTCGCCAAACCCGTCGTTGAAGACGGGTTCCGGGCGCGACGCATGATTAGGCATCGGCCTTGGCCTTGACCGGCTTGATCACCGTGGTGCTGGCCGCCTCGCGGATGCCGGCCTCGATTTCCTCGGCGATCTCGGGATGGCTCTTGAGGAATTCGCGGGCGTTGTCCTTGCCCTGGCCGATCTTCTCGCCCTTGTAGGCGTACCAGGCACCGGATTTGTCGACCAGCTTGTGGGCGACGCCCATTTCGACGATTTCGCCCTGGCGCGAGATGCCTTCGCCGTAGAGGATGTCGAAGATGGCTTCGCGGAAGGGCGGGGAGACCTTGTTCTTGACCACCTTGACCTTGGTTTCGCTACCGATCACCTCGTCGCCCTTCTTGATCGCGCCGATGCGGCGGATGTCGAGGCGCACCGAGGCGTAGAACTTCAGCGCGTTGCCGCCGGTGGTGGTCTCCGGCGAACCGAACATGACGCCGATCTTCATGCGGATCTGGTTGATGAAGACAACCATGCAGGTCGACTTCGAGATCGAGGCGGTCAGCTTGCGCAGCGCCTGGCTCATCAGCCGCGCCTGCAGACCGGGCTGGCTGTCCCCCATCTCGCCTTCCAGTTCCGCCCGCGGAACCAGGGCGGCCACCGAATCGATCACCAGGACGTCGACGGCGCCGGAGCGCACCAGGGTGTCGGCGATTTCGAGCGCCTGCTCGCCGGCGTCGGGCTGCGAGATCAGGAGGTCGTCCACCACCACGCCGAGTTTGCGGGCATAGATCGGGTCGAGTGCGTGCTCGGCGTCGACAAAGGCGCAGATACCGCCCTTCTTCTGGGCCTCGGCGATGCAGTGCAGGGCCAGCGTGGTCTTGCCCGAGGATTCGGGTCCGTAAATCTCGACCACGCGGCCGCGCGGCAGACCGCCGATGCCGAGCGCGATGTCGAGGCCGAGCGAGCCGGTCGAGACGGCCTCGATGTCCATCGATTTGCCGGTCTTGCCCAACCGCATGATCGAGCCCTTGCCGAAGGCACGCTCGATCTGGGAGAGCGCGGCGTCGAGAGCTTTCGATTTGTCCATGGAAGAACCTTCAATCAGACGTAATGCGGCCTGGGCCATTTCTCTCTCCTCATAGCGAGATTCTTCCGGCCGGCAAACGCGCGGCGCCGGCAGATTGCAGTCGTACACAGCGGGCTGGAGTCGTCGGGTATCGGCAAGACCAATGTACCCTGTTTGTTCTTTGTTCGCAAGATGTTCTTTTGCCGCCCGCGAGATTACCGACAAAGTGTTGGTGGATGCGAAAACGCTCTTTGTCGGTGGCAATCCAACATTATTTGTCGGAATACATGGCTAAGTATTTGAATTTATTGAGCTTG
>JAVBRT010000028.1:0-3088 GCA_031547725.1 Azonexus sp. | reverse complement strand
TACGTCTGGCGGCTGCGCCGCTGTTCGATCACTTGGGCCTGGACGGTTGCCGGCAAGGCATGCGGGCAGGTTTTCGGGCGTGACGAGCGGCCGTTGAGTCCGGCTACGCCTTCGGCCCGGAAACGCCGCAACCATTTGTAGGCGGTGCGGACGCTGACGCCACTGGCTTGAGCTGCTTCTTCAGGGCGTAACCCGCCCAGCATGCGGCGAACAAGAAGGATTCGACCGTGCGGCGTTAATCGGGCATTTTTATGAATGTTCATTCGGGGCCTCGGGGCTTGTATGGTTGGTGCCTCCAATTCTCCGGGGAGACACCCCGAGTGAACAACCTACAGAGAGATCACAACTAGGCGGCCAGCGTCTGCCTATGGCTGTGTGATGCCGCCGGCCGCGCGCAGGATGCGGCGGGCGAACAGCAGGTCTTCCCAGGCCTTGGCCTTGTCCGGCAGGTTGCGCAGCAGGTAGGCCGGATGGTAGGTGACGACGACCGGAATCCCGCCATGCTCGAAGCGCCGGCCGCGCAGCGAGGCCAGCGACTTGTCCTCGTGCAGCACGCTATGCACCGCCACCTTGCCAAGCAGCACGATGATCTTCGGCTTGAGCAAGGCGATCTGGCGCTCCAGATAGGGGCGGCAGGCGGCGATCTCGGCGGCTTCCGGCGTGCGGTTGCCGGGCGGCCGGCATTTGATCGCGTTGCCGATGTAGACCCGCTTGCCGCGCGCGATGTCGAGCGCCGCCAGCATGTTGTCGAGCAGCTTGCCGGCCTGGCCGACGAAAGGCTCGCCGCGCGCATCCTCCTCGGCGCCGGGGCCTTCGCCGATGAACAGCCAGTCCGGCTGGCGGTCGCCGACGCCGAGCACGGCCTGGCGGCGCTGCTCGCACAAGGGACAGAGGCGGCAGGCGGCGACCGCCGCCTCCAGGTCCGGCCAGTCGCCGGTAACGGGGCCCGGAGCGGCATGCGGCGGTGTCCCGGCATCCGGCAACGACGGTGCCGGCGTCTCCTGATCAGCGGCCTCGGCGGACGGCACGGCCAGCGGCTCGGCCGCCTCGCCGCCCGTCGGCCCGGTGGCCGTCTCGCGCAGCACCCACAGCGGGGCGATGCCCATTTCCGCCAGCATCTGTTCGCGGCTCAGGCTCATGCCAGCTCCTTGTCGAAAACCAGGGCGTCCTCGCGCCCGTCGGCGGCCGGGTAGTAGGCCTTGCGCCGGCCGATCTGATGGAAACCGAAATGGCGGTACAACGCGACCGCCCGTTCGTTCGACGGCCGCACTTCGAGAAACAGTTTGCTCGCCCCGTTCAGGCGCGCCCGCTCCATGAGCTGACGCAACAACCGGGCGCCGTGGCCGCAGCCCTGATGGCGGATGGCGACGCCGATGTTGAGCAGGTGCGCTTCGTCGATCACCTGCATGACCACCGAGAAGCCGAGCAGCTCGCCGCCCCGGCGCAGCACCCAGACGCTGTGGCCGCCGGCCAGCGAGTCGGCGAAGTTGCCGCGCGACCACGGGAAAGCCTGCAGCGAGGCTTCCAGCGCCGCCACCGCGTCAAGGTCGCGCTCGTTCATCGGAAAAAACTCCGCCGCCACGTCCAGCACGCTCATGCCCGGCCGCCCTCGCCCAGCCGCTCGGCGACGGTCTTGGCCACCTTGTCGCGGATGTACAGCGGCGCCGCCAGCGCCGCGTCGATGCCTTCGCCGCGCGCCACGCGCGGTGCCGCCAGGGCGGCGGCGGCCGCCGCCGTCGGCAGGATGCCGGGCAGCAGTTCGATGCCGGCCGCCCGCAGGCGCTCGTGCAATGCCGGGTAGGCCGCCGGCGCGTTGCCGCAGGCCCGCCAGCCGGCCTCCCCGGGCAGCGCCAATTCGGCCGGCGGCAGCACGCGGATTTCACCCAGCAAGCGGCAGTCGTCGCCGGCCACCCGGTAGCGGCCGGCATAGGCTTCGCCCATGCGCGCGTCGAGCAGGGCCAGCACTTGGCCGTCGCCGGCCTGCACGGCCATCGCTTCCAGGCTGACGACCGGCAGCAGCGGCCGCTCGGCCGCCACCGCCAGGCCCTGCGCCGCGCCGCAGGCGACGCGCAGGCCGGTGAAGGCGCCGGGGCCGGCACCGAAGGCAATGGCATCGAGCGCGGCGACGCCGACGCCGGCTTCGGCCAGCAGTTCGCGCACCAGCGGCAGCAGGGTTTCCGAATGCGAACGGCCGGCCGGGCAGCGGCGTTCGAGCACGGCGCCATCGCGCCAGAGGGCGCAGGAACCGAGTTCGGTCGAGGTTTCCAGGGCGAGGATCAGCATGGAGCGGCATTTTACCGGAGGCCGCGCCGGCCGCGACGGCGTCAGTCGCGGCGGCTGTTCCGGGGATCGTCGGCGGCGACGCGGCCGCGCGGGTCGCGCATGTCGCCGCGCGGACGTCGATACTCGTCGGCTTCGGCGCCATGCCAGTGCTCGCGCATCTGCCGGCGCATCTCGCGGCGCTCGTCCGGCGCCAGTTCGCGCCGCTCGCGGCCCGGCCCGCGCATCTCGCCGTCGCCGCGCGGCGGGCGCTCCTGGCGCCAGTGCTCGCGCATCTGCCGGCGCATCTCGCGCCGTTCGTCCGGCGCCAGCTCGCGCCGCTCGCCCCAGCCCGGCCCGCGCCCGTCATCGTCCCGGGCAACAGCGGGAGCGGCGGCGCCGAGCAAGACGGCAAGCAACAGGGGAAGAAAGCGGAGTTTCATGGCAACGCGGGTCTGGGGCATGGGCATCATTGTCGGTCGGCGCCGGACACCCATCGGCAGGCAAGTGTAAGGATATGTTTCCCTCCGCCGGGCGGCAATTAGTTGTTACCATTTGCCGCGGCGCTCCGGCCGTCTCCCGTTACCCTTGGCGCATGAACGAAATCGTACAGAACCTTCTCGTCGTCGATGACGACATCCGCCTGCGCGACCTGCTGACCCGCTACCTCGGCGAGCAGGGCTTCGAGGTCAAGGCCGCCGCCGACGGCAAGCAGATGGACAAGCTGCGCAGCCGCGAACATTTCCACCTGATCGTGCTCGACCTGATGCTGCCCGGCGAGGACGGCCTGTCGATCTGCCGCCGCCTGCGCGGCACCGGCGACCGCACG
>JAVBRT010000048.1:0-56254 GCA_031547725.1 Azonexus sp. | reverse complement strand
AAGCACATCACGCTCAATCTCATCCGGCTTGACCCCACTCCGCGCAAAGGAGGAATCAAAGCTCGCCGCCTCATCGCCGCCACTTCTGATCGCTACCGCGCTCAGATACTCGGTCTCGGGTAGATTCGTGCAATTGCCCTGTGCGGCGCGGTCTGTTGCCACCGTTCGGCACTCCCGCTATAGTGCGCTCCGTTCCATGGGAAGCGCAGTAACCGACTACCGCCGACGGCGCGATTTCGCCCGAAAACGCTCAGGTAAAAGGACCGCGGAACCGGGGCGCAAGTTCCAAAACTCTGGCGAGCGGCATCGACAGCGTCCACCGATGGGGCAAATCTCTCAGGTATCGAGGCTAGAGGGGTGAAACGCAAGAAATGCCATCTTTCGTTTCACCCCTTTTCCGTTTCCAGAAATGGCTTTCGATAAAGCCCGCAAAGGATTGATATGCTGAAACAAACCGTGCTCAACGCCGCCCATCGCGCGCTCGGCGCCCGGATGGTCGACTTCGGCGGCTGGGACATGCCAGTCAATTACGGCTCGCAGATCGAGGAGCACCACGCGGTGCGCAACGACTGCGGCATGTTCGACGTCTCGCACATGTGCCCGGTCGATCTCGCCGGCGCCGACTGCCGGCCCTTCCTGTCGCGACTCTTAGCCAACAACGTGGCCAAGCTGACGGTGCCGGGCAAGGCGCTGTATTCGGCGATGCTGAACGAGGCCGGCGGCGTCATCGACGACCTGATCGTCTATTTCCTCTCCGACACGCGCTTCCGTCTCGTCATCAACGCCGGCACCGCCGACAAGGATCTGGCCTGGATGCAGGCCAGGGCCGCCGAATGGCGGCTCGACGTGAATCTCAAGCAGCGCCGCGCGGGTGACGGCGCCTTGGGCATCATCGCCGTGCAGGGCCCGAACGCCCGCGCCAAGGTGTGGCAGGTGTTACCGCAGGCCAAGCCGGCCATCGCCGAGTTGAAACCCTTCTTCGCCGCCGAGGTCGATCAGTATTTCATCGCCAGCACCGGCTACACCGGCGAGGACGGTTACGAGATCATGCTTCCGGCCGGCGCGGCCGAAGCCCTGTGGAACGCCCTCAAGGCCGCCGGCGTCGCGCCCTGCGGCCTGGGCGCCCGCGACACGCTGCGCCTGGAAGCCGGCATGAATCTCTACGGCCAGGACATGGACGAGACCGTCTCGCCGCTCGACGCCGGCCTGGCCTGGACCGTCGCCATGAAGGACGGACGCGATTTCGTCGGCCGCGCCGCGCTGGCCGCGCACGGCCAGCAAAAGCAGTTCCTCGGCCTGATCCTGCGCGACAAGGGCGTGCTGCGCGGCCACCAGAAGGTCGTCACCGCCCACGGCGACGGCGAAATCACGTCCGGCAGCTTCTCGCCGACGCTGCAGCAATCCATCGCCCTGGCCCGCCTGCCGCTCGGCGTGCAGGTCGGCGACGCCGTCGAGGTCGATATCCGCGGCAAGCTGCTCAAGGCCGAGGTCGTCAAACCCGTATTCGCCCGCCACGGCAAGGCCGTCATCTAAGCAAATCCCCCCATTCAGGAGAAAACCCCATGTCCAACGTTCCCGCCAACCTCAAGTACACCGCCTCGCACGAGTGGCTGCTGCTCAATGCCGACGGCAGCGTCACCGTCGGCATCACCGACCATGCCCAGGAAGCGCTCGGCGATCTGGTCTATGTCGAACTGCCGGAAGTCGGCGCGCATTTCGCGGCGGAAAAGGAAATCGCCGTCGTCGAATCGGTCAAGGCCGCCGCCGACGTCTATGCCCCGGTTGCCGGCACCGTCACCGAAGTGAATCAGGCCACCGCCGACGCGCCGGAATCGGTCAACCAGGATGCCTACGCCGCCTGGCTGTTCAAGATCAAGCCGGACAACGCCGCCGACCTCGACGCCCTGCTCGATGCCGCCGGCTACCAGGCCGTCGCCGACGCCGCCTGAGCGCCCCTTTACCGCCCACACGCCGCCGGCGCGGGCCGACGCCGATTCATTGCCCGGCCGCGCCCGCCTCACTGCCCTTTCCCGGATCACCGCCCATGCCTTTCGCCCAACCGCTCTCGGCGCTGGAACAGCGCGACGAATTCGTCGACCGCCACATCGGCCCCTGCGCCGCCGAAATGTCCGCCATGCTCGCCGCCGTCGGCGCCGCCAGCCTGGAGGAGCTGATAGCCCAGACCGTGCCGGCCGCCATCCGCCTGCCGGCCGATTGGCTGGCAAACTCGCCGCTGCCGACCCCGCGCCGCGAGCACGAGGCGCTGGCCGACCTCAAGGCCATCGCCGGCAAGAACGTCATCAACAAGTCCTGCATCGGCATGGGCTACTACGACACGCTGACGCCCAAGGTGATCCTGCGCAACGTCATGGAGAACCCCGGCTGGTACACCGCCTACACGCCCTACCAGGCCGAGATCGCCCAGGGCCGCCTGGAAGCGCTGATGAATTTCCAGCAGATGGTCGTCGACCTGACCGGCCTGGAAATCGCCAACGCCTCGCTGCTCGACGAGGCCACCGCCGCCGCCGAGGCGATGACGATGGCCCGGCGCGTCTCCAAAGCGAAATCCAACCGCTTCCTGGTCGACGCCGCCTGCTTCCCGCAGACCATCGACGTGGTCAGGACGCGCGCCGCCTATTTCGGCTTCGAAGTCGTCGTCGCTGCGGCCGGCGATCAGGCGGACGCGGAATGCTTCGGCGCCCTGCTGCAATACCCGGGCGACAACGGCGAAGTGCGCGACCTGACCGAGGTCATCGCCGGCCTCAAGGCCAAGGGCGCCACCGTCGCCGTCGCCAGCGACCTGATGGCGCTGGTGCTGCTCAAGTCACCGGGCGCCATGGGCGCCGACATCGCCCTCGGTTCCAGCCAGCGCTTCGGTATCCCGATGGGCTTCGGCGGTCCGCACGCCGCCTTCTTCGCCACCCGCGAAGCCTTCGTCCGCTCGATGCCGGGCCGCATCATCGGCGTCTCCAAGGACGCCCGCGGCAAGACCGCCTACCGCATGACGCTGCAGACGCGCGAGCAGCACATCCGCCGCGAGAAGGCCAATTCCAACATCTGCACCTCGCAGGTGCTGCTCGCCAACATGGCCGGCCTGTACGCCGTCTATCACGGCGCCGCGGGCCTACGCACCATCGCCGGGCGCATCCACCGCCTCACCGCGATCCTCGCCGAAGGCCTGAAGCGGGCCGGCATCAAGCTGCTGACCAGACAGTGCTTCGACACCGTGCACTTCGACCTCGGCGCCCGCGCCGACACGGTCTATCACGACGCGCTGGCCGCCGGCTACAACCTGCGCCGCGTCTCGGCCGGCGTGCTCGGCATCGCCTTCGACGAAACCACGACCCGCGACGACGTCACCGCGCTGTTCAAGCTGATCGCCCAGGTCACGCTCGACATGGCGGCCATCGACGCCCAGGTCGCCGCCGCCGACCCGATCCTGCCCGACGCCATGATCCGCCGCGACGCCGTGCTGCGGCACCCGGTGTTCAACACCCACCACACCGAGCACGAAATGCTGCGCTACCTGAAGTCGCTGCAGAACAAGGATCTGGCGCTCGACCATTCGATGATCTCGCTCGGCTCCTGCACCATGAAGCTGAACGCGACCAGCGAGATGATCCCGGTCACCTGGCCGGAATTCGCCGGCATCCACCCGTTCGCCCCGCGCGAGCAGGTGGCCGGCTACCACGAGATGATCGCCGGCCTGAGCGAGTGGCTGAAGGCCGTGACCGGCTTCGACGCCATCTGCCTGCAGCCGAACTCCGGCGCCCAGGGCGAATACGCCGGCCTGGTGGCGATCGACCGCTACCACGCCAGCCGTGGCGAGGCACACCGCAACGTCTGCCTGATTCCCAAGTCGGCGCACGGCACCAACCCGGCCACCGCGCAGATGGCCAACATGAAGGTGGTGGTGGTCGATTGCGACGAGCACGGCAACGTCGACGTCGCCGACCTCAAGGCCAAGGCCGAAGAACACAAGGACGACTTGGCCTGCCTGATGATCACCTATCCGTCGACGCACGGCGTGTTCGAGGAAGCGGTGCGCGACATCTGCGCCATCGTGCACGTCAACGGCGGCCAGGTGTACATGGACGGCGCCAACCTCAACGCCCAGGTCGGTCTGACTTCGCCCGGCTTCATCGGCGCCGACGTCAGCCACATGAACCTGCACAAGACCTTCGCCATCCCGCACGGCGGCGGTGGCCCGGGCATGGGTCCGATCGGCCTCAAGGCACACCTGGCGCCGTTCATGGCCAACCACGTCGTCGCCCCGATCGACGGTCCTCATGCCGGCCAGGGCGCTGTGTCGGCGGCGCCGTTCGGCTCCGCCTCGATCCTGCCGATCTCCTGGATGTACCTGGCCATGCTCGGCGGCGCCGGCGTCAAAAAGGCGACCCAGGTCGCCATCCTCAACGCCAACTACGTCGCGACCCGGCTCAAGGACCACTACCCGGTGCTCTACGTCGGCAAGAACGGCCGCGTGGCGCACGAGTGCATCCTCGACATCCGCCCGCTCAAGGCCGCCACCGGCATCGCCGAGATCGACATCGCCAAGCGCCTGATGGACTACGGCTTCCACGCCCCGACGGTATCTTTCCCGGTGGCCGGCACGATCATGGTCGAGCCGACCGAGTCGGAATCGAAGGCCGAGCTGGACCGCTTCATCGCCGCGCTGGTCAGCATCCGCGAGGAGATCCGCCAGATCGAGAACGGCGTGTGGACGGCCGACGACAATCCGCTGAAGAACGCCCCGCACACCCAGGCCGACGTCATGGACGACGCCTGGCGGCACCCGTACAGCCGCCAGCAGGCCGTCTTCCCGCTGCCCTGGGTGGCGGCCAACAAGTTCTGGCCGAGCGTCAATCGGATTGATGATGTGTATGGGGATCGCAATCTAAATTGCGGGTGTCCGCCGATGAATATTTATGAGGGAAATTTATAAATGAAAAGGCGTTTTTTCAATGCTCTGATACTCACAGCGACTTTTTCGGTGTATGGATGCGGAACCATAACCGCCGCGGCGGTTTCAACCCAAACCCGATATACCGATACTACCGAACAACCCAGAGCCAGGCTAAGAGTAATTTATGGCATGTTCGACTATATAAATCTAACGCCACACGACGGCTGCTTGAACGATCCCAGCCAGGCAGGAGGAAGGTTGATATCAAAACCGGTTGCAAAAAGCGGGATTAATATTGTCTCTGGGAACAGCGTAACTTTTGAAGAGAAATTACTTGGCATACCCTCTCCTCCTTTTGAATTAGAACCAAATTCATCAAGAGTCTACTCCGAATTTTTTATCCCGGCTGGCCGGACAATATTGATAGGCTACGCGAACCAACCCTCTGCTCCAGGAGGATGGTACTGCCCAGGAAAACTGTTTGCCTTTACGCCAAAACCCGACAGAGATTATGAAGCTGAACTCAAAAAAACCGGGAGAAGACTTATGGAGGCAAGATGTTTTTATAACATGTACGAAATAGTAGGCAACGAGAGGCGACCTGTGACAGATGGGTTTGAACCCATCAAAGCGCCACAATGTAACTCGACTACCGAACAGAAAAATAACCCTTGATCCAATTGGGCGTATCGAGCTGATGGCCGTCGATCTTTCCGCCATCGCCAAGTGGCCGAACGTCCCGGCCTGCTACGGCTGGCTCTCGCTCGACCGGCGCGGCGACTGGCGATTGCAGGGAGAACGCGTCACCCACCGCGGCCTGATCGAGTTCATCAACCGCCAGTACGGTTGTGACGAGGCCGGCCGCTGGTTCCTGCAGAACGGGCCGCAGCGGGTCTTCGTCCGCCTCGCCGCCGCACCGTGGATCTTCCGCCGCGCCGGCGACGGCTTCGTCGGCCACACCGGCGCCGCGGCCGGCCCGCTGCGGGAAGTGCTGCTCGACGACGGCGGCAACATCCTGCTCGCCGCCGAACTGGGCCTCGGCCTGCTCGACGACCGCGACCTGCCGCAATTCCTCGCCGAATGCCGCGACCCGGCCGGCCAGCCGGCCGCCGAACAGGCCCTGCTCGACCTGATGGCCGGGCGGCGCAGCGAAGTGTTCTGGCGCCAACACCGCCTGCAGCCGGTTGCCGCCGGCGAACTGGCGGCGCGCTACGGTTTCGACCCCGACCCGCGGCCCTGAAGCCGGTCGACCAGGCCGGGCAGCATCTCGCCGATCAATTCGGACATCAGCCGCGCCGTCCGCCCCTGCCGGTCGCGGTCCGGGTTGTATTCGGCGATCTCGACCGCCAGCAGGCCGGGCAAGGTCGCCAGCCGCGCCAAGGCCGCCAGCACGTCGCCGTCCCACAGGCCGTCCGGTTCCGGACTGCCGACACCGGGGGCGCAGTCGGGATCGATGGCATCGAGATCGAGCGTCAGCCCGAAACCGGCCGGCGCCGCTTCGACAACGGCCTGGGCTTCGCGCAGACAGTCGGCGAAACCGCGAACGGCGATTTCCTCGGACTCGATGATGCGCACGCCCTGGGCACGCAGAAAAGCCATTTCCTCCGCCTCGTAGCTGCGCGGCCCGAGCACCACGGTATGCGCCGCGCTGAGCTGCGGCCCGGCCAGGCCGAGGTTGAGCAGGCGCTTGTCGCCGCGCCCGAGCAGGCAAGCCAGCGGCATGCCGTGCACGGCGCCGGAATAGCTGGTTTCCGGCGTGTGGCTGTCGAGATGGGCATCGATCCACAACAGGCCGAGCGGCGCCCCGGCGGCGCGGGCGACGCCGCTCCAGGTACCGACGGCGATCGAATGGTCGCCGCCGATGACCAGCGGAAAATCGCCGGCCGCCCGCACATGCGCCACCTCGTCGGCCAGGCGCCGGCAGAAGCCGGCGATGCGGGCCATTTCCGAACCGGCCCGGGCATCGGCGGCGAACAGCAGCGGCCCCCAGTCGAGGCGCGGATGGTCCTGCAATTCGTGCCAGGCCTGCGAGCGATGAAAGGCGACCGGCCCATCGGCGCAGCCCCGGTCCCGCGCGCCCAGCCCGCTGGCCGCCCCGACGACGCGAATCTTGCCGCTCATCGACGACCGTTCCCGGCCGGACTCACGAAGGCAGGTGTTGCCGCCGCCATGCCGCGATCTCCGGCAGGGTTTCCGCCAGATCGTCCACCAGCGCCGCATCGGCCTGCGCCAGCAGCTTGCGCTGCCGGGCATTCAGCCGGCGCGGAAAAACCGGCTGCAACTCGAAGCACAGGTCGCCGGCGGGATTGCCGCCGCGCCCGGGAAAACCCTGCCCGGCCAGGCGGATTTCCCGCGCCTCCGGCGGCCCCGGTTCGAGCCGGTGGCGCACGATGCCGGCCGGCGACGGCAAGCGAATCTCGCCGCCGGCCAGCAACAGCAGCGCGCTGACCGGCATGGCGGCGTGCAGATCGCGCCCGGCCAGGCGAAACAGCGGATGGCTGCGCAGCACGACGGTCAGGTACAGGTCGCCGGCCGCCAGTTCCTCGGTCGCCATTTCGCCCTGCCCGGCCAGACGCAATTCGTCGCCCGCCAGCATGCCGGGCGGCACCCGCACTTCCAGGCTGACCTCCCCGGCCTCGCGGCCGCTGCCACCGCAATCGGGGCAGATGCGCTCGCTGAAGAAACCGCGGCCGCCGCAATCCGGGCAGTGGGCCAGGCCCTGCTTGCCGGCGCGGATGCGCCCGCTGCCATGGCAAGCGCTACAGAAACGGCTGCGGGCGATGCCGGCCTGACCGCTGCCGGCACAGGTCGGGCACGCCTTGCCGCGCACGTAGGCGAGCGTCCTGCGGCAGCCGGTGGCGGCCTCTTCCAGCGACAACTCCAGATTCAGGCGGATATCGGCGGCGCGGGCCGGATCGGGGGCGGCTGCCGGCGTTTCGTCGGCCTGGGCCGCGTCATCCTCCCCGCCGCCCTCGGCATCGAGCAGGCGGTCGTAGGCGGCGCGGATTTCCCGGAAACGCTCGGTCGCCGCCGGATCGGCATTGCGGTCCGGATGCCAGCGCATGGCCAGCCGGCGGTAGGCGCGCTTGACCGCCGTTCCGTCGGCTCCCGGCGGCAGACCGAGAACGCTCCAGGCGCAATCGTTCATGCCCTGCCCCCGCCCGACCGGCCGGCGCAGCATCCGGCAACCGACAAAGACGAACCCCGGAGCGGCCGCCGCCCGATACCGCGTCCCGGCTCTCCAGCCAACAAACTTGTCATGCGCGCTCCTTTCCAGCATCCGCAGCCTTTCCGAGGCTGCGGACGGGACATTGTGGACGAAGCGCCGGCCGGGCGTCCACCCGCGCCGCGCCGCCTGCCGCAACACCTCGCCCCGGCCCGACTACGAGCTGGCCGCCTCCTTTCTCACAACAGAATTCAAGCGCGCCAACACGACCGCCGCCATGCCGCGTCCGACGCAATGGAATGTCCTGCGCCGCTGCAAGAGCGCCGCGAGGAAAATTGGACGCCATGGCAGCGGATTGTCCGAAAAAAGCCAATTTCAAGCGACACAACGCTGAACATGACCGTAAAACGGGTCGTCCATCGGGCCGATCATGTACAATGCGCCCCGTTTCAGGTGCCGCCGCGATGCATTTCGCGGTGGATAAACGGGAAAGCGGTGCGTCTCCGACAAGAGACCATCCCGCTACTGCCCCCGCAACGGTAAGCGAGTGCGGGCGCGCCACGATGCCACTGGGTTCTTCCTGGGAAGGCGGCGCGTCAAGACTTGCGAGTCCGGAGACCGGCCTGCGACGACAAGCAAAGTGCCGCGGGGAAGCGGTGCTGGCGGCCACGCTCGGCCCTTTTCCCCGGCATTTTCCATCAACGCTGCACCGGCATGCGGGGACGCCTGCCGGTAGGGGAAAATCATGCAAACCCACCTCAAACCCATGGCCGCGCTGCTGCTGCCGCTGTTCGCCGGCGACCTGTACGCCCAAGCCCATCTCGACACCGTCGTCGTCACCGCCACCCGCCAGGAAACCCGCGTCGCCGAAGTGCTGGCCGACGTCACCGTGATCGAGCGCGAGGAAATCGAGCGCAATGGCCAGGGCACCATCACCGAACTGCTTGCCCGCCAGCCCGGCATCCAGACGGCATCGAGCGGCGGTCCAGGGACAACGACCAGCTTCTACCTGCGCGGAGCTAACTCGGATCAAACCAAGATACTGGTCGATGGCATCGCGATCAACTCGGTCGACCTGTCCGGCTCGCCGCTGCGCTTCATGCCGCTCGGCGACGTCGAGCGCATCGAAATCCTGCGCGGCCCGGCCGCCACCCTCTACGGCGCCGACGCGATCGGCGGCGTGATCCACATCATCACCCGGCGCGGCACACCCGGCCTGCGCGTTGATGGCTTCGCCGGCTACGGTAGCCAGGACACCCGCGAAGCCAGCGCCGGTGTCTCCGGCGGCAACGAACAATGGCGCTTCCGGATTGATGCCAATCACAACAGCAGCGATGGTTTCTCGGCGCAACGCCATGCGACCAACCGCGATGCCGACGACGACGCCTATCGCAATAACGGCGGCAGCGCCTCGCTGTCCTTCACGCCGGCCCAGGGACACGAGATGGGCGCTTCCTACCGACGCAACGAGGGTCTCGTTCATTACGACAGCGGTAACCGGCCGGCCAACGGGGATTACAACGACCGCAACTACTTCACCACCGAGCAGTGGCAGCTCTTTAGCCGCAACCGCCTGACCGACTCCTGGACCAGCCGCCTGCAGTACGGTGAATCGGAGGACCGCCAGAAGTCCTACTACTGGGATAGTTTTGCCTGGCCGGCGGCGAGCGAAGTGAAAACGAAGCAGAACACGCGCAACCGTCAACTGAGCTGGCAGAACGACGTCACGCTGCCGCTGGGCAAACTGCTGCTTGCCGCCGAGCGCCTGGAGCAGAAGATCACCCCCGACACCGACTACGCCAAACGTCCGGAAGCCGACAACAACTCCGTGCTTGCTGGCTGGACCGCTGCTGTCGGCGATCACAACTGGCAGGTCAACGCACGCCACGACGACCATTCCGAATTTGGCGGTAAAAATACCTGGAGTGCAGCCTACGGCTATCGTTTCAGCCGTGAACTACAGACGCATGTCAGCTACGGAACCGCCTTCAAAGCCCCATCGGTTTATCAACTATTCATGATTTCGGGATGGGGACACGGAAACCCCAACCTCAAGCCTGAGGAATCTCGCAACCGCGAGATCGGTGTGACTTGGGATAACGGAGTTCATAGCTTCGGTGCGGTGTTCTATCACAACCGCATCGAAAACCTGATTAGCTGGGTTTCTGGCGGTCCTCCGTTCTGGCTTGGCACGTATGAAAACGTTAGCAAGGCGCGCATGGAGGGTGTAACCCTGACTTACGCCGGCCGCTTCGGCGCCTGGAATCTGAGAGCCAGCTACGACTGGCTGGATGCCCGGGATACCGAGAACGACTTCGAACTCGGCCGCCGCGCCCGCGACAAGGCAATGCTCGGCGTCAGCCGCGCCTGGGGAGCGTTCGAGGCCGGCGTCGAAGTACTCGGTGTCGGCCAACGCTACAACACCAACACCGAAACCGACCCGATGGGCGGCTACGGGCTGGTCAACCTGACCGCCCGCTACGCCATCAGCGGCGAACTGGCGGTCGAGGCGCGCTTCAACAATCTGTTCGACAAGCAATACGAAACCGTCAGCGGCTACAACACGCCCGGTTTCAACGCCTTCGTCGGGCTGCGCTACAGCCCGAAGTAAGGACGGCGGCGGCTGTCGGGGAGGCATCCCGGCAGCCACGCCCGAGCCGGCTCAATCGCCGCCGGCGCCTGCAGGAAGCGACGCCCGCAAGCGCTCGATCAGATGTGCGTAGTCGGAGCTGAAACCGGCCAGTTCGGCGGTCGCCGCATCGCCCGCCTGCAGCCGCGCCTCCAAATCGACGCAGCGCGCCTCCAGTTCGCTGGCGCCGAGAGTGCCGAGCAGCGACTTGATGCCATGCACCAGATCGACGATCCGTTCGGAGTCGCCGGCCGCCTGGGCGGCGGCGATCTGTTCGGGCAAGCCGCCGCGTTCGCCGACGATGCGCCGTGCCAGCTGGACGTAAAGCTCGGGGCGGCCCATCAGGCGCGAGACGCCGAGCGCCGTGTCGAGCTCGGGCAACGCGGCCAGGGCGGCGACGGTCGCCGCCGCCGAATCGTCGGCCGGCGGCGGTGCGGCCTCGACCGGCCGGGCGGCAAGCGCCGATTCAGCCAGGCGCTCGACCGGCAAGTGGCGAAGCAAGGCGGCGAACAACTGGCGCGGATCAATCGGTTTGGCCACGTAATCGTCCATGCCGGCGGCCAGGCAGCGCTCGCGGTCGCCTTCGAGGGCATTGGCGGTCAGCGCGATGATCGGCAGGCGGGCGAAGCGCGGATCGCGGCGGATGGTGGCGGTCGCCTCGAAGCCGTTCATGATCGGCATGTGCACATCCATCAGCAGGGCGTCGAAGCGCCGGTCGTCGAGGAGTTGCAGCGCGCGCAGGCCGTCCGCGGCGGAGGTGACGCGGGCGCCGACCAGTTGCAAAAGGTCGTGCACCACCTCCTGGTTGATTTCGTTGTCTTCGACCAGCAGGATCTCGATGCCGCTGAGATTGGGCCACACGGCGTCGGCGGCCGCTTCGATGCGGTTGCCGCGGCTCGGATCGAACAGGCCGATCACCGTGTCGAACAGTTCGGAGGGCGTCACCGGCTTGGTCAGAACGGCATCGAAATCGCCGCTGCGCCCGGCCACGTCGGCGGCGCCGGCGCCGACGGCGATCAACACCATGCGCGGCCGTTCGCCGCGCAGCGACAGCAGGCGAATCTGCGCCGCCGTTTCGGTGCCGCTCAGGCCGGGCATCTTGCCGTCGACGAAGACGATTTCATAGGGCGTGTTGCTGGCATCGGCATCGGCGACGCAGCCGATCGCCTCCTGGCCGCTGGCCGCCTCGTCGACGCGGAAGGACAGGGCGCGCAGGTGATTGGCCAGTTGGCGGCGGGCATGGGCGTTATCGTCGACAACCAGCACGTGGCCGTTGCGCAGGTCGATCGACGGGGCCATGGCCATCGCCACGCCATCGCCGAGGCGCAGCCCAACTTCGAAGGAAAAGAGGCTGCCGACGCCGAGGCGGCTCTTGACATCGACGCTGCCGCCCATCAGTTCGGCCAGGCGGCGGCTGATCGACAGGCCGAGGCCGGTGCCTTCGAAGCGTCGCGACATCGAGCCGTCGATCTGCTGGAAGGGCGAGAACAGCAGCGGCAGCTTGTCCTCGGCGATGCCGATGCCGGTGTCCTCGACCTCGAAGCGCAGCCGGGCCGTGTCGCCGCCGCCCTCCAGTTGCGCGACGCGCAGGACGATCTCGCCCTGCTCGGTGAATTTGACGGCGTTGTTGGCGAAATTGATCAGGATCTGGCCGATGCGCATCGCGTCGCCGATCAGGTATTGCGGCAATTGCGGCGCGATGTCGATGATCAGTTCCAGCCCCTTGGCGTCGGCCCGCTCCCAGACCAGGCCGGCCACGTGTTCGAGCAGGCCTTCGAGGGAAAACTCGGCATTGTCGATCTGCAGCTTGCCGGCCTCGATTTTCGACAGGTCGAGAATGTCGTTGACGATGCCCAGCAGGTGCTGGCCCGATGCCTGGATACGGCTGACGTAATGGGCGACGCGCGGTTCGGCATTGACGTGGGCGGCGAGGTAGCTCATGCCGATGATGGCGTTCAGCTGCGTCCGGATTTCGTGGCTCATGTTGGCCAGGAACTCGGCCTTGGCCCGGCCGGCGGCCTCGGCCATGTCGCGGGCGACGACCAGTTCCTCGGTGCGCTCGCGCACCTTCTGCTCCAGGGTCCGCGTCAGTTCCTCGAGATCGGCCCGCGCCCGGGCCTCGCCGGTGACATCGACGGCAACGGTGCCGACGGCGACGATGTTGCTGCCGTCTTCGCCGCGCACCGGGAAACGGACGATGCTATACACCGAGCGCACGCCGTCGGGCCCCGGGTCGGGACAGGTATAGGTGCGGCGTACCGGGCGGCCGGTACGCAGGACTTCCTCGTGTTCGATCTGGCGCAGGCGCCGCTCCTCGGGCGGACAGAGCTCGGCGTCGGTCTTGCCGATGGCGTAACCGGGCGAGAAGCCGAAAATGGATTCGAACATCGGGTTGGCCATCTGATAGCGCCCCTCGGTGTCTTTCAAATGGATGGCGGCGGGAATGAAATCGCGGAAGGCCGCCAGCTGGCTCTCGCGGCCGGCCAGCGAACGGCGCCAGCGCCAGTGCAGCACGCTCAGGGTCAATATCAGCCCGGCCGCGATCAGGATCAGGATCAGCAGCGTGTCGCGGGCGAAAACGATGGAACGAAAGGCTTCCTCCATGTCCTCCTCGACGATCAGCCCCATGCCGGCCGCCGGCAGCCAGCGCCCGGCACCGACCACGCGGCGGCCGCGGTAGTCCCGGTAATCCTCGATCAGGCCGCTGTCGCCGGCCGTGGCGATGATCGCCGCGGCCACCCGGGTCAGCGGCGCCTTCTTGCCCGGCTCGCGGGCGGTCAGGGAAAACAGGCTCCAGCCTTCGCGGGCGCCGACCGGCGCCTTCAGCTCGCGCTCGAAGCGCAGCGGCGACAACACTTCGCCCTGGCCGCCGATGACGTAGACTTCGCCGCTGCCACCGGTACGGCCGGCGTCGAGAATGCGGTAGAGACGCAAGGCCGGGTTGAGACGCAGGCAGAGATAGCCGAGCACCTGCGCACCGTCGTCGATGCGCGCGCAGGCGTTCTGGAACGCCAGGCCGGCCGGCCCGCTGACGCCCTGCGTCACCGCCGGGCGCGGGGCCGGCGCCGGGCGGGCGACCGCCGCGCCGTCCCGTTCGGCCAGCAGCAGCGCGTCGCGCGTCGCCTCGGTCGTCACCGGCTGGCCGATGTAGGCCGGACTGCCCGAGGTCAGGATCATCTTGCGGTCGGCGGCGATCAGGCTGTAGCCCTCGAAGCCGCGGCTGCGGTAGATGGGACCGATCCAGGCCGCGAATTCGGCATGCTGCGGGGCGCCGGCCCCCTGCCCGCTCTGGGCGAGACGGCGGGCCATGGCTTTTAGTTGCGGCTCTTCGGCGATGGTGACGGCGCGCCCGATGGCATCCTCGTACACCAGGTCGAGCAGGCGGACCATCGAATCGAGCGAGGCATCGATGTGGCTGGCCACTTTGCGTCGGTACTCGCCTTCGACGGCCTGCAGCACCACGGCGCCGATGCCGAGCAGCACGATCACGGCCACCAGGGCCAGCAACAGACTTATCCGGGTATCCTTGCGCAGCTTCATCGCCCCTCCTCGCGTGATGGCCGCCAGCATAGCCCGAGTCAAGCGCAGATGGTGCGCAAACGCTGTTCCTCGCTGGCGATCCAGGGCATCAGCGCGGCCGCCGGCAGCGGCGGCGTGATCAGATAGCCCTGCCCGTACTCGCAGCCGAGCGTTTGCAGCAAGGCCAGCTCGGCCGCCGTCTCGATGCCCTCGGCGACCGTCGCCAGGCCGAGCCGCCGGCCCATGCCGACGGCCGATTCGAGAATGGTGCGCAGCCGCCATTTCGTGTCGGCATGGCGCACGAAGGAGCGGTCGATCTTGAGTTCGGTGAAAGGCAGGCGCGACAACTGCTGCATCGAGGAAAAACCGGTGCCGTAATCGTCGATCGACAGGCCGTAGCCTTTCAGGCGCAGCCGGCCGAGCGTGCCGAGGGCGCCGGCGAGGTCGGCGACCAGCGCGCTCTCGGTGATTTCCAGCACCAGCGCCGACGGTGAAAGGCGCGCCGCCTCGACGCGGCCGATGATCTCGTTGGCGAAATGGCGCTCCGACAGCGACGGCGCCGAAACGTTGAGCGCCACGCTCGGGTAGAAACCGGCCGCGTGCCAGGCGCACAGGTCGCGCACCACGGCATCGAGCATGATCAAGGTCAGCGGCCCGATCAGGCCGCTGCTTTCGGCCAGACCGATGAAGGCGGCCGGCGGAATCAGCCGGCCATCCGCCTCGCACCAGCGGGCCAGCGCCTCGACACCGGCGACGCGGCCGTCGTCGAGGCGGATCTTCGGCTGGTAATACGGCCGGATGCGGCCGTCGGCCAGGGCGGCGCGCAGCGCCTCGACGTCGATGCCGGCGTCCTCGTCGCAGCGGGGCGCGCCCTTGCCGGCGGCGGCTTCGGCGAAGCCGGCCAGGGCCCCGGCCATGTCGCCGAAGGCCAGCGGCTTGCGCAAGGTGCCGAGCAGCGGCAGGCCCAGGGTTTCGACCATGGTCCGCACCGTATCCATCACCGCCATTTCGGCGCCGCTGGCCACCAGCAAGCTGCTGCGCAAACCATCCATGGCCAGTTGCTGCACCATCTCGATGCCGTCCATGTCCGGCATTTCGAGATCGAGGACGATGATCGCCGGCGGCTGCACCAGGTTGTGCGCCACGCGCAGCGCATCGACGCCGTTGACCGCCTCGAAGATGCGGTTGACGCCGGCCGAGCGCAGCAGCTCGACGGCGTTCTGCCGCTGCACGGCGCTGTCGTCGACGACCAGCACGCCCTGCTGGCGGATCGCCGGATGCAATTCAGTGGGCACGGCCATAGCCGACGATCAGCGCGGGAATGTCGTCGAGCGCCGCGACCTGGCCGGCGCCGCCGTGGCGGATGGCCTCCTTCGGCATGCCGAAGACGATGCAGCTGGCCTCGTCCTGCGCCACCGTCGCGGCGCCGGCATCGAGCATTTCCCTGAGGCCGCGGGCGCCGTCGTCGCCCATGCCGGTCATGATCACGCCGAGGGCGTTGGCCCCGGCGGTCTTGGCCACCGAGCGGAAGAGAACGTCGACCGACGGCCGGTGCCGCGACACCGGCGGCCCGTCGACGATGTCAACGACGTACTGGGCGCCGTTGCGCTTGAGCAGCATGTGCCGCCCGCCCGGCGCGATCAGGGCGCGGCCGGTGACGACCCGGTCGCCGCTGACCGCCTCCCTGACCTCGATGCGCGACAGGCCGTTGAGGCGGTCGGCGAAGCTCTTGGTGAATTGCGCCGGCATGTGCTGCACGATGACCAGCCCGGGCGTGCCCGGCGGCAGTTGCGGCAGCAGGAATTCGAGCGCCTGGGTGCCGCCGGTCGAGGTGCCGATGGCGACCACGCGGTCGGTGGTGCGGGCCAGCCGCGGGGCACCCTGGGGCGCTTCGAGGATGGCGTCGGCGTTGAGGCGCGGCGCCACCTCGCCCGCCGGCCGCCGCAGGCGGGCCAGATTGGCCTCGGCGGCGGCGCGCACGGCGCTCACCAGATCGTCGTCCTGGCTGCGCAGGTAATCGGCCAGGCCGGCGGTCGGCTTGGTGACGATGCTGACGGCGCCGGCCTGCAACGCCTGCAGGGTCGTCTCCGCGCCCTGCGTCGTCAGCGAGGAGCAGATCACCGTCGCCGTCGGCCGCTGCTGCATGATCTGGCGCAGGAAAGTAATGCCGTCCATGCGCGGCATCTCGACATCGAGAATCAGCACGTCCGGCCATTGCCGCTGCATTTTCTGCAGGGCGAAAATCGGGTCCGGCGCCGTGGCGATGACGCGGATGTCCGGCTGGCGCTGCAGGATTTCCGAAATCACCGAGCGCACCACCGCCGAATCGTCGACGATCATCACGTTGATCATGTTGTTTCCCTCGTCATCGGCGGCACCGGCTCCTTGCGGTAGATCGACGGCTGCTCGCCGCGCAGCGGCAGACCCAGCCCGTGCAGCGTTTCCGAACGGCCGACGTAGAGCCAGCCGCCGGGCCGCAGCGCGTTGAGCGCCTGGCGGACGATGCGCGCCTTGGTTTCGGCATCGAAATAGATCAGCACATTGCGCATGAAAATGACGTCGAACTGGCCGAGTCCGGTCGGCTGATCGAGCAGGTTGTGCTCGGCGAAACGGATCTTGGCCCGCAATCCGGCGCCCACCCGCAGCATGCCGTCGTAGTCGCCGGTGCCGCGCAGGCAATAGCGTTGCAGATAGCCGTCCGGCAGATGATCGAGGCGGGCCATCGGATACACCCCGCGGCGCGCCCGTTCGAGCACGCGCTGCGACAGGTCGGTGGCGACCAGTTCCCAGGCGTTGGCGCCGCGCCGGTCGGCCAGCGTCATGGCCAGGCTGTACGGCTCCTCGCCGCTCGACGCGGCGGCGCACCACAACCGCAGCGGCGCCGCCGCCAGGAGCGGCAGCACCTGCTCGGCCAAATGCGCGAAATGCACCGGCTCGCGGAAAAAATAGGTTTCGTTGGTGGTCAGCAGATCGACCAGCAAGCGCCGCTCGGCCTGCCCGGCGGATTGTTCGATGAAGGCGCAATAGGCATCGAAATCCGGCAGGGCGTGGTGTTCCAGGCGTCGGCGCAGGCGGCTGCTGACCAGCGCCTGCTTGCCGTCGCCCAGGTGAATCCCGCTTTCCTGGCGGAACAGCGCCTGAATGTGGCGGAAAGCCCGCGGACTGATCGGCAGCGGCCGGCCGGCCGCCTGAGCGCATTCGCTGACCATGATCGCGCTCAGGCCTCGGCCGGCTCGACGGCGCCGGATTGCAGCTCGACCAGGCGCTCCAGCTCATTGGCCGAGAGCACCTGGGCGGCGTCGAGAATGACCGTGAAGCGGCCCTGGCGCTTGATCATGCCGCGCACGAAATCGGCCCGCAGGTTGAAGCCGAAATCCGGCCGTTCCTCGATCTGGCCGGCGTCGACCTCGAGCACCTCGGTGACCCCGTCGACCAGGATGCCGAGCGGCAGCGGCGCGCCGTCGCTGACAATCTCGACGATCACCACGCAGGTGCGGCGACCGATCGCCGTCAGCGGCCGGCCGAAGCGCACCGCCAGGTCGATCACCGGCACCACGGCGCCGCGCAGGTTGATGACGCCGCGCAGGAACTCCGGCGTCAGCGGAATCTCGGTCAGCCCCGGGTACTCGATGATTTCCCGGATCGGCGCGATCTCGATGGCGAACACATCCTTGCCGAGCGAGAAGGTCAGATACTGGCTGGTGACGGAAGGCTTACTCATTGCCGTGGCCTCAGAACTGGACGAAAGCGGCGTCATCGAGATTGCCGACGAAGGGCCGGGCCGCCGCCTTCTTCTGCGCCGGTGCCGGCGCCGGCCGGCGGACGCTCGCCGGCGCCGCGCGCTCGACCGTCCCCTCGGTCTTGAAGAACTGCATCGTCGCCTGCAACTGGGTGGCCTGGGCGCTCAGCTCCTCGGCGGTGGCCGACAGTTCCTCGGAAGCCGAGGCGTTGGCCTGCGTCGTCTGCGACAGTTGCAGGATGGCGCTGTTGATCTGCTCCAGGCCGCCGCGCTGCTCGCGCGAGGCGGCGGCGATTTCCTTGACCAGGTCGGCCGTCTTGCCGATCGAGGGGACCATGTCGTTGAGCAGCTGGCCGGCGGATTCGGCCTGGCTGACGCTGTTGTCGGCCAGGCCGCTGATTTCCTGGGCGGCGACCTGCGAACGCTCGGCCAGCTTGCGCACTTCGGCGGCGACGACGGCGAAGCCCTTGCCGTGCTCGCCGGCGCGGGCCGCTTCGATGGCGGCGTTGAGCGCCAGCAGGTTGGTCTGGTAGGCAATGTCGTCGATGATGCCGATCTTTTCGGCGATCTTGCGCATGGCACTGACGGTCTCGGTCACGGCCCGGCCGCCGTCGCGGGCATCCTGCGCCGACTTCGAGGCGATGCCGTCGGTGACGTTGGCGTTCTCGGCGTTCTGCGCCACCGTCGAGGAGATTTCCTCCATCGACGAGCTGGTCTGCTCGACGCTGGCCGCCTGCTCGGTGGTGTTCTGGCTCAGCGTGTTGGCCGCCGCCGACACTTCTTCCGAGGCCGAAGCCAGGCTCTCGGCGGAGGAACGGACATCGACGATGATGCCGGTGAGCTTGTCGATCATGCCCTTGATGGCGGCCAGCATGCTGTCGTTGTCGCCGGCACGGGTAGCCACTTCGACCGTCATGTCGCCGGCCGCGACGCGGCGCACGATTTCGCTGACGTAGGCCGGCTCGCCGCCGAGCTGGCGCAGCGTGCTGCGCAGGATGAAGAGGCCGAGCGCCAGCAGCAGCGCGAAGGCGATGCCGGAGACGGTGTACATCAGCGTCAGCGCCCGGGTCGAACTGGCTTCGGCTTGCCTGACCGCCTCCTGACCGAGGCCGACATTCAGCTCAATGACCTTGCCGAGCCGGGTTTCGACTTCGTGAAAAGCATTGCGGCTGTCGCTCACTTGCCGGTCTACATCGGCCAGCAATTCGCGGCGACGGGCCGGATTGTCGCTACGCACGATGCTGCGCAGCGCCTCGGCGACCTGCTGCGTCGAATTCTTCCAGCTGTTCCAGTGCGGCAGGAGTTCTTTCCACTGCGCCGCTTCCTCGGCGCTCTGGGGCAAGCGCTCATAGTTCGTCCAGGCGTTCTGGATCTGCTCAAGTTTCTGCTGCACACGACGCCCCTGGTTCTCGGCTTCGCTCTGCTGTCCGGCAGGATGCAACTGGCTCAGCAGGACGGCGCGCACGGCCGAGCGGATGGCCGTCTGACCCTCGTTGATTTCTTCCAGGGCCTGAACCGACGGCATACGCGTGTTGCCAATTTCGTCGAGCATTTCGCTGGCCGTTTTCAGGCCGGAAAAGGCCAGGGCCACGACCAGCAGCAAGGCCAGGATGGCGACCGCCAGCAGGGTGCTGATCTTCGCCTTGACAGACATGTTTGCAATCATGATTTTCTCCAGTTGTTCAGTAATGTGAGTAAGCCGCTTGGATCGGCACGTCTCAGGACAAGGACGCCGGCGCGGCGGCCTTGTCGGCGGCGGCGCCGACGAAGCCATGGAACAGGTTGGGAATGTCGAGAATCAGGGCGACGCTGCCGTCGCCGAGGATGGTCGAGCCGCCCAGGCCGCGCACGCTGCGCAGCAGGCGGCCGAGCGGTTTGATGACCGCCTGCATTTCGCCGACAAAGCGGTCGACCAGAATGCCGGCGCGGCGCCGGCCGTAGCGGACGACGACGAGGGACTGGCGGAGCGAGGGCTGGCGGTCGATGGCGAAGGCGCTGGCCAGGTCGACCACCGGCAGCGCGTCGCCGCGCAGCGAGACGATGTGGCAGTCGGCATCGCGGTTGCTGACGTCGAGGCATTCCTCGACCAGGTCGAGCGGCAGGATGAAGGCGGCGTCGCCGACCATGACCTGGAAACCGTCGATGATGGCCAGCGTCAGCGGCAACTGGATGCGGAAGGTGGTGCCGCTCCCCGGCCGCGAGTCGATCTGGACGCTGCCGCGCAGTTGCTCGATGTTCTGGCGGACGACGTCCATGCCGACACCGCGGCCGGAAATATCGGTGACCTGCTCGGCCGTCGAGAATCCGGGGGCGAAGATCAGGGCCATCGTCTCCGCCTCGCCGAGCGTGGCATCGGCGGCGATCAAGCCCTTTTCCACCGCCTTGGCGCGGATGCGTTCGCGATTCAGGCCGCGCCCGTCGTCGCTAATCTCGACGACGATGCTGCCCGACTCGTGGTAGGCGTTGAGGCGGATGTGGCCGCTTTCCGGCTTGCCGGCGGCGAGGCGCTCGGCGGTCGGCTCGATGCCGTGGTCGATGGCATTGCGCAGGATGTGCATCAGCGGATCGGAGAGCTTGTCGACCATCGACTTGTCGAGCTCGGCCTCGGCGCCGCTGATCAGCAACTCGATCTTCTTGCCCAGTTCCTTCGAGACGTCGCGGACGACCCGCGGAAAACGCTGGAACACTTCGCCGATCGGCGTCATGCGCAGGTCGAGCGAGCGGTCGCGGATGCGCTCGACGACCAGTTCCAGCTCGGCCAGGGCTTCGCGCAGCAGGGCCGGGTCGCCGCCCTGGGCGGCGAGAACACGGGCGCCGGCGGTGGTGATGACCATTTCGCCGACGGCGTCGATCAGCTGGTCGAGCTTGCGCGCCTCGACCTTGATCAGCGCCTGCTCGCCGCGCTGGCGGACCACGGCGCGGCTTTCGCCGGTGGCCGGCGCGACCGCCTCGGCGGCGAGCAGCGGCGTCAATTCGATGAGGCAGTCGTCGGCGATGAATTCGAAGGCGGCGAGTACCGTTTCGCGCGTCGCCATGCCATGCAGGACGATCTCGAAATCGAGGTAGCAAAGCTCCGGATCGAGGTCGGCGACGCCCGGCAGGCGCTCGGCCAGCACCGCCCGGTGCGCGATCTCGCCATGCCGCTCGAGGTAGCTGATGAAAGGCAGCGGATCGAGCCCCTGGCGCAGCAGCTCGGCCGATGGCCGCAGCACGATGCGCCAGCCGCCGGCGACGGCCGGCGTCCCGCCCGAACTGGCGGCCGGCGCAGCGGCGGCAGCGGCGCCAAGATGGCCGCCGAGTTCGGCCAGCAAGCGCGCCCGTGCCGCCGGGTCGGGGTCGGCCAGGTCGCCGCCGGCCGCCAGCGCGTCGATCAGGGCCGCCATGTAGTCGCCGCAGGCCAGCAGCAGCGAGCACAGCGCCGGCGCGATTGTCAGTTCGCCGTTGCGCACCCGGACCAGCACGCTTTCCATGACATGGGTGAATTGCACGATCAGCTCAAGGCCGAACAGCCCGGCCGAACCCTTGATGGTGTGGGCGGCGCGGAAAATGGCATTGATCCGCTCGTCGCTGGCGCCGGCCTCCTCGATTTCCAGCAAGGCGGCCTCCATGTGGGCGAGCAGTTCGCGCGCCTCCTGGACCAGCGTGCCCTTGGCCTGTTCAAGCTCCATGATCGTCCTCCCGGAGATTCAGTTGCCGGCGCAAGCCGAATTGGTCGAGGCGGCGCGCCACTTCGGCGCTCGGCCCGGCCAGGGTCACGGCGCCGGGAGCCCGGGCCAGCGCCAGCAGCAATTGCAGGCCGGCCGTGTCGAGTTCGGTGACGCCGGCCAGGTCGACTTCGATCGGACCGCCAGCGGTTGCCAGGCCGAGCACGATCTGGTCGTGGGCGGCACCGATTTCCATGATGTTGAGCGCGCCGTCGATACGGATCAGCAGGCGCTCGTCGTCGGGATGCAAGGTGATGGCCATGGCAACCTCAGGCGGCAATCAGCTTGGCGACGGCGTCGAGCAGGGTCGGCGGCTGGAAGGGCTTGACGATCCAGGCCCGGACGCCGGCCGCCTTGCCTTCCTGCTTCTTCTTCTCGTCGCCCTCGGTGGTCAGCATCAGGATCGGCGTGAAGCGGTAGGCCGGCAGCGTCCTCGCCTGGCGGACGAAGCCGATGCCGTCGAGGTTGGGCATGTTCACATCGGAGATGATCAGATTGAATTTGCGGCCGTCGAGCTTGACCAGCGCGTCCTTGCCGTCCACCGCCTCGGTCACTTCGTAGCCGCCGGAACGCAGCGCGATGGCCAGCGTCTGACGCAGGCTCAGCGAATCGTCGACGATCAGGATGGATTTGCTCATGTGGGTTCTCCCTGTCAAAAGAAAGTGATTTCGGAAGCGGCGGCCGGAGTCGCCTGGGTATGGCCGTTGCGATGCGCCGCCTGCTGTTCGAGCGTCGTGTAGGTCGCCGCCAGGCGGTCGAGCCAGGCCTCGGTATCGGGCACGCCGGCCGCGCCGGCGGTGCTTTCGGCACGGCCGATGTCGTCGAGGACGTGATCGACGATTTGCTGCACGCGATCCTGGAATTGCAGATTGACCAGCACCTCGCGGATATCGCCGTCGATCACCTCCTGCTGCCGGCGCAGGTCGGCAAGCGAGTCGGCGAGCGTGTCGGCGGTACTCTGGAAGCGCTCGACGATGCGGCTGGCGGTGCTGCGACCGAGCTGCACCAGGTCGCGCTCCTGCTCGCCGAATTGCTCGGCCAGGGCGATCGCCCCGGCGATGGTGCTGCTGACGGTATCGATCGTCTGGCGGATCTGGGCGCCGGCCGCTCCGGACTCGGTGGACAGCTTGCGCACCTCGTCGGCGACGACGGCGAAGCCGCGACCGTAGTCGCCGGCGCGCGCCGCCTCGATGGCGGCATTGAGGGCCAGCAGATTGGTCTGGCCGGCAATGGCGGCGACCCGCTCGGCCATGCTTTTCAGATCGTCGGAATGGCGGGCGATGCTGGCCACCTGGTCGACCAGCGCGGCACGAAACTCCTGGGTCCGGTCGAGCGTCGCGACGATTTCGGCCAAGCCGTGCTCGGCTTCGCCGATGGTGTCGATCACCAGGCTGCCCTCGCCGAGCTGGCGCGCCCCGGCCAGCGTCTCGGTCATCGAGCCGAAGCGCAACACCAGGCTTTCCGCCGCCTCACGCGTCTGGTCGCGGACCAGCAGCAGATTGCGCCCCCAGAGCGGCAGCACCGCCGCGACAAAGCTGCGGAAACCGGCCCCGGCCGCTTCGGCATCGCGCCGGGCGGCGCTCTCGTCGGCCAGTTGCGCGGCCGGCACCAGGGCCACCGGCGACGGGCGGGTCAACAGCAACAGTACCGCCGCCATCACGGCCGCCCACAGCGTTCCCTGCCACCAGACACTGGCCAGCAATGCCGAGGCGGCCAGATTGCCCAGCGCGCAACCACCAACCCAGAGGATGTTCTGTCTGCTTCGCTCCATGCCCTTCGCCCCCACCTTGCCGGCTGGCGCCGGCGTCGTTAATCGATGGGCGTATTGTTGAAGGGCGGAAGTCGGGCGCCGAGAGTGGAATTACTCAGCAGGCATGCGGGGAAACACCCAAACGGGCGGGCGGGAGCGGTGGCCGGCCGTTCAGAGAACGAGCCGGACCAGTTCGACGACGGAGTCGACGTGCAGTTTTTCCATCAGCCGGGCGCGGTGATTTTCCACGGTACGCACGCTGATCGCCAGTTCCTCGGCGATTTTCGGACTCGACTTGCCGGCCACGACGAGATCGACGATCTGCCGCTCCTTCGGCGTCAGCAAGGCCAGCCGCGCCTCGCGCGCGGCCCGCGCCAACTGCTCGGCATGCAGGATGCGGCTGCGGGCCAGCGCACTCTGCACCTTTTCCAGCAACAGGCTGCCGTTGACCGGCTTCTGCAGAAAATCGAAGGCCCCATTCTTGATCGCCTCGACGGCCGAATGCACCTCGGGATAGCCGGAGACGAAAATGATCGGCAAATGCCTGCCCTGCATCAGCAATTGCCGCTGCACTTCAAGGCCGCCGACCTCCGGCATGCGCAAGTCGCAGATCAGGCACTCCCAGGGACCGGGACGGTAAACTTCGAGAAAGGCCTGGGCCGAGGAAAAGGTACGAAACTCGGTGCCGATCCCCTGCAAGCACTCCTGGAACATCCAGAGCACGATATCGTCATCATCGATGATGTAGACAATCGGACGGATGCTCGACACGGATGTACCTCTTCGCTGGCGACGGGCATCCCGGCCGCCGGCACCCTGCCAGCGGCCATTCGCCCAATTGAAGTTCCCTGTATAGCACAGGCCGATGGCAATTGTGTTGCACATCTCAAATTTATCATTTTCATGGATTGGCGGCAGGCGGCACAAGCCGCCCGGCCCCGGCGAAACAGTTTGCCGGCGCCCCCTGCGCAAAAACAAAAAGCGCCCCGAAAGGCGCTTTTTACATGTTGCTTGGCGGAGACGGAGTCCCCCACCTTAGTGTCTCGCGTCATAGCGTAACGTCGCCATAGTGCCAGCAAACCCGCGGAAATACAAGACTTCCACCGCGTTGATCGTCTCGGATGGTCTCGACTTATCGCGTAAGATCGCGTAATCTTAGGCGGGTGTATAGGCGGGTGTAAGATTATGCCACGAGTTGCGAAAGAGCTATCAGCGTTGGAGGTGAAACGCCTCTCAGAGCCGGGGATGTACGCCGTTGGGGGCGTGCCTGGGCTCCATCTTCAAGTCCTCCCCGGCGGAGGAAAGACCTGGCTGCTGCGGGTCACTATCGGGGCGACCGCGAGCGGCAGGCAACGCCGCAGCGAGGTCGGCTTGGGCGGGTATCCGGCGGTGACGCTACAGCAGGCCCGGGACAAGGCGCGCGAGGTCCGGGAGAAGATCGCCCAAGGCATCGACCCGATAGCGGAGCGCAAGGCCGCGCGCTCCGCTCTGCTGGCGAGCCGGGCAACTGAGATCACATTCGAGGAGGCCGCGCGGCTGTGCATTGAGGCGAAGTCCCCCGAGTGGAAAAACGCGAAGCACGCCCAGCAGTGGACCAACACGCTGACCACCTACGCCTTCCCGACCCTCGCCAAGCTACAGGTGCGCGACATCGACACGCCGCATGTCTTGGAAGTGCTCGAACCGATATGGAAGGTGAAAACCGAGACTGCCGAACGGCTCCGCGGGCGCATCGAGTCCGTTCTGGATTGGGCTACGGCTCGCAAGTACCGCGACGGCTCGAACCCGGCACGCTGGAGGGGGAACCTTGAGGCGATGTTGCCCAAGCCGTCGAAGGTGGCGAAGAACGGCAACCATGCCGCGCTGCCCTTCACGGAGGCTCCCGCATTCATGACGCATCTTCGCAAGATGGAAGGGACCGGCGCGCGGGCGCTGGAGTTCACCATTCTGACCGCCGCCCGCTCCGGCGAGGTACGCGGGGCGAAGTGGGACGAAATCGACCTTGAGGCCCGCGTGTGGACGATCCCGGCGGACCGCATGAAGATGGGCAAGGAACACACCGTGCCGCTCACCGCGAAGGCGGTGGCCTTGTTGAAGGCCCTCCCGCGGTTCGAGGAGAACAATCTTGTATTTCCCGCGTCCCGTGGCGGCGAGTTGTCGGACATGACGCTGGCCGCAGTCATCAAGCGGATGCACGAAAGCGAGACGAAGGCGGGCCGCAAGGGCTTCATCGACCCGAAGCAGACCGACAAGAATGGCAACCCGAAGATTGCCACCCCGCACGGGTTCCGCTCGACCTTCCGCGATTGGGCAGGCGAGACGACGCACCACCCCCGCGAGGTCATCGAACACGCCCTTGCGCACCAGCTCAAGGACAAGGCCGAAGCCGCCTATGCGCGCGGCAGTCTTTTCCAGAAAAGACAGGCACTTATGGAGGATTGGGCCGCGTACTGCCACCCGAAAAAGTAAAGTAAGCTGTTGATCTACAAAAAGATTTTCGGCTTCAAGGCTAGACGAGACGCCCTGAAAGTCTTATAGTCTTTCGCATATCCCGCCGGGTTCCCGGCGCGGACGTACAGAAATGGAGAACGAGTTGAGCCACTGGTGGCTCGACCCTTCACCCGTTTCTGGTGCGAGTCATCCGAGGGGAAGTGTTCGAGCTGTGTTATCGGCTCCGCGCTTCCCCTTCTTGTTTTTGGCGGGCAGCGCGGACGTATTGGGACCGCTGCCATGCAAACACAATCAACAAAATCACTCCGTCCAGCCCAAGCGGCTGAGTTCTTGGGCATCAGCCACGCGACCCTCTGGCGTTGGCTCAAGGAGCGCCCGGACTTCCCCCGCCCGCGCAAGATCGGCGCACGCACCACCATTTGGATCGTCGCCGAACTTGAACAGTGGCGTGATGCTCAAGCGCATCAGTGAGGAGACGGACCCATGAAACCGAGCCTCATTGCGCAAATAGCTGCGCCCACCGAAGCCCGCCGCGCGTCCTACGTCGCTTGGCTGCTCCGCCTCGACCCTCTCCGCGTGTTCCCCGCCGGGCCTGAGTGCAACGCCGAAGCCGATCAACACCTTGTTGATACGGTCCTTGCCAAGCTCGAAGAACTGACCGAGCAGGCCGCGCGCTCCTCCGACCGCTCGCCGCGGGCCGTCTGGTTCCGTCGCACCCTCGATCACTGCAATGAGGTGATGGGCGGCAAGGCCGATCCCGCCGACAACGGCTGGTTCGACAACAAGGCCGGGTATCGCCGCGGAATCCACCTGTTTCAGGAGGTCGCACAATGATTGCTGACTTCCTCGACAACTACCGCCCCGGCGGGCCGTTCGTTCTCACGTCCATCGTCCCGGACGGGAAAACCGAGACGCGCACCTTCACCGACTCGAAGGAGGCGGAGGCGTGGGCCATTCGCCAGAACGAAAACAAGAACATCTACTTCCACGTCAATCGCACGCGGGGACCGCTGACGGCGAAGGCGAAGAAGGAGGACATTGCCGCCGTTGAATACCTGCACGTTGACATCGACCCGCGCACCGGGGAGGACTTCGAGCAGGAGCGCGCCCGCATCCTTCGCTTGCTGACTGCCGAACTGCCCAAGGGCGTCCCGGCTCCCTCGCTGGTGATCGACTCCGGCGGAGGCTTTCAGGCCTTCTGGCGTCTGGCGGAACCGCTGAACATCGACGGCGACACCGACAAGGCCCACGAAGCCGAACGCTACAACCGGGCGCTTGAACTCGCCTTCGGTGCGGACTCGTGTCACGACGTTTCGCGCATCATGCGCACGCCGGGGACGATGAACTGGCCGAACAAGAAGAAGCGCGACAAGGGCCGGGAGCCGCGCGAGGCGGAGGTGTACAGCCGCACGGGTGCCACCTATCCGCTGACCGCGTTCAAGCCCGCCCCCGCCGTCAGCACGAAGCCCCGCGCTGCCACCGGGAAGGCATCCGCGCCCGTGCCCTTGGGCGAGGGTATGGGGATGGGCACGGAGGAGCTGCTAGCGTGGGCGAAGGCCAACGGCAAGACGCTCAAGGAATCGACCCTTGCGCGGATCGCCACCGGCGAGGACCCGCTGGACCCGGCCAAGTACCCCTCCCGCTCCGAAGCGTTGTTTGCTGTGTGCTGCGACCTTGTCCGGGCCGGGGCTGATGATGCGGTGATCTTCGCCGCGATCACGGACCCGAACAACAAGATTGCCGAGAGCGTGCGGGAGAAACCCCGCTGGCAAGCCTACGCCGCGGACCAGATCCAGAAGGCCCGCGCGAAGGTGGCCGAAGCCGCGCAGCTTCCGACTTGGGACCGCGTGAACAAGGACGGCGAACCGCTGGCCAGCTACTGGAACGCCCGGACGGCGCTGCTACTGATGGGCGTGGAATGCCGCTATGACAAGTTCCGCGCCCGCCACCTCGTGGGCTCCCATGAGTTGCAGGAGTTCGCCGGGGAGTTCTCCGACCACGCGGAGCGCATCCTGCGTGACGAGATCATCCGCCGCTTCGGCTTCGATCCGGGCGACATGAACACGAACAAGGCGGTGCTGTCGCTGTGTACGGAAAACCGCTTTGACTCGCTGATCGACCACCTCCACGCCCTCCCGGCTTGGGATGGGAAGCCGCGCCTTGATTCCTGGCTGATCGACTTTTGCGGGGCGGAGGATAGCCCATACACGCGCGCCGCCGGGGCCGTGTGGCTGACCGCCGCAATCGCACGCGCCTTCGAGCCGGGCGTGAAGTTCGATTACATGCTGGTGTTGATGGGAGGCCAAGGCGTAGGGAAATCGACCGCGCTGCGCATCCTCGCGGGTGATGGGTTCTTCTCTGATGCCGCCTTCCTTGGGGCGCGGGACGCCCGCGAAGTCTTGGAGGTGTCCTCCGGCGTGTGGATTCTCGAATGCGCAGAGCTGGACGGCATGAGCAAGAAGGACGTTTCAGCCCTCAAGGCGACGATTGCCCGGCAGGCCGATACCGGACGCCCGGCCTACGCGCGCAGCCCCGTCACGGTCCCCCGGCGCTTTGTCTTGGCGGGAACCACCAATGAGGAGCGTTTCCTACAAGACCCGACCGAGAACCGCCGCTTCTGGCCGGTCGCCGTGTCCCGTGTAGACCTCGAAGGCCTGCACGCCGCGCGTGACCAGCTCATCGCGGAGGCGCTGGCCCGCTACCGCTCCGGCGACTACGCGCTGACCCTCGAAGGGGAAGCCGCCACCGGCGCGAAGCAGGCGCAAGCGCAACGCCGCGTGGTCGATGAAGGCTACATGGAGTGCCTCGAAGGCCTGCGCGACGAAATCCAGCAATGGAAGGGCCAATGGATCGTCAAAACGGAAGCGGTCTACAACCGGCTGGGCATCCCGCAGAAGGACCGCAACGGCGGAGTACCCCGGAGGGTGAAGGAGGCGATGACGGCGCTGAAATGGAAACCGGACGGCCCTGTGCGTATCGACGGTGAAGTGTGCCGCATCTACGTCTGGGCCGGGGACGGAAACCCGGCGGGCCTCGCCCCCTTCTGATGGGCGAGGTGCCAGAGTTACGCCGAAATGGACCCTTTCCACGTTACGGCCGGAAATCCATCAACGGATGGGCTTCCGGCTGTATTTTTTGGGTCAGCGTTACGGATAACGCGGCAATTCCTAATAGACCTTCCCGCGTATACGGCGCGCCGCCCTACGCCCACGGGTCGGGCGGGAGCCGGTCCCGGTTCTCCTCCCCTCCTGAAGTCTTTTCCCTATTCTCCCCGTAACCGCGTAACGGAAAGACGGGAAAGCCAGAAGCGTATGGGGTCCGGGGTGGTTACGTGGAAGCTGCCCCGCCGCGTATCGACCCGTAACCCCGTAACGGCTCCCGCCCCTTGGGCTGATTCACCCCCGCGCCGCCGCCCGGCGTCATGGGCCAGCAGCGACCGCCGCACATACAAGATCACGCCGCGCGGATTATGGCGGAGGCTTTCTCCCCGCAGTTCGCCATAGTCTTTGGAATTTCCGCATGTTTCGCGGAGAAACCCGCCTATACACCCGCCTAAAAATCTTTATCTCTCGTGATCCGGTCGCTAGAATCTATCGAAACTGAATTCACGATAGGACCCGACCATCATGGCCCGCTTCATCCTGTACGCCCGCCGGGCACTCGACACCGACCCCGCCACTGAGGACCAGTTCGCCCCGCTCCGCGCCTTCTGCGCCGCTGCTGGGCATGAGGTGGTCGCTGAGTACGCTGACGAGAACATCGACACCCGCGCCGCCCGCGATCCGCGCCCGTACCTTGACCGCGCGATCTTCGACACCCTCCGGGGCGCAGCGGATGGCATCGCTGCTGTTTCGTTCGACCGGTTGGCCCGTAGTGTGGGCGACCTCGAAAAACTGCTCCGCGAGCTGTCCGTGGCTGGCGCTGGCCTGTACGTCGCTGACCTCGACCTCGACACCCGCACGCCCGCCGGGGCCGCGATCCTCCGCGCCGTCGCCGCCGTGGTCACGTTCGACAAGGCTGTGCGCGTAGAAGCCCTGCGCCGGGGCCACCGCAAGGCGAGGGCCAAGGGCGTGAAGATCGGCGCACCTCGCATGTCCCGGAGCCTTGAGGACAAGATCGCCGCGCTGCTCAAGGCCGGGGTGAAGCCCGACCGTGTCCGCACGATCACGCACGCCGGCAAGTCCGCGATCTACCGCATCAGGAAGGATTTGGAAGCCGCCGCCGCCCTCGCAACCGAGGAGGCCGAAGCATGAGCCGCAACACCCAACTAACCAAGGGCATCGTCCGCGACCTCGCCACGAAGGGCCTGCCCGCTGACGCGCTGAACGTAGTGCGCGAACTCGCCGCCGAAGGGTGCCGTGAGCACGCTATCCGCCGGACCCTTGGGCTATCCCCCGCGCAGTGGAACGCCCTCAAGAAGGATGACGCCGAAGGCGAGCTGTCACCGCTGGCGCTGGCAATCGAGGAAGGCCGGGCGGAAGGCGCGGGCGAGGTCATCGCCGTCATGCGCGCCCGGATGAAGGAAGGCGACACCCGCGCCGCCGAATGGCTGGGCGACAAGCTCTACAAGATCGGACGCGAGGACGGCCCCGGCGAAGCGCCAAGGGTGCTTATCCAGATCAACGCTGCGCTCACTGCCGAGGAATACGCGAGGGTGATCCATGTATCCGACTGACAACGTGATCCGCCCGACCGCCTTTCAGGCTCGCGTGTTGGCGGTGCCTGAGGACGTGTTCTTGTTCCTTGGCGGGGGCCGCGGGGGCGGCAAGTCCTTCGCCCTGATGCTCCTGATCCTGCGACACGTCCAGCAATACGGCCCGCGTGCTCGGGTTCTCGTGACGCGCCGCCGGTTGAAGTCGCTGCTTCAGTTCGCCGAGGAACTCCGGGGCCTGCTCCGCTCCGCCTTCGGGCCGGGCGTCAGCTACAACATGAATGACAACGTGTTCCGGCTCCCGAACGGCGCAGCGATCTTCATGACGCATTGCGAGTCCGTGAGCGCCCTACAAGACACGATTCAGGGCCACACCTACAGCCTCGTGATCGTGGACGAAGCGGGCGAAGGTCCGCCGCTGGAAGTCATCGACCAACTCGGGCTGTCGCTGCGCGCTCCGGGCGTCCCGCTCCGCATGATCCTTGCCGGGAACCCCGGCGGGGCGAACCATTCCGCCCTGTCGGAGCGGTACGTCACCGCGCGCGACCCTTGGGCAATCTTCGAGTTCGCCGGGCAGAGCTGGGCCTATGCGCCTTCGACGGTCGATTCAAACCCGCACCTGCCGGAGGCGTACCAACGCAACTTCGAGGTTCTGCGGACCACCGACCCGGCGCTGTACAAAGCGCACCGGCACGGCGACTGGTCAGCGATCACGGGGGACTTCTTCGCCGGATCGTGGCGGGCCGATGAAATGGTGATCGACCATCACGACCTCCCGCCGCATCTGTTCGCATCGCTCAAGCTCGCCATCGACTGGGGCAGCGCCGCGCCGTGCGTCGCCTTGCTCATGGGCACGCTCGCCTATGACGTGCGGCTCCCGGATGATCGGGTGATGCCGAAGGGCAGCGTCGTGGTGTATGACGAGCACGCGGAGTTCGACCCGCGCAACATCGCCCGCGGCACGGGCCGTTCGCCGTCGCAGATTGCCCCCGCCCTTCATGCCATGTGCGCCCGCTCCGGTGTCCGCGCGCGGGGCGTCATCGACGCCGCCGCCGAAGCCAAGACCGCCGGGCGTCACGAGGACAGCATCAGCGACTTGTTCCGCGCCGCCGGGGTTCGCGTCTCGCCCGCTCGCAAGGGGCCGCGTGTGCCGCGCTTCGAGGCGTTGAAGCAGATGATGATTGCGCGGGAGTTCTACGTGGCGAGCCGCTGCGCCGGATGGCTCCGCACCGTGCCCAGCTTGCCGCGCGATCCCCGCAACCCGGAGGACGTGGACACGAAGGCCGTGGATCACTGGCTGGATGCGACCAGCTACGGGCTGGCCGGGTCCGCTTCGGGCCTCGTGACCGTGGGCGACTTCGGCGGAGCGCCGCCGCGTCTGCCCGATACCGGCGACCGTGTCATGTACGTTTGAGGAGGTCCCGCCATGCGTAGCCTTGTAGCCGTCCCGCTGCTGATTCTCGCCACCGTAGCGGCAGCGGAAGACCGCCCCCTGTACTCTGCCCAGGACTCGCTCCGGCGGGCGCAGGTTGGCACATTCTCGCCACGCCTCGCGCCTCCCGTCCGGGCTCAGGAGACGGCCCGAGGAGCCGCGCGCCAGTTCGAGCGCATGGAGTGCCGCCCGGACCCCAGCCGACCGCTGGAACGGGCCATCATTTGCACTCCGACCGAAACCGAAAAGTAAAGTAAGCCGTTGATCTACAAGATAAATTTCTTGCCGCGGACTGGATCGGGGCCTTATCCTTACTGAAAGTGTGGGCATTTCGCGCCCGCGCCTTGATAGTGGGATGAGCCCCGCTGGTTACGTGCTTTGGGCCTCTCCCGGTTGTGACAACTGAGACAGGAGCCCGACATGGCAACCATCGACTTCAACACCGTTCCCTCCGGCGTGACGCTGAACGAGGAACGCGCGCAATACCTCAGCGACCGTGCCGCCGAAACGGCCACCGCCTTCTCCCGCAAGGTTGAGAAGCTGCAAAACACGGTAATGGACGCCCGGAACAACTACACCCGGGAAGCCGAAGAATTCATCACCTCCGCCTCGCCGGAGGATCGCGCCACCGCTCGCGCCTTCGCCAAGAAGAACGCCGCGAACAAGGCCGCGAACATCCACCGCCAGCTCATCGCCAGTTCCGAAGCGGAACGCGCCGCCATGCTCAAGGGCTTGCAAGCCTACGCAGCGGAAGCAGCCGCCATCCAAGCCGTGTACACCTCGCCCGCGACGATGCTGGGCCGTGTCGCCTTGGGCGAAGCCCGCCGCACTCACCTGATGCAGCAGCTCGAAGGCGCTGGCCCGGTCGAACTCGAAACCGCCGCCCGTACCGCGATCATGACTGGGGACATGGTGCTTGGCGCTGCCATCGCCACCGTGATCGACCGCCGCCCGAAGGATCGCCGCCCGTTCGCCGTTCAGGCCTTGGCCGAACGGATGCTGGGCGAGGTCTGGAAGCGCATGACGGCGAAGCTCGAAGGCGTCCAGCTCGCCTACAAGTCCGCCGTTGCGGCTGACCGCGAGTTTGTCCGCGGCAAGGCGGACGGGATCACCAACCTGTCGTTGGCCTTGTCCCGTCAGGCGATTGCCGAAGCCGAAGATGAAAGCGAGGCCTGAGCATGAGCCTCAACAACATGACGCATGACGACCTGAAAAAGCTCATATCGGAGGCCGTCCGGGAAACCCTCGTGCAGATGGGGGCCGATCCCTCGAACCCGATTGAGATGCAGCGGGACTTCCAACACCTCCGCCAATGGCGGACGGCGGGCGAGGACCTCCGGGCCAAGGGCATGTTTGCCCTCCTGAGCATCTTCATCACCGGGGCCGTGGCGCTGTTCCTCGTGGGCCTCCGGGACTACTTCGGGAAGTGACCGGCGGCGATGGAAGCGAAGGCGAAACCCGCCCGCCGCCCGGCCCGTCCGCGGGCCGGAGCCAATGCCCGGTTCTTCCGTGACGATGACCCGCGCGTGAAGGTCCGCCGCTGCCTGATGTGTGGCGGCGACTTCTGGAGCGCCCACGCCGGAAACCGCATGTGTGCGGCCTGTATCGAGAAGGCCCGCGAACTTTGAACAACCAGAGGAGAACCGATCATGACCGGCTCAGTACCGAACGTGAAGAAGGCGAAAGCCACCCATGAGCAGCGCCAGCAAGTGCGCGATGCGAACGTGGCCGCGATGAAGCGCGGGACCGTCGCAACCCAGCTTCAAGGCTTCATCAATCACGCCTACAAGCGCCCGAACGCGAAGCCGCGCGGGCGCTGACCGAGTTCAGCCCCGGGCCGGAAGCTGCCCAACCTCACGCATCAGCCTCGCCCCTCACGAGGCGCGGGTAGCGGAAAGCTCCGGGGCTGTCCCCAGTGCAATCACCCCGGCCAGCTCGCGGAAACGTCATACTCAAAAAGCGCCTTGTTGCAGTTCCGCTTTCGTATGATCGTTGATGCAGTGTTGTCGTACCCGAGCATCTGCATGGAGGCAGTCAGAATAGCCGGGGTGTCGACCATGTTCCCGAAGAAGCTGGAATTCCCGACGATGTAATGAAGCTCCGCGCCCGGCTCCAGTACGTTCGGCAGCGAGGACAAGTGCAGGTGCATGTCGTAGAAATACTTGAGCACGTAGGTCGCCATGAGCTGGGCATTCTTGCCGTCGCTCTCCGCGATGCGTCCGACCGTATCCGTGAGAATTTCAGGAAGCGCCTTGCCATTCGTTCCCCACTCATTGAGACGGCTTGTGGCGATCCCCCATGTGCCGCCTATCGCCTTCCAATCCATCTCACCCGCGTCTCGGGCCTCTTCAAGAAACTTCATCCAGTACATGTACGGGCGAAGCTCCCTGATGTAGCTGATCCGGTTCGGATAGGGAGGCGAGGTCACGACAAGGCCAAAGCGCCGCCCCATTTCCGGGATAGCGCGGGCATCCACCTCGACAACCTCCCCCCGGCCCTGTAGCTGAGCGCCGCTAGATGCAAGTACGGCATCGAGAATGGCCAGATACAGGTCTGTCACGTGCTCGACTTCGTGGTGTGTCGTCTCCGACGAAAACGACATGGACACGTGATTGAACGCGGCTGCGGATGTCTCGATTACCAGCCGACAGAAGGCGACCCACGCCAGACCGTCTGTTCGATCCTCCGCGGGCTCTCCGAACACCTCGACAAGCCCTGTCCGAAGCGCCGCTAGAACCTGGAGCGTACCGGCTGACCACCACCGCTCGATGTTGAACAGGGGCGGGGTCCAATTGCCTTTCTTCATCAAGGCGGGGACCCGCCCGATAGCCTGTTGGGCACCGTCTTGCACGAAGGCTAAGTGTTCAACCGAGTACGACCGGCACTTCACGTTGCCAAGCCAAATCAAGAACGGGTTGATGTCGAACGAAAGCGCGGAATTGCCGTGCTCCGCCGCAGTAAGTGTCGTGGTCGCGGTCCCGGAGAACGGATCGAGCACGGCAACATCAGCGGGGAATCTGGCGATAACTTCCTTCACCAGCTTCACAGAGTAGGCCGGAGTGAGCCGGAGCCAGCCGTGGCGTCCAAGCGACTTGTTGTGCTTGAACGTGAGGTCTGAGCGTTGCTTAACGGATTGGCGAGTGACTTCAAGCATTCAACAAGGCTTCCAGCGTTTCGTGAACTTCTTTCTGGATCGTGGGCGAGTTGCGCTTGAAGAAGTCGGCGAGGTCGAAGCCCAAGACATCCTTGCAGAAGCCGAACAGGGACACGGTCGATCCGCCGTCTGTGCGACCGACCAAAATCCCGCCCCGGCTGTTTCGGTAGCGAAGGACCAAGTCACCGTCAATCTGCCCCGAGAAGATTGCAAACACCGGCATGTAGCCTTGTGCCCAAGCGACGGCGATATTGTCGATGTCGCCGTTCTGCCGCTTGCTGTCCTTGCTCTTGTAACCCTGCCGAACCTCGAACACCGCGCCGTGGGCGGGAATCTCCGCGCCGAGGATTCCGCAGTATTCGGCCACCCAATCGTTCACCCGCGCCTTCACCGCAGCGTTCGTGATGTCCTCGAACTGGAGGCGTCCATCCAGTGAGAGCGTCTTATCCTTTCCGGCGCTCGTCTTGGTCTTGTAGGACCATGCAGCGCTGTTCCTGTCCGAGTAGCCCGTGGAGTCGATGATGACCTCACGAAAGAGGTTTTCGCACCCCTTGCCGATTTGCCGATACACGGAAGTCATCCCGCCCGCGGCCTTGTGGGCTGCATACATCAGTTCGGAGTTCAGCCCGCACCACGCATAGAACGGATCGGCACCGTACAGGTCAAGGAACTGCGGAAGGGAGACGCCTTCTTCTTTGTTTCCTTGTCCGAACTTCGGCTTGTACCGCTTGCAGACCTTCAGCGGGTCTAAAAACTTCTTCAACAACTCTTTCTCAGTCGCCACGGACGATCCCCTCTCATTCTTGATCTGAAAACCGTACCACGCAGACGGGCAATCAGAGTTGCAAAGCAAAAAAGCCGCCTCGTGGGCGGCTTTCTTCATCGTCTCACAGGGCCTTACCCCATCGCACCCCATCACTTCGGGAAAGGCGGGTTTTTAGGCGGGTGTGCCATCAAAACCCCGCGGGAAGCCCAGTAAAACTGGCAAAATTGGCGGAGACGGAGGGATTCGAACCCTCGATGCAGGTTTTGCCCGCATGCTCCCTTAGCAGGGGAGTGCCTTCGACCTCTCGGCCACGTCTCCTAACCGTCTTGCAACGAGGCGCGGATGATAGCGGACCCGCGCCCTAAGGTCAAACCGCCTGGTCGAGGCCGAAGGTCCGGTGCAGCACGCGCACCGCCAGTTCCAGGTACTTTTCGTCGAGGACGACGGAAATCTTGATCTCGGAGGTCGAAATCATCTGGATGTTGATACCCTCGTCGGCCAGCGCCTTGAACATCTTGGAGGCGACGCCCGGGTGCGAGCGCATGCCGACGCCGACGGCGGAGACCTTGCAGATCTTGTTGTCGCCGGTCACCTCGCGGGCGCCCAGTTCGGCCTTGACCTTTTCCAGGATGCCCTGGGCCTTGGCGAAGTCGCCGCGGTTGACCGTGAAGGAGAAGTCGGTGGTGCCATCGTGGCCGACGTTCTGGATGATCATGTCGACGTCGATGTTGGCTTCGGCGATGGCGCCCAGAATCTGGTAGGCGATGCCCGGCTTGTCGGGAACGCCGAGCATCGTCAGCTTGGCTTCGTCGCGGTTGAACGCGATACCGGAAATGATCGGTTGTTCCATGTTCTTGTCTTCCTCAACGGTGATCAGCGTGCCTTCCCCTTCGTCCTGGAAGCTGGACAGCACGCGCAGTTTGACTTTGTACTTGCCGGCGAACTCGACCGAGCGGATTTGCAGCACCTTGGAGCCGAGGCTGGCCATCTCGAGCATTTCCTCGAAGGTGATGGTGTCGAGCTTCTTGGCTTCCGGCGCGACGCGCGGGTCGGTGGTGTAGACGCCGTCGACGTCGGTGTAGATCTGGCACTCGTCGGCCTTCAGCGCCGCCGCCAGGGCGACGCCGGAGGTATCGGAGCCGCCGCGGCCCAGCGTGGTGACGTTGCCGTCGGCATCGACGCCCTGGAAGCCGGCGACGACGACGACCTTGCCGGCATCGAGGTCGGCCCGCATGTTGGACTCGTCGATCGACAGGATGCGCGCCTTGGTGAAGGTGTTGTCGGTCAGGACCTTGACCTGGCCGCCGGTGTAGCTCCTGGCCGGGACGCCGATTTCCTTCAGCGCCATCGCCAGCAGGCCGATGGTGACCTGCTCGCCGGTGGCGCAGACCTGGTCCAGTTCGCGCGGATCGGGACTGGCCGAAATTTCCTTGGCCAGCGCGATCAGCTTGTTGGTTTCGCCGCTCATAGCGGAAACGACCACCACGACCTGGTGGCCCTGGGCGTGGAACTTGGCCACGCGCTTGGCAACGTTCTTGATGCGCTCGGGGTTGCCGACCGACGTGCCGCCGTATTTCTGAACAATCAACGCCATGGATTTATCCGGTTAAACGTTGGAAACGGGAAAAAGAACCGCGGATTCTACCGCAGACCGCCCTCTTTCCCAACACCGGCGGCACCGCGTCAGAGATCGGCCAGCACCCGCAGATGGGCGCCGACGCTGCGCGCCAGCGACGTCATGACGTAACCGCCTTCGAGCATCGAAACCATGCGCTTGCCGCACATTTCGGCGGCCAGCTTCTTCAGGTGCTCGGTGCACCAGGCGAAATCCTTCTCGACCAGCTTGAGGCCGCCCATGTCGTCCTCGTAGTGGCCGTCGAAACCGGCCGAGATGAAGATCATCTGCGGCTGGAATTCCTTGAGGCGCGGCGTCCACACCTGCAGCACGGCGTCGCGGAATTCCTCGCCGCCGCAGCCGGCGGCCAGCGGCACGTTGCACATGTTGGCGGCCGGCTTGTCGGTGCCGGAATACGGATAGAAGGGATGCTGGAAGATGCTGCACATCAGGATCCGCTCGTCGCCGGCGCAGCAATCCTCGGTCCCGTTGCCGTGATGAACGTCGAAGTCGATGATGGCGACCCGTTCCAGCCCATGCACCTTGAGCGCGTGCTGAGCGGCGACGGACACGTTGTTGAAGAAGCAGAAGCCCATCGGATTGGTCTTCTCGGCATGGTGGCCGGGCGGGCGGACGGCGCAGAAAGCGTTTTCACATTCGCCGCCGACCACCAGGTCGACCGCCAGGCAGCCGGCGCCGGCGGCACGCAACGCCGCCTGCCAGGTGTGCGGATTCATTGCCGTATCGGGGTCGAGATGAACGATGCCGTGCTCCGGCGAGGCGCGCTTGACGCGCTCCAGATGGGAGGCCGGATGAACGCGCAGCAACTGCTCAAAAGTTGCCAGCGGCGCGTCGTGATAGACGAAGTAGGCGTCGATGCCTTGGGCGATCAGGTGATCGTTGATCGCGGTAAGACGTTGCGGGCACTCCGGGTGATGCGAACCCATGTCATGCAACTGGCAGTCGCGATGGGTGATGAAAGCCGTGGTGGTCACTGTTATCTTTCTCTCTCCGATCCGGCGCACTTGGCGGCGCACGTCGAACTGGCATTATCGTCCGATTCGGCGCCGGGCTTCAAGCATTAGAATTCGCCTATAGTCATCGAGAAATTCCGCATGCCGACCACTCCGCTCTCCGGCCGCCCGCGCCCCCTGGCTCCCGTTCTCGCCCGCGCCGACGAAATCATTCTCGGCAAACCGAACGAAATCCGCTTGGCCGTGGCCTGCCTGCTGGCCGGCGGGCACCTGCTGATCGAGGACCTGCCCGGCCTCGGCAAGACGACGCTGGCGCATGCCCTGGCCCGCCTGCTCGGCCTGCAGTTCTCGCGCATCCAGTTCACCAGCGACCTGTTGCCGGCCGACATCACCGGCGTCGCCATCTTCGACCGCGAACACAGCGCATTCCGCTTCCTGCCCGGCCCGATTTTTTCGCAATTGCTGCTGGCCGACGAAATCAACCGGGCCACGCCGAAAACCCAGAGCGCCCTGCTCGAAGCCATGGAGGAAGGCCAGGTCACCGCCGAGGGCGAAACGCGCCGGTTGCCGCAGCCCTTCTTCGTCATCGCCACACAAAACCCGGCGCACCAGATCGGCACCTTTCCGCTGCCGGAATCGCAGCTCGACCGCTTCCTGATGCGCCTCGAACTCGGTTATCCGGACCAGGCCGCCGAGCGCCGCCTGCTGGCCGCCGGTGGCCAGCGCCAGCGCCTCGACCAATTGACGCCGCTGCTCGAAGCCGGCGCCCTGCCCGCTCTACAGCGCGAAGTCGCCGCCATACATGCCGCCGAGCCGCTGATCGACTACGTCCAGGCGCTGATCGAGGCCACCCGCCAGGCACCGGCCTTCCAGCACGGCCTCTCGCCACGCGCCGGCCTCGGCCTGCTCGCCGCCGCCCGCGCCTGGGCCTGGCTGGCCGGGCGCGACATGGTCCTGCCCGACGACGTGCAGGCGGTGCTGCCGGCGGTCGCCCGCCACCGCCTGCGCTCGCTGCAGGGCAGCGGCCATGCCTCGGCGGAAGAAATCGCCGCGCTGCTTCGCGGCGTCGCCATTCCCTAGCTGCCGTGGCCCTGCTCGCCACTTTGCGCCAACGCCTGTTTCGCTGGCAGAGCGACGGCACGGCGCCGACCCGGCTCGGCCAGCGGCGCGTCTTCATCCTGCCGACCGGCGCCGGTCTGCTCTTCGCCGTCGCCCTGGTGGTGATACTGATCGGCGCCATCAACTACACGCTGGCGCTCGGCCACGCCCTGGTCTTCCTGCTCGCCGGCATCGCCCTCAACGGCATGGTGCATACCTTCCGCAACCTGCACGGACTCGTCGTCACCCCCGGCCGGTGCGAACCGGTATTCGCCGGAGAGACCGCGCACTTTCCGCTGCGGCTCGGCAACGAACGCGACTCCCCGCGCCTCGGGCTGGAACTGGAGGCCGCGCCCGGCACCGTACCGACCCACGCCGACATCGCCGGCGGCGAGACGCTGCGTATCACTCTGCCCCTGCTCGCCGAGCACCGCGGCTGGCTGGTCTTGCCGCGGGTGCGACTGTGGACGCGCTACCCGCTCGGCCTGTTCCGCGCCTGGAGCTATCTGCAGCCGGACATGCGCTGCCTCGTCTATCCGGCCCCACTGGCCTCGCCGCTGCCCGCGGCGGCGCCGACCCTGCGCGGTGGCGAACATGGCAGCGACGGCGGCGACGAGGACTTCGCCGGCTTCCGTCTGCGCCAGCCGGCCGACTCGCCACGCCATGTGGCCTGGAAGGCAAGCGCCCGCGATCCGTCGCGACCGCTGCAGGTCAAGCAATTCGCCGGCGGCGCCCAGGTCGAGCTGCGGCTCGATTGGGAACTGACCGATCCCGCCCTGCCGGCCGAAACCCGCCTGTCGCTGCTGACCGGCTGGGTACTGGCGGCCGATGCCCTGGGCGCCCGCTATGCCCTGCGCCTGCCCGGCGGCGACATCCCGGCCGGAGCCGGCGAGCAGCACCGCCGCCGCTGCCTCGAAACCCTGGCCCTGAGCACCCCATGAGCACGCCAGCCAAGGAAGCCCTCGATCACCTGGCCGTGCCTTGGCTGTTTCTTGCCGCGGTCGCCACCGTCGCCCCGCATTTCGCGCACCAGCCACTGTGGCTGAGCGCCTTCGCCACGCTGGTTTTTGCCTGGGCCGGCTGGCTGTGGTGGCGCGACCGGCGCCTGCCGGGGCGCTGGCTGCTGATGCTGATCGTCGCCGGCGGCTGCGCCGCGATCCTGGTCGAATTCCGCACCCTGTTCGGACGCGATGCCGGCGTGGCCCTGCTGGTCATGCTGATGGCCTTGAAGCTGCTCGAACTGAAAAGCCGGCGCGACGCCATCGTGGTGGTGATCCTCGGCTACTTCCTGCTATTGACCCATTATTTCTACTCGCAAAGCATCGCCACCGGCCTCTGGCTGCTGGCCGCCCTGTGGCTGCTCACCGCGACGCTGATCCGCGTCCATGGTGGCGGAGCGGCGACAACGCGCGGCACGCTGCGCCACGCCGCCGTGCTCGCCGCCCAGTCGCTGCCTTTCATGCTGGTGCTCTATCTGCTGTTCCCGCGCATTAGCGGACCACTGTGGGGCCTGCCGCAGGATGCCCATAGCGGGCGCACCGGTCTGTCGGAGACGATGGCGCCGGGCAACATCGCCAACCTGGCCCAAAGCAGCGAGATCGCCTTCCGCGTGCTGTTCGACGGCACGTTGCCGCCGCGCGGCAAGTTGTACTGGCGCGGCCCGGTGCTCGAAGCATTCGACGGCCGGACCTGGCGTCCCCACCCCGGCATCACGCCGCGTCCCCGGCTCACCTTCCAGAGCCAGCCGGTCGGCTACCAGACCACGCTGGAAGGCCACAACCAGCGCTGGCTGCTGGCCCTCGACGCCCCCAGCGCGCTACCGGCCGACACCGTGCTCAGCGGCACGCTGACCGCCAATGCCCGCGCGCCGGTCAGCAATCGCCAGCGCTACCGCTTCAGCTCGGTGCTCGACTACCGCTTCAACAGCGAGGAAAACCAGGCGGTATTGCAGCGCAACCTGGCCCTGCCGCCCGGCGGCAATCCGCGCGCGGTCGAGTTGGCCCGCCGTTGGCGGGCCGAGGACAGTTCGCCGCGAGTACTGATCGACAAGGCGCTCGATCTGTTCGCCCGCGAATTTTTCTACACCCTGCGACCGCCGCTGCTCGGCGAAAACGGCATCGACGAATTCCTGTTCACCACCCGGCGCGGCTTCTGCGAGCACTACGCCGCCGCCTTCGTCGTGCTGATGCGGGCGGGCGGCGTGCCGGCCCGCGTCGTCACCGGCTACCAGGGCGGCGAGCGCAATCCGGTGGACGGCTATCTGGTCGTCCGCCAGTCCGACGCGCACGCCTGGGCCGAGGTCTGGCTGGCCGGTCGCGGCTGGGTTCGCATCGATCCGACCGCCGCCGTGTCGCCGGACCGTATCGAGACCGGCATCATCGACGCGCTGCCGGCCGGCGAACCGTTGCCGGCGCTGCTACAGTTGCGCGCCGACTGGATGCTAACCCTACGCTATCGCTGGGAAGCACTCAACAATGCCTGGAACCAGCAGGTACTCGGCTTCGACCGCGAGCGGCAACGCGACCTGCTGGCCCGTTTCGGCATCTCCGATGCCGACTGGCGCGACCTCGCCATCGCCCTCGGCACCGCCACCGGCTTGCTGCTGGCGGCCAGCCTGGCTTGGGCGCTGCACCACCGGCCGCGCCACGACCCGGCGCTGCGGCTGTGGCAAAAAGCCTTGCGACAGCTGGCCCGTAGACAAGTACACTGCGCGCCCTGGGAAACCCCGCTCGCCTTGACCACCCGTGTCGCCACCGAGCGGCCCGAACTCGCCGCGCCGCTCGCGCGCGTCGTCGAAGCCTATTTGCTGGCCCGCTACGGCAACGCCGGCAAGGATCTGAAAACGCTGCGCGCGGCCATCGCCCGCCTGCCCTGACGGAGATTTTCTTGAAGCTCTTTCTTGCCGCCCTGTTCTGCGCCGGCCTGTTCAGCCACGCCGTCGCCACCGACACGCTGCCGGCCTTCGTCGACGATCCGGCGGTCGTCGATTTCGCCCGCGACCTCGAACGACGCCACGGTTTCAACACCGCCGAACTGCTCGGCCAGTTCGCCCGGACCCGGCCCAACCCGCGCGTGCTGCAATTGATCCAGCCGCCCAGCTCGCCGCAGCAACGCTCCTGGGAACGCTACCGGCCGCGTTTCATCAACGAGCGACGCATCAACAACGGCCTGCGCTTCTGGCAGGACAACCTGACCGCGCTGGTCCGCGCCCGCACTTTTTACGGCGTGCCCGAGGAAATCATCGTCGCCATCATCGGCGTCGAAACCGAGTATGGCCGCAACACCGGCGGTTTCGGCGTGCTCGAGGCGCTGGCCACGCTCGCCTTCCACTATCCGCGGCGAGCCGAATTCTTCCGTACCGAACTTGAGCAATTCTTGTTGCTGGCCCGCGAGAACGGTCTCGATCCGTTGGCCGTCAAAGGCTCCTTCGCCGGCGCCATCGGCATTCCGCAATTCATGCCGGGCAGCCAGCGGCGCTTCGGCGTCGATTTCGACGGCGACCAGCGCGTCGACCTGAGCGGCAGCGTCGAGGACGCCATCGGCAGCGTCGCCCGCTTCCTCGAACAGCACGGCTGGCAGCCCGGCCAGCCGATCGCCGTGCCGGCCGGCCTGCCTGGCGAAGCGGACCCGGCCCTGCTCGAAGCCGGCATCCGCCCGAGCCTGCCGGTCAGCCAGTTGCAGCGCCAAGGGATCGTCGCGGCCGCCGACCCGCAGGCGACGGTAGCGCTGATCGACCTCGTCTCGCCCGGCAAGGCCACCGAATACTGGCTGGGTTTCGAGAATTTCTACGTCATCACCCGCTACAACCGCTCCAGCTTCTACGCCATGTCGGTGTTCCAGCTGGCCGAGGCGATCCGCTTGCGCAGAAATGGCGGCAACGGCGCAGCGACCGCCGACGGCCCGCGCTAAAGCAGCGAATCGCGGCTGATGTTGCCGCGCTTGATGATCTTGCGCAGGCGATCCAGGCCTTCCATCTGAATCTGCCGGACCCGCTCGCGGGTCAGGCCGAGGTCGCTGGCGATCAGGTCGAGCGTCGCCACCTCGGCGCCGTTGAGGCCGTAGCGGCGCTCGATCACCGAGCGCTGGCGCTCGCTCAGCTCGCCCAGCCAGTGATCGAGCAGGCCGCCGACTTCGCTGGATTGCAGCAGGCTTTCCGGATCGCCGCCGTTGTCGTCGGGAATCAGCTCGGCCATGGTGTGATTGGGGTCGATTTCCAGCGGCGCGTCGAGCGAGGCGATGTGCTCATTGAGCGACAGGATGCGGCGAACGTCCTCGACCGGGCGGTCGAGCAGCGCCGCCACACGCTTGACAGTGGCGTCGCGGCGTTCGGCCGACTCGAGGTGGCGCATGGCGCGCAGCACCACGTTGATTTCCTTGACCACATGCACCGGCAGGCGGATGGTGCGCGACTGGTTCATGATGCCGCGCTCGATGCTCTGCCGGATCCACCAGGTAGCGTAGGTGGAGAAACGGAAACCGCGCTCCGGATCGAATTTCTCCAGGGCATGGATCAGGCCGAGGTTGCCTTCCTCGATCAGGTCGAGCAGCGGAATGCCTCGGTTCAGGTAATGCTTGGCGATATTCACTACGAGCCGCAGGTTGTGCTCGATCATCTTCTGCCGGGCCGCGAAATCGCCGGCCCGTACCCGGCGGGCGGTCGCCACCTCCTGCTCCGGTGTCAGCAGCGGCTTGGCGCCGATTTCATTCAGATAGAGCTGGGTGACGTCTTCGAGCAGCTCGAATTCGGGTGTGACGGCATCGGCTTCGGCCTCGGACAGCAGGGCGGGGTCCGGCTGGCCCTCGAAATCCTCTTCATCGACGCTGTCGTCCAGACCGCTCATCTTTTCGGCAGGTATTGCGCCGGATCGACCGGTTTGCCCTGCTTGCGAATCTCGAAGTGCAGCTTCACCGAATCGGCGTCGGTACTGCCCATTTCCGCGATCTTCTGTCCACGGCTGACCTGCTGGCCTTCCTTGACGAGAATCTTGCGGTTGTGGGCATAAGCCGAAAGGAAAGTGGCGTTGTGCTTGATGATCACCAGTTCGCCATAGCCGCGCAGGCCGGTGCCGGCATAGACCACCTTGCCTTCGCCGGCGGCGATCACCGGGTCGCCGGCCTTGCCGGCAAAGTCGAAGCCCTTGTTGCCGGCTTCGCTGAACGGCGCGACCACCTTGCCGGCCGACGGCCAAATCCACGGCACGTCGTCCGGGCCACTCACCGCCGCCGGAGCCGGCTGGGCGGCCGCTTCCGGCTTGGCCTCGACGCGCGGCTCGACCGGCCGCGGCGCGTCGGCCGGACGGCTCAGCCGGGCATAGGCTTCGTCCGAATACGGCTCCTTGCCGACCCGCGGCTCGCGCTTCAGGCCGTTGTCGGGCACCGCCGCCACCGGCGCATCGAGCGGACGGGTTTCGATGCCGCCGCCAACGCCGATCGGCGAGGCCACCACCGCCCCACCATTGTCGCCGCCGGCGGCAACCGGCGGGATCACTCGCAGAACCTGCCCTTCCTTGATCGCTCCAGGATTGGTGACGTTGTTCCAGGCAGCGATGTCGCGGTAATCCTGACCGTGCTCCATGGCAATGCGATACAGGGTGTCGCCGCGCTTGACCGTGTAATAGCCCGGGCCGGTCGGTTGCGGGGCGCTCCTGGCCTGGGCCGTCGAACTGCGGTCGACAGCCGGGGCCGGCTGCTGGCTGAAGCAGCCGGACAGCGCAGTTGCGACGATGGACAAGGCAAAAAGATAGACTCGATTCATTGCGTTCCTGCGAGAAGCGGGACAAACCGGACGGCATCCAGCCGCTTTTCGACAAATCCCTGAGGCGTGCATTCAATGAAACTAAGGTACTGCTCCGTCGTTCCGACCGGCAATACCAGCCGGCCACCCGGCGCCAGTTGCTGGAGCAGCGCCGGCGGCACCCGCGAGCCGGCCGCCGCCACGATTATGCTATCGAAGGGGGCCGCTTCCGGCAATCCCATCTGGCCGTCGGCATGCTTGAGACGGACATTGAACTGCTGCAGCAGGCGCATGTTGGCCTTGGCCTTTTCCAGCAGCGGCGCGATGCGCTCGACGGCATAGACCTCGTCGGTCAACTGCCCCAGTACCGCGGCCTGGTAGCCGCAACCGGCGCCGACTTCGAGCGTCTTGCCCAGCGACGGCCGTCCGTCGAGCAGCAATTCGATCATCCGCGCGACGACGAAGGGCTGCGAAATGGTCTGCCCCATGCCCAGCGGCAGCGCATTGTCCTCGTAGGCGCGCGAAGCCAGCGCCTCCTCGACGAACAGGTGGCGCGGCACGGCGTTCATCGCCGCCAGCACGGCTTCGTTGCGGATACCTTTTTCGCGCAGGCGCTCGATCATCCGCGTCCGCGTCCGCTGCGAGGTCATGCCGATACCGTGCAACACCTTCGATCACTTCATCCAGTTGCGCACGGCACCCAACTGGGCGGTATGCGTCAAATCAATCTCCAAGGGCGTGACCGACACGCAGCCGCGTTCGACGGCATTGAAATCGGTACCCGGCCCGGCATCGGCGGCGGCACCGGCAGCGCCGATCCAATACACCGTCTCGTTGCGCGGCGAAGTCATCCGCACCACCGGCTCGGCCTTGTGCCGCCGTCCGAGACGGGTGACTTCCAGCCCCCGCAGTTCGCCATAGGGAATATCCGGCACATTGACATTGAGCAGCACGGGCTGGCGAATCGGATCGCGAATAAAACGCTCCACCAGTTCGCGCGCCACCCGGCCTGCCGTCGCATAATTGCGCCCCTCGAAACTGGTCAGAGAAACGGCAATCGACGGCAAACCGAGCAAATATCCTTCGGTCGCCGCGGCGACGGTCCCCGAATAAATCGTGTCGTCGCCCATATTGGCACCGTGATTGATGCCGGAAACAATAATATCCGGGAGCTTGTCGAGCATTCCCGTCACGGCCAAATGAACGCAATCGGTCGGGGTGCCGTTCACATAATAAAACCCGCTATCGGCCCGCCGTAGAAACAACGGCCGATCAAGCGTCAATGAATTGCTGGCGGCACTGCGATTCTGCTCAGGCGCGACGACCGTGATCTCGCCCAGATCGGCCAGCGCTTCAGCCAGTGCGGCCAATCCCGGGGCAAAATAACCGTCGTCGTTGCTGAGCAGAATATGCATCAATCAAACCAGGAGATTATCCAGGCTGCCGCCATTGGCCAACCAGGCTTCGACCCATTTCGGCTTGCGGCCACGCCCGGTCCATTCCAGCGTAGCATCCTGGGGGTGGCGGTATTTCACGCGGACCTTGCCGCCACCAGTCTTGATCTTGGCTTCCTTGCCCAGCAAATCCTCGATGGTATAACCCCGCGCCTTGGTGAAAGCTCGCACCTCGTTGAGAATATTGGATTTTTCCTGGGATTCACGGCGTTTCAACTCGCCCGGAATCTGCTGTTGCAAATCGCGCAATTGGGCAACGGACAAAGTGGATAAATCCATGATCACCTCCGAAACATTTAGGGTGGCGATAATTTAATTTGTCTGGCCGTATAAATCAATGAATGGAAATTAAAAAACCGGCCAAGGCCGGTCTTTTAATTTGGTCGGGGCGGCGGGATTCGAACTCGCGACCCCTTGCACCCCATGCAAGTGCGCTACCAGGCTGCGCTACGCCCCGACAAGCTTTCCATTATACCTGAAACCGTCGTAATTCAAAGCCGCAACATGTCGATAATCGATTGCAGTTCCCGGCGCAAACTGATGGCCGGGTTGTGCCCAACCTCTTTTTCCGCCCCGGAGATACTACCGACCGGACCACCCTCATCCAGCCGATTGCGTGCGCCGCTGATCGTAAAGCCCTGGTTGTAAAGCAATTCGCGAATACGGCGCACCAGCAGAACTTCGTGATGCTGGTAGTAGCGCCGGTTACCGCGGCGCTTGACCGGCTTGAGCTGGTTGAATTCCTGCTCCCAATAGCGCAGCACATGCGGCTTGACGCCGCACAACTCGCTGACCTCACCGATGGTGAAGTAGCGCTTGGCGGGAATGGGCGGCAGTTCGTCGCCGGCAGGAGCTTTAGGCCGGGGTTCCATCGAAGGCTAGCTCAACGTCCGACTTCAGCTTCTGACTGGCATGGAACGTCACGACCCGCCGGGCCGTGATGGGAATTTCCTCGCCGGTCTTGGGATTGCGCCCGGGCCGCTGGGGCTTGTCGCGCAACTGGAAATTGCCGAAACCGGAAAGCTTGACGCCATCGCCGGTTTCCAGCGAATTGCGGATCTCTTCGAAAAAAGCCTCCACCATGTCTTTGGCTTCGCGTTTGTTCAGGCCAACCTTTTCGAAAAGCAGGTCGGCCAGTTCGGCTTTGGTGAGCGTCATCTTTGTCTTTTCCATCAGGCACGCAGTTGAGCACCGAACGCCTGTTCAAGACAGGACACCAGTTGCTGCATCGCAGCATCAACTTCCGAATCTAGCAAAGTGCGTTGAGTATCTTGCATAACTATACGGAAAGCAAGACTTTTTTTGTTTTCCGGAACCCCTTTTCCGGCGTACAGATCGAACAGCTGGACGTCGCGAACCAGTGCCGGTTTGCCTTGTTGCAAACCGTCGAGCAAGGTCTGCAGGGCCACCTCCTGGTCGACAACGACCGCCAGGTCGCGCACGACCGGCTGGAATTTCGATACTTCGGCAAACGCCGGCACCCGTACCGCCTTGAGGGCGGCAAAATCCAGCTCGAAAATGACCGGCGCCTGCGGTAATTCGTATTTCTGCCCCCACTGCGGATGCAATTCGCCGAGGCAACCGATCTCCCGGCCATCGATCAGCACGCGGGCGGCGCGCCCGGGATGCAAGGCCGGATGGGCCAGTTTTTCCCAGCGCAACTCGGCTGGCGCCAGCAGCGCTTCGAGATCGCCCTTGAGGTCGTAGAAATCGACCTTGCGCACACCACCGGCCCAGCCTTCCGGCAAGGCATTGCCATAAGCCAGACCGGCCAGACGCCACGGCTGGCTGAAGCCGACCACCGGCGTGCCCTGCCGGTCACGCTGGAAGACCCGGCCGAGTTCGAAAAGACGGACCCGGCTCTGCTTGCGGCGCAGATTGGTGACCAGGTTGGCGACCAGGCCACCGATCAGCGTCGAGCGCATCACCGCCATCTGGCTGGCAATCGGATTGGCCAGGCGGATCAGCTCGGCCTCCTCCACCTTGCCGGCAAAATCGGCCTCCCAGGCGTCTTCGACGAAGGCGAAGTTGACCACTTCCTGATAACCGCGATCGGCCAGCATCTGGCGGAGGCGATAGGCCGGACGCTGCGCTTCCGGCTGCGGCATCATCCTCATCCGGCCGCGCGGGGCCGGCGCCGGGATATTGTCGTAGCCATGGAGACGAGCGATTTCCTCGATCAGATCTTCTTCGATTTCGATGTCGAACCGCCAGGACGGCGGTGTGACGAGAAAATCATCGCCCTGCCGCTCGAAGGACAGCGCCAGCCCGGCAAACAGGGCAGCGATGCGCTCGGCACCAAGAGTCAGGCCAAGCACCTTCTCGGCGCGGGCGGTACGCAAGCGTACCGGCTGGCGCTTCGGCAGTTCGGCCTTGGCCTCGATGATCGGACCAGGTTGACCGCCGCAGATGTCGATGATCAGTTGCGTGGCCCGCTCCAGAGCTCGACGGGCACCGCCGAAATCGACACCGCGCTCGAAACGGTGCGAAGCATCCGAGCCGAAACCATAGCGCCGGGCACGGCCGGCAATGGCCTTCGGCGCGAAGAAGGCGGATTCGAGGAACAGTTCCTGCGTCTCCAGCGTGATGCCGCTCTCCTCGCCGCCCATGATGCCAGCCATGGCCAACGGTTTGGCCTCATCGGCGATCATCAGCACATCGGCGTCGACGGCGATGGTCTGCTCGTTGAGCAGCAGCAGCTTTTCCCCGGGCTGCGCCATGCGGGCATGTACCGCGCCGGTCAGCTTGGTGTTGTCGAAAGCGTGCAGCGGCTGACCGAGTTCGAGCATCACGTAATTGGTGACGTCGACCAGGGCCGAGATCGCCCGGATGCCGCTGCGTTCGAGGCGACGCCTCATCCATTCCGGCGTCGGCGCCTTGGCATCGACGCCCTTGACGATGCGGCCGCAATACAGGGAGCAGGCTTCCGGCGCATCCAGCACGACAGGGCGAATATCGCCGATCGTCGCGGGCACTTCCACAACCTCCGGCAGACAGGTCGCCGCACCGGTAATCGCCCCGACCTCGCGAGCGACGCCGAGCAGCGACAAGCAGTCGGCACGGTTCGGCGTCAGCTTGAGCTCGAACTGCTGGTCGTCGAGGTCGAGGTATTGGCGCAGGCTCTGGCCAACCGGCGCATCGGCCGGCAACAGCAGCAGACCCGAGGCATCCTCGGCGATGCCCAGTTCCTTGGCCGAGCACAGCATGCCCGAGGACTCGATACCGCGCACCTTGGCGACCTTGATCTTGAAATCGCCCGGCAGTTCGGCCCCCGGCAGCGCGCATGGCACCTTGAGGCCGGCCGCGACATTCGGTGCGCCACAGACGATCTGTTGCGGCGCGCCGCTACCGATATCGACCTGGCAGACATTCAGGCGATCGGCATCGGGGTGCTTGGCGACTTCCAGCACATGGGCGACGACGACTTGATCGAAAGCGGGCGCCACCGGTTTCAATTCCTCGACTTCGAGGCCGGCCATGGTCAGCAGATGGGAAAGCTCCTCGCTCGTCAGTTTCGGATCGACGAGGGTACGCAGCCAGGATTCGGAAAATTTCATTGGCGTGACTCGAAAGGTGGATCAGACGAATTGGCGCAGGAAACGCAAATCGCCCTCGAAGAACAGGCGCAGGTCATTGACGCCGTAGCGCAACATGGTCAAGCGGTCCGGACCGAAGCCGAAGGCGAAGCCGGTGTATTTCTCCGGATCGATGCCGGCGATCTTCAGCACGTTCGGATGCACCATGCCGCAACCGGCGATCTCCAGCCAGCGGCCTTTCAGCGCGCCGCTCATGAAGGCGACGTCGATTTCGGCGGACGGTTCGGTGAAGGGGAAGAAGGACGGACGAAAGCGCACCGTCAGGTCGTCGGTTTCGAAGAAACTCTTGAGGAAATCGGCAATTACGCCCTTCAGGTCGGCGAAGGAGACGTTCTCGCCGACCCACAGGCCTTCGACCTGATGGAACATCGGCGAATGCGTGGCGTCGGAATCGACGCGATAGACACGGCCCGGCGCGATGATGCGGATCTCCGGCATGCTCTCCAGGTGGCCATGCTTGGCGACGTGCGCCTGCATGTAGCGGGCCTGGATCGGGCTGGTATGGGTACGCAGCAGCACCTTGTCGGCTAGGGAGCCGTCCGGGTTCTGCAGGTAGAAAGTGTCGTGCATCGAACGCGCCGGGTGATCTTCCGGCGTATTCAGGGCGGTGAAGTTGTAGAAATCGTCCTCGATTTCCGGACCATCGGCGACCTCGAAACCGATCGAGGCGAACAGCGCCTCGATGCGCTCCAGCGAACGCGTCACCGGATGCAGGCCGCCGCGCTGCTCGCTGCGCCCGGGCAGCGTCACGTCCAGCGCCTCCTCGGCCAAGCGCGCCGCCAGCGCCGCCTGGCGGATCGCTTCACGGCGCTCGTTGAGGGCGTTCTCGACGGCCGTCTTGGCGACGTTGATCGCCGCACCGGCGGTTTTCTTCTCTTCGGGCGGCAATTTGCCCAAGCCCTTCAGCAATTCGGTGATCTGACCGCTCTTGCCGAGGAAGCGGGCTTTCGCCTGCTCCAGCGCGTCCGGGTCGGAGATGGCGGCGAACGCGACCCGCGCTTCGCCGACGATTTGATCAAGATTGTCCATGCACTTCCACCTAGAAAACCACCAACAAAAAAGGAGGCTTGCGCCTCCTTTTTTTCATCAAGCTTTCGCTCAGGCGCCGAGCTTGGCCTTGGCCTGCGCGGCCAGGGCGGCAAAAGCCGGCTGATCGAAGACGGCCAGATCGGCCAGAACCTTGCGGTCGACTTCGATGTTGGCCTTCTTCAGGCCGTTCATGAAGGTGCTGTACTTCATGCCCAGTTCGCGGGCCGCCGCGTTGATACGGGCGATCCACAGCGAACGGAACTGGCGCTTGCGCTGACGACGGTCGCGGTACTGGTACTGACCGGCCTTCATCACCGCCTGCTTGGCGATGCGATAGACGTTCTTGCGGCGACCGCGATAGCCCTTGGCTTGAGCAAGAACCTTCTTGTGACGAGCGCGCGCCGTTACACCACGTTTGACTCGGGACATGTTCTAACTCCTTATGCGTAGGGCATCATGGCGCGCACGGAAGCGGCATCCCGCTCGTGCACGGCAACGGCACCGCGCAGGTGACGCTTGTTCTTGGTCGTCTTCTTGGTCAGGATGTGACGCTTGAAGGCTTGACCGCGCTTGATGCTGCCACCGGCGCGGATCGAGAAACGCTTCTTGGCGCTGCTCTTGGTCTTCATTTTGGGCATTTGAATGCTCCTAATGACATGCTGCCAGGTGGTTTCCGACGGAAACGCTTGCTCTACCCGAAAGCACTTCTTCTAACTGCCGGCCACCCGTCGTCTGGCAACGCGCGGCCTGCAGGAACTGCTTCTTACTGCTTCTTCTTGGCCGGCGCGATGATCATGATCATCTGCCGTCCTTCCATCTTCGGCATCTGCTCCACCTGCCCGACGGCTTCGAGATCGGCCTTGATTCTTTCCAGCTGGCGCATGCCGAATTCCTGGTGCGCCATTTCGCGACCGCGGAAGCGCAAGGTCACTTTCACCTTGTCCTCTTCCTCGAGGAAGCGAATCATGTTCCGCAGCTTGATCTGGTAATCGTTCTCGTCAGTACCGGGGCGCAGCTTGACTTCCTTGACCTGGACCTGCTTCTGCTTCAACTTCGCCTCGTGGGCGCGCTTCTGTTCCTGGTACTTGAACTTGCCGTAGTCCATGACGCGGCAGACCGGCGGCTTGGCCATCGGTGCGATCTCGACCAGATCGACACCCGCCTCGTCGGCCATCTGCAATGCAGCACGGATACTCATGATCCCAAGCTGCTCACCGTCCACACCCTGGAGGCGAACCTCCGGAACCGTAATTTCTTCGTTGAGGCGATGCGCCTTGTTCTGAGCTATGGTGTAACCCCCGAATACAACAATAATTAAGCCGTGCCACTACGCGCCGCGACTTCTTCACGAAGCCGCTCGATCAGGGCATCGACAAACATCTGTCCGAGATCCTGACCGCCGCGTGTACGCACGGCCACCAGTCCCTCCGCCTTTTCCTTGTCGCCGACGACGAGCTGGTAAGGCAGACGGTTCAAGCTATGTTCCCGGATTTTATAGGTAATTTTCTCGTTGCGCAAATCGGCCTCGGCCCGGAAGCCGGCCCGATGTAGCTTTTGGGTGATTTCGGCGGCGTAATCCGCCTGTTTTTCCGAAATGTTCAAAATCGCGATTTGAGTCGGCGCCAGCCACAGCGGCAAAGCCCCGGCGAAATTCTCGATCAGGATGCCAATGAAACGTTCGAGCGAACCGAGAATGGCGCGATGCAGCATCACCGGCACCTTGCGCTCGTCGTTGGCATCGACGTACTCGGCGCCGAGCCGGCCCGGCATCGAGAAATCGACCTGCATCGTGCCGCACTGCCAGGAGCGGCCGATGGCATCCTTGATGTGAAATTCGATCTTCGGGCCGTAGAAGGCGCCCTCGCCCGGCAGCTCCGTCCACTCCAGCCCGGAAGCGCGCAAACCCTGGCGCAGTGCTTCCTCGGCCTTGTCCCAGACCGCATCGGAACCGACCCGGCTATCGGGGCGCAGCGCCAGCTTGACGGCCACGTCGGCGAAGCCGAAATCGGCATAAACCTTCTTGACCAACGCGTTGAAGGCCGTCACCTCGGACTCGATCTGGTCTTCGGTACAGAAAATATGGCCGTCGTCCTGGACGAAGCCGCGCACGCGCATCAGACCGTGCAGCGCGCCGGTCGGCTCGTTGCGGTGGCAGGAGCCGAATTCGCCGTAGCGCAGCGGCAACTCGCGATAGGAGCGCAAATCGGCATTGAACACCTGCACATGCCCCGGGCAGTTCATCGGCTTGACGGCGTAGTCGCGGTTTTCCGAGGCCGTGGTGAACATGTTGTCCTTGTAGTGCTCCCAGTGGCCGGACTTTTCCCACAGCGTCTTGTCGAGGATCTGCGGGCAACGCACTTCCTGGTAGCCGTTGTCGCGATAGACGGCGCGCATGTATTGCTCGATTTCCTGCCACACCGCCCAGCCCTTCGGGTGCCAGAAAACCAGGCCCGGCGCCTCGTCCTGCATGTGGAACAGGTCGAACTGCTTGCCCAGGCGGCGGTGATCGCGCTTCTCGGCCTCTTCCAGCATGTGCAGGTAGGCGTCGAGCTCTTCCTTCTTGGCCCAGGCCGTGCCGTAGATGCGCTGCAGTTGCTCGTTGCGGTGATCGCCGCGCCAGTAGGCGCCGGCCACCTTCATCAGCTTGAAGACCTTGAGCTTGCCGGTAGACGGCACGTGCGGACCGCGGCAGAGGTCGATGAAATTGCCTTCGCGATACAGCGACACCTGCTGGTCGGCGGGAATCGCCGCAATCAGCTCAGCCTTGTATTTCTCGCCCTGATCGAGAAAGAACTGCACGGCATCGTCGCGCTTCCAGACCTCGCGGCTGACCGGAATATCCTTCTTGGCCAGTTCGCCCATGCGCTTCTCGATGGCCGCTAGGTCTTCCGGCGTAAACGGACGCTTGTAGGCGAAGTCGTAGTAGAAGCCGTTCTCGATGACCGGGCCGATGGTGACCTGAACCTCCGGGAACAACTCTTTGACGGCGTAGGCCAGCAGGTGCGCCGTCGAATGGCGGATCAGATCCAGCCCCTCCGGATCGCGCTCGGTGACGATGGCCAGATCGGCATCGTGCTCGATCAGGTAGGAGGTATCGACCAGCGCCCCGTCAACCTTACCGGCGAGCGCGGCGCGGGCCAGCCCGGCGCCGATGCCGGCGGCGACCTCGGCGATGGTGACCGGCTGCGCGAAGGAGCGGATGGAACCGTCAGGCAGTTTGATATCGGGCATGGCAAATCTCGGGGCGAAAAAAAAGTGCGGGGCGAGCCGCACTTTTCTGGTCGAACGAAGGCTGACTCGATTAGGACTTCTGAACCGCGATGCAAGTTCGGAAATTCATCAATTCAACTCCGTCAGGAATTTGGTAGGCGGTATTGGAATCGAACCAACGACCTCCACGATGTCAACGTGGCGCTCTGACCAACTGAGCTATAACCCCAAGCGAACGAAAGGTATTATACCTGTTTTTCGGTGAAAGCACAAGTGTAAACGGCGGAGTTAACAAAGAGAATCATGTCTACTTTTTGGAGTAAAGCGCACGGTATACGCAAACCGCCCTCGCGTAGGCCGCCTTTGCCCTGCCTTTCCCCTCCCCCATTTCTCCCCGCGCGCGCAACCCTCTCTTGCCACATCGCAGCTTATTGCCCTATAATAATGCATATACGGACAGCGCCCATAATACCCATCTTAGACGAGTAAAACCCGGGGAGGCGAACGCCATATCCAGCCAACCTCTGACGCTGTGGCCCAAGAATCCGCATTACTTCGCCTATGGAGGAAAGCCGCTGCTGCTGGCCACGTCGTGCGAGCACTACGGCGCCGTGCTCAACCGCGACTTTGACTTTATCACTTATCTGGACGAGCTGCGCGACAGCGGGCAGAACGCCACGCGGCTGTTTTCCGGCTACTACCACGAACTTCCCGGCGCGTTTGGCATCACGGGCAACACGCTGGGCGCGAGCGCGCAGGCGTACTGCTGCCCTTGGCCGCGCACTGACGTGCCCGGCGCGCGCGACGGCGGCAACAAATTCGACCTGGATCGCTTCGACGAAGCCTATTTCGACCGGTTGCTGCGCTTCATGGACGCCGCCCAGCAGCGCGGTATTTTCGTGGAGTTCAGCATCTTCTGCCCGTTTTACATGAATGTAGAAAACGGCGTGCAGTGGGCCGTCGCGCCGCTGCATGCGGACAACAATGTAAACGGCGTGCCGCTTGCGGATTCGCTGGACGTACACACGCTGCGGCATGAAGCGCTCACGCGGTATCAGGAAGCGCTCGTGCGCGAATTCGCGCGGCGGCTCAACGAGTTTGATAATCTCTACTATGAGGTGTGCAACGAGCCCTACGTGGAGGGGACGACGCTCGAGTGGCAGCTGCGCATGGCGCGCGCGCTGGCCGAATGCGAGACGACGCTTCCGAAGCGTCATCTGATCGGCATCAACGTCATGAACGGCTTTGAGCGCGTGGAAGCGCTGCCGGATATTTCGGTATACTCGTTTCACTACACCGACCGGGCGTGCATGCTCGCCAACGCGCACGTGCCCGGCGTCGTGGGATGCAACGAAACGGGGTTCGCGGGCGGAGCGCCCGATTTCTATCGCCGCCAGATGTGGGAGCTGTTCATGAGCGGCTGCGGCGCGTACTTCGGGCTCGACTATTCGTTTACCGTGGACGATGCCCGAGGCCGCGCGCCCACGGAAGCCCAACCGGGTTCGGGCGGTCGCGCGCTGCGCGAGCAGATTGCCGCCATGTGCGCGTTTCTGGATGCCGCCCATGTGTACGAAGCGCGGCCTGAAGACGGGTTCTTGCGGCGCTGTATGTACGGCAACGCGCCGCTGTACGCGCTCTGTGTGCCCGGCGTCTCCTACATCGTGTATGTGGGCGGCT
>JAVBRT010000023.1:0-4925 GCA_031547725.1 Azonexus sp. | reverse complement strand
GAGCTCCGGCGCCAGGGGGGGGAGGCGCCGGAGCTCGACTCTGGAAGAGTCCCTGGCACCGGGGGAAGTGCGTCGGGACTCGGCATTTGGGGGCCCTGGAGTTTTGTGCCCCAGGACCGCTGTGTTGAAGCGGCGGTAAACGGACTTCTGTACGAGCCGGTCGGAGGCCTTGACCAGCCATGCCGTGCGGCGTGGCCGACGCGGCCCCGACCTGAGTGGCCCGCGGTAAGCTCGCGTGCCCCCGGATCAGGAACCCAATCCTCTCTGTGGGAACGAGTTTTTCCTTCCTCGCTTCCACGGGCGCCGCCGGAGCTCTCGGAACCCTCGGAGCCGAGTATGCCCGCCCGGGAGGTCCGCGCCGCGAAGAACGGATTACGCCGCGGCGTCGAACCCCGTGGACCGGGCCAGCTTCTTCAGCTCCATCAGCGCGTGCTTCTCGATCTGGCGGATGCGCTCGCGGGTGACGTCGAACTGCTTGCCGACTTCCTCCAGCGTGTGGTCGGTGTTCATCTCGATACCGAAGCGCATGCGCAGCACCTTGGCTTCGCGGGTCGTCAGGGTGTCGAGGATTTCCTTGGTGACGCCGCGCAGGCTGGAATACATCGCCGCGTCGGCCGGGGCCAGGGTGGCCTGGTCCTCGATGAAGTCGCCGAGGTGGGAATCGTCGTCGTCGCCGATCGGGGTTTCCATGGAGATCGGCTCCTTGGAAATCTTCATGATCTTGCGGATCTTGTCCTCGGGCATGTCCATCTTCTTGGCCAGCGTCGCCGGATCGGGCTCGGCGCCGGTTTCCTGGAGGATCTGGCGGCTGATCCGGTTCATCTTGTTGATCGTTTCGATCATGTGCACCGGAATGCGGATGGTCCGCGCCTGGTCGGCGATGGAGCGGGTGATGGCTTGGCGGATCCACCACGTGGCATAGGTCGAGAACTTGTAGCCGCGGCGGTATTCGAACTTGTCCACCGCCTTCATCAAACCGATGTTGCCTTCCTGGATCAGGTCGAGGAACTGCAGACCGCGGTTGGTGTACTTCTTGGCGATCGAGATCACCAGGCGCAGGTTGGCCTCGGTCATCTCGCGCTTGGCGCGGCGGGCCTTGGCCTCGCCGGTGGACATCTGCTTGTTGATGTCCTTCAGTTCCTTGAGCGGAATGCCGATGCGGTCCTGCAGGGCGAGCAGCTTCTTCTGCTCTTCCTTGATGTCCGGCGCGCTGCGGGTCAGGATGGCGACGTAGGTTTTCGGCGCGGCGGCGATCTCGCCGTCGACCCAGTCGAGATTGATCTCGTTGCCGGGGAAGGACTGGATGAAATGCGGCCGCGGCATCTTCACGCGGTCGACGCAAAGCTGCTGGATCTTGCGCTCGGAGGCGCGGACCTGCTCGACCATGCTGCGCACGCTGTCGCACAGGCGCTCGATGGAGCGCGAGGTGAAGCGGATGTTCATCAGCTCGTCGGAGATTTGCTGCTGCAGCTTGAGATAGGTCTTGTCCTGCGAGCCCTTGCTGGCCAGTGCCTTCTGCATCTTGGTGTGCAGCGCGCGGATGGTCTGGAAGCGTTCCAGCGCGTCGGCCTTCAGTTGCAGCAGCGAGGCCGAGACGGCGCCGCTGCCGCCGTCCTCGTCGTCTGCTTCCTCTTCGTCGCTCGCTTCTTCCTCTTCCGGCACCTCGGCGGCGGGCTCGGCGACCACGGCATTGGGGTCGATCAAGCCATCGACCAGTTCGTCGATGCGCATTTCGTCGGCCTCGACCTTGGCGGCGGATTCGAGAATGTCGGCGATGGTGGTCGGGCAGGCGGAGATGGCCTGCACCATGTGCTTCAAGCCTTCCTCGATGCGCTTGGCAATCTCGATTTCGCCTTCGCGGGTCAGCAGTTCGACCGAGCCCATTTCACGCATGTACATGCGCACCGGGTCGGTGGTGCGGCCAAACTCGGAGTCGACGGTGGACAGCGCCTGCTCGGCCTGGGCTTCGACTTCCTCGTCGTCGGTGGCGGCGGCGGCGGTGTCCGACATCAGCAGATCTTCGGCGGCCGGGGCCTCGTCGAAGACCTGGATGCTCATTTCGCTGAAGGTGGAGATGATCGCCTCGATGCTTTCCGCATCGACGACGTCGTCCGGCAGGTGGTCGTTGATTTCGGCGTAGGTCAGGTAGCCACGCTCCTTGCCGAGCTTGATCAGGGCCTTCAGTCGCGTCTTGCGCGCCTCGGCGTCGAGCGGTTCCGGCGTCTCGACCATGGCGCCGTCGAGCAGCGCCTTTTCGGCGGCCTTTTCCTTGGCTTTGCTGGTGCGTGCCTTCGGGGCTTCCTTCGCGGTGTCTTTTGCCTTAGCCATGAACACGTTCCATGTTATTGGAGAAAACTGTAAATTATACCACAACTTAGCTGCGATTTGGCGGTGTGCCAAGCAACTGGATGTACGTCTGCTTTTCCGCGGCGCTCAAACCGGCGACGCCGAATTGCTGCGCTTTCAATTGCAATTCGGCGAACAGCCGCTTCTGTTCCGCGGCGCGGAGCTTGTCGACGGTGTCGCGGAATTCGGTTTCGGCTTCCGTTTCGTCAAATGCCTGGCCAAGAAGTTCCGAAGCGGCATTCTCGATCATGGTTTCCTCGGGCAGGCCGCGTAGCTGTTCGCGCAGCACGGCATAGCTGCCCGTCTCGCGCTGGCCGGCCACCAGTTGGTGCAGGCGCAGCAGGGCGGGGCGCTCGGGCGTGTCGGGCAGCAGTTCGGGCGGCAGTTGGGCGGCGAGTTGCGGTTTATGCAGGACTAGGCGAAGCAGGTTGCGCGTCAGCGACGGAGCGCTGCGCTTGGCCTTGGGCGGCGGGGCGGGGGCGAAGGACTTGAGCTCGCACAGGCGTTCGACTTCGCTCTGGGCGAAACCGCTGGCCTCGGCCAGGCGCTTGACCAGTTGCAGGCGCAGCAGCGGCGTCGGCAGCTTGAGGAGCAGCGGCTTGGCTTCGTAGATCAGCTGCGCCTTGCCTTCCGAGCTGGTCAGGTCACAGCGCTGGGCCAGTTCGCGCAGCAGGAAATCGGACAGCGGCATGGCTTGAACGACCTGGCGGTCGAATTCGGCCTTGCCGTGTTCGCGGATGTAGCTGTCGGGGTCGTGTTCCGGCGGCAGGAAGACGAAACCGAGGCGCTTGTTGTCGGCCAGCGCTTCCAGCGAGTTCTCCAATGCCCGCCAGGCGGCCTTGCGCCCGGCGTTGTCGCCGTCGAAGCAGAAGACAACGCGGTCGACCTGGCGCAGCAGCTTGCCGACGTGGGTTGCCGTGGTCGCCGTGCCGAGCGTCGCCACGGCATTGCCGACGCCGTTCTGGGCGAGGGCGATGACGTCCATGTAGCCTTCGGTGACGATGGCGGTGTTGGTGTCGCGCAGCGCCTGGCGGGCCTGCGGCAGCCCGAACAGTTCGCGGCCCTTCTCGAACAGCGGGGTTTCCGGCGAATTGAGATACTTCGGCCCGTTTTTGTCTCTGTCCTGGTCGATGATGCGGCCGCCGAAGGCGATGATGTCGCCTTTCTGGTTGATGATCGGGATCATCAGGCGGTCGCGGAAGCGGTCGTAGCGACGACCTTCGTCGTTGACTTTGACGAGGCCGGCGACTTCCAATTCCTCGGCGTTGTAGTTGGGAAAAACCGTCTTCAGGTTCTGGCCGCCGTCCGGCGCGTAGCCGATGCCGAAGCGAGCGGCGATTTCGCCCGACAGGCCGCGCTGCTTGCAATAGGCGATGGCGCGCGGCGAGGCCTTGAGCTGCTCCTTGTAGTACTGGGCGGCGCGGGCCATGACCTCGATCAGCGTCCGCGTCTGGCCGGGCTTCTCGTCGTGGAAACCGCGCCCGCCGCTGTCCGGCACCGGCATGCCGGCACGGCCGGCCAGTTCCTTGACTGCGTCGACGAAGCCGAGGCCCTGGTATTCCATGACGAAACCGATAGCCGTGCCGTGCGCGCCGCAGCCGAAGCAATGATAGAACTGCTTGGTCGGGCTGACCGTGAAGGATGGCGATTTCTCGTTGTGGAAGGGGCAGCAGGCGGCGTAATTGGCCCCGGCCTTCTTCAGCGGCACGTAGCTGTCCACAAGATCGACGATGTCGACCCGGGCCAGCAGGTCCTGAATGAAGGAATCGGGAATCATCGCGGGGCCGTGCGCTCGAGCGGCTGGGTTGTCGCCGGCGGGCCTAGGAAAGCGCCGCCTTGACCAGCTTCGAAACCTCTCCCATGTCGGCCTTGCCGGCTAGGCGCGGCTTCAATACGGCCATCAGCTTGCCCATGTCGGCCGCTCCCTTGGCACCGGTTTCGGCGACGGCGGCGGCGACCGCGGCTGCCGTTTCGGCGCTGCTCATCTTGGCCGGCAGGTAGGCGGCCAATACTGTGATCTCGAATTTCTCGGCGTCGGCCAGATCCTGGCGGCCGGCGGCCTCGTACTGGGTGACGCTGTCCTTGCGCTGCTTGGTCAGCTTCTCGATGACGGCGATGGTGGCGGCATCGTCGAGTTCGCAGCGCTCGTCGACCTCTTTCTGCTTGACGGCGGCCAGCAGCAGGCGGATGGCCGCCAGACGGGGCGAGTCCTTGGCCTTCATGGCTGTTTTCATGTCTTCGGTGATGCGGGCTTTGAGACTCATCGTGGCGCTCGGGTATGGGATACGGGAAACAAAGTGCGGGGGCGGCGCCCCGCGGCGGGGAATTCAAACGAAAAAGCCGCCGGCTGTTTAGGCGGGCGGCTTGTTCCTGCGGCGTTCACCGTGACTGGATCAGTACAGCTTCGGCGGCAGGGTCAGGCTACGGAGGCGCTTGTGTTGACGCTTGACAGCGGCGGCAGCCTTGCGCTTGCGCTCGGCGGTCGGCTTCTCGTAGAACTCGCGGGCGCGCAGCTCGGTCAGGAGACCCGTCTTTTCGACAGTACGCTTGAAGCGGCGGATGGCCACCTCGAACGGCTC
>JAVBRT010000017.1:0-17279 GCA_031547725.1 Azonexus sp. | reverse complement strand
CCAGTTTCACCAGGTCACCTTGCATCAACGCCAATCCGCCGCCGGCCTCTCGACCCTGTCGCCGGAACAGAAGGAACTCTTCGACACCGTCCGCCTGCCCGAACCCTCCGCCAAGGCCCTGTAGTGCCAATTTCAAATGCGAGTTTCTCGCATAATCAGTCATTTACAGATTTATCTGTCGAACTCGGGAGTTCTGGCTGCAAGTGGTCACGGAATTGAAGAATCGAGGCATTCAGGATGTCTTCATCGCCTGCGTCGATGGCTTGAAGGGATTTCCGGAGGCCATTGAGGCCGTCTATCCGCATGCCGCCGTTCAATTGTGCGTCGTCCATATGGTCCGACACAGCCTGAACTACGTCTCGTGGAAAATGCGCAAGGCGGTGGCTGCTGACTTGCGGCGGATACGCTGCCCCACAGGTATTGGGTGCCATTGATCGCGCTCTTCACCGGGGCGAGACTGAACGAAATCGCGCAACTGCATCTTGCCGACTTTTATGAAACCGATGGCGTGCCGCTTATCAGCATCAACGATCAGGGCGAAGGCAAGCGCCTGAAGACGAAGGCGGGTAAGCCGGCCATCCCGGTTCATGCAGAATTGGTGCGGCTGGGTTTGCTGCGCTACGTTGACGAACTGCGATTAGCCAATGAAATGCGGCTGTTCCCGGAATTGCCGTTGAAGCGCGATGGTTATGGCCAGACCGTCTCAAAATGGTTTCAGCGTTATCGCCGGAAATGCGGTATCACCGACGAAGGCAAAGTATTCCACAGCTTCCGGCATACCGTCATCGACCGATTGAAGCAGGCAGATGTCCCGAAGGAAAAAATTGCTGCTCTGGTCGGGCATGAAGACGATAGCGTGACTTTCGGGAGGTATGGCAAGGATTTCTCGCCAGTCATCATGCAAGAAGTCGTGGCAATGTTGGACCTCCAGAAAGTCACTGGTGCCGTCGCCCCTTATTACAGTAACTGAATTTGGCGGGGTAAAAATGACAAAGGGCTTGGAGAATGTCCAAGCCCTTTGGTGCTAGATGCAGTGTTTGTATTATGCGGGACAGACACTGAAGGCGTAACGTTCAGAACACTCTTCCATGATATCTGTTACAGCTGCTCTCGATCCCTTGCCAGTTGCGTGGCCGGTAAGCAAGAGTGTTCCTATGGCTTGAGCGCCTGTCTTAAATACCAGGCAGATTGCCTCCCAGAGCCATTTGACATTGAATAAATGTCGCATAACGGTCCGAATATCCTTTGCCATCTGATACAGCCCAAAAAATGGCGCAGCTGCAAATAGCAGCAAGGCTGCAACGACCGAAGTCTTTAGCATATAGACAACCATAATGTCAGCGGCTTGCTTTCTGACTGACAGTGCAAATTGCTTCACCTCTGGGTCTAAACCATTGTATTTTGCATGAACTAGCTTGGCTTGTTTTTTTGCAAATGCGGGGTCTTTACGCAGCACGAATGAAAACCAAAACGCCTCAATTAGATTTGCACGAGGTGCGAATAGCAGGTAGCTGTTCAGCATATCCCTCAGTAGCCGATATGCAGGATGGCCGAGTGGGATTGAGTGATCAATAAAATGTTCGCGAACATTTTCTCTCAGCAGGTGCAAATCGTCGCGACAACTATCAAGAGCAGAGCGACGCCAGCCAAAATGCCAGACAGCCATCAATAGCAGCAGGTTTAGGCAGAAGATCACGGTATTAGTCATCTATCTCTCCTGGTGTGTCCCCTGTGGGAGTCAAGCCACTCCGAGCATTGTAGGTATCTTGTTGTTCAAGTTTGCGTTGCATGCGACCAGCTTTTTCAATTGCACGCTTACGGCCACGTCTTTCTGCAACCGCCCAAACGACACCAAGTGTCCCGAGCATAGTGCCAGTTATTTCGCTCAACTTGAGGGCTTTGACTACGTTGGCAATCTCATGAATTGCCGCAGGATTGGCCTGCACGATAGCCTCGAGGGAAGACATTACGATGGAAATAGTCCAAACCACACCTCCAATAGTTAGCGCATGTCGTGCTAGATGGGTAAGGTCCGAAAGGAGTTTGGTTTTAGCTCCAATCTCCGCGAGTATAACGCTATCGTCACTCTTTGGGCGTGTTCTTGGTTTTGTGGTTGCCACAACCAGAAAGTCTCAATATTGATACCAGCATATTCTACACCTGCTTTTAGGTGACTTGGTGGTTGTTTTCTGCTGCTGCGACTATCTCCTAGAGCGGCTTGATAATCCGACTCACTGCTTTTGCAGTCCATGCACCGTTGCGGGCAGTCGGCACCCCAACTGCATTTAGGCGTGTGGCGATTCGGTTAAGACTCTCGCCGGCGGCCAGCATCTTCTCAATTTCAGGGCGGACACGATCAGCAAAGGCACGGGCAGAGGCTGTCTTGGCTTCGCCTGCCTTGATGCGAGCATCGGCAATCCGGGTCAGATTTATTGACCGTGTTCGGTGCTGCCGGCTTGTCGCCAAGCGCCAGAACCTCATCAATGCTTTTCCCACGATAACGCGGACTCTTGTTGATGTTCGGCGGAAGGCGCTGAAGCGTTGCCTTGTAGGCCCGGTGCTGTTCGTAGCCGTATCCGGTGATCGGCTGATCCCCAACAATGTTCAGCCATTGCGAGAGAATCGCCCGGTTTTCGGCATCCGTCTTTGCTGTCCAGCAACTTTCAGCGTTCTGATTGGCGCAGTAGGCTTCAATCACGACAGATAGCAACTCTCCCGGCGCAGCGGAAGAAGCGCCGGCAACGACAGGCGCCGGAAGCACACCAGCCGCTTTTATTGCCCTCGCCGTGAAGTCGGCCAAGTAATCACGCTCCTGCTCAAACCGGGTCGCCTGGGCTTCCAAAACCTTGCCATGCTCGGTAGCAAGCGTGACTCCCATAGCGTCTCTAGCAAGCCTGTTAGCGCCCCGCTCGATGGCATCTTCGCTGTCAGCCAGGGCCATGACTCTTGGCAGTAAGGCCGCCATGCGTGCATCTATGGCGTTTGCAAACGCCACCAGCTCTTGGCCTAGCACAGCATCGCCGGCCGCTTGTGCATGCTCGGTCAGTGTCTCAAGTGCATCTTGCGCGGCCTTCAGTTCGGTCAGCTCAGCCTGAATAGCCTTTGCCTTGTCGTCATGCCCCAGCGTCGTGTCGACAAAGCTGCTCAGCTCGTTGGCGAACCTGTCGCGCTGTAGCTGTAGCTCTGCCGCAAAACCCGAACCGGGCAACCCCTTGTTGCTCGTGCTCATACGACGAACCCTGTGAAAATAATCTTGTGCGAACCCGGCCAGCCGGACGGCAACTTGCTTCGCATGTCTTTTGTTGGATGTGCCGATGGATAGGCGGTATTCATTGGCCGGGAATGATACCCGGAGCGCCTTCGGTATGACGACGCGGAACCCGAAAACGCCGTGTCGATTGCGATGGAGATATGCCGGTAACTTGATGGACATTGCCTGCTCCCTTTTGGGATATTCGTTTGGGACACCAAACGCTTTGGCACTGCCGCAAAAAGAAAAACCCGCCGAGCTTTCAGCGGGTTAGGTCACTTGGTTCGTCGTCGAGGGGAATCGAACCCCTGTCCAGAACGCCTCCAGATTGCCGGAATTACAACCATGCCTTTCATTATGGGGGCGATGGCGCGGGCTTTCAAGAGGCTGGATCGCATTGCCTTTCATCCGGCCGCACGGCCATCGCCGGCCTCAGCGGAACCCGGCGCGGCAGCGGCTGCAAAGACTTATTTCTTGGCATTTTCCAGAGCCTTGGCGAGGATTTCCTGGTACAGGCCGATGCCCTTGACGATGAACGGCTCCATTTCAGGATGGCGGCTGATCAACGGCTGCAGCGCACGGATATCCTCGTTGACCAGGGCCAGGTATTCGACTTCCATGTCGGTCAGTTCCTCGCCCTGGTCGACCTTGGCCTTCAGTTCGAGGGCCCGGGGCAGGCGCTGGTTGTTGAAACGATCGAGCAAGGTCTGGATGACGCCTGCGTCGTCGGCGTTAGCAGTCATGTGGCTCTCCTCAAGGTGAGATGGTGGAATGCCGCTGCCGGCGACCGGAGCGACCGCCGCCCCGGGGATTCCACGGGCGAGTTCATGGTAATCCGGACGGTCCCCTGCCGGAGGCGTCGGTGACATTTTGCGCCACGCGCCCCTACCCCCCTCTGTTATTCTGCCGGCAAGTTTCGCCTCGCGGCAGCCCGGATATTCCCGCTATTTTTTACGGATCGATTGAGTCAAAAGCGGCTCGGCGCTGTCCTAGCAGGAGGTTTCTCTCGACCGTTTCGCCTCATCGGCAGCGCCAACAGGCGCCCTCGGCAACGAAGCGCCGCCTCCGCCCTGCCGCTTCCAGCAGGCTCTGTGATTTTCAGGCTTTTCCCCTCGAGCAACGCATTGCGCGACTTTCAAGGAGTTAGAAATGGCGACCAAAACAAGCAAATCCAGCCAGAAAGCCCCTTCCGGCATCACCTTCCCCGGCAGCCTGCCGCCATCCGACCCGACCCAGGCCTGGGGATCATTCACCGAATACCTGGTGGACATCGCGCAGCGCTCGGTCCTGTTCATGGATCTGCTGCGCCAGCGCAGCGACCAGTACTACGTGCAAAAGGCCAAGAAGGTGCCGAACGTGCTCAACTTCGAGGCCGAACTGGTGCTCGACGGGCGCGACCTGCCCCGTCCGGTCAATTACGGCCTGGTGCGCATCAAGCCGCCGGCCGGCGTTGTCATCGACGAGCGCAAGCGCCCCTTCGTCGTCGTCGACCCGCGTGCCGGGCATGGTCCGGGCATCGGCGGCTTCAAGGCCGACAGCGAGATCGGCGTCGCCCTGAATGCCGGCCACCCCTGCTATTTCGTGGGTTTCTCGCCGGACCCGCTCCCCGGGCAGACGATCGAGGACATCATGCGGGCCGAGGCGGCCTTCCTCGAAAAGGTCGTCGCCAGCCATCCGCAGGCCGACGGCAAGCCTTGCATCGTCGGCAACTGCCAGGCCGGCTGGGCGGTGATGATGATGGCCGCGACGCGGCCGGAACTGTGCGGGCCGATCATCATCGCCGGGGCGCCGCTGTCGTACTGGGCGGGCGAGATCGGCATCAATCCGATGCGCTACACCGGCGGCCTGGCCGGCGGCTCGTGGATGACGGCGCTGGCCAGCGACCTCAACAACGGCAAGTTCGCCGGCGACAACCTGGTCAAGAACTTCGAGAACCTCGATCCGGCCAACACGCTGTGGAGCAAGAATTACGACATCTGGGCGACCGTCGACCAGGGCGCGCAGCGCTTTCTCGATTTCGAGAAATGGTGGGGCGCCCACGTCAACCTGAATGCCGAGGAAATGCAGTGGATCGTCGACCAGCTGTTCGTCGGCAACCGCCTGGCGACGGCCGAGATCAGCACCAGCGACGGTACCCGCATCGACCTGCGCAACATCCGCTCGCCGATCATCTGCTTCTGCTCCAAGGGCGACAACATCACGCCGCCGCAACAGGCGCTCGGCTGGATCACCGATCTCTATGCCAAGGACGACGATATCCGCGCCGCCGGCCAGACCATCATCTACACGGTGCATGACAGCGTCGGCCACCTCGGCATCTTCGTTTCCGGCGGCGTGGCCAAGAAGGAGCACCGGGAATTCGCCTCCAACATCGACCTGATCGACGTGCTGCCGCCGGGTCTGTATCAGGCGGTGCTGACGCCGAAGACCGCCGACGCGGCCAATCCCGACCTGGTCGTCGGCGACTGGATCGTCCGCTTCGAGCCGCGCACCCTCGACGACGTGCGCCAGATCGTCAAGCCCGATGCGGAAAACGAGCGCCGCTTCGCCACCGTGCGTCGCGTCTCCGAGATCAATCTCGGCCTCTACCGCACCATGCTGCAGCCCTTCGTCCGGGCCATCGCCAGCACCGGCGCGCTGGAGCCGCTCAAGAAGTTCGGCCCCGACGAATTGCTGTTCGAGTTCTTCTCCGGCCGCAATCCGATGATGCAGCAACTAACCCAGATGGCCGAGCAGGTCCGTACCCGGCGCCAGCCGGTATCCGAGGACAATCCGTTGTGGCGCTGGCAGGAGATGCTGTCCGACAGCATCGTCAGCGCCCTCGACAACTGGCGCGACCTGCGCGACCACGGCATGGAGCAGCTCTTCCTCGCCACCTACAGTTCGCCGCTGCTGCAGGCGCTGGTCGGTCTCGGCGGCTCCGACGAGCCGCCGCGCCGCCGTCCCGGCACCGATCCCGACCGCCTCGCCTTCGTCAATCAGCGCATCGGCGAAATCCGCGCCGGCATCGTCAAGGGCGGCGCCCGCGAGGCGGTGATCCGCAGCGTGGTCTATATCGGCATGGCCGGCCGCGGCGTGGACGAACGGGCCTTCAACGTCGTCGAAAAGATTCGCGCCGAACACCAGGGCATGAGTTTGCAGGAATTCAAGGTCGCCCTGCGCGAGCAGTTCTTCGGTCTGCTGCTCGACCAGGAGGCGGCGCTCAAGGCCATTCCGGCGATGCTGCCGGCCGAACCGGCGGCGCGCAAGAAGCTGCTCGAAGCGGTGCGCCGCGTCGTCTCGGCGACCGGGGAGGCCACCGGCGAACGCGCCGAACGGCTGGCGACGATCGAGAAGCTGTTCGACAGCCCGCCCCCGGCCAAGGCCGGCGGCCGCGGTTCGCTGAAGCTTGCCTGAACGGCAGCGGCCTTGGCTCGCGTCCCAACGGACGCACGCGACAGGCGCGGCCGCTCATCCCGGTCGGCCGCGCCGATGTGCCGAAGCCGGCACGACGCTCAAGCTCCGGGCGGCAACGCCAGCCGGGCGGCCCGTTGCCGGCGCCAGTCGGTCGGCGACATGCCCGACCAGCGCTTGAAGGCGCGGCAAAACGAACTGTGATCGGCATAACCGAGCGCCTCGGCAACGTGGCGCAGGCTCATGTCGGTTTCCTTGATCAGCGTGCGGCTGGCCCGGTAGCGGCAGAAATCGACGACCTCGCGGTAAGAGGAGCCGCTGCGCTCGACGATGCGGTTCATGGTCCGTGTGCTGATGTTCAACACGCGGGCCACCGCCCGCTGCGAGCAATTGTCGGCCAGCAGCAGGCGCAGGGTGGTACGGCGCACCAAGTGCAGCCAGTCGGCATCGGAGCGGGCGCGGCCGGCGGGCGGCGGGTCGTCGGCCGCCGGAGTCGCGGCAGGCCGGCGCAGCGGCAGGTCGAGCGTCGCCGCAGGAAAAATCAGCTCGCTGCGTTCGGCGTTGAAGCGGCAGGGAGCGCCGAAGAAGCGTTCATGGATTTCCGGCTGGCGCGGCGGCCGGCGCAACAGGCTGACCGCCGTCGGCGTCCACTCCGGCGCCAGCGCCTGACGCAACAAACTGAGCCCGGTGGCCAGGCACACGTCCTGCAGCTCCTGGAAACCGGGGAAATTGCCGTCGACCGCCAGATAGCCCAGGCGGGCGCGGTGGTCGCTACGGCCGACGGTAACGATGCTGTCGCGCGAATGCCAATGGAAATAATCGGCCAAGCCGGCGAACGCCTCGCCGACCGTCGCGGCAGCCAGGAAAATCCGGCCCGGCAGGCCGAGGTCGGCGGCCTCGGCCTGCCGCCCGAGCAGCAGGCCGAAATGCTCGCAACCGGTCTGCCGTACTGCCGCCGCGATCAATTCGCCGCGGACGACCAGCGGAATCAAGCGCTCGCTATCCTGCAGCGCCGCCTCGCTCAGCTTGAACGATGCCAGCAGGGCCTCGGGCCGCCCGCCGAGTTCGCGCAGCAGGCGGGCAAAGCGAGCGAAACCGCCGACCCGGACGTAGCCGTCCGGCGGCAGTGCCAACGGCGGTGGGGATTTTCCGTGCATGCGATCGACACCCTGGAAACCGTGTTTTCCTGTGGCGCAAAATGTCACGATCGTCATTGCGGCGTCAAGCTCAGGGACTACCATGGGCGACCGGATTCATCCTGTCCCGTCCGCCGCAGGCCGCCGCCCGATATCGGTCCGCATGCGTTCCCCGCCGCTCCCGGCTTGTTCGCCGGGAAACTCGGCGGCCGCATTGCGGTCGATGCCATGCCGGCAGTCCGGGTGCCGCGCCCGCGCAAGCCGGGCAGCGCGGCACCCGGCCGCGACCGATCGGACAGCCGGTCCGGAATCGCCGCAACCACACCGAAATGGATATTTCCATCAGCACCCGCTTCAGGTTCAAGGTCGTACCGAAAACCGTATCGCCGCACTCCGTACCCGTCGTTTTGTCGTGATCCCCACTTTAGGAGACTGAAATGAAGAACGTCCTCTTGGTTACCGGCGCCGTCGCCAGCCTGCTGCTGGCGGGCTGCGCCAGTACCTCCGGCAGCGCCGTGCGTTCCGGCTTCCTGTCCGACTACTCGAAACTGCAGCCGACGACCGGGCAGGCCGGTTCGGAAAGCTACGTCAATCACGCCATCGACATCCGGACGACGAACCGCCTCTATTTCGACCCCGTCCAGGTCATCGTCGCCAACGACGGCGCTTACAAGGATGTCGATCGGGCCACCATCAACCGCATTGCCGACACCTTCCGCCAGGCCCTGGTCAAGGAGGCGACGCAGGGCGGCTATCAAGTGGTTTCCGCCACCGGACCCGACGTGCTGCGCATCCGCACCGCCATCACCGGCCTGCAGCCGGCCAGCACCGATCTCGGCGTCACCGACTTCATCCCGGTCAAGGCGCTGTTCAACGCCGGGCGCGCCGCCGCCGGCTACGCGCCGCGGACCGCCGAGATGTCGGCGGAAATGGAAATCCTCGACGGCGGCGGGCAACAGATCGGCATGGCCGTGGTCACCCGCAAGTCCGACGACGACCTGGCGCAAGGCCACGCCATCACCTGGAACGACCTGACGCCGATCGTCAATACCTGGGCCAAGAACTTCCGCATCAAGCTCGACGAATTGCGCAAGACCAGCGGCGCCAGGTAAGGGCACCACGCCCCGGCTGGTCGGCGTCGCCGCCGGGCGGCCGGGCCGGCGATGGTCTGCGGCGGGTTGCCGGACGCCGCCGGCGCGAGTAGAAGTAGACCATGCTGAAGATTCTCCAATCCATCTTTGGCGGCGACGAAAGCACCGGCCGCTACACCGAAACGCTGGTCGAGCAGGCCATCGAGCGCGCCGTCAACGGCGTCTATCCCAAGCTGCGGGCGCTGCCCGACTATCGCCAGCGACTGCGCGCACCGGTGGTCAAGGCCATCGACTACGTGATCACCCTGGTCGACGGCCTGGCCCCGCCGATTCCGGCGGACGGCGGCCATTACCTGGCGCAGCCGGCGCTGGCGGCGCTGTTCGTCTCGCCCGAGCATGTCCGCCAGGTGCTCGGCAACGATCCGGCCTTGGCCGAATTCCGTGCCGAGCAGCCCGCCGCCGCCCCGGTCACCGCCCTGCTGCTGGCCGAATGCCAGGAGCGACAGACTTTCGGCATGGCCCTGGCCGGCGACCTGCTGCATCGCGACGTGGCCCAGACCACCGTCAGTTTCGCCCAGCACCGGCTGCTCGACCCGGCCGCCAGCGAGACGGAGGCCCGGCGCCTGCTCAAGCGGCGGGCCTTCGACCACCTGCTCAGCCTGGCCCTGTGGCGCCTCGGCGAGGCCCGCGGCGAATATGCCGAGCTGCAGCAGCAGCGCGACCTGTTGCGCTGCAAGCTGGGCATCCTGCAGCGCGGCGGCTGGAGTTTCGACGCAGCTCCGGCGGCCGACGCAGCGCTGCAGGCCGAGCTGGCGCAGGTCGAGGCCCAGCTCGACGGCCTGCGCATCGACGAACACAGCCTGGACGGGCAGCTCGACCTGCTGGCCGAGGTGCTGGCGGACGCCGGGCGGCAGCTGTGGATGCAGCCGCTGGAATTGCACCTCGACCGGATGAACGTGAAATGTCCGGCCACGGCGCCGGACGCCCGCGCCATCCGCCTCGACGAGCTGCACAATGCGCGCGGCGAACGCCTGGCGGCGCGGTTGCTCGGCGTCGATCCGCGGCAACTGCCGGCGCGGCCGACGCTGACCGAGCAGGCCAACCGCCTGCTGGCCGAACTGGGCCCGGCCTTTCGCCGTTGAGCCGCCGGCGCCGCCCCGGCCTCAGCCCTGGCCGGCGCCGAGCATGCGCTCGACGTAGCGGGCGATCAGATCGACTTCGAGATTGACCTTGGCGCCCGGCGCCAGCCGGTGCAGCGTCGTGTTTTCCAGCGTGTGCGGGATCAGGTTGATGGTGAACGTCGCGCCATTGACCTCGTTGGTGGTCAGGCTGGTGCCGTCGACAACGATCGAGCCCTTGCGCGCGATGTACTTGGCGAGTTCGGCCGGCGCCCGGATTTCCAGCAGGCGGTTGTCGCCGACGGGATCGAAGCGCAGCACTTCGCCGACGCCGTCGACGTGGCCGGAAACCAGGTGGCCGCCGATGACGTCGTTGAGGCGCAGGGCCTTCTCCAGGTTCACCGGCCCGGGCGCGTCGAGGCCGACGGTGCAGGACAGGGTTTCCGGCGAGACGTCGACCATGAACCGGTTGCCGTCCTTGCCGACGACGGTCAGGCAGACGCCGTTGTGGGCGATCGAATCGCCGAGGGCGACATCGTCGAGGCCGAGGTTGCCGGCCTCGACGTGCAGGCGAAAGCCGGCTTCGCGGGGCGTCAGTTGGGTGATGCGGCCGACCGCCGCGATGATTCCAGAGAACATGGCAGAACCCGTTGTCGGTAAAGGGAAAGGACGGACTTTAGCACGCCCGCCGACAGCCTCCTTGGACCCCGATCGACGGCCCGGCTTGCAGGAATGGCCGCTTGCCACTAGGGTTTTGCACTTTATGCAATTAATTCACCAAAGGGAGACAAATTTGAAAAAGGCAATCCTCGCCGCATTGCTCGCCGGCCTCGCTTCCGCCGCCCTGGCCGACCTCAACGTCGGCGTCAGCGTCTCGGCCACCGGCCCGGCCGCCTCGCTCGGCATTCCCGAGAAAAACACCATTGACCTGCTGCCGAAGAGCATTGCCGGCCAGAAGGTCAATTACATCGTCCTCGACGACGCCTCGGACACGACGACGGCGGTCAAGAATGCGCGCAAGCTGATCGGCGAGCACAAGGTGGACCTGATCATCGGCTCGTCGACGACGCCCAATTCGCTGGCCATGATCGACGTCGCCGCCGAGGGCGAGACGCCGCTGATCGCGCTCGCCGCCTCGGCGCGCATCGTCGAGCCGATGGACGACAAGCGCCGCTGGGTCTTCAAGACGCCGCAGAACGACACCCAGATGGCGACCGCCATCCTTGAGCACATGACCAGCAACAACGTGAGGACCGCCGCCTACATCGGCTTCTCCGACGCCTACGGCGAAGGCTGGTGGCAGGAATTTTCCAAACTGGCCCAGGTGCGCAAGATCCAGCTGGTCGCCAGCGAGCGCTTCAACCGCACCGACACCACGGTCACCGGCCAGATTCTCAAGATCCTGGCGGCCAGGCCGGACGCCGTGCTGATCGGCGGTGCCGGCACGCCGGCCGCGCTGCCGCAGAAGGCCCTGAAGGAAAAAGGCTTCAAGGGCACGATCTACCAGACGCACGGCGCCGCCAACAACGACTTCCTGCGCATCTGCGGCAAGGATTGCGAAGGTACCGTGCTGCCCACCGGCCCGGTGCTGGTCGCCGCCCAGCTGCCGGCCGACAACCCGGTGCGCAAGCCGGCCATGGATTACGTCGGCAAGTACGAGGCGGCCCACGGCAAGGGCAGCGTCAATGCCTTCGGCGCCTACGCCTGGGATGCCGGCGGCCTGCTCGCCAACGCCGTGCCGGCGGCGCTGAAGAAAGCCCAGCCGGGGACGCGCGAGTTCCGCGCCGCCCTGCGCGAAGCACTCGAAGCCACCCGCGAACTGGCTGGCGCCCACGGCGTCTTCAACATCAGTCCGGGCGACCACCTCGGCCTCGACCAGCGTTCGCGCGTCGTCGTCACGGTCAGGAACGGCGCCTGGCAACTGCTGCGCTGAACCGGCTCGCCAAGCCGCGAGGCCCGGCATTCGGCCGAGCCCCGCGTGCTAGACTCCCGCCTTTTACCGCTTTCTTTTTCGGGATGAGACCATGCTGAAAACCCTCTCCGTCGCCGTTCTCGCCGCCTTCGCCACCCATGCGGTCGCCGACGTCAATGTCGGCGTTTCCCTGTCCGCCACCGGCCCGGCGGCCTCGCTGGGCATTCCGGAAAAGAACTCCATCGCCCTGCTGCCGGCCACCATCGGCGGCGAAAAGGTCAATTACATCGTCCTCGACGATGCCACCGACCCGACCGCGGCGACCAAGAACATCAAGAAGCTGATCAGCGAGAACAAGGTCGACGTGGTGATCGGCTCGACCACGACGCCGAACTCGCTGGCGATGATGGACGTCGCCGTCGACAACGAGACGCCGCTGATCTCGATGGCCGGCTCGGCGATCGTCGTCGAACCGATGGACGCCAAGCGCAAGTGGGTCTTCAAGACGGCCCAGAACGACGCCCACATGGCCACGGCGCTGGTCCAGCACATGACCGACCGGAACGTGAAGACGGTCGCCTTCATCGGCTTCGCCGACGCCTACGGCGAAGGCTGGTTCAAGGAGTTCGCCAGGATCGCCGAAGCCCGCAAGCTGAAGGTCGTGGCCAGCGAGCGCTACCAGCGCAACGACACCTCGGTGACCGGCCAGGCGCTCAAGGTCATCGCCGCCCGCCCCGACGCCGTGCTGATCGGCGCCGCCGGCACGCCGGCCGTGCTGCCGCAGAAGACGCTCAAGGAAAAGGGCTACAAGGGCCTGATCTACCAGACCCACGGCGTCGCCAACAACGACTTCCTGCGCGTCGGCGGCAAGGACATCGAAGGCGCCTTCCTGCCGGTCGGCCCGATGGTCGTCGCCGCCCAGCTGCCGGCCGACAACCCGGTCCGCAAATCGGCCCTCGAATACGTGAACAAGTACGAGGCGGCGCACGGCAAGGGCAGCGTCAGCTCCTTCGGCGGCCACGCCTGGGATGCCGGCCTGCTGCTGCAGAACGCCATTCCGCAGGCGCTGAAGAAGGCCAGGCCGGGCAGCGTCGAATTCCGCCGCGCCCTGCGCGACGCCATCGAGGGCACCAGGAATCTGGCCGGCGCCCACGGCATCTTCAACCTGTCGCCGGAAGACCACCAGGGTTTCGACCAGCGCGCCCGGGTCATGGTGGTCATCGACAACAACGCCTGGAAACTCGTCAAGTAACCCGCTAGCGCGCCGCCCCGCTCCCCGGCCCCGGCCGGAACGGCGCGGCGGCCAAGCCGGACGGCCCGCCCCGGCTGCCGTCCGGCCACCCGGTGCCTAGCGCCCCCAGCGCTCCTCCCTCTCGCCTCGGTTCCCGATGGACCTGCAAATCCTCCTTCTCCTCGGCCAGGACGGCATCACCAACGGTGCCATCTACGCCCTGCTGGCACTGGCCCTGGTGCTGGTGTTCACCGTCACCCGCGTGATCTTCATCCCGCAGGGGGAATTCGTCGCTTTCGGCGCGCTCACCCTGGCGTCGCTGCAGGCCGGCCACATCCCCGGCACCGTCTGGCTGCTGCTCGGGCTGGGCAGCACGGTGGCGGCCCTCGACGGCCTGCGCCTGCTGCGCGAGCGCCGCTACGCCAAGCTGCCGCCGCTGCTGATCTTCAATATCGGCGGCCCGCTGCTGGCCGCCGCCGGCCTGCTCGCCATCTCGCCGGCGCAGTTGCCGCTGGCGCTGCAGGTGCTGGTCACCTTGCTGCTGGTGGTGCCGATGGGGCCGATGCTTTACCGCATCGCCTTCCAGCCGCTGGCCAGCGCCCCGGTGCTGGTGCTGCTGATCGTCTCGGTCGCCATGCACCTGGCCCTGGTCGGCCTCGGCCTGCTCTTCTTCGGCGCCGAGGGCTCGCGCACGCCGCCGTTCACCGAGCTCTCCTTCGAACTGGCCGGCGCGCCGCTGCAGGGGCAGACCATCCTCGTCGTGTTCGCCTCGGCGCTGCTGATCATCGGCCTCTATTTCTTCTTCGAGCGCACGCTCTACGGCAAGGCCCTGCGCGCCACCGCGATGAACCGCACCGGCGCGCGGCTGATGGGCATCCCGCCGGTCCTCGCCGGCAAGCTGTGCTTCACGCTGGCGGCCGCCATCGGCGCCTTCTCCGGCCTCCTGATCGCGCCGATCACCACCATCTACTACGAGTCCGGCTTCCTGATCGGCTTGAAGGGCTTCGTCGGCGCCATCATCGGCGGCCTCGCCTCCTACCCGCTGGCCGCCCTGGGCGCCGTGCTGGTCGGCCTGCTGGAGGCGTATTCCTCGTTCTACGCCAGCGCCTTCAAGGAAGTGATCGTCTTTACGCTGATCATTCCGGTCCTGCTCTGGCGTTCGCTGACGACGCGCCATGTCGACGACAACGACGAACACACGGACGAGGTCAATCCCGAGTCACCGACCGCCGCGTCCCGCCGACGCTGGCTGCGCCACCTGCCGTTCGCCGCCTTCGTCGGCCTGCTGCTGGCGGCGCCGGGCCTGCTGCCGGAGTTTTCGATCACGCTGCTCAACTACATCGGCCTCTACGCCATCGTCGCCATCGGCCTCGTCCTGCTGACCGGCGTCGGCGGCCTGACCTCGTTCGGACAGGCGGCCTTCGTCGGTCTCGGCGCCTACACGACGGCCTTCCTGACGACGGCCTACGGCCTGTCGCCCTGGCTGACGCTGTTCATCGGCCTCGCCATCACGGCCGCGGTGGCCGTCTTTCTCGGTTTCATCACGCTGCGCATGGGCGGCCACTACCTGCCGCTGGGCACCATCGCCTGGGGCATCAGCCTTTACTTCCTGTTCGGCAACGTCGAGTTTCTCGGCGGCCATACCGGCATCACCAGCATTCCGGCCGTGTCGCTGTTCGGTTGGGAGCTGAAGTCCGGCGAGCAGTTCTATTACCTGATCTGGCTGCTCGTGCTGCTCGCCATCGTCGCCATCCGCAACCTGCTCGATTCGCGCGAGGGCCGGGCCATTCGCGCCCTGCGCGGGGGCATCGTGATGGCCGAGGCGATGGGCATCGACACCCAGCGCACCAAGATCGTCATCTTCCTGATCGCCGCGCTGCTGGCCAGCACCTCGGGCTGGCTGTACGCCCACCTGCAGCGCTTCGTCAATCCGACCCCGTTTTCATTGACGCAGGGCATCGAATACCTGTTCATGGTCGTCGTCGGCGGCATGGGCCATGTCTGGGGCGCCGTGCTCGGCGCCGGGCTGATCACCGTCCTCAAGCAGTGGCTGCAGGATTGGCTGCCGCAGATTCTCGGCCAGAGCGGCAATTTCGAGATCATCGTGTTCGGCATCGCCATGGTGATCGTGCTGCAAAAGGCCCGCGTCGGCCTGTGGCCGGTGATCGTCAGACTGCTGCCGGCCCGCAGCCGGCAACACCGCCAGATTCAGGCCGGCGACCTGCTGGCCAAGCGCCCGGCGGCGGCGGCCGGCAAGGTGCTGCTCGAAGCCAGCGAGGTGACCAAGCGTTTCGGCGGCCTGGTCGCCAACAACAACATGGATCTCGACGTGCGGGCCGGCGAAGTGATGGCCCTGATCGGCCCGAACGGCGCCGGCAAGAGCACGATGTTCAACTGCATTTCCGGCGTCGATCCGGCCACCGAGGGGAAAATCGCCTTCCTCGGCGAATCGACCGTGCGCCAGGGGTCGCGCGACATCGCCCGGCGCGGCATGAGCCGGACCTTTCAGCATGTCCGTCTGCTCGGCCAGATGTCGGTCATCGAGAACGTCGCCATCGGCGCCCACCTGCGCGGCAGCAAGGGCGTCGTCGCCGCCGCGCTGCGCCTCGACCGCGCCGAGGAAAACCGCCTGCTCGCCGAAGCGGCCCGCCAGGTCGAGCGGGTCGGCCTGGCCGAGCACATGTTCCAGCCGGCCGGCAGCCTCGCGCTCGGCCAGCAGCGCATCATCGAAATCGCCCGCGCCCTGGCCTCCGACCCCTGCCTGCTGCTCCTCGACGAACCGGCCGCCGGCCTGCGCTACAAGGAAAAACAGGCACTGGCCGAACTGCTGCGCAAGCTGCGCGCCGAGGGCATGGGCATCCTGCTCGTCGAACACGACATGGATTTCGTCATGGGACTGGCCGACCGCGTGGTGGTCATGGAATTCGGCGCAAAAATCGCCGCCGGCCTGCCCGAGGAGGTCCAGCAAGACCCGAAGGTGCTGGAAGCCTACCTCGGCGGCGTGGAGTAAGACATGAGCAAGCACTCGCATCTGCGTGACCACGAGGTCATTCTCGACGTCAAGAACCTGCGCGTCGCCTACGGCAAGGTCGAGGCGCTGCACGAAGTCAGCCTGACCATCCGCCGCGGCGAGATCGTGTCCGTGATCGGCCCCAACGGCGCCGGCAAGACGACCCTGCTGGCCGCCTTGATGGGCTTGCTGCCCGCGCGCGGCGACATCGCCTACATGGGCCAGGCGCAATGGCCGGAACGCTCGGTCGAGCACCTGGTCCGCCACGGCATGACGCTGGTCCCGGAAAAGCGCGAGCTGTTCGCCGAGATGAGCGTCGAGGACAACCTGCTGCTCGGCGCCTTCGACCGCTACCGCAGCGGCCACCGCGACCACATGGACACCATGGACGAGGTGTTCGAGCTGTTCCCGCGACTGGAAGAGCGCCGCGACCAGCTGGCCGGCACCCTCTCCGGCGGCGAGCGGCAGATGCTGGCGATGGGCCGGGCGCTGATGGCCAAGCCCAAGCTGTTGATGCTCGACGAGCCGAGCCTCGGCCTGGCGCCGCTGATCATCAAGGAAATTTTCAAGATCATCGCCGCCCTCAAGCAGACCGGCGTCGCCATCCTGCTGATCGAGCAGAACGCCCGCGCCGCGCTGCAGATTTCCGACTACGCCTACGTGCTGGAAACCGGGGAAATCTCGCTCGCCGGGCCGAGTGCCGAACTGGCCGCCGACCCGCGCGTCATCGAGTCCTACCTCGGCCTCGGCCACAAGCACTGAACGGCCGGCGGCGCCAGCCGCCGGCCGGTATCCGCTTCAGCGCGGACCGCGCTCTCCCCCCCTCTCGCCCCCCCTCTCGCCGCCGCGCTCGCCGCGCGACTCGCTGCCGCGCCCCGGGCGGTCGCCGCCGTCGCCCCGCTCGCGCCCGCCGCGCGGCCCGTCCCCGCCGCCATCCGGAGCGCGCATGAGCGGCCGCGGCGCCTCCGGTTCGGCGCGGCGGAAACTCCGTCCCTCGTCCTGGCGCGGCATGGGCCGCGTCATCTCGCGCGGTTCGCGGCGCATCTCGGGCAGCGGCTGCCGCGGCGCTTCCGGCATCCCGGCCGCCGGCCGCGGCCAGGCGTCGCCACGCCGGCCGGCGCCGGCCGGCGCTTCGAAC
>JAVBRT010000035.1:0-42498 GCA_031547725.1 Azonexus sp. | reverse complement strand
CCCTTCGCCTCGCCCCCAAACTTCCTCGACAGAATCGTCGTAATCGCCGCCGTCAGCGTCGTCTTGCCGTGATCAACGTGTCCTATCGTGCCGACGTTCACGTGCGGCTTCGTACGCTCAAATTTTGCCTTAGCCATTTGCCGGTACCTCAAACGTTAGAAGTTAAATAATCTCTGATAAAACTTAAAGCAAGCATTGTGGTGCCCATGGGCAGGATCGGACTGCCGACCTCTCCCTTACCAAGGGAGTGCTCTACCACTGAGCTACATGGGCATCTTGCAGCACACAAACCACCGCCAGACATGACATGGAGCGGGTGAAGGGAATCGAACCCTCGTCTTAAGCTTGGAAGGCTTCAGCTCTACCATTGAGCTACACCCGCTTAACCCACACCCGCAGCACAAACAGCTACAGCATCAACAATCTGGTGGAGGGGGAAGGATTCGAACCTTCGAAGGCAGAGCCGACAGATTTACAGTCTGTTCCCGTTGACCGCTTGGGTACCCCTCCGGAAGAACGCGGAATTATCCGCACAGGCTCAAACCCTGTCAACACCTGCGACAACAAAAAAGCCGGCAATCGCCGGCTTTTTTGTGCCAAGCGCAAAAAATCACTTGATCGACAGCACCCAGGCCGCGAGTTTCTTGGCTTCGTCTTCGGTGACGTTGTTCGGCGGCATCGGAATCTGACCCCAGACACCCTTGCCACCGGCCTTGATCTTGGCTGCCAGCGCGGCCGGCGCAGCCTTGTCGCCCTTGTACTTGGCGGCGACATCCTTGTAGGCCGGACCGACCAGCTTCTTGTCGAGGGCGTGGCAGGACATACAGTTCTTGGCCTTGGCCAGCGCCTCGTCGGCATGCGCCTGACCGGCCATCACGATACCTGCAGCTGCCATCATGGCGATATATACAGATTTCATTCTCTTGCTCCGTAATCCGGGTTGGTGGAAAAAGCTTGCGGATGATAGAACCTTTTCAAGCGCTTGCAAACCGCCGGCGGCACAGCCCGGCGGGGATCGGGCCAAAATCGGCCGCAAGCGCCACAGGCCCGCACCTCCCGGAGAAATACGCCGGACAGGCAAATCTTGACGCCAATCAATAACCCGTTCCGCATGCCGGACGAAACCGCCTTCGGCCAGCTTCCGGCACTGACCTCCGTCGGCCGGTCGGCGGTGACGAAACTACTGTCGCCGCCCCGGTCGATCGTCGGCACAAGCTTACTTGCGCCGCTGGATTTGCGTCACGTCGCGCACAGCCCCCTTGTCGGCCGAGGTCGCCATCAAGGCATAGGCCTGCAGCGCGGCCGACACGGCACGCTGACGGTCGACGGGCTGCCAGGCGGCGTCGCCGCGCGCCTCCATGGCCGTCCGCCGGCGCGCCAACTCGTCGGCGGCAACAGCCAGGTGGATACGACGCCCGGGAATGTCTATCTCGATGGTGTCGCCCTCCTCGACCAGCGCGATGGCGCCGCCGTCGGCCGCTTCCGGCGAGGCGTGGCCGATCGACAAGCCCGAAGTGCCACCGGAGAAGCGGCCGTCGGTCAGCAGCGCGCACTCCTTGCCCAGCCCCATCGATTTCAAGTAGGAGGTCGGATACAGCATTTCCTGCATGCCGGGGCCGCCCTTCGGCCCTTCGTAGCGGATCACGACGACGTCGCCGGCGACGATCCGGCCGCCGAGAATGCCCTCGACCGCCGCATCCTGGCTCTCGAACACGCGCGCCCGGCCGGTGAATTTCCAGATCGACTCGTCGACGCCGGCTGTTTTGACGATGCAGCCGTCCTCGGCGATGTTGCCGTAAAGGACGGCCAGGCCGCCGTCCTTGGAGTAGGCATTGGCCTTGTTGCGAATGCAGCCGTGCGTACGGTCGAGATCGAGCTCGTTGAAACGCCGCGCCTGCGAGAAGGCGACCTGGGTCGGCACGCCGCCCGGGGCGGCCTTGAAGAATTCGTGCACCTTGATGTCGTGCTCGCGCACCACGTCCCAGCGCTCGATCGCTTCGCCGAGCGTCTTGGCATGCACGGTCGGCACGTCACGCCGCAGCAGGCCGGCACGGTCGAGTTCGCCGAGAATGCCCATGATGCCGCCGGCGCGATGGACGTCCTCGATATGGTATTTGTCGGTCATCGGCGCCACCTTGCACAGACAGGGCACCGACCGTGAAATGCGGTCGATGTCGGCCATCGTGAAATCGACGCCGGCTTCCCGGGCGGCGGCCAGGATGTGCAGCACGGTATTGGTCGAGCCGCCCATCGCCACGTCGAGCGTCATCGCGTTCTCGAAGGCGGCCTTGGTGGCGATGGCGCGCGGCAGCACCGAGGCATCGTCCTGTTCGTAATAGCGCCGGCACAGTTCGACGGCCAGTCGGCCGGCGCGCAGGAACAATTGCTGGCGATCGGCGTGCGTGGCGACGACGGTGCCGTTGCCGGGCAGGCTGAGGCCCAGGGCTTCGGTCAGACAGTTCATCGAATTGGCGGTGAACATGCCGGAGCAGGAGCCGCAGGTCGGGCAGGCGGAACGCTCGATCTCGTCGAGATCGGCCTGCGATACGGCCGCATCGGCGGCCTTGACCATGGCATCGACCAGATCGAGATGCACGACCTGGCCTTCGAGCTGTACCTTGCCAGCCTCCATCGGGCCGCCGGAAACGAAGACCACCGGAATGTTCAGGCGCATGGCGGCCATCAGCATGCCCGGCGTGATCTTGTCGCAATTGGAGATGCAGACCATGGCGTCGGCGCAGTGGGCATTGACCATGTACTCCACCGAATCGGCGATGAGGTCGCGCGACGGCAGGGAATAGAGCATGCCGCTGTGGCCCATGGCGATGCCGTCGTCGATGGCGATGGTGTTGAATTCCTTGGCCACGCCGCCGGCCGCCTCGATCTCGCGCGCCACCAGTTGCCCCATGTCTTTCAAATGCACGTGTCCCGGCACGAACTGGGTGAAGCTGTTGACCACGGCGATGATCGGTTTGTCGAAGTCGCCATCCCGCATCCCGGTGGCCCGCCACAGGGCGCGGGCGCCGGCCATGTTGCGGCCGTGGGTCGAGGTATGGGAACGATATTGCGGCATGGCTTCTCTCCGTCGGGTCGGGCGCCGGAATCCAGCGGTTCCGAGCGCGAACTATAATCAGGCGATTTTAGCCCACTCTGCCCTCCCGATGCTTCTCCACCCCCAGTTCGATCCGGTCGCCTTTTCCCTCGGCCCGCTGGCGATCCGCTGGTACGGCCTGATGTACCTGGTCGCCTTCGCCCAGTTCCTGCTGCTCGGCCGCTGGCTGATCAAGCACCGTCAGGCCGCGCTGACCGTCGAGCAGCTCGACGACCTGCTGTTCTACGGCATGCTCGGCGTCATCGTCGGCGGCCGCCTGGGCCAGGTGCTGTTCTACGAACCCGGCTATTACTTCGCCCACCCGCTGGAAATCGTCGCCGTCTGGAAAGGCGGCATGAGTTTCCACGGCGGTTTTGTCGGCGTCCTGGTCGCCATGGCCCTGTGGGCGCGCAAGCACGCCAAGGCCTGGCTCGACGTCACCGATTTCATCGCGCCGCTGGTGCCGCTCGGGCTGGCCGCCGGGCGCCTGGGCAACTTCATCAACGGCGAATTGTGGGGCCGCGTCGCCGACCCCGCCCTGCCCTGGGCGATGGTCTTTCCGCAGGCCGGCGATCTGGCACCGCGACATCCCTCGCAGCTCTACCATTTCGGCCTGGAAGGCTTGGCGCTGTTCGCCATTCTGTGGCTGTACAGCAAGCGGCCGCGGCCGCGCGGCGCGATATCCGGCGTCTTCCTGGTCGGCTACGGCACCTTTCGCTTCATCACCGAATATTTCCGCGAACCGGACCACGGCATCTTCGGCCAGTCCTACACCGTCAGCATGGGCCAGTGGCTGTCGCTGCCGATGATCGCCGCCGGCCTGCTGCTGTTGCTGCTGGCCCACCGGAAGAGGGATTTATAATTATGGATTACGTCTTCAACCACTGACAGGAATCCCCTCATGACACGTCCGTTCAAGGTTCTCGGCATCCAGCAAATCGCCATCGGCGGCCCGTCCAAGGACAAGCTGCGCACGCTGTGGGTCGACATGTTCGGCCTCGAAGTCACCAGCACTTTCGTCTCCGAACGCGAAAACGTCGACGAGGACATCTGCGCCATGGGCAGCGGCCCGTTCAAGGTCGAAGTCGACCTGATGCAGCCCCTCGATCCGGAGAAGAAGCCGGCCGTGCATGCGACGCCGCTCAACCACGTCGGCCTGTGGATCGACGATCTGCCCAAGGCCGTCGAGTGGCTTTCCGCCAACGGCGTGCGCTTCGCCCCGGGCGGCATCCGCAAGGGTGCCGCCGGTTTCGACATCACCTTCCTGCACCCGAAGGGCAACGAGGAATTCCCGATCGGCGGCGAGGGCGTGCTGATCGAACTGGTCCAGGCGCCGCCGGAAGTCGTCGGCGCCTTCGCCAAACTGGCCGGCCAGTAGCACAGGCATGGCGGCGGACCTGCCGGCCGACGAGTTGGAAGCCGCCCGGGCCGCCCTGGCACCGACGCTGGCCGCCACCGCCGCCGTACTGCCGTGGCTGGCCAAGGCCCGGCCGCCGCGCTTCCCCGCCGCGCTCAACGAACTCTGGCGGGCAGCCGCCAAGCAACTGCGGCAGACTTGGTCGGAACACGATGGCGACGATCCGGCGCTCCTGCGCCAAGCGATATTCGCCCTCTATGCCGTCGCCCTCGACAGCGGCGATGCCGATTGCCTGGAACTCGGCGAAGCGCTGGCCAGCGCCGCCGACCGGCTCGAGCGCGCCAAGCCGCCGGCGCAACTGCTGACGGCGCTGAGCGCCACCGTCGAGTGCCTCGACGAGCCGGCCGGCCTCGAACACGAAGCCTTGACCCAGCGCGCCCGCCACTTCGCCAGGCGCCTGCGCCAAGCCGTCGAGCAGCCGGCCGAAAGTCGCCGCTCGCCGCTGGTCGACCGCCTCTTCATCGCCGAAGCGGACGAGCGGCTGGCGCTGATGCACGACGCACTAGCGGCACTGCCGCCGGATGCCGTGCTGTTCAAATCGGCGGCCGGGCAGATCGCCGAACAGGCCGAGGCGATCGAACTATACGGCCTGATGGACTTGGCGCGCGGACTGGCCAGCCGCATCGACAGCAAGACCGACCTCGAAGCGGCGACCACCCGGGCCGAACTGGAAAGCGGCCTGCGCCAACTGCGCGACAGCCTGGCCGCCGTCGCCCCCTCATGAGGGGTGGATGATTTCCAGGGCCAAGCGCCGCCCCTGAGCGACCTCGACCTCTTCGACGGTGATCGCCACCGGACGCAACTCGCCGTCCGCTCGCCGCATTTCGGCGGCGATCGAGGCCGATCCGGCCGCCGGCACGGCCAGATCGCGCCCCCCCGGCAAGCGATAGAGCTGCTGCCGCGAACGCCCCGCCAGTTCGCCGCGCCGGCAACCGAACAGGCTTTCGGCCTGGCGGTTGGCATCGAGCACGCGACCGCTGCCGCTATCGAACAGCAACATCGCATCCTGCGCCAATTCAAATAGCAGTTTGAGCCGCTCGTCGGCCTTGCGCGCCCGGCGCCGCGCCTCGTCGGCCTCGTACTCGACCAGCGCCAGCGTCACCAGATTGGCCACGGCCTGGGCGAACAGGCGATGCGCCGGCGTCCATGGCTGGCTGAAGCCGACCTGTTCCAGGCACAGCACACCCTGCAATTCCCCGCGGATATGGATCGGCGTATCGAGCAACGCCGTGATGCCATGCTGCGGCAAATAGCCGGGCACCAACTCGGCCGTCGCCGGATGCCGGTAGGCATCGTCGGCGGCGACACCGTTCTCGTCGCGCAAGCAACGGAAATAGGCCGGGTAATCGGCCGCCCGCAGCACTCCGCCGCTGCTGTGGCGCCCCGCCATCCGTTCATACAGTTCGAGACAGCGCAATTCCTGTTGGTCATCGGTCAGCGCCCAGATGCTGACCCGCTCGACACCCGAGTCCCGCGCCGCCGATTCGGTCAGCAGGCTGAGCGTCATGTCGAGCGACGCCTCCTTGAAATAGGCGCCGCGCGACAGGCTGGCGATGCCTTGCTGAAGTTCGGCCACCGGCAACAGCGCAACGGCGGCCTCAGGGGATTGCAAAGGTTTCATGCTGATTCGCGACACGCGGGCCCCGCTGGCCGGTTAGGGTGAGCAAATCTTACAAAAAATCACCAAGCCTTACCGTGAAATATTCTACATTTCACAAAATTACCAAGACCCGCCAGCTAAAGGCGGGGCCGGCAAAAAATGTGCTCAGCGACGATTCAGGGCGGCGATGCGCTGCTCCAGCGGCGGATGGGTCGCAAACAGCGCCATGAAGCCGCCGCCGCCGGCGATGCCGGAAGCCGCCATGTTTTGCGGCAACGGCTCGGTGTGCAGGTTGCCGAGGCGGCGCAGGGCGTTCTGCATCGGCACCGGGGTGCCCATCAGGCCGGCGGCGCCGGCATCAGCGCGGAATTCGCGCTGGCGCGAGAACCAGGCGACGATGATGCTGGCCAGCACGCCGAAGACGACTTCGCAGACCATGCTGGTGACCATGTAGCCGATACCTGGACCGCTGCTTTCGGAATCGTTGCGGCGCAGGAAGGAATCGACCAGATAGCCGACGACGCGCGAAATGAAGATGACGAAGGTGTTCACCACGCCCTGGATCAGCGTCAGCGTCACCATGTCGCCGTTGGCGATGTGGGCCACTTCGTGCGCCAGCACGGCCTCGGCTTCCTCACGGGTCATGCCCTGGAGCAGGCCGGTCGACACGGCGACCAGCGAATTGTTCTTGGTCGCGCCGGTGGCGAAAGCGTTCGGCTCGCCGTCGTAGATCGCCACTTCCGGCATCGGCAGGCCGGCACGCTGGGCCAGTCGCCCCACCGTATCGACCAGCCAGACTTCGGTCGACGACGACGGATGCTCGATGACCCGGGCGCCGGTGCTCCACTTGGCCATGCTCTTCGACATCAGCAGCGAAATGAAGGCGCCGCCGAAGCCGATCACGGCGGCGAAGGCCAGCAGCATGCCGAAGTTCATGCCGTTGGCGGTCAGGTAACGATTGACGCCGAGCAGGTTGGCGACGACGCTGAGCACCAGCATGACGGCGAGGTTGGTGGCAAGGAAAAGCAGAACGCGCTTCATGGCGGACTCCTGACGAAAAAGTTACGGACCGAATGCTAGCGCATTGCCGGTCCCACAAAAATCGTAGCAAAATTTAAGCAAGCTTCGTTTTTTCCTAAAATCGAGATGACCCCGCTCAATTTCAAGCATCTGCATTACTTCTGGGTGGTCGCCCACGAAGGCAGCATCACCCGCGCCGCCGAACGCCTCGGCGTCGCCGTGCAGACCATCAGCGGCCAGTTGTCGCTGCTCGAGCGCCAGCTCGGCAAGGCACTGTTCAACAGCCAGGGCCGCGGCCTGGTGCTGAGCGAGGCCGGCCGTGCCGCCCTTGGCTACGCCGACCGCATCTTCGAGCTCGGCGATGCGCTGGTCGATGCCGTACACAATAGCGGCAACGACAGCACCCTGCGCCTGCGCGCCGGCATTTCCGACGGCATTCCCAAGTTGCTGGCCTACGGCCTGTTGAGCAAGGTCACGGCAATGAGCGGCGACGTCCGGCTGATCTGCGACGAAGGCGAATTCGAGGATCTGCTCGCCGACCTCGCCCTGCATCGCCTCGACGTCGTGCTGACCGACCGGCCGGCGCCGGTCGGCGGCAATCTGAAAGTCTTCAGCACCCACCTCGGCGAATTCGCCACCGGTCTGTTCGCCCGGGCCGACCTCGCCGCGCGCTGCCGCCGCGACTTCCCCCACGGCCTCGACGGCGCCCCGCTGCTGCTGCCGACCCGCCACCATGCGCTGCGCAACCATATCGAGCGCTGGCTGGACCGCGTCGGCGTGCGTCCGAGCATCGTCGGCGAATTCGAGGACAGCGCGCTGATGACCACTTTCGGCCGCGGCGGACTGGGTATTTTTCCGGCGCCGCTGGCCCTGGCCGAGCAGATCGCCGGCCAGCTCGAAGCCGTCCCGGTCGGCGCCATGGCTGGCGTCAGCGAGCAGATTTACGCCATCTCCAACGAACGGCGGATTCGCCATCCGGCCGTCGAACTGTTGTGCGCCGGCGGCAATGCCGGTCAGACGGTGGCCGCCGCGGAGGTATAATTCTCGCCCCCCAACGTCTGCCGAAGAAAAGCCCATGTCCCTGTTTCGCAAAGCATTCCTCGTTCTGACCGCCCTGTTGTGCACCGCCCAGGCCGTCGCCCAGGTGCAGCCGGTGCCGCCGGCGCTGGCCGCCAAGTCCTGGCTGCTGCTCGAAGTTGCTTCCGGCCAGGTGCTCAGTGCCGAAAAACCCGACGAGCGGCTCGATCCGGCCTCGCTGACCAAGCTGATGACCGCCTACCTGACCTTCTCGGCGCTGCGCCAGAAAACGCTGAATCTCAGCCAGACCCTGCCGGTTTCGGAACGCGCCTGGCGCACCGGCGGTTCCAAGATGTTCGTCCGCGTCGGCCACCAGGTGCCGGTCGACGACCTGATCAAGGGCGTCATCGTGCAGTCCGGCAACGATGCCTGCGTCGTGCTCGCCGAAGGCATCGCCGGCAGTGAGGAGAATTTCGCGCAGATGATGAATCGCGAGGCGCAGCGCCTGGGCATGAAGAACTCCAGCTTCCGCAACGCCACCGGCCTGCCCGACCCGCAGCACTACACCACCGCCCGCGACCTGTCGCTGCTGGCTTCGGCGCTGATCCGCGACTTTCCCGAGGAATACCGCCGCTACTACTCGATGAAGGAATTCAGCTACAACAACATCAAGCAGCCGAACCGCAACCGCCTGCTCTGGCTCGATCCGACCGTCGACGGCATGAAGACCGGCCATACCGAAGCCGCCGGCTACTGCCTGATTTCCTCGGCGCTGCGTGGTCCGCGCCGCCTGCTGTCGGTGGTTCTCGGCACGGCCTCCGACTCGACCCGCACCAGCGAGTCGCTGAAGCTGCTCAACTGGGGTTTCCTGTCCTACGATGCCATCCCGGTCTATACCAAGGGCCAGGCGGTCTCCTCGCTGCGCGTCTGGAAGGGGGCGCAAAACCAGGTCAAGGCCGGCTTCGAGAGCGATTTCATTCTCGCCGTGCCGAAAGGCATGGGCGACAAGATCAAGGCCGAGCTGGTCTCGCAGCAGCCCCTGATGGCCCCGGTCCAGGCCGGCCAGACGGTCGCCACGCTCAAGCTCAGCGTCGACGGCAAGGCCTATGGCGACTATCCGGTGCGGGCGCTGGAAAACGTGCCGGTCGCCGGCGTCGTCGGCCGGGCGCTCGACACCGTCAAGCTCTGGTTCAACTGAACGCCATGACCCCCTACGTCGCCGATCCGGTCTACCTCAACGGCCGCTACCTGCCGCTGGCCGAGGCCGGCGTCTCGCCGCTCGACCGCGGCTTTCTCTTCGGCGACGGCGTCTATGAGGTGGTTCCCGTCTACTCCCGGCAAGCGTTCCGCCTCGACGAGCATCTGCAGCGCCTGGCGGCGACCCTGGCCGGCGTCCGCCTGGCCGACCCGCTGCCGCGCGCCGGCTGGCGGGACATCGTGACCCGGCTAATCGCCGCCGCCCCGTGGCCGGATCAGTCGATCTACCTGCAGGTCACGCGCGGCGCCGACGACAAGCGCGACCATCCCTTCCCGCCGGCTTCGGTGCCGCCGACGGTGTTCGCCTTCGCCTCGCCGCTGGTCACGGCGCCAGCCGAACTGCGCGCCAGCGGCGTCGCCGCCATCACCGTCCCCGACCTGCGCTGGTCGCGCTGCGACCTCAAGGTCGTTTCGCTGCTGGCCAACGTGCTGGCCCGCCAGCAGGCGCTCGACCAGGGCTGCGCCGAGGCGCTGCTGATTCGCGACGGCTGGCTCAAGGAAGGCTCCGCCTCGAACATCTTCGTGGTCAGGAACGGCGTCCTGCTGGCACCGCCCAAGACACAACTGATGCTGCCGGGCATCACCTACGACGTGATCCTCGAACTGGCCGCCGTCCATGACCTGACGGTGGAAATACGCGAAATCGCCGAGGCGGAACTTCGCGCCGCCGACGAGGTCTGGATGACCTCGTCGACCAAGGAAGTGCTGGCCATCACGACGCTCGACGGGCAGCCCGTCGGCGACGGCCGGCCCGGCCCGCTCGGCGAGCGGATGTGGCAGTGGTACCAGGATTTCAAGAACACCGTGATGCGCAAAGGCTGAGATGGCTGGCAACAAGGACACCCTCCTCGAATTTCCCTGCGCCTTTCCCCTGAAAATCATGGGCAAGGCGCACGACGAACTGGCCCAGACGGTGCTGGCCATCGTCAGCCGCCACGCCCCCGATTTCGACGGCGCGACGATGGAAATGCGCGCCAGCTCGGGCGGCAACTACCTGAGCCTGACCTGTACCGTGCGCGCCACCTCGAAGCCGCAGCTCGACGCGCTGTACATGGAGCTGAGCGCGCATCCGCTGATCAAGGTCGTGCTCTGACGTGACGCCGCCGTTGGTCAAACGCCTGGGCCGGGTCGACTACGCCCCCACTTTCCAGGCCATGCAGGACTTCACCGCGGCGCGCACCGCCGAGACGGCGGACGAGTTGTGGATCGTCGAACATCCGCCGGTCTACACCCTGGGCCAGGCCGGCAAGCCCGAGCACATCCTGCGCGACGTTGGCATCCCGCTGGTCAAGATCGACCGCGGCGGCCAGGTCACCTACCACGGCCCCGGCCAGGTCGTGATCTACCTGCTGCTCGACCTTGGCCGGCGCAAACTGAAAGTACGCGAACTGGTCGGCGCCATCGAGCAGGCGGTGATCGACCTGCTCGCCGAATACGGCGTCACGGCCGAGCGGCGCGACGGCGCGCCCGGCGTCTATGTCGGCGCGGCGAAAATCGCCGCCCTCGGCCTGCGCATCCGCAACGGCAGCTCCTACCACGGCGTCGCGCTCAACGTGGACATGGACCTGAGCCCATTCGCCGCGATCAACCCCTGCGGCTACCCGGGCCTGCAAGTGACCCAGACCCGCGACCTGAACATTCCGCTCACCGCTCACGAGGCCGGCGAGCGTCTTTCGCAGCACCTGCTGCAGCAACTGGACCGACAACATGGCTGAAACGAAGCAAAAGGGCGTCAAGCAAAAAGGCGAGCTGAAGACGGCGCGCATTCCGATCAAGGTCGTCCCGGTCGGCGAGCCGCTACGCAAGCCGGAGTGGATCCGCGTCAAGGCCGGCAACAGCGCCGGCCGCTTCGGCGAAATCAAATCGCTGCTGCGCGAAAAGAAGCTGCACACCGTCTGCGAGGAAGCGACCTGCCCCAACATCGGCGAATGCTTCGGCCGCGGCACGGCGACCTTCATGATCCTCGGCGACATCTGCACCCGCCGTTGCCCCTTCTGCGACGTCGGCCACGGCCAGCCGCTGCCGCCCAACCCGGACGAACCGCGCGAACTGGCCGAATCGGTCGCCGCCCTGAAGCTGCGCTACGTCGTGATCACCAGCGTCGACCGCGACGACCTGCGCGACGGCGGTGCCCAGCATTTCGTCGACGTCATCCGCCATGTCCGCGAATCGTCGCCGGCCACCACCATCGAAACGCTGGTCCCCGATTTCCGCGGCCGCATGGACGTGGCGCTCGGCGTCCTCGGCGGCGCCCTGCCCGACGTCCTCAATCACAACCTGGAAACAGTGCCGCGCCTGTACAAGCAAGCCCGCCCGGGAGCCGACTACCAGCACTCGCTGGCATTCCTGAAACAATTCAAAGCCCGCTATCCGAACGTCTCGACCAAATCCGGCCTGATGGTCGGGCTGGGCGAGACCGACGAGGAAATTCTCGACGTCATGCGCGACCTGCGCGCTCACGACGTCGAGATGCTGACCATCGGCCAATACCTGGCCCCCTCGGGTCACCACCTGCCAGTGACGCGCTACGTCCATCCCGACGTCTTCAAGATGTACGAAGCCGAGGCGAAGAAAATGGGCTTCACCGGCGCCGCCTGCGCGCCAATGGTCCGTTCCAGCTACTGGGCCGACCAGCAAGCGCACGCCGCTGGCATATGACAAAAATGCCAACCCCGTCGCTTTCAATATATGTCGGGATTTTTTACAAAAATTGGGAAACAAATAGGCAAAGGCTCATAAATGCCTGAAAACCCTTAGCAAAACAGAGCAGGCATAGGCATTGCTTTTAGTCATGGCGTTTCATTTCTATTTGGGAGAACACCATGAAAAAAATCATTGCCATAGCGGCCCTCGCCGCACTGACCAGCCAGGCCCATGCCGCGTTGTTCAACTTCACCGGCAACATCACCTACAACACTGATGTCGTTCAGATCAATTTCACGCTGGATCATGACGCGACCAATGTCCGCGTCTGGACGGACTCCTACTTGGGCGGCCTGAATTTCGACCCGATCACGGCGCTGTGGAATCTGTCGACCGGTGCGCGCATCGCAGAAAACGACGACAAAACCGGCATCGGCCCAGGCCAAACCGTCTACGACTCCGGCTTCGTGCTAGCAAATTTGGCTGCCGGCGAGTATGCCTTCACCGTCGCCGCCTACAACAACTGGTCTGGCAGCAATCTGAGTGACCCCTTCAGGTTCGAACAGAACGGCGTGGCGCCGGAACTCCTGAGCACTTGGTGCCAACCCTCCAGCCACTGCAACATGGGTACCTTCTGGAGCGTGTGGCTGGATGGTGTCGATACCGCCACCAACCCGAACGATCCGGGCAACAACGTGCCCGAACCGGGCTCCCTGGCGCTGGCCGCGCTCGGCCTGTGTGGCGTGGCTGCGCTGCGCCGCCGCAAGACTGCCTGAGCAAAAATCCATAAAGGCAAAGGGCGCTCCGCGGAGCGCCCTTTTTTATTTGCCGCGATCAGCGTGGCGGAGGAGCCGGCGGATTGCCCGGCGGCGGCGGCGGAATGCCGGCGTCGGCGGCGGTCACCGGCCGCTGATAGGACAGGTTGGCCGGTACCGGCACCCGGTGTCCCTTGGCGTACATGCACTGGATGTAGGCGTTGTCGTACTGGCGCTGGGTGCCAGTGCTGGAGGCACGGGAACTGTCGGTCCCCATGGCGCTGCCAAGCAGCAGGCCGCTGCCGGCACCGACCGCGGCGCCGCGGCCATCGCCGCCGATGGCCGCGCCGGCCAGCGCGCCGACCACGGTGCCGACGGCGGCACTGGTCACGGCCGATTGCTGGGAGGCTTGGCCGGCGGTACGCCCACCGATCTGATCGAGGGCATACTGGCGGCAAATGATGTCGTCGTTACGAAACTGTTCGAGCGTCATGCCGCTACCCGGCAGGGTCATCACGCTGGGCCCGGTCGGCGTCACGGCGCAACCGCCGACGACGGCCAGCAGCGCAAGCATGGTTAGGCGCGGATGGATTGTGGTCATTGCTCATTTCTCCCGTTGCGGCAAAACTTTCAGCCAGCCATCGCGGCATTCCCGAACGTAGGGATAGTAGCCGGCCGGCTGGCGGCAGTAGTACCAGAAAGCGCTGTCCGGCGGTTCGCGCTGTTCGATGTAGACCGGCGGGGGCTCGGGCTGCACGACCACGACCGGCGCATACCATGGCGACGGATAGCCCCAGGGGCCCCAAGGGCCCCACGGCCCCCATGGATCCCAGACGGTGCCGACACTGACACCCACCCAGCCGCGGTGGGCCTGCGCCTCGCCAATGCTGAACGGTGCGGCGACCATCAGACAGAGCGCCGCCGCCAGGATTCTTGCTGCTTTCATCGCATCCTCCGGAGCTTCACTTTCACAGTAGCCGATAACGGCATCCGGCGGCAGCGGAAAATTGCTACGGATTGTAAGCGTAGCCGCCTCGGTAGCCGTTCCGAACAGGGCGTCGGACGGCTGCCGGGCGAGCCGGACGATCAGAGCAGGTTCATCTTCTTGGCCGCTTCGCGCAATTCGCCGCGGAAGTTCGGATGGGCGATGCCGATCAGGGCTTCGCAGCGCTGCTTGGCGGTCTTGCCGCGCAACTGGGCAACACCGAACTCGGTGACGACATAGTTGATGTCGTTCTTGCTGGTGCTGACGTGAGTACCCGGCGTCAGCGTCGGCACGATGCGGGAAATGGTGTCGTCCTTGGCCGTGGACGGCAGCACGATAAAGGCCTTGCCGCCCTTCGAGCGGTTGGCGGAGCGGACGAAGTCGGACTGGCCGCCGGTGCCCGAGTAAGGCGAGGAACCGAGGCTTTCGGAACCGCACTGGCCCATGAAGTCGATCTGCATGGTGGCGTTGATGGCGTGCAGATTGTCGTTCTGGCCGGCCAGGAAGGGGTCGTTGGTGAAATCGACCGGATGCATTTCCAGCGCCGGGTTGCGGTCCATGAACTGGTACAGCTTCTTCGAGCCGAGGGCGAAGGTGGCCAGCATCTTGCCCGGCTGGTAGTTCTTCCGGCGGTTGGTGACGACGCCGGCCTCGACCAGGGTCATGATGCCGTCGCCGATCATTTCGGTATGGATGCCGAGATCATGCTTGTTGGTCAGTTGCATGACCACCGCGTCGGGAATGCCGCCGTAACCGATCTGCAGCGTTGCGCCATCGGGAATCATGTCGGCGACGTACTTGCCGATGGCCTCCTGGACCGGCCCGATCTTGGGCAGGCCGACTTCGAGGATCGGATCCTCGCTTTCGCACAACGCGGCGACTTCGGAAATATGGATATGGCAATTGCCGAAGGCGAACGGCACGTGGGGATTGACTTCAAGCACCACGGCGCGCGCCCGCTTGATCGCCGCCATCGTGTAGTCGGTCCCCAGGGAAACCGAGAAATAGCCGTGCGCGTCCATCGGCGAAACCAGCGCGAAGACGACATCGGCCGGCAGCAGCTCGCGCCGCAGCAACTCGGGCATTTCGGAGAAATAGGAGGGAATGTAGTCGATCCAGCCCGCCTGGCCGCCGGGGCGGGTCACACCGCTGAAGAAATAGGCGGTATGGCGGACGTGCTCGACCGTCTCCGGATCCAAATAACCGTACTTGCGTACCGGCAAAATCTGCGATACCTGCACTCCGCGGAAATCGCGGCGCGCTTCGGAAAGCGCCGTCAACAGAGCCGGCGGCTCGCCGACGGCGGTCGGCACGACGATCGTGTCGCCATTCTTGACGACGCGGATGGCATCGGCGGCAGACAGGCGTTTTTGCTGATACAAGGCTTGAACGGACATGCTGACTTCTCCTCGGTTATATTCTTCAAAACGGAAATGCTCGCACAATGCCGGGCGGATTTTGCTGACCAGGATCAAATAACGGCCCGCGGTGCGGCCCCCAGTATATACATCGGGGATACTCTCAGTGTCGCCGGTTGCTGCCGGCGACCATGCGCACCTCGAACAGGCGGCATTCGAGCGGGCCGTTGAACAGCGGCGTCTTGCGGCTGGGCTTCAGGCCGAGCAGCTTGGGCAGGCGCAGGTCGGCGGTGAAGAAAAAGCAGTTCCAGCCGGCCCAATGGCGCTTCAGCGCGGTGCCGAGTTGCGGATAGAAGGCGGCCAGTTCGTCCTGCTCGCCGATGCGCTCGCCATAGGGCGGGTTGGCCAGCAGGATGCCGTGGTCGGTCAATGGCTGGACTTCCAGCAGATCGCCATGGTCCACCGTGACGACGCCGCCGAAACCGGCTTCCTGCAGGTTGCGCCGGGTGGCGCGGACGGCCCGTTCGTCGAGATCGTAGCCACGGATGTCGAGCGGCTCGGCCGGCTTGACGCGGGCCTCGGCGGCGGCGCGGAGATTGGCCCAGGTCAGGGCCTCGAACTTCTTCAGCAATTCGAAAGCGAAGCCGCGGTCGAGGCCGGGCGCCCGGTCGAGCGCCACTTGCACCGCTTCGAGCAGGAAGGTGCCGCTGCCGCACATCGGGTCGATCAGGGGCTGGCCCGGTTGCCAGCCGGTCATCTTGAGGATGCCGGCGGCCAGGTTCTCCTTCAGCGGCGCATCGACGCTGGCCTTGCGCAGGCCGCGCTGCCACAGCGGCTGGCCGGAGGTGTCGAGGTACAGCGTGCACTCGTTCTCGCTGAGGAAGACATGCACGCTGACGTCGGGATGGCGGGTGTCGATGTTGGGCCGCTCGCCGCAATCCTCGCGGAAGCGGTCGCAGACGGCGTCCTTGACGCGCAATGTGACGTAGTCGAGGGATTTCAGCGGGCACTTGATCGCCGTCGTCACCACGCGCAATGTCCGCGTCACGGCGAAATGGTTGGGCCAGAGCTGGCGCACGGCCAGGCGGTAGATGTCGTCTTCCTTGGCGTACGGCCCCTTGACGATGTGCCAGAGGATGCGCGTCGCCAGCCGCGATTCGAGATTGGCGCGATAACAGACGCTCCAGTCGCCGGCGAAGAAGACGCCGCCGTGGGTGGTGCGCAGCTCGCTGCCGCCGACGGCACGCAGTTCTTCGAGCAGCAGGTCTTCGAGGCCGCGCGGGCAGATGGCGAAATAGTGATTCATGTCAGAAGGGCTTGAGAACGACGAGGAACAGCACGACCAGCAGCACGACGACCGGCAGTTCATTGTAAAAACGGAACCAGACGTGCGAGCGGCGGTTGCGGCCGGCGCGGAAGGCCGCCAACAGGCGGCCGCAATCCCAGTGATAAACGAGCAGCACGGCGACCAAGGTCAGCTTGGCATGCAGCCAGCCGCCCTGGAAGCCGTAGGCCAGCCACAACCACAGCCCGGTCGCCACCGCCAGGATGCCGAGCGGCGTCATGAACTTGAACAGCTTGCCGGCCATCAGCAGCAGCCGATCGCGCTCAGCCACGCTGTCGGCCGGCACCATGGCCAGGTTCACGAAAATGCGCGGCAGATAGAACAGGCCGGCGAACCACGAAATAACCATCCAGATATGCAGGGCCTTCACGACGAGCATGCGTTTCTCCCAGATGCAGCCGCGGCGATGCCGACGTCGACGGTCGGATAGGCGAGGCGCAGTTTCAGTTCTTGTTTGAGGCGGCGGTTGCCGATCCGCCGCGATTCGCGCATGAACGACAGCTGCAGCGGCGTCAGCCGCGCCGCCGCTTCATCGCGGCGCAGGCGCGGCGGCCGCGGCAGGGCGAAGGCGTCGGCGACGCGGTCGAAATAATCGGCCATGCGCAGCCGCGAATCGTCGACCGCGTTGACCACCCGGTTGGCGCGCCCGTGGCGCAGCGCCGCGACGCAAGCGGCGGCCAGGTCGTCGGCATGGATGTGATTGCTGTAGGCGTCCTCGGCGGCGACCAGGGCCGGCAGCCCCAGGCGCAGGCGTTCGAGCGGCAGCCGGTCGGCGGCGTAGATGCCGGGTGCGCGCAGGATGCTGACGCGCACGCCGCGCCGCCGGCCCCAGGCGCGCAGGCGGCGTTCGGCATCGACGCGGCGCGCGGCGCGGGCGCTTTGCGGCCGGCAAGGCCGGGTCTCGTCGATCAGCGCCCCGGCGCAATCGCCGTAAACCCCTGTCGTGCTTACGTAAACCAGCCGCCGTGGTAGACTGCCGCCCGCACTCAGGGCCGCCAGCAGATTGCGTGTCCGCGTATCGCAGCGGCCTTCGCCGGGCGGCGGCGCCAGATGCAGCACCGAGTCGGCCAGACCGGCCAGGCGCCGCAGGCTGGCCCGGTCGTCGAGATCGCCGAGCAGCGGCATCGCCCCGACCGTGCGCCAGAATGCCGCCTGATCCGGCTCGCGCAGCAGGACGTAGACGCTGTAACGGCCGGCCAGACGGGAATGGATGCGGCGGGCCACGTCCCCGCTGCCGACAATCAGGATTTTTTGCACGCCGGCATTGTAGCCGACGACCAAGGGGAACCGATGAGCTACCAGATCACTGTCCAGCCGAGCGGCCGCCAGTTCGCCGCCGAAGCCGACGAAAGCCTGCTCGACGCCGCGCTGCGCCACGGCCTGACCCTGCCCTACGGCTGCAAGGACGGCGCCTGCGGCGCCTGCAAGGGCAAGGTGCTGGCCGGCAGCGTCGACCACGGCCGGGCCCAGGCGCACAGCCTGACGGAAGACGAGAAAGCCGCCGGCCTGACCCTCTACTGCTGCGCCACGGCCCGTTCCGATCTGGTCATCGAATGCAAGCAGCTGGCCGCGGCCAGCGACATCCCGGTCAAGACGCTGCCGGCGCGCATCGAGAAGCTGGAACGCCTGGCCCCCGACGTCATCGAACTGCACCTGCGCCTGCCGGCCAGCGAACGCCTGCAATTCCTCGCCGGCCAGTACATCGACATTCTGCTCAAGGACGGCCGCAAACGCAGTTTCTCGCTGGCCAACGCGCCGCACGACGACGCCGTGCTGCAACTGCACGTCCGCCACGTGCCCGGCGGCGCCTTCACCGAGCAGGTATTCACCACGATGAAGCTGCGCGACATCCTGCGCTTCAACGGCCCGCACGGCAGCTTCTACCTGCGCGAGGATTCGCCGAAGCCGCTCATCCTACTCGCCGGCGGCACCGGCTTCGCGCCGATCAAGGCCATCGTCGAGCACGCCATCGCCGAGGAATGCCCGCGGCCGATGGTCGTCTACTGGGGCGCCAAGGCCCGCGTCGACCTGTATCAGGACGCCCTGCCGCGACAGTGGGCGGCCAGCCACCCGCACATCCGCTACGTCCCGGTGCTGTCCGAACCGGCCGTCGGCGATGCCTGGGCTGGCCGTACCGGCCTGGTGCACCAGGCGGTGATGGCCGATTTCCCCGACCTCTCGGGATACCAGGTCTACGCCTGCGGCGCGCCGGCGATGATCGCGGCGGCCAAGGCCGATTTCACAAGCCGCTGCGCCCTGCCGGAAGAGGAATTCTTCGCCGACGCCTTCAGCTTCGCGGCGAAATAGGCCGGCCTCCGGGAAGCCGGCCAGCGCGCGGGTTCAGCGCTGCCAGGCGCAGCCTTGCAAGGTCTGGCCGCCGGCGCGGACCGTCGCGGTCCAGCCGAATACCGCGGCCGCCTTGGCGTCGCGGCAGAGCTTGTGCTCGAAGCGCACCTCGACGCGGCCGCCGGCACTGTCGCCGCTGAACTGGGCAACGTCGCCCCGGCGCTCGAAGGCGCGGTAGGGCAGATTGATTTCGCCGGCGCCCTGGCGCTGCAGCGTCACTTTCTCGCCGCCGGCCGCCAGCGCCCAGTCCGGCGTGTGGCCGCTGGCCAGCCAGGCCTCGTCGCTGCCACCCGGCTTCTGGCAACGCCCGTCGGCATGCGCCAGGTTGAGTTCGCTGGCGCGCAGCGTGACACCGTCGCTGACCCCGAGCAGTTCGACGTAGAACTTGCGGCCGTCGGCCAGACCGGCCATTTCCAGGCCGCGCATGACTTGGCGGTCGGGTGACACGTCCTCGACCTGGGCATAGCTGCGGTCGCGGCAGGGCGCGAAGACCAGTTTTTCGCCATGCTTCATCAGGAAGCCGTAGGCCAGGCGCGGCGTCGTGTCGGGTGCCGGCGCCGCCGGCGCTTGCGTCGGCAGGGCAGGTGCCGCAGGCGTGGCCGGAGCGGCCTCGACGGCGACGGCGAACAGCGCGGCGAGTAGGGAAACGGTCGTCTTGATCATGGCGGACAGGAAAAGAGGCGGACGGAGCGACATTGTCGCCCGCCGCCGCCGCCGCCGGTTTGATACAGGCGAAAAAGCAGCGTCCTCAGGCACGGCTCATTCGCCGAGATAGGCGGCGCGCACTTTCGGATCGTCGAGCAGGCTGGCCGATTCGCCGGCCAGCGTGATCTCGCCGCTTTCCATGACGTAACCGCGCTGGCTGACTTCCAGCGCCAGCCTGGCGTTCTGCTCGACCAGCAGGATCGTCATGCCGTCGGCGGCGACGGCGCGGACGACTTCGAAAATCTTCTGGACCATGATCGGCGCCAGACCCATCGACGGCTCGTCGAGCAGCAGCATTTTCGGCCGGCTCATCAGCGCCCGGCCGATCGCCAGCATCTGCTGCTCGCCGCCCGACAGCGTGCCTGCCAGTTGCCCGGCACGTTCGCGCAAGCGCGGGAAGTATCCGTGGATGCGTTCCAGGTCGGCCGCCACTCCGGCCTTGTCGCGGCGCCGAAAGGCGCCCATGGCCAGGTTCTCGGCCACCGTCAGGCGCGGGAACACGCCCCGCCCTTCCGGCACCAGCGCGATGCCCTTGCGCACGATGTGATGCGGCGCGATGCGGTCGATCCTCTCGCCGCAGAAATGCACGTCGCCGCCGGCGGCGTCGATGACGCGGGCGATCGCCTTGAGCGTGCTGGTCTTGCCGGCGCCGTTGGCGCCGATCAGGGCGACCATCTCGCCTTCGTTGACGTGGAAGGTGATGCTGCGCACCGCCTGGATGCCGCCGTAGGCGACGCGGAGTCCGGTGACTTCAAGCACCCAGGTAGGCCTCGATGACACGTCGATCCTTCTGCACCACCGCCGGCACGTCCTCGATCACCAGCTTGCCGTAGTCGAGCACGGCGACGCGGTCGCACAGGCCCATGACCAGGCGAACGTCGTGCTCGATGAGGAGGACTGTGGTGCCGTCGCGGCGGATGCCGTCGATCAGTTCGCGCAGTTCGGCGGTTTCCGTGGCGTTCATGCCGGCCGCCGGCTCGTCGAGGCACAGCAGTTGCGGCTCGGTGGCCAGCGCCCGGGCGATCTCCAGGCGCCGCTGGTCGCCGTAGGAGAGATTCCGGGCGAGGTCGTCGGCGCGCTCCTCGATGCGCACGTAGTACAGCAGATCCAACGCCCGCTGGCGGATCGCCGCCTCCTCGGCGCGCGTCGCCGACGTCTGCAGCATGGCGCCGACGACGCCGGCGCGGGTGCGCACGTGGCGCCCGACCATGACGTTCTCCAGCGCCGTCATGTTGCCGAACAGGCGGATGTTCTGGAATGTACGGGCGATGCCGCGGGCGGCAGCGAGTTCCGGCCGGGCCGCCGCCAGCGGCTGGCCGGCGAAGTCGAAGCGGCCGCCGTCGGGCACGTAGAGACCGGTCAGGCAATTGAAGAAGGTTGTCTTGCCGGCACCGTTGGGGCCGATCAGCCCATACACCTCGCCGCGGCGGATGCTCAGCGACACGTCCTGCAAGGCCCTGACGCCGCCGAAACGCTTGGCGACGCCGTGCGCTGCCAACAGCGGTTCGCCCATCACGCCTTCCTTCCGGCCGCATCGGCCAGTTCCCGCTGGCGCTCCGGCGACGGCCACAGGCCGGCCGGCTTGAAGCGCATCACCAGCACCAGGGCCAGGCCGAAAATCAGCATGCGCAGGCTTTCCGGATCGACCAGGGTCTTGCCGAACAGCGCCATCTGCGCCGGCCCGACGCCGTAGCGCAGCGCTTCCGGCAGGATCGCCAGCAGCACGGCGCCGAGGATGACGCCGGGAATGTGGCCCATGCCGCCCAACACGACCATGGCCAGGACCATGATCGATTCGATCAGCGAGAAGCTCTCCGGCGAGACGAAGCCCTGCATGGCCGCGAAGATGCCGCCGGCGACGCCGCCGAAACTGGCGCCCATGGCGAAGGCCAGCAGCTTGAGATTGCGGGTGTCGATACCGACCGCCTTGGCGGCGATCTCGTCCTCGCGGATCGCCTGCCAGGCGCGGCCGATGCGCGAATGCTGCAGGCGCAGGTTGATGACGACGATCAGGATCGCCAGGGCGACCAGCAGGAAATAGTATTTCTGCGGCCCGTTCAGCGTCAGGCCGAGGAGGTCGCTGTTGCCGGCGAAGCGGAAGCCACCGAGGCTGACCGGGTCGATCAGGTTGATTCCCTGCGGCCCATTGGTGATGTTGACCGGGGCGTTGAGATTGTTGAGGAAGATGCGCACGATCTCGCCGAAGCCCAGCGTCACAATGGCCAGGTAGTCGCCGCGCAGCTTCAAGGTCGGCGAGCCGAGCACGACGCCGAAGAAGCAGGCGAGCAGTGCGCCGATCGGCAGGATGGCCCAGACCGGCAGATGCAGTCCGAAGTGCGGACTGGCCAGCAGCGCCCAGGCATAGGCGCCGACCGCGTAGAAGGCGATGTAGCCGAGATCGAGCAGGCCGGCGAAACCGACCACGATGTTCAGGCCGAGCGCCAGGAAAACGTAGAGGATGGCGAAATTGACGATGCGCACCCAGGCCTGGCCGCCGCCCATGCCGAGCACGAAGGGCAGCGCGACCAGGGCGGCGGCGATCAGCGCGATGCCGACCAAGGATTTCGGCGACAGCCAGCCCAGTCGGTTATTCATGCCCGCTCCCCCGTCTTCTCGCCGAACAGGCCGGACGGCTTGAACATCAGCACGCCGATCAGGACGATGAAGGCGAAGATGTCCTGATAGTGGCTGCCAAGGAAACCGCCGCTGAGATCGCCGATGTAACCGGCGCCGAGGGCCTCGATCAGGCCGAGCAGCACGCCGCCGGCCATGGCCCCGGCGAGGTTGCCGATGCCGCCGAGCACGGCGGCGGTGAAGGCCTTCAAGCCGAGCATGAAACCCATCTGGTAATGCGCCACTTCGTAATAGCTGCCGACCATCACGCCGGCCACGGCGGCCAGCGCCGAGCCGACGACGAAGGCGGCGGCGATGACGCGGTTGATGTTGACGCCCATCAGGCTGGCCACCGCCGGACTCTGCGCCGTGGCGCGCATGGCCATGCCGAGGCGGGTGCGATAGACGAGGAAGAGCAGGCCGCCCATGGCCGCCGCCGAGATCAGCACGATGACGACCTGTACCAGCGTGAAATGGGCGCCGGCGAATTCGTAATGGACTTTCGGCAGCAGCGGCGGAAAGGTCAGGTAGTTGCGGCCCCAGAAGATCATCGCCAGGTTCTGCAGGACGATCGACATGCCGATCGCCGTGATCAGCGGCGTCAACCGCGGCGAGCCGCGCAGCGGCCGGTAGGCGACGCGCTCCAGGCTCCAGCCGAGGGCCATGCTGGTCAGCGTCGCCGCGACCAGGCCGCCGAGGCCGGCCAGGCCGGGCGGCAGGCCGGCGCCGAGCAGGCCGTTGGTGACGCTGATGGCAACCAGCGTGCCGACCATCACCACTTCGCCATGGGCGAAATTGATCAGGCCCATGATGCCGTACACCATCGTGTAGCCGAGCGCGACCAGGGCGTAGATGCTGCCCTGGACCAGGCCGTTGATGATCTGCTGGAGAAAAATATCCATTACGCGTAGCACCGGCGGCGGACATGGAAACGGCGCCTTGCGGCGCCGTTTCCCGGGTGGATCGCAACGATCATTTTTTCTCGGCGGCCGCCTTGGCCGCTTCGGCCGCTCCCTTGACCGCCTCGGCGCCGGCCTTGACGGCTTCCGCGCCGGCCTTCACCGCCTCGCTGCCGACCGTGGCGGCGGCGCCGGCGACGGCCTGGGCCGCCTCCTTGACTTCGGCCGCCGCGGCGGCGACCGGACTGCCGCCGCCGAGCGTCTCGACGTAGTTCAGCTTGCCGCCCTGGTACTGGTAGATGGTGATGGCGCCGCCCTTGAGGTCGCCGTAGGCGTCGAACTCGATCTTGCCGCTGACGCCCTCGAAATTGGTCTTGCCGACTTCCGGCAGGTACTTGGCCGGCTCGACCGAATTGGCCCGCTTCATGGAATCGGCGATGACCATCACGGCGTCGTAGACGTTCGGCGCATAGAGCTGGATTTCATAGCCGAACTTGCCGGTGAACTTCTGCTTGAACTCCGGCCCCTTGGCCAGTTGCTCCAGCGGCATGCCCGGCAGCGAGCAATATTCGCCGTCGGCGGCCGGGCCGCCGAGCTTCATGTATTCCGGCGTGCACACGCCGTCGCCGCCGAGGAACTTGGCCTTCAGGCCGAGATCCTTGGCCTGCTTGACCAGCGGGCCGCCTTGGGCATCCATGCCGCCGTAGAAGACGAGGTCGGGCTTCTTCGACTTGATCTTGGTCAGAATGGCCTTGAAGTCGGTCGCCTTGTCGGTGGTGTACTCGTTGGCGACGACCTTGAGGCCGGCCGCTTCGGCGGCCTTGCGGAACTCGTCGGCAAGGCCCTGGCCGTAGGCGGTGCGGTCGTCGATGATGGCGACGCTCTTGGCTCCCTGCTTGGCGGCGAACTCGCCGAGAATCTTGCCCTGCTGGACGTCGTTGGCCATCACCCGGAAGGCCGTGTTGAAGCCCTGCTGGGTGTACTTCGGATTGGTCGCCGACGGCGACACCTGCGGCAGGCCGGCATCGAAGTACAGCTTGGAGGCCGGGATCGTGGTGCCGGAGTTGAGGTGGCCGACGACGCCGTTGACCTTGGCGTCGACCAGCTTCTGGGCGACGATGGTGCCCTGCTTCGGATCGGCCTGGTCGTCCTCGGCGACCAGTTCGAACTTGATCTTGGCGCCGCCGATTTCCAGGCCCTGGGCGTTGAGATCCTCGATCGCCAGCCGGGCGCCGCTTTCGTTGTCCTTGCCCAGATGCGCCTGCGGCCCGGTCATCGGCGCCACGTGGCCGATTTTGACGACCACCTCCGGCTTGGCTGCCGGGGCCGCCGGAGCGGCGGGCGCCGGCGCCGGTTCTTCTTTCTTGCCGCAGGCGCCGAGCGCGAAGGCGGCCGCAACGGAGAGAGCAACTACGGAAAGCTTGGCTGGCATCGGTGTTTCTCCTGTTCGTCTGGGGGTTGGCAAAAATGAAAAAAGTAGCAGACGATTCTCCGGAGGGGCGGAATACATGTCAATAACAAGCTGCTATGATTATCCACCGGCCACCCATCGATGGATTCCGATGCCAGTCCTGTCCCGCCTGCGCTTCTTCATCCACCAGGGCGCGCGCAAATTGTTTGCGATGCTGCCGCAGGCGAGACGGCACAGTGTTTACCGTTCCTTCGTCGATTGCGATCCGCAGCCGAACCCGCGCCTGGTGCTGAAAATTGCCGAAACGCGCGAGGAACTGGAGGCCTGCTTCAAGCTCCTGCACGACGCCTACGTCGCCAGCGGTTTCATGACGCCCGCCCCGTCCGGGCTGCGCGTCACCGTCTACCACGCGCTGCCGACGACGACGACGCTGTGCGCCAAATTCGACGACCAGGTGGTCGGCACCCTGTCGCTGATCCGCGAGAGCGCCGTCGGTTTTCCGTTGCAGCGCATCTTCGATCTCAGCGGCGTCCGCGCCAAGGAAGGCAACATCGCCGAAGTCTCGGCGCTGGCGGTGCACCCGCGCTTCCGGCGCACCGGCGGCACGATCCTGTTCCCGCTGATGAAATTCATGTACGAGTACTGCACCACCTTCTTCGATACCCGCCACCTGGTGATCGCCGTCAATCCGCGGCATATCGAGATGTACGAGTCGCTGCTCTACTTCCGCCGGCTGACCGCCCACGTCGTCGAGAACTACGACTTCGTCAACGGCGCCCCGGCCGTCGGCGCCACCCTCGACCTCCGCCACGCCCCGGACATCCTGCGCAAGGCCTATGCCGGCAAGCCGGCCCGGCGCAACCTCTACCATTACTTCAGGGAAACGCGCCTGCCCAACATCCAGATGCCGCACCGCCGTTTCTACACCACCAACGACCCGGTGCTGACACCGGAGTTGATTGATTATTTCTTCAACCGCCGCACCCAGGTATTCGCCGAACTGAGCGATCGCAAGAAAACCCTGCTGCACCTGATCTACGACCTGCCCGAATATCGCGCCGTGCTGCCGCCGCTGCCACGGGTGGCGGCCGACGCCCAGGTGCGCCGCCACCGGCGCTTCTCGGTCAAGTGCCCGGCGCGGCTGATCGGCGAGCAGGCCGGCAAGGCCATCCCGATCGAGGTCAGCGAAGTCTCGCGCTACGGCTTTCGCGCCCGCACCGGCCGCGTCGTGCCGACCGGCGTCTGGCTGACGGCCATCGTCCAGCTCGGCAGCAAGGAAGTCTCCCGGCTGACCGTGCAAGCGGTCCAGGAAACCAATCAGGACGACCGCCACTACTGCGGCTTTCGCATCGGCGAGCCGGACCTGGTCTGGCGCAAGTTCGTCACCGCCCTGTACCGTGGCCATACGCACAGCGACCTCGATCACGCCACCCGTTTTCTCCAATGACCGCATCCACCCTACCCGCCGCGCTGAGCAGCGCCCTCGAACGACATTTCGGCGCCCGCTTCTCGCGCGGCGAATCGGCCCGCCTGCAGCACGGCCGCGACGAATCGGTGCATCAGCCGCAGCCGCCCGACGGTGTCGTCCATGCCGACAGCACCGACGAGGCGGTGCTGGTCATGCGCCTGTGCGCCGCGCACGGCGTCCCGGTCATCCCCTACGGCGTCGGCAGTTCCGTCGAAGGCCACGTGCTGGCGCCGCGGGGCGGCATCTCGCTCGATCTGTCCGGCATGAACCGGGTGCTCGCCATCCACGCCGAGGACGGCGACGCCACGGTCGAGGCCGGCGTCACGCGCAAGCAGCTGAACGACGCGCTGAAGGGCACAGGCCTGTTCTTCCCCATCGACCCCGGCGCCGACGCGACGCTCGGCGGCATGGCGGCCACCCGCGCCTCGGGCACCAACGCCGTGCGCTACGGCACGATGAAGGACAACGTGCTGGCCACCACGACGGTGCTGGCCGACGGCCGCATCCTGAAAACCGGCGGCCGCGCCCGCAAGTCGTCGGCCGGTTACGACCTGACCCGGCTGCTGGTCGGCTCGGAAGGCACGCTCGGCATCATGACCGAACTGACCGTCCAGCTGTACCCGATTCCCGAAGCCATCTCGGCCGCCGTGTGCACTTTCCCGAGCATCGAAGCCGCCGTGCAGACGGTGATCCAGACCATCCAGTTGGGCATCCCGGTGGCCCGCATCGAACTGCTCGACGCCCTGTCGCTGAAAGCCATCAATACCTTCAGCAAGACCGCGCTGACCGAACAGCCGACCCTCTTTTTCGAATTCCACGGCAGCCCGGCCGGCGTCGAGGAGCAGGCGCAGACCGTACAGGCCATCGCCGACGACCTGGGCGGCGCCAACTTCGCCTGGGCAACCCGGCCGGAAGACCGCAGCCGCCTGTGGCAGGCCCGCCACGACGCCTACTTCGCCTGCCTGCAACTGAAACCCGGCTGCCGCTGCTTCCCGACCGATGTCTGCGTGCCGATCTCGCGCCTGGCCGAATGCATCGCCGCCACCCAGGCCGACATCGCCCAGGTAGCGATCCCCATCGCCCTGTTCGGCCATGTCGGCGACGGCAACTTCCACCTGGTCGTGCTGGTCGACCCCGACAACAACCAGGAAATGGCCGAGGCCGCCTGGATCAGCCAGCGCGTCGTCGAACGCGCCATCGCCATGGAAGGCACCTGCACCGGCGAGCACGGCATCGGCCTGGGCAAGCGCAAATACCTGGTCGCCGAGCACGGCGAAGTGGCGGTCGAGGTGATGCGGGCGGTCAAGCAGGCGCTCGATCCGGGGAATTTGCTGAATCCGGGGAAGGTGTTGCCGTAAGAATTTCTTCGGTTTTCGCGCAGAGATGCGCAGGCGTTTTCCAGATTACTGAGCTTCGCGCCTAATGCGCGGGCAGGTTTTGCTGAAACGCTGTTTTCCACTGTTGACCGGCAGGCTTCTTTGCTTTTTCGACGGCTGGTTTCCGCCGTTGACCGGCGGGCGTACTTTCTTTTGCTTCGCCAAAAGAAAGTAGCCAAAGGCGGGGTTTGTCGCTGCCGAAGGCAAAAGGCGACCCCAGGCTGCGCGGTCGGCTGCGCCAACTCCCCTGCGCTACTCGACGGGCCGGGCGGCTGGCTAAACTCGCCTGCGGCTCGAACAACGCCAGCCGACTGCCCCCGGCCCGTCTGTGTTGCTCGGCGCTTTACATGGGGACCCAAACCCCCAACGCATCCGGAGGCTATCTTGGTGTCAGCTACCGCTGTTTTCCCGGGCCCCTTGGGAGGCGCCGAGCAACGCAGGGTAGTCGGGGGAAGTCGTCTCGCGTTGTCTGAGGCCCGCAGGGCCGAGTTTAGCGAGACGCCCGACTGCCCGAGTAGCGCAGGGAACCCCGCGCAGCGGGGCGCCGACCTTGGGGTGGCTTTTTCTTTGGCTACTTTCTTTTTGCCATCAAAAAGAAAGTATGCCCGCGCGTCAGGCGCGGAATCCAGCAGCTCGGGAAAAAATGCCCGCCGGCAACGGCGGAACCCAGCGTATCAGCAAACGAAACCGGTCCGCCGGGAAGCAAAGCCCCTCCCCCGCGAAAACCCCGATACACAGAACCATCCCCCACCCCAATACTCCAATCGCCAAATCCCGCCACCCCCACCCCCGGTACGTGGAAATACGACAACCGGCCCACAAGGCCGTACAAAATGGAGACAAACATGGGCAAGCCCGATTTGCCGGCGGCCATCGCGGCCACGCTGGACGACAAGTACACCCGCGCCTCGGGCCGCGTCTACCTGACCGGCACCCAGGCCCTGGTCCGCCTGCCGATGCTGCAGCGCGAGCGCGATCTGGCCGCCGGGCTGAACACCGCCGGCTTCGTCTCCGGCTACCGCGGCAGCCCGCTCGGCAACCTCGACCTCGGTTTGTGGAAAGCCAAGGAGCACTTGGCCGCTCATCACGTCACCTTCCAGCCCGGCATCAACGAGGACATGGCCGCCACCGCCGTCTGGGGCAGCCAGCAGCTCGGCCTGTTTCCCGGCGCGAAATACGACGGCGTGTTCGCCCTGTGGTACGGCAAGGGGCCGGGCGTGGACCGCTGCGGCGACGTCTTCCGCCACGCCAACGCCGCCGGTAGCGCGCGGCACGGCGGCGTGCTGGTGGTCGCCGGCGACGACCACGCGGCCAAGTCGTCGACGCTGCCGCACCAGACCGAGCACCTGTTCAAGGCGGTGATGATGCCGGTGCTGTACCCGGCCAACGTTCAGGAATATCTCGACTACGGCCTGCACGGCTGGGCGATGAGCCGCTACTCGGGCTGCTGGGTGGCCTTCAAGGCGCTGGCCGACACGGTCGAAACCTCGGCCTCGGTCAGCATCGACCCGGCGGCGCTGAGCATCGTGCTGCCCGACGACTTCCAGTTGCCGGCCGACGGCCTCAACATCCGCTGGCCCGACCCGCCACTGCAGCAGGAGGCGCGGCTGCTGAACCACAAACTGTACGCGGCGCTGGCCTATTGCCGGGCCAACCGTCTCGACCGCCTGGTGATCGATGCACCGATGCCGCGCCTGGGCATCTTGACCGCCGGCAAGAGCTATCTCGATGTCCGTCAGGCGCTCGACGAACTGGGCATCGACGAGGCGCTGGCCGCCGCGATCGGCATCCATCTGTACAAGGTCGGCATGGTCTGGCCGCTGGAGCCGGAGGGCGTGCGCCGCTTCGCCGAAGGGCTGGAGGAAATCCTGGTTGTCGAGGAAAAACGCCAGCTGCTCGAATACCAGTTGAAGGAAGAACTGTACAACTGGCGCGAGGACGTGCGCCCGCGCGTCATCGGCAAGTTCGACGAGAAGGGCGAATGGACCGTCGCCCCCGAGGCCGGCGGCTATCTGGCGCACAGCGACTGGCTGCTGCCGGCGGCCGGCGAACTGTCGGTGGCGACCATCGCCCGCGTCATCGCCGAGCGCATCGGGCGCTTCTTCACCTCGCCGGCCATCGCCGACCGCCTGCGCCTGCTGGCCGCCAAGCAGCAGGCCGGCAAAACGCCGATCATGCTGGCCGAGCGCCAGCCCTACTTCTGTTCCGGCTGCCCGCACAACACCTCGACCCGCGTGCCCGAAGGCTCGCGCGCCGTCGCCGGCATCGGCTGCCACTACATGGTCACCTGGATGGACCGCGGCACCGCCACCTTCACCCACATGGGCGGCGAAGGCGTGCCCTGGGTCGGGCAGGCGCCATTTACCGAGGAAAAGCACATCTTCGCCAATCTCGGCGACGGCACCTATTTCCACTCCGGCTTGCTGGCCGTCCGCCAAGCCATCGCCGCCAAAGTGCCGATCACCTACAAGATTCTCTACAACGACGCCGTGGCGATGACCGGCGGCCAGCCGGTCGACGGCGTCCTCAGCGTCGCCCGCATCACCCGCCAGCTGGAAGCCGAGGGCGTCGACAAGATGGTGGTCGTCACCGACGACCCGGCCAAGTACGCCACCGTCACCGACCTCGCCCCCAACGTGCCGGTGCGCCACCGCGACGAACTCGACCGCATCCAGCGCGAATTGCGCGCCTATCCCGGCGTCTCGGTGCTGATTTACGACCAGATGTGCGCCACCGAGGCGCGGCGCCGGCGCAAGCGTGGCAAGCTGCCGCCGGTCGGCCGCCGGCTGTTCATCAACGAGGCCGTCTGCGAAGGCTGCGGCGACTGCTCGGCGCAGTCCAACTGCCTGTCGCTGCAGCCGGTCGCCACGCCCTTCGGGAGCAAGCGGCAGATCGACCAGTCGGCCTGCAACCAGGATTTCTCCTGCCTCAAGGGCTTCTGCCCGAGTTTCGTCGGCATCGAGGGCGGCAGCCTGAAAAAAGGCCTGGCGACCGCCGACGACGGCACCTGGCCGCCGCTGCCGGAACCGCTGACGCCGCCGACCGACGTGCCCTACAACCTGCTGCTGACCGGCGTCGGCGGCATGGGCGTGATCACCCTCGGAGCGCTGATCGGCATGGCCGCCCATCTCGACGGCAAGGGCGTCTCGGCGCTCGACATGACCGGCCTGGCGCAAAAGTACGGCGCCGTGTTCACCCACCTGCGCATCGCCGACCGGCCGCAGGACATCCACGCCGCCCGCATCGCCACCGGCGAGGCCCATGCCGTGCTCGGCGGCGACCTGGTGGTCAGCGCCGGCCCGGAAGCCTTGGCCAAGATGCGCGAAGGGCAGACGCGGGCGGTGGTCAGCTGCAGCGAGACGCCGACCGCCGAATTCACCCGCAACCGCGACTGGACCTTCCCCCAGGAGGGCCTGCGCCAGGTCCTGAACGACACCCTGGGCGCCGGCCGGGCCGAGTTCATCGACAGCAATTATCTGGCCCGCCGGCTGATGGGCGACGCCCTGTTCGCCAACATGCTGCTGCTCGGCTACGCCTGGCAGCAAGGCCTGGTGCCGGTATCGGCGGCGGCGCTGGAACGGGCCATCGAACTCAACGGCACCGCCGTCGCCGCCAACCGCCAGGCCTTCCTCTGGGGCCGGCGGGCCGCCGCCGAGCCGCAGCGGATGGCGGTACTGGCCGGCCCGCCAGCGCCAGCCGCGGCCGCGACGCTCGACGAGCTGATCGCCAGCCGCTGCGCCCACCTGACGGCCTACCACGATGCCGGCCTGGCCGACCGCTACCGGCGGCGCGTGGACATCGTCCGCAGTCTCGGCGACGAGGTCTTGAGCCGCAGCGTCGCCGAGCAGTACGCCCGGCTGCTGGCGCCCAAGGACGAATACGAGGTGGCGCGGCTGTTCGTCGACAACGGCTTCCAGCGGCAACTGGCCGCCACGTTCAGCGGCGACTACCGCCTGGCCTTTTATTTCGCGCCGCCCTGGCTGGCCCGCCCGGGCGCCGACGGACGGCCGCGCAAGGTCCGCTTCGGGCCGTGGCTGCTGCCGCTGCTCAAGGGCCTGGCCGGCCTGCGCCGGCTGCGCGGCGGCTGGCTCGACCCCTTCCGCTTCGCCCCCGACAAGGCGCTCGACCGGCAACTGCTGGCCGATTACGAGGCCGACCTCGACCTGATCGTCGGCGGCGACGACAGCGCGGCGCGGCGGCGTCTGGCGGCCTGGCCGGGCGAGGTACGCGGCTTCGGCCCGGTGCGCGCGGCGGCGGCGGCCGGCGCGGCGCGGCAACGACAGGAGGCACGGAGCGCGCTAATGGCATAATCGCGGACATGTCCGCCGCACCGCTCCGCCAACTCGCCCTGCAAGGGGCCGCCGTCATCCTGGTTCTGTCGCTGGCCTGGCCCTACTTCGGCTGGCAGGCGGAGACCATGCCCTGGCGCGAGACCAGCCTGGCCATCGGCGGTGTCGCCCTGCTGTTCGCCACCCTGACGCGCCAGCCGTGGTGGTGGCGGTTGATCCATGCCGGCTTCATGCCGCTGGTGTGGGCCACCTACCGCCTGCAAATCGAGCCCGGCTGGTTCCTCCTCGCTTTCATTTTGCTGCTGCTGGTCTATCGCGGCGCCCTGTCCGGCCAGGTGCCGCTGTACCTGTCCAACCGCCAGACGGTGGCCGCGCTCGCTGCCCTGATCGAACGCGAGAATCCCGGACGCATCCTCGATCTCGGCGCCGGTCTCGGCAGCACCCTGATCCCGCTGGCCGACGCCTGGCCGGACAAACAATTCACCGGCACCGAGAATGCCCCGGCGACCTGGCTGGCCAGCCGTTTGCTCGGCATCGGCCGGCCGAATCTCCGGCTCGGCTGGGGCGACCTGTGGCAAACCCCGCTGACCGGGCAGGATCTGGTCTATGCCTTCCTCTCGCCGGCGCCGATGCAACGGCTGTGGCGAAAGGTGCAGGCCGAGATGGCGCCGGGCAGCCTGTTCGTCAGCAACAGCTTTCCGGTGCCCGACGTCGAACCGAGCGAACGGATCGACGTACCCGGCTCGCCGCCGCGGCCGCTGTACTGCTACCGGATCTGAGCCGATGCTGCGCCGCAAACCGGAAGCCCTGGCCCTGCTCGTCGCCCTGATCAGTACCCTGACCGTGCTGGCGGTATTCCTGACCGACCTGGTGCTGTCGCGGCAGCGCGACCTCGAAGCCGGCGAACGGCGGGTGCAGCATTTCGGCATCATGATGGCCGAGCACACGGCCCGCTCCCTGGACGCCATCGACATGCTGCTGCGCGAAATGGCCTCCGACCTGTCGCTGAGTCACCGCGACTGGCCCGACTGGGATCCCAGCCGGGGCTGGGAATACGTCGCCCAGCACCACTCGCGCTCGATGCCGCAGTTGCGCGACCTGGTCATTTTCGACCGGCTCGGCAACCAGCGCTTCATTTCGACCTACTTTCCACCGCCGCCGGTCAACGTCCGCGACCGGCCCTATTTCACCGCCCTCGAAAGCGGCAACGAGGCCGCCTCCTTCGGCCCCTACATCGGCCAGAACTCCGGCCGCTACACCTACGCCATCGCCCGCCGCATCATTGATGGCGATGGCCGTTTCGCCGGCGCCGCCTTCGCCTCGATCGAGCCGGCCTACCTGCAGGATTTCTGCTGGTCCAACCGCCTCTCCGACGATTTCGAAGCCGTGCTGATCAACGCCCGCGGCCAGGTCGTCGGCTCCTGCCGGCCCACCGATCTCAGCCGCCAATCGCCGTTGCTCGGCGCTCCCGCCGCCGACGTGCTGTTCGCCGGCATGCTGCGCGAACAGGTGCCGCAAACCGGCGTCAGCCGCGGCAACGGCCTGCTCGTCTCGGTCTCGCCGGTGCCCGGCTTCGCCGACCTGCGCATCCTCACCGCCATCCCGGAAGCGACGCTGCTGGCCAACTGGCGCAGCCGCCTGCTCGAACTGGGCACGCTCGGCACTCTGGTCACGGTCGTGCTGCTGGTCGGCGGCCTGATGGTGCGGCGCCAGGTACGCGACATGGCGGCGATGACCGCACAGCTGGCGGCCAGCCACGACCACCTGGAGGAGCGTGTCTACACGGCGACCGAGGAACTGGCCGGACAGAAGGATGCGGCCGAGCGCGCCAACCGCGCCAAGAGCCGCTTCCTGGCGGCGGCCAGCCACGACTTGCGGCAGCCGTTGCACGCCCTGTCGCTGTTCGCCGCCGACCTGCAGCGCCAGGTGCGCAGCGGTTCGGCGCAGGACCTGCCGCACCTGGCCGAGCAGATCGCGACCTCGACCGCCCTGCTCGGCGAACTGCTCGATTCGCTGCTCGACATTTCCCGCCTCGACGTCGCCGGGATCAAGCCGGACATCCGCAACTTCCCGCTGCAGCCGCTGTTCGATCGCCTCAACAACGCTTTCCGCCGAGCCGCAGTGGACCGCAACCTGGCCCTGCACTTCCGCCGCACCGGCGAGTGGCTGAACTCGGATCCGGTAATGGTCGAGCGCATGATCTCCAACCTGGTCTCCAATGCCCTGCGCTATACGCCGAGCGGCGGCCGCATCCTGGTCGCCGCCCGCCGCCGCGGCGAACTGGTGCGCATCGAAGTCCGCGACAGCGGCGTCGGCATCGCCCCGGAACACCAGGCGGCGATCTTCGCCGAGTTCTACCAGGTCGGCAATCCGGCGCGCGAGCCGAACAAGGGGCTGGGCCTCGGCCTATCCATCATCGACCGCCTGGCGCGCGTGCTCGGCGTCAAGGTCACCCTGCTATCGCGTCCCGGCGCCGGCACCACCTTCGCCCTGCACATTCCCCTGCACCGCCCGAGCGCCAACGAACTGCCGCAGGTTCAGCCCCAATCGGCCGGCACCGTCTACCTGTTCGGCGGCGCGGAAGACCTGATCGCCTGCCACAAGCTGCTCGCCGGCTGGAACTATACGGTCGAGGCGGCGCAGGAGAACTGCTGCCCGCCGGCCGCCGCCATCGTCATCACCGATGTCGAACGGGCCGGGGAAATCGCGCGCTGTTGCCCGCAGGCGCCGCTGATCGTGATCGGCGCCAGCGACACGGCGCTACCGCCCGGCGCCCACGCCCTGCCCTCGCCGGTCCGCCCGGCCAAGCTGCGGGCGCTGGTGGCGCAGCTTCAGAAAACGCTGCTGAAATCGATGCCGTAGCGGGCCACGGCGACCAGCGCCTGAGTCCGGCTATTGACGCCGAGCGCCTTGAATACCGCGGTGGCGTGAATTTTCACCGTGCCTTCGGAAAGTTCCAGCTGCTCGGCGATGTCGCGATTGGACAAGCCGCGCACCATCAGCGCCAGCACCTGGGCCTGGCGCTCGGTCAGGCCGATTTCCTCGGGCCGGACGCCTTGCTGCGAAGGCGGCAGCGGCGTCGCGTCGTCGAGACGGGCGCATTGCTGGCCGGAAGGGCGGTAGATGTTGCCGGCCAGCACTTCGCGGATGGCGCCGAGCAGCGCCTCGCCGGAAAAAGCCTTGGGAATGAAGCCGGAAGCGCCGAGATTGAGTACCCGGGTGATCGTCGGGGTATCGTCGAAGGCCGATACCACCGCCACCGGCATCGCCGGGTAGCGGCGACGCAGGATGTCGAGCCCGGCGAAGCCGTCGACGCCCGGCAAGGCCAGGTCGAGCAGCACCAGGTCGAACTCGCCGTCGTTCTCGAGCAGGTTCAGCGCCGATTCGAAATCGGCCTGCTCGACCACGCTGATCCCCTCTTCCAGCTGTCCGAGCAAGCGGACCAGGCCTTCGCGGACCAGCGCATGATCCTCGACCACCAATAGCTTGAGCATGGCTCCCCTCCCCATTTTATTGTCCGCTAATTTAGCATCTAGTTACATTTGCCGACCAGCGCGTACCGACGGATAGCGGAAATGGGCGCTTTCCGCGGTAACGAAAGGGTTAAGATGGAAGTTCCCGATAAAAGGAGACGAAAATGACCGAGGAACAGATCCACGATCCGCTCAATTTCATGCGCAATCTCTGGGGCAACATGGGATTCACGCTTCCCGGCATGGTCGCGCCGACCTTCGACGTCGACGAACTGGACAAACGCATCAAGGACATGAAGGCCGTCGAAGGCTGGCTGCGCATGAACCTGTCGATGCTGCAAATGACCATCCAGGGCCTGGAAATGCAGCGCACCACCGTTTCCACCGTCCAGGCCATGGGCCAGATGGCCTCGCGCGCTGCCCAGTCGATGAGCGACGGCGGCGACGAGGCCGCCGCCGCGCCAGCGACGCCGCTCTCCGAAGCCGCGCTGTGGCCGTGGCAAATGATGCAGCAGATGCGCGAGCAATTGCAGCAGGCTGCCGCAGGCGGCGAGCCGGCAGCTCGCGAAGCGCAGCCGGCAGCGGCCAAACCGGCCGCCAAGCCGGCGGCAAAGACGGCCGCCAAACCGCCCCCCGGCCGGGCGAAGAAGTAGGCGCCAATCGCGAGCCGCCGGCGTCCGGCCGGACGGCTCGCGCTCAATGGCTGGCGATACCCGCCGCCAGCCCCGCCCAGAACGGCAGCGTCAGCATCGAGCCGAGCGTCGTCGCCGAGATCAGCCAGGCGACGCTGCGCCCGTCGCCGCCCATGCGCATGGCCAGGATGTAGGCCGACGAGGCGGTCGGCAGCGCCGCGAACAGCACCGCGATCTGGTAGTTGAGGCCGGCCAGGCCGAGCCAGGCGCCGACGCCGAGGGCGACCAGCGGCAGGGCCAGCAGCTTGACGGCAAGCACCCACAGCGAATAGGCCCGGACACCGGGCACGCTGTCCAGGCGCAGCGCGGCGCCGACGGCGATCAGGCCGAGGGCGATCGAGGCATCGGCCAGGCGGCCAAGGAAGGATTGCAGCGGCGCCGGCGGCACGAAGCCGGCGAGATTGAGCAGGAAACCGGCGAGCGTGCCCCAGATCAGCGGATTGCGCGCCACCTCGCGCCACAGGCTGGCTTCGCCGTGGCGGGCCAGCATCCACACCGAGACGAGATTGGCGAAGGGCACCGCGACACCGACGATCAGGCCCATGGTGGCGATGCCCGGGGCACCGAAGAGCATGCCGGCAGCGGCCAGCGCGATGTAGGAATTGAAGCGGTAGGCGCACTGGAACAGCGAAGCGAAACGCAGCGGCGGCAAATGGGAAAGCAGCCCCGGCAGCCCGGCCAGCAGCATGCCGCCGGCCATCGCCGCGAAAGCCGTGGCGATCAGCGGCAGGGCCGCACCCAGGTCGAGCCGGGTCTTGACGATGGCGTTGATCAGCAGGGCCGGGAAGAGAATGAAATAAACCAGCTTCTCGACGCCGTTCCAGAAATGGTCGCCGAGATGCATCCAGCGCCGGATGGCGGCTCCCAGCAGGATCAGGGCGAAATCGGGGAGCAGCAGCAGGGCGGTGGTCATGGCCGGATTCTAGGGGCGGCGCGATGCGCGGCCTACTGGGGAAAACCGCAAGGCGGCTTGACCGGCGCCGGCAATCGCCTCAATACTGCCGCGTCTAGGAGGATTGTATGCAACCCGAATGGTGGTACTGGATTGTCGGCGGCCTCGTGCTGATTGTCGCCGAGCTGATCATTCCCTCGTTTTTCGTCGTCTGGTTCGGCCTCGGCGCCCTGGCCGTCGGGCTGCTGGCCCTGGCCTTCGACCTGCCGCTGGCGGCCCAGTTGGCGACCTGGACACTGGCCTCGCTGGCCATGGTCTGGCTGTGGTTCAAGGTCTTCAAACGCAGCTTCCACAAGACCCGGATCGGTACCGCCGACGGCGATGTGATCGGCGAGATCGGCCTGCTGGTCAGCGCCGTCGCCCCCTTCGAGCGCGGCAAGGTGCGCTTCCAGCGGCCGCTGCTCGGCGCCGACGAATGGGTCTGCCGGGCCGACACGGCCATCGCCGCCGGCGAGCGGGTGCGCGTGACCGGCATCGAAGGCAGCTTCCTCAAGGTCGACCGCGCGGCGAACGCCGGCAAGACCAGCGTTCCCGGCACCGAAAGCATCCCGAATCAGTAGCGGGAAAGCCCCGGGCTGAAGCCCGGGGAGGCTCACCAGGCCCGATCCACGGGCCAACCCAAACTTCAAAGAAAGGCAGGACATGGAAATGAGTGCAGGTTTCGTCGTCACACTGGCCATCCTGGTCTTCGTCGTCGTCACCATCGCCAAGGGGGTGCGCATCGTGCCGCAGGGCGAGGAATGGATCGTCGAGCGTCTGGGCAAGTACCACGGCACGCTGAAGCCGGGCCTGAACATCGTCATCCCCTACCTCGACAAGATCGCCTACCAACTGGTGACCAAGGACATCATCCTCGACGTCCAGGAGCAGGAAGTGATCACGCGCGACAACGCGGTGATCCTGACCAACGCCATCGCCTTCATCAAGGTCACCGATCCGGTCAAGGCGGTCTACGGCGTCACCGACTTCTCCGAGGCGATCCGCAACCTGATCATGACCACGCTGCGCTCCATCGTCGGCGAAATGGAACTGGACGAAGCGCTGTCGTCGCGCGACAAGATCAAGGCCCGGTTGCGCGAAAGCATCGCCGACGAGGCGGTGGACTGGGGCCTGACCGTGAAATCGGTGGAAATCCAAGACATCAAGCCCTCCGAGTCGATGCAGCGGGCGATGGAAATGCAGGCCGCCGCCGAGCGCGAGCGCAAGGCCGTGGTGACGCGCGCCGAAGGCGCCAAGCAGTCGGCCATCCTCGAAGCCGAGGCGCGCCTGGAATCGGCCAAGCGCGACGCCAACGCCCAGGTGATGCTGGCCGAAGCCTCGGCCGAGGCCATCCGCCGCGTCACGGCGGCGATCGGCGAGCAGAGCGGGCCGATGTCCTACCTGCTCGGCGAAAAGTACATCACGGCGCTGGAGCGCATGGGCGAGAAGGACAACGCCAAGGTCGTCGTGCTGCCGGCCGACCTGCAGGAAGCCGTGCGCGGCCTGCTCGGCCGCAAGGGGCTTTAGGCGGCCCCCTCGCCGTTTCCGGTCGCCTCGGCGGGGGGCTCGTCCGGCTCCGGCAGGCGCGCCGCCAGTACCTTGTCGATGCGCTTGCCGTCGAGGTCGACGACCTCGAAATTCCAGCCCTCCCACGGCGTCGCGTCGCCGGTGCCGGGCAACCGGCCGAGCAGCAGCATGAGCATGCCGGACAGCGTGTGGTAGCGACCTTTGTCCTCCTCCGGCACGCTCTTCAGGCCCAGCCGGTCCTTCAGCTCGGGCAGCGGAATCAGGCCGTCGAGCAGCCATGAGCCGTCCTCGCGCTGCACCGCCCAGGCGTCTTCCTGGTTCTTCGGCTGGAACTCGCCGGTCACCGACTCGATCAGATCCTGCAGTGTGATCAGGCCCTGCACTTCGCCGTACTCGTCGATGACGAATACCATCTGCGTGCCCGAGCTGCGGAACTGCGCCAGCAATTCCATGCCGGTCAGCGATTCCGGCACGTAAACCGGTGCCTGCAGCCGCTTGGTCAGGTCGGGCGGACCGCCGCGCAGGGTCTGGTTGAACATCTGCTTGGCGGCGACGATGCCGAGAATGTCGTCGAAGCCGCCGCGGCAGACCGGGAAGCGCGAATGGTCCGATTCGGCCATCAACAGCAGGTTCTCCTCGACCGGCCGGGTCAGGTCGAGCCACACGATGTCGGCGCGCGGCACCATCAGCGACGAAATCTGCCGGTCGTCGAGACGGAAGACGTTGCGCACCATTTCGTGCTCGTCCTTCTCGATGACGCCGGCCTCCGAGCCCTCGACCAGCATGGCGTGGATTTCCTCCTCGGTGACGCTCGGCCCCTTGGCGTCGCGCTGGCCGAGGAGGCCGAGGATGAGCGCGGTCGAGGTCGAGAGCAGCTGGACGAAGGGACGGGACATGACCGACAGCATGTTCATCGGCCGCGCCACCAGGCGGGCGATGCCTTCCGGATTGATCTGGCCGAGCCGCTTCGGCACCAGCTCGCCGACGACGATTGAGACATAGGTGATGACCACCACCACCAGGACCGTCGAGCCGATCTCGCTGGCCCGCTGCGGCGCGCCGATGCCGGCCAGCCACTGGGCGAGCGGGCCGGCCAGCGCGGCCTCGCCGACGATGCCGTTGAGAATGCCGATCGAGGTGATGCCGATCTGGATGGTGGACAGGAAGCGCGTCGGCTCCTCGCCCAGCTTCATCGCCACCGCGGCGGCGCTGTCGCCGTCCTCGGCCAGGCGGGCGAGGCGGGCGCGACGGGCGGTGACCAGGGCGATTTCCGACATCGCGAACAGGCCATTCAGGATGACCAGGGCAACGAGCAGGATTATTTCCATGGCGACCTCGGGCAAGGAGCGGCGGCGAAGCGATCCGAAGGGGGCTGCCGGAGGTTGTCCGGAGCATAAGGGCAGAGGGCGGGAAAAGCGTCGCCGAAAGCGGCGGGGCGGCGGGTGGCAGCCGGCGGAGCGGCAGCGCGAGAGGCGGGGGGGAGGTAACTCATATGGCGGGATCGGACGATCCCGCGTCTTCCTTGATCCATTTGCGGCCGCCCATCATGCCGCAAGCACTTGCCGTTGTCACGACCCGCCATCCCGGCCAGCTAGCGGCGGCTGCGCAGCAGATAGACCTCGACCCAGTGCCGGCGGTCGTCGCGCTGCAGATCGTGCTCCTCGCCGAAAGCGGCGAACTGGATACGGCGGGCCGGCACGCGCAGCGACTCCAGGTATTCGCGCACCAGTTGCAGCGACTTCTCGGCGGCACCGATATTCCAGGCCGGGCTGCCGCCATCGGGGACGTAGCCTTCGAGACGCAACTGGCTGCGTTCGTCCTCGCGGGCCAGACGGGCGATCTCGCCCAGACGGGCACGCATTTCCGGCGTCAGCGTGGCGCTGCCCGGCTCGATCTTGATCACGGCATCGGGCGCCGGCCCTTCCGGCGTCTTGGCCGTCGCCGCCGGCAGGCGCTCGATGCGGGTGGCCAAGGTCAGCCCGGCCGGGGCGCGGGCCGGACCGGCCGCTGGTACCGCAACGGCAACCGGCGGCGCCGGCGGATGGGTGGAACAGGCCTGCACGGCAAGCAGGGAGAGCAACAGGAAGGAGCGACAGGAAATATTCATGGCGGATGTCGGCGGCGGGTCGTCCTTTTTAACCCTATTCCGGGTATGGCGTAAACCGGAAATCCGCAGAACGCCGTCGCGACCCAGGCCGTCGCCACATGAAAAAAGCCCCGCCTGCGCGGCGGGGCCGGCGGCACGGCCAATGGCCTATTTACCTTTTTTCGTCGTCGTCGCCTTGATGCTGGCCTGACTGGCGTCGGAGAATTGCTTGGCCAATGTGCTCATGTTGCCGAAAGCGGCATTGGCTGCCGAAACGGCGCTCTGCAGCACGGCGATGGCCCCTTCGGAACCGGCCGGCGCCGACTTGGCGGCCTTGTCGAGCAGGCCGGCGACGTTTTTCTGGAAGTCGCCGAACTGGGCTTCGAGCATCTTGGCCATTTCCTGCTGGGTCTGGGTGGCGATTTCGGCCACCGAGCGCGAATAGGCCGCCGCCTTTTCCAGGGCCGGCTGGGCCAGCGCCTTCTGCGCCTCCAGCGCGGCCTGCGGATCCTTGGCCGAAATCACCGACTGGACGCCGGAACTGGCATCCTCCAGCGTCGCCCGGACGGTGTTGAGATTGAGCACGGCGATGCGCTCGGCCGAAGCCAGCGCGGTATTGGCCAGCGACAGCAGGGAATCGACAGTGGCGCGGTTGGCCGCGGACAGTTGTTCGCTATTGATCGACATGGAAAGTCTCCTCGAAAGTTTTTCATCCATTAAGTGCCCGCCACTTGCTCTGTCGGGGGCGACACGATGGTGCATCGCAGCAAACGCTGCCGCTGTCCACGTCGGGACATTTTTCTGACGACAGCCCATGCTGCTGTGGTTACGATAGCACTCTCCGCCGCCGGCGGAGCACCGACATTTCATAAAAGAATCAATGGACGAGACAAGCAACACTTCCCGACACGGCCCCTTGCAGGGCATCAAGGTCGTCGAATTCGCCGGCATCGGCCCCGGCCCCTTCTGCGGCATGCTGCTCGCCGACATGGGCGCCGGGGTGACGCTGCTCGAACGGGCCGGCGGCACCTTCGCCTCGCAACTGTTCGGCGGCGGCCGCAAGGCCGTGGCCAATCGCGGCAAGCGCTCGCTGTGCATCGACCTCAAGCATCCCGAGAGCAAGGCGCTGGTGCTCGACCTGATTCGCGACGCCGACGTGCTGATCGAAGGCTTCCGCCCCGGCGTCATGGAGCGCCTCGGCTACGGCCCGGACGTCTGCCTGGCGCTCAATCCGCGCCTGATCTACGGGCGCATGACCGGCTGGGGCCAGGATGGACCGCTGGCGCCGCGCGCCGGCCACGACGCCAACTACGCGGCCATCGCCGGCGTGCTCGATACCGGCCGTCGCCACGGCGGCGCGCCATGGGCGCCGCCGACGCTGGTCGGCGACATGGGCGGCGGCGGCCTGATGCTGGCCTGGGGCATCGCCTGCGCGCTGCTCGAAGCGCGGCGCAGCGGCCGCGGCCAGGTCATCGACGCGGCCATGTGCGAAGGCGCCGCCGTCCTCGCCCACGGCCTGTTCAACCTGGAAGCCCTGGGCGAATGGCAGGGGCAATGCGCCATCGATTCCAGCGCCCCGTTCTACGACGTCTTCGCCTGCGCCGACGGGCAATGGCTCAGCGTCTGCCCGCTCGAACCGCAGTTCTACCAGAGCTTCCTGGCCCGCCTCGGCCTCGCCGCCGACCCCGACTTTGCCGGCGCCCAGTACGACACCGCCCGCTGGCCGGCGATGAAGGCGCGCCTTGCCACTATTTTCAGCCGGCAGCCGCGCGCCCACTGGGAACGGCTGTTCGCCGACAGCGATGACTGCGTCTGGCCGGTGCTGAGCCTCAAGGAAGCGCCCGAGCACCCGCACAACCGGGCGCGCCAGGCCTTCGTCGACGTCGCCGGCATCCGCCAGCCGGCCCCGACGCCGCGCCTGTCGCGCACTCCGGGCGCCATCCGCCGGCCGCCGCCGCTGCTCGGCGAGCACACCCGCGAGCAACTGGCGGAACTCGGTCTGGCCTCGGCCGAAATCGATCGCCTGATCGCGCTCGGCGCCGTCGCGGTCGCCGCCTGAGCAACCGTCTTGGCGGTCAAGCGCAATGCATAGCTGAGTCCCATGTGGAGCCATGCTTGGCGATGGCGTTGAGCATGGTCAGTAGCTTGCGCATGCAGGCAACCAGAGCGACCTTCTTGCGCTTGCCCACTGCCA
>JAVBRT010000018.1:0-11027 GCA_031547725.1 Azonexus sp. | reverse complement strand
GGCGCTTGCTGTCTTCATGGCATCACCAAAAAGACAGAAAACTACACACTTCAAGGCGCTGTGAACAGCCCCCGCCTAACCGATTGATCGTCAACGACTATTTCGTGGCGCAGCAAGGGTGGCTTCGTGCAATTGCCCTGGCTCGACTGGCTGCCCGGCGAATTCTTTGATAGTTCCAAGGTATACTTGATCTGCTCGATTCATGGCGCGCTTTATGCTCCGGACTCGGGGAAATGTCTCGGCGGGCGCTGTCATGGCGTGGGTCTGAAACCCCTGGCGATTCGCGAGATCGAAGGCAATATTTATCTGGATCGGCAAAACGGCTATGGATAACCCCCAATCATCGAACCAAACGCCCGGCTGGGAGCGCCAGACGCTCGAGAAGCTGGCTTTCTCCTCTCTGCAGGAACAGCGGGCGCGGCGGCGCTGGGGAATATTCTTCAAGCTGCTCGGTTTTGCCTACGTCGCTTTCATTCTGATCGCCGTCGTCGATTGGGGCAGCGAGGCCGATCAGCAGCAGCGCCATACCGCGCTGGTCAACCTGAACGGCGTCATCCAGGCCAAGGGCGAAGCCAATGGCGAGAATCTCGTCGCCGCGCTGAACAGCGCTTTCGCGGCCGAACATGCGGCTGGCGTCATCCTGCGCATCAACAGTCCCGGCGGCAGTCCGGTCCAGGCCGGGATCGTCTACGACGAGATCCGACGCCTGCGCGGCAAGTACCCGAACAAGCCGCTGTATGCGGTGGTCGAGGATATCTGCGCTTCTGGCGGTTATTACATCGCGGCGGCGGCCGACAAGATTTATGTCGACAAGGCCAGTATCGTCGGTTCCATCGGCGTGCTGATGGACGGCTTCGGCTTCACCGGGACGATGGACAAGCTGGGCATCGAGCGCCGCCTGCTGACGGCCGGCGACAACAAGGGCTTTCTCGATCCCTTCTCGCCGCAACAGCCGCAGCAGCGCGAGCACGCACAGCTGTTGCTGAACGACATTCACCAGCAGTTCATCGACGTGGTCAAGGCCGGGCGCGGCAACCGCCTCAAAGAGGCGCCGGATACGTTCTCCGGCCTGATGTGGACCGGCCGGCAGAGCGTCGAGCGCGGCCTGGCCGACGGCTTCGGCAATGTCGACTCGGTGGCGCGCGACGTGATCCAGGCCGACAAGGTGCTCGATTACTCGGTCAAGGACAACATCGCCGAGCGTTTTGCCAAGCGCCTTGGTGCCAGCACGTTCTCCAGCTTCTGGAACGGCTTCTTCGAATCGGCGGCGACGCCGCCGGCCTTGCGCTGAGGGCCGTCAGGCCAGCAACAGGAATACCGTGGGGCGCCGCTCGAGATCGGGCGGCGCTTCTTTTTTCCACTGGTCGATGCTGCGGGTCCGTATTGATTCGCCGGGCAGCGTCAGGTTGGTTGCCAGGCACAGCCGAGTGTCCGGCCGGCAGGTTTGGAGAATGGTCTCGAACAGCGCCCGGTTGCGGTAGGGCGTTTCGATGAACAACTGGGTCTGTTGCCGCTTGCGCGATTCGTTTTCCAGTTCGCCCAGCGCCTTGCGCCGCTCGGCCTCCTTGGCCGGCAGGTAGCCCTGGAAGGCGAAGCGCTGGCCATTCAGGCCCGAAGCCATCAGCGCCAGCAGCAGCGATGAGGGGCCGACCAGCGGCACGACGCGGATATTCTCGCGCTGGGCGAGGGCGACCAGGTCGGCGCCGGGGTCGGCGATGGCCGGGCAGCCGGCCTCGGAGAGCAGGCCGACATCGTGGCCGGCGCGCAGGGGGGCGAGCAGGCGCTCGATATCTTTGCAGCGGGTGTGCTCGTTGAGCTCTTCCAGCGCCAGTTCCTGCAGTGGCGAGTCGGTGCCGGCGGCCTTGAGGAAGGCGCGGGCGCTCTTGGCCTGTTCGACGACGAAATGGGTCAGCGGCCGGATCGTCGCCAGGATGTGCGGATGCAGCGTCTCGACCGGGTCTGCCGGCCCGAGCGGCACCGGGATCAAATAGAGCGTGCCGCTCATCCGAGAACCGCGACGCCTTGCCGGCGGAGCATGTCGCACAGGGCGATCAGCGGCAGGCCGACCAGGGCGTTGGGATCGTCGCCGCGCAGGCTGTGCAGCAGGGCGATACCGAGGCCTTCCGACTTGGCGGAACCGGCGCAGTTGTAGGCCGGTTCGCGTTGCAGATAATTTTCGATTTCGCCGTCGGTCAATTGGCGGAAAGTGACCAGGGTCGGAATGCCGCGGACGTCGGCCTGGCCGGTGCGGGCGTTGTACAGGCAGAGGCCGGTGAAGAAGTTGACCGTCTGGCCCGACAGCGCGCGCAGTTGTTCGACGGCGCGCCGGTGATCGCCCGGTTTGCCGTAGATTTGGCCGGCCGCGGTGGCGACCTGGTCGCTGCCGATGATCAGGGCGTCCGGGTGCTTGTCGGCGACGGCCCGGGCCTTGGCTTCCGCCAGGCGCAACGCCAGTGCCTCGGGTGTTTCGCCGGGCAGCGGGCTTTCGTCGGTGTCCGGGTTGGCGACGGTGAAGGGCAGGCCCAGGCGGGCGAGCAGTTCGCGGCGATAGGGCGAGGTGGAGGCGAGAATCAGCGGCTGCATCGGAAAAGCGTCGTGGCGACAAGAGCTTGCGTTGAAGTCTTGAGGCGGCACTTTGTTTTGACTTGGGAAGCCGAAAATAATATCATCTCGCGTTTTAGTCGCAACAGCTACAGATTGAAAAGGATCAACGACGCCTTCGCCTTTGCCCGCGATTCGCGCGTTCTGAAAGGGACGCTGGCGGTTGCCGAGCTTGAGCGTCTGCACGATGTGCTGGCCGAAGTGACCGGGGAGGTTTCCTGGCATCTCGCAGGGTATCAGGGCGGGCGCGGCGAGCCTCTGCTGCGTTTGACGGTTGGCGGGACGCTTCTGCTGGCCTGTCAGCGCTGCCTCGGGGCGGTTTCGTTTGATCTCGATGTCGATAGCCTGCTGGAAGTCGTTCCGGCCGGTGCCGAATTGTCGCAAGATGAGCTGGAGGACGACACCCGGGATTTTCTGCCGGTGGAGCGCGAGCTGGATGTGGCCGAGTTGGTGGAGGACGAGATTCTCCTGGCCCTGCCGGTGGCGCCGCGGCATGAAAAATGTGGTCTGCCGGGAGCTGCCGATGCCGGCGAGCGGGTCAATCCGTTCGCGACACTGGCGGCTCTCAAGGGTAAGCCGAACTGATTTTTTTGGAGTAACCAACATGGCCGTTCAACAGAACAAGAAATCCCCGTCCAAGCGTGGCATGCATCGCGCCCACGATTTTCTGACCGCCCCCCCGCTGGCCGTCGAGCCGACCACCGGCGAGACGCACCTGCGTCACCACGTTTCCCCGAGCGGTTTCTACCGCGGCAAGAAGGTTCTCAAGGGCAAGGGCGAATAATCGTTCCAGCAAGGGCAGGCGGTTCCGCGTGGGCTGCCTGCCTTTTCTTTTGCCATGACAACCCGCATTGCCATTGATTGCATGGGGGGTGACCACGGTCCGTCGGTGACGGTGCCGGCGGCTATCCGTTTTCTTGCAGAACATCCGGCAGCCCATCTCGCCCTGGTCGGTCAGGAGGATGTGTTGCGTCCCTTGCTTGGCGCCGAGGCCAAGAATCCCCGTCTACGCGTCGTCCATGCTGCCGAAGTCGTCGGCATGGACGAATCGCCGGCGCTTGCCTTGCGCAACAAGAAGGATTCGTCGATGCGCGTCGCCATCAACCTGGTCAAGGCCGGGGAGGCGGATGCCTGCGTCTCGGCCGGCAATACCGGCGCCTTGATGGCGATTTCGCGTTTCGTGCTGAAAATGCTGCCCGGCATCGACCGGCCGGCGATCTGCGCGCCGCTGCCGACCGCCAAGGGGCATACCCACATGCTCGACCTCGGGGCCAACGTCGATTGCGGGCCGGAGCATCTGCTCCAGTTCGGCATCATGGGCGCCATGCTGGTCGAGGCCATGGAGCACAAGGAGTGGCCGACCGTCGGCCTCCTCAACATCGGCGAGGAGGAGATCAAGGGTAACGAGGTGGTCAAGGCCGCCGCCGACCTGTTGCGTGCCTCCGGACTGAACTTCGTCGGCAATGTCGAGGGCGACGGCATCTATCAGGGCGAGGCCGACGTCATCGTCTGCGATGGCTTCGTCGGCAACGTCGCCTTGAAGACCTCCGAAGGGCTGGCGCAAATGCTCGGTTCGGCGCTGAAAAGCGAATTCAAGCGCAACTGGCTGACCAAGCTGGCGGCGCTGATCGCCATCTCGGTGCTGAACAATTTCAAGAAGCGCTTCGACCATCGCCGCTACAACGGTGCGATCCTGCTCGGACTCAAGGGGATTTCGGTCAAGAGTCACGGTTCGGCCGATGTCTTGGCTTTCGGCTATGCCATTTCGCGCGCCTACGACGCCGCCGAGAACCGCGCCCTCGAACGGATTTCGGCGCGCATGGCGCAATTGGCCGCGGCACCGGCCGCGGTTGGGGAGACTTCCTGAATGTATGCACGCGTGATCGGCACCGGCAGTTATCTGCCGGGCAACCCCGTCAGCAACGATGATCTGGCGGCGCGGGGAATCGACACCAACGACGAGTGGATCGTCACCCGCACCGGCATCCGCAGCCGTTACCTGGCAGAGCCGGGCACCAACTCGAGCGAACTGGGTCTGATCGCCGCGCAGCGGGCGCTGGAAATGGCCGGCATTGCCGCCGCCGAGCTCGATCTGATCATCGTCGCCACGTCGACGCCCGATTTCATCTTTCCCAGTACCGCCTGCCTGATCCAGGGGCGTCTGGGCAACAAGGGGGCCGCCGCTTTCGATGTGCAGGCGGTCTGTAGCGGTTTCGCCTACGCGCTGGGCATCGCCGAGAAATTCATCGCTTCCGGCAGCCACAAGAGGGCGCTGGTCATCGGCGCCGAAGTGTTTTCCCGCATTCTCGACTGGAACGATCGCGGCACCTGCGTGCTGTTCGGCGACGGTGCCGGTGCCGTGGTGCTCGAAGCCGCCGAGCGGCCCGGTATCCTGGCCACGGCGATGCATGCCGACGGCAGCCAGAACGGCATTCTCAACGTGCCGGGGCAGGTCTGCGGCGGTCAGGTGACCGGTGACCCTTTCCTGCGCATGGACGGCCAGGCCGTGTTCAAGTTCGCCGTGCGCGTGCTGGCCGACATTGCCGAGGAGGTCTGTGCCGCCGCCGGCATCCGGACGGCCGATGTCGACTGGCTGATCCCGCACCAGGCCAACATCCGCATCATCGAAGCCACCGGCAAGAAGCTGGGTATCGCCCGCGAGCGGGTGATCGTCACCGTCGACCGCCACGGCAACACCTCGGCCGCCTCGGTGCCGCTGGCCCTCGACGAGGCCGTGCGCGACGGGCGAATCCGGCGCGGTCACAAGGTGCTGCTCGAAGGCGTCGGCGGCGGTTTCACCTGGGGCGCGGCCCTGCTCGAATTCTGAACCAGGAGACTTGAAGATGTCTTTTGCTTTCGTATTTCCCGGCCAGGGCTCGCAGAGCGTTGGCATGATGGCCGCTTACGGCGATGCCGCCGTAGTCCGCGCCGCCTTCGACGAGGCTTCCGCCGCGCTGGGCGACGATTTGTGGGCGCTGGTCGCCGACGGTCCGGCCGAGGCCCTGGCGCAGACCGTCAATACCCAGCCGGTCATGCTCACCGCAGGTATTGCCGCCTGGCGCCTGTGGCGCGAAAAGGGTGGCAAGTTGCCGGCCGTCGTCGCCGGTCACAGCCTGGGCGAATACTCGGCGCTGGTCGCCGCCGGTGTGCTCGATCTCAAGGACGCCGTGCCGCTGGTCCGCCTGCGTGCCGCGGCAATGCAGGAAGCCGTACCGCTCGGCACCGGCGCCATGGCCGCCGTGCTCGGCCTGGACAACGCGGGTATCGCCGTCGCCTGTACCGAGGCTGCTCAAGGCGAAGTCGTCGAGCCGGTCAATTTCAACGCCAACGGCCAGACCGTCATCGCCGGCCACAAGGGCGCCGTCGAACGGGCCATGGAGGCTTGTAAGGTGCGCGGCGCCAAGATGGCCAAGGCCTTGCCGGTGTCGGCGCCGTTCCATTCCTCGCTGATCCGGCCGGCCGCCGACAAGCTGGCTGCCCGCCTGGCCGAACTGGATTTGAAGGTTCCGGTGATTCCGGTGATCAACAATGTCGATGTCGCCATCGAGAACGACACGGCCCGGATCAAAGACGCGCTGGTGCGCCAGGCCTACAATCCGGTGCGCTGGGTCGAGACGGTCCAGAAGATGGCGGCCATGGGTGTCACGATGGTTGCCGAGTGCGGTCCGGGCAAGGTCCTGGCCGGCTTGACCAAGCGTTGTGCCGACGGCATTGCCGGCATCGCGCTGGCTGATGCCGCTTCGATCGAAGCCAATCTGGGGCTGGAGTGAGCACCATGTCGAACGACAAGATCGCGCTCGTCACCGGCGCCACCCGTGGCATCGGCCGCGCCATCGCACTGGAACTCGGGCGCCAGGGCGCCACGGTGATCGGTACGGCAACCAGCGAAGCCGGTGCCGGGCAGATTTCCGCCTATCTCGCCGAAGCCGGCATCAAGGGTAAAGGCCTCGTGCTCAACGTCACCGATGCGATCCTGACCGATGCCGTGCTCGCCGACGTGACCAAGGAATTCGGCGCCATCGGCATTCTGGTGAACAACGCCGGCATTACCCGCGACAACCTGGCTATGCGCATGGGCGACGACGAGTGGGATGCCGTCATCGATACCAACCTGAAGGCCGTCTTCCGGCTGTCGCGCGGCGTCATGCGCGGCATGATGAAGGCGCGCTTCGGGCGCATCGTCAATATTTCCTCGGTGGTCGGTTATTCCGGCAATGCCGGCCAGGTCAACTACTGCGCCGCCAAGGCCGGCGTCGCCGGCCTGACCCGTTCGCTGGCCCGCGAACTGGGCAGCCGTAACATCACCGTCAACTGCGTCGCGCCCGGCTTCATCGCCACCGATATGACGCATGCCCTGACCGAGGAACAGAAGACTGCCATGCTGGCGTCGATTCCGCTCGCCCGCGTCGGCACGCCGGAGGATGTGGCCGGTGCCGTCGGCTTCCTCGTTTCTCCCGCCGCCTCGTATGTCACCGGCACCACGGTGCACGTCAACGGCGGTATGTTCATGGATTGATTTCACCAAGCTGCGGCTTTTGGTAGAATCGCAACGTTTTTTTCGTACCCCTGAGGGGAAGGAGCTTTTCTAATGGATAACATCGTAGAGCGCGTCAAGAAGATCGTCGCCGAACAACTGGGCGTGAATGAAGCGGACATCAAGAACGAGTCCTCCTTCGTGGACGATCTGGGCGCGGACTCCCTGGACACCGTCGAGCTGGTCATGGCTCTGGAAGAGGAATTCGAGTGCGAAATTCCGGACGACCAGGCCGAGAAGATCACCACGGTCCAACAGGCCGTCGATTACATCCTCGCCAATAAGAAGTAAGCCAATTCCGGTTCACCCAGGCAAGGCCGGCCCTCATGGCCGGCCTTGCCGCATTTGCTTTCGGAGTGCATCTTGGCACGTCGCAGAGTCGTCATCACCGGTCTGGGCCTGATTTCCCCGGTCGGCAACAGCGTCGAGGAAGGCTGGCGGAACATCGTCGCCGGCGTTTCCGGCATCGCTCCCATCACCCGCTTCGATACGTCGAGCTTCCCGGTCCAGTTTGCCGGCGAGGTGAAGAATTTCGATATCACGCAATATATTTCGGCCAAGGATGCGCGCCGGATGGACCGCTTCATTCATTACGGCCTGGCGGCCGGCATGCAGGCGGTGCGTGACGCCGGTCTCGACCAGGAAGGTGCGGCCGACCCCGAGCGCATCGGTGTCGCCATCGGTTCCGGTATCGGTGGCCTGCCGCTGATCGAGGAGACCAAGGACGAGTACAACGTGGCCGGCGTGCGCAAGGTGTCGCCGTTCTTCGTGCCGGGTTCGATCATCAACATGATCTCCGGTAACCTGTCGATCGAATATGGCTTCAAGGGGCCGAACTTGGCCATCGTCACCGCTTGCACCACCGGTACACATTCCATCGGTGAGGCGGCGCGCATCATTGAGTACGGCGATGCCGATGTGATGATCGCGGGTGGTGCCGAGTCGACCGTATCGCCGCTCGGCATGGGCGGTTTCTGCGCCGCACGCGCGCTGTCCACCCGCAACGACGATCCGGCTACGGCCAGCCGTCCGTGGGACAAGGACCGCGACGGCTTCGTGCTGGGCGAGGGGGCCGGCGTCCTGGTGCTCGAGGAGTACGAGCACGCCAAGGCGCGCGGTGCCAAGATCTACGCCGAAGTGGCTGGCTACGGCATGAGCGCCGATGCCTACCACATCACCGCGCCGAATATGGACGGTCCGCGCCGCTCCATGGTCAATGCCCTGAAGAATGCCGGCGTCGCCCCGGCCGACGTGCAGTACGTCAATGCCCACGGCACGTCCACGCCGCTCGGCGACAAGAATGAATCGGATGCCATCAAGGCTGCTTTTGGCAATGCCGCCCGCAACATCGTCGTCAATTCGACCAAGTCGATGACCGGCCATCTGCTTGGCGGCGCTGGTGGTGTCGAGTCGCTGTTCACGGTGCTCGCCATCCATCACCAGATTTCGCCGCCGACCATCAACATCTTCAACCAGGATCCCGAGTGCGATCTGGACTACTGCGCTAACAAAGCGCGGCCGATGAAGATCGAGGTGGCGTTGAAGAACAACTTCGGCTTCGGTGGAACCAACGGCTCGCTGGTTTTCAAGCGCGTCTGACGGTCGTCCGGCAGGACCACGAACGGTGCAGTTTCCGATCGCCATCGGACTGCACCGTTCGCGTTTGCAGGAGGCAGTTCTGTTCGCGTTGGCCATGCTGGCCAGCTTGGCGGTGCTGCTTTTCCCCCGTCCGTTGCCGCTGCAGGCGGCCTTGCTGCTGGCCATCTGGGGGATCGCGCTATGGGCTTGGCGGCGCTTGGTGCCACCGCTGACAACGCTGCGCCTTGAAGCGGATGGAACGGTCCAGGTGGCCGCCGATGGGCTGGGCTATCTTCCGGCTACGATCCTGCCGGGTGCCACGGTTCACCCCTGGCTGACCGTGCTTCGCCTCGAATGGGCTGATAGCCAGCGTTATGCCGTGCTGGTGACGGTCGGAACCGCCAGCCCCGACGATCGCCGCCGCCTGCGGGTGTTTCTGCGTTGGCGTGCCGATTTCAGGCGCCCGGACCGCCCTTCAGAACCGTGTTCCTGATTTTCTTGACGGTTTCCGGGTAATCCCGCGAGTAGTGCAGGCCACGGCTTTCCTTGCGCAGGATCGCGCAGCGGATGATCAGTTCGGCGGTCAGCACCAGGTTGCGCAGTTCGATCAGGTCGTGGCTGACGCGGAAATTCGAATAGAAATCGTGGATTTCCCGTTTCAGCAGGCGGACCCGGTGCAGGGCACGTTTGAGCCGCTTGTTGGTACGGACGATGCCGACGTAGTCCCACATGAAGCGCCGCAGCTCGTCCCAGTTGTGCGAGATGACGACTTCCTCGTCGGCGTCGGTGACCCGGCTTTCGTCCCATTCGGGCAGGGCTGGTAGCGATTTCGGCGGGGTGGTCAGGATGTCGTTGACCGCTGCTTCGGCGAACACCAGGCATTCGAGCAACGAGTTGGAGGCCAGGCGGTTGGCACCGTGCAAGCCGGTACAGGAAGCCTCGCCGGCGACGTAGAGGCCGCCGACGTCGGTGCGTCCATGCAGGTCGCAGACGATGCCGCCGCAGGTGTAGTGAGCAGCGGGAACAACGGGAATCGGCTGGCGGGCGATGTCGATGCCCAGTTCCAGGCAGCGGGCGTGGATGTTGGGGAAGTGTTCCTTGATGAAGGTTTCGCCCTTGTGCGAGATGTCGAGGAAAACACAGTCGAGACCGCGCTTCTTCATCTCGAAGTCGATGGCCCGGGCGACGATGTCGCGCGGCGCCAGTTCGCCGCGCCCGTCGTGTTCAGGCATGAAACGGCTGCCGTCGGGCAGCTTGAGCAGGCCGCCTTCGCCGCGCACCGCCTCGGAAATCAGGAAGGACTTGGCCTGCGGGTGATACAGACAGGTCGGATGGAACTGGATGAATTCCATGTTGGCAACGCGGCAGCCGGCCCGCCAAGCCATGGCGATGCCGTCGCCAGTCGAGGTATCGGGATTGGTCGTATAGAGGTAGACCTTGCCGGCGCCGCCGGTGGCGATCAGGGTATTTGTCGCGCCGATGGTGATCACTTCGCCGTTCTGGGTGTCCAGCACGTAGGCGCCGAAACAGCGCTTTTCGCCGGTGCCGAGCTTGTCGCCGGTGATCAGGTCGATGGCGATATGGTGCTCGAGCACGGTGATGTTGGCATTGGCCCGGACTTTGGGGGTCAGGGTGTCCTGCACCGCCGAGCCGGTGGCGTCGGCGACGTGGATGACGCGCCGGGCGCTGTGGCCGCCTTCGCGAGTCAGATGGTAGCCTGATGCGTCCTGAGTGAAGGGGACGCCTTGGTCGATCAGCCATTCGATGGCGCGCCGCCCGTTTTCGACGACATGGCGGGTGGCTTGCTCGTCATTCAGCCAGGCGCCGGCGACCTGCGTGTCGCGAATGTGGTTCTCGATCGAATCCTTGCTGTCGAGCACTGCGGCGATGCCGCCCTGGGCCCAGCCGGAGGCCGAATCTTCCAGTCGGCGCTTGCTGATGACGGCGACCCGGCAGTGTTTGGACAGGCGCAGGGCCGCTGCTTGCCCCGCCAGGCCGCTGCCGATGATAAGGACATCAAAATTGAGCAAAATCTGTTCTCTGGATCATTGGTTTTGCGCGAAATATAGCACGCAGGCGCCGATCCTTCTTGTTACAGGCAGTCACAATAAGAATTACGTGCGTGATCTGACCGGAAAAAAATGCTGCGCTATACTGCGCGGAAAAACCCAGCTTCACGATTATCCCCAGGGAACCAGAGAGCCATGAGTGAGCGCGAAGTCGATCAGTTGTTGGTCGAGCGAGCACAAGGCGGTGATCAGCACGCCTTCGACCAGTTGGTCAGCAAATACCAGCGCAAGCTGGGGCGGTTGCT
>JAVBRT010000015.1:0-16504 GCA_031547725.1 Azonexus sp. | reverse complement strand
CGAATCGAGTTCGACGCGGATGGGAAAGCGGCCCTGCAGTTCGGGAATCAGGTCGGACGGCTTGGACAAATGGAAGGCGCCGGAGGCGATGAACAGGATGTGGTCGGTCTTGATCATGCCGTACTTGGTCGACACCGTGGTCCCCTCGACCAGCGGCAGCAGGTCGCGCTGCACGCCCTGGCGCGAGACGTCGGCGCCCTGCGTCTCGGAACGGCTGGCGATCTTGTCCAGTTCGTCGAGGAAGACGATGCCGTTCTGCTCGACGGCCTTGACCGCCTCCAGCTTGACCTCCTCGTCGTTGACCAGCTTGGCCGCCTCCTCGTCGGTCAGAAGCTTCAGCGCCTCCTTGATCTTCAGCTTGCGCGACTTTTTCTTGCCGCCGCCGATGTTCTGGAACATGCCCTGGATCTGCTGGGTCAGCTCCTCCATGCCCGGCGGCGCGAAAATCTCGGCCTGCATCGACGGCGCGGCGACCTCGATGTCGATTTCCTTGTCGTCGAGCTCGCCTTCGCGCAGCTTCTTGCGAAATTTCTGGCGGGTGCCGCTATCGGCGGTCGCCGCCGATTCCTCGGCGTAGAAGCCGGGGCTGCGCGCCGGCGGCAGCAGCGCGTCGAGGATGCGCTCCTCGGCGGCATCCTCGGCGCGGGCGCGCATGTTCTTCATGGCGCGGTCGCGGTGCGACTTGATGGCCATCTCGACCAGATCGCGGATGATGGTCTCGACGTCGCGCCCGACGTAGCCGACCTCGGTGAACTTGGTCGCCTCGATCTTGATGAAGGGGGCGTTGGCCAGGCGCGCCAGGCGGCGGGCGATCTCGGTCTTGCCGACGCCGGTCGGGCCGATCATCAGGATGTTCTTCGGCGTGATCTCCTGGCGCAGCGGCTCGGCCACCTGCGAACGCCGCCAGCGGTTGCGCAGGGCGATGGCCACCGCCTTCTTGGCGTTGTGCTGGCCGACGATGTGCTTGTCGAGCTCGGAAACGATCTCCTTCGGCGTCATCGTGGTCATTCGAGCACCTCGAGCGTGAAATTGCGGTTGGTGTAGATGCACAGGTCGCCGGCGATCTCCAGCGACTTGGTGACGATGTCGAGCGGCCCCAGCTCGGTATTCTCCAGCAGGGCCCGCGCCGCGCTCTGGGCGTAGGCGCCGCCGGAACCGATGGCGACGATGCCGTGCTCGGGTTCGAGCACGTCGCCGTTGCCGGTGATGACCAGCGAGGATTCGCGGTCGGCCACCGACAGCATCGCCTCCAGCCGGCGCAAAGCGCGGTCGGTACGCCAATCCTTGGCCAGTTCGACGGCGGAACGCACCAGATGTCCCTGGTGCTTTTCCAACTTGGCCTCGAAGCGCTCGAACAACGTGAAGGCGTCGGCGGTGCCGCCGGCGAAACCGGCCAGGATCTTGCCCTGGTACAGGCGCCGCACCTTCCTGGCGGTACCCTTGATGACGATGCTGCCCAGCGTCACCTGGCCGTCGCCGCCCATGGCGACGACACTGCCCCGGCGCACCGACAGGATCGTGGTGCCGTGATATTGCTCCATGTTTTTTTCCTGGTTTAAGACTTGGGAACGATGATGCGCGCCTGCTTGTTCAGGCCGACCACGGCCATCAGCTCGGCGACCAGATGATTCGGGCTGCGGATCAGGATTTCGCGCCCCTCCGCCTTGTACGGCGCGATGCGGTTGACCAGCTGGCCGGCGGAGAAGAAGTCCATGCGGCGAACGCCGGAAAAGTCGATGATCGGCAGTTCGCGCCCTTCGATGACGTCGACCAGCTCGTCGAAGCGGCAGTTCTTCAGGTCGCCTTCGAGATAATGCGCGTCGTCGCGCGCCACCGCGTCGTGCGCCGCCGGCGCGGCGACCGGCGCCGGCGCGCTTTCCCACGACGGCGGCGACAACTCGAAGGTCACCGCGTAATCGACGGCGCGCTCCTCGAACAGTTCCTGCGTGCCATGCCGCTGCAGCAGTTCAAGCAGCAGCGCCCAGGCCGACTCGCGCCCGGCCTCGCCAGCGGACAGGCGCTCGTTGAGGCGGGTCAGGAAACCGTCGACGGCGTTGAGCGTGACAGCCACGCCGTCGCGCCGGGCCTCGCGCAGAATGGCCGCCAGTTGCCCCGCCACTTCGTCGTCGCAACCGGCCAGCTTGCCGCACTCGACGAAGACCGACTGGCCCTGCGCCACCAATCCGGCCAGCTCGGCCAGCGGAGCAGCCTCCTCGGCCGTCAGCACGCCCTGCAATTGCAGGCGACGCTGGCCGTTGCTCTTGCCCGCGGCCACCGGCTCGCGCGGGCGGCCGGGCGGCGGCGGGGGGGCGTGGGGTTGGGGGTATTGGCGGGCCCGCTGCGCAGCCGCAGCAGCCTCCCCGCCCGTCACCACGCCCTGCACTTGCCGCCGCCGCGGCCGGTTGCGGTTGGCCGGGGCCACCGGCGCGCCCTGGCGCCGGGGCGGCGGCGAGGTTTCGTAGGTTTGGGCGAATTCGAGGGCCAGCTTGTCGAAGGCGGCACGGTCGCCGACGCATTGCAGCAGATCGAGCAGCAACAGCCAGAAGCGGCGGCCCTCGCCGCCCGGATAGGCGCGGACCAGCGTTTCCAGCAGCGAGCGGGCGGCCGCCTCCTGGCCATTGGCGAACAGCACGACGACGTGCTCGACGTCGCCCTGGACCGGGTCGGCCCCATCCTGATCGACGTCGATGCCCATGACGCTCGATTCGGTGAATTCGGCGTCGTCGAAATCGTCCTTGGCCAGATTGGGATCGATGACGGTACGCACCGGCGCCGTCGGCTTGCCGGCCGGACGCGCCGCTTCGGCGGCCGGTGCTGCGGTGCCGAACGGCTTGCTGTTGGTGAACTCAAGGTCCGGCAGCGGCTCCGGCAGGGCGGCCGGGGATTCTTCCGCAACCTGCGGCGACACCGGCTCGGACGCCTGGCCGCGCGGCTTGGCGACCTGGCGCTCCGGCATTTTCTGGGTCGGCTTCTTGAAAAAGGAAAAAACCATAAATACTCCGCGGGCAGGAAGAGTGTTTTAGCACGCCCTCCCGCCTCACGCAATCAACAGGCCGCCGAGCACCAACAGTAGGGCCAGGACGGGTCCGAACGGCTGGTCGAAATGCAAGGCCAGGGCGAACGCCGCGCCATAGGCGACGACGCCGCCCGCCACCGCCCAACCGAGCGCATGCCGCCAGCCACGGCCACGGCGAAAAGCCAGCCACGGCGGCACGAAGAGTAGCGCGAAGGTGGCCATCACGCCCAGGCTCATCGTCGTCAACGCCAGCAGCAGTGCCGCCAGCAGGTCGAAGCCCAGTTGCACCGGCCACGGCGCCAGGCCGCGCAGGCGGAACAGGTCGGGATACAGGCGAGCCAGCAACAGGCGGCGGGACAGCCAGCGCAGTCCGGCGGCGGCCGCCAGGGCGCCGCCCGCCACCCAGGCCAGCCGGCCGCCGTCGGCGAAATACAACTGGCCGTCGAACAGCGCCTGGGCCAGGCGCTCGGCCAGCGGCTGGTTGGCCGCCAGCAATACCGCCACCGACCAGCCGCCGAGCAGCAGCAAGGCCTGGCTGGCGCCGCCGGCCAGACGCTGGGCGGCGAAATGCCGGCCGCTGCCGGCCAGGGCCGTCGCCAGCAGGCCGCCGACGGTCGGCGGCAAGCCGGCGACCAGCGCCGCCAGCGCTCCGCCGGCGGCGACGTGGGCATAGGCCAGGGCCGCCAGCCATTCGTCGCGCAGGCGCAGATAGCAGCCGAGCAAGGGCAGTACCGCGGCCAGGAGCAGGCCGGTCAGGAAAGGGACGAGAAACAGTTCAGACCACATCCGGCGCCTCCAGGAGCAAGGTACGCTGGCACAGCGTGGCGACGAAATCGGCGTCGTGACTGACGACCAGGATGCCGACGCCGGCGGCGGCGCGCTGCCGCAGGGCTTGGGCGAGATGGCGCGAGCCGGCGGCATCGAGGTTGTTGGTCGGCTCGTCGAGCAGCAGCAGGTCGGCCGGCACGGCGATGGCCGCCCACAGCGCCAGGTAGTGGCGCTGGCCGCCGGACAGGCGGTCGAGGCGCTCGCCGAGACGGCCGGCCAGCCACGGCGGCAGGCCGCTTGCCGCGGCGCCGGTCACGGCCAGCAGGTCGCGGCCAGACAGCGGCAGGCCGTCGACCGGCGGCAACTGCTGCGTCTGCAGAGCCAGGCGCAGCCCCGGCGCCAGCGTCAGCCGCCCGGAAAAGACTCGCGCCCGGCCGGCCACGGCGGCCAGCAGGGTGCTCTTGCCGACGCCATTGGGGCCGGTCAGGCCGACGATCTCGCCGGCCGCGACCGACAGGTCGAGCGCCGGCGTGGCCGGCGCCGACCAGCCGGCGACCAGCGCCTCGGTCCGCAGCAGCGGGCTCATCGCAGGGCCTGCAGCAGGCGCTGCAGGGTGTCGTCGTAGAGGGCGAAGAGGTCGCCCGCCGCCGGCGTGCCGCCGACGGTATAGGGCAGCAGCACCACCGGCAGGCCGCTGCGACCGGCGATCCACTGGCTCGGCCCATCGCGGTTGTAGGCCGCGTGCAGCACCATCTTCGCCGGTTGCGCCTGCAGGCGGGCGAGCAGCGCGGTCAGGTGGCCGCTGGTCGGCTCGATGCCGGGTTTCGGTTCGAGCATGCCGACTTCGCGCATGCCCAGCCAGTTGGTCAGGTAGACGAAGGACTGGTGATGGACCAGCACCGGCACGCCGCGCAGCGGCGCCGCCAGCTTTTCCCAACGGCCGATGGCGGCCTGCCAGCGCCCGGCGAAAGCGCGGAAGCCGGCCTGGTAGTCGGCCGCCCGGGCGGCATCCAGTTCGCCCAGGCGGGCGGCCAGCACCTCGCCGACCTTGAGCACGTTGTACGGGTCGAGATGCAGGTGGGGATTGCCGGCGGCATGGATGTCGCCGTGGGCGCGGTCGAGCACCGCCGGCACGTCGCGCAGACGCACCACGGCGGCGGCTTCGAAATAGCCCGGCCGGCCGCTCTGGATCGCGGCATTGCCGGAATCGCGCTGGACCAACGGCAGCCAACCGGCTTCCAGCTCGGCGCCGGTGGCGACCAGCAGGTCGGCGCGGCGGGCCTGGGCCAGCAGCGACGGCCGGGCTTCGATGCGGTGCGGGTCCTGCAGGGCGTGGGTGGCGGTATAGACACTGACGTGCGCACCACCGATTTCCTTGACCAGCGCCCCCCACTCCGGGACCGTGGCGAAGACGCGCAGGTCGGCCCGGGCCAGCAGGGGCGCCGCGACCAGCAGGCACAGCAACAGGATTCTTGTCATTGCCGGCCTCCTAGAAACTGTGCGCGCCGTGGGCGCCGAGGCTCATCACGTATTGCAGCGTCCACTGGTCGTCGGTCAGGCCCTGCATCGACTTGTCCTGGGCATACTGCAGACGCAGGCGGGAGAACTCGCTCCAGCTGTAGTCGAGCATCGCCGTCGCCTTCTTCGGCCGGTAGCTGTCGACCGTCAGGTTGGCGGCATTGGCGCCGAAGTTGCGTGAACCGCTGTCCAGTTCCTCGTAGCGCAGACCGGCGCGCCAGCGCGGCGAGAATTGATAGACGCCCTGGGCATACCAGCCGGACTGGCGCGTCCGGTAATCGCTGACGACGTGCTCGCCGGTCGCCAGCGGATCGCAGGCATTGCCCCCCCCTTCCTCGTCGTAGCAATCGAGACTGCCTTTTTCGCGGCGCTGGAAATACTCCGCCTGGAACTTGAAGTTGCGCTCGCCGGGATTGCCGTTCGGCGCCCATTTCCAGACGAAATCGGCGATCCAGGTCGACGAGCGGCCGGCGAAGGCACCGGCCGCCTCCTGGCCGTTGATGTCATCAAAATGGGATTCGCGCTCGTCGGCCCGCGTGCGCAGGTAGGAAACGCCGGCCCGCCAGCTGTGCTCGATGCCGACGTCGTCGCCGACATGGGCGAAGACGGCGCCCGAGCCGGCGCCGTTCTTGTTGCGCTCGGTCCCGGGGAAATCGGCGCCGCGCCCGAGTTCGGCGCCGATTTCGAGGAACATCGGCGTCGGCGCCAGCCACTTCAATTGCACGCCGTCCTGCGTGTAGCTGCCGTGCTCGCCGAACAGCGCCCGGTACATCAACGGCGCGTCGGCGAAATCCCAGGCATGCGCATGCTGCTCGTTGAGGTAGCCGATGCCGGAGCGCAGCCGCCCTCCCTTCAAGCCGATGCCGTGGCCGATGGCCAGCGACTGGAACCAGGCCTCCTCGACCTCGGTGTCGCTGTCCTGCACGGCGATGATGGCCTGGCCGCGCCAGTAGGGATCGATGTTGGCGGCCAGCACCAGTTCGCTGTGCTCCAGCGAGAAGCCGCGCTTGCTGATGCCGTCGATGCCGTCGCCGTGATCGTGGCCGGCGGCCGAGGCGAAGCCGGTGATGCCGCGCTCGGCGACATCCTTCATGTTCTTGTATTGACCCTGGAGGATCAGCGCGACCTCGGGGTTGAAGCCGTTGGCCGATGCGGCAGTCGTGCGGCCGGCCGGCGGCTCGACGACCGGCGCCGGAGCGGGTGCCGGCCGGCTTTGTTCGGCGGCTTGCAGGCGGGTTTCGAGCGCGGCGATACGCTGCTCGTAGGCCGCCTTCAGTTGCTCGATCTCGGCGCGCAGCGTCCGCAGGTCGGAATCGCCGGCCGCGGCCGGCAACGAAACGAGGGCGCCGACCGCGGCCAGCACCCGGGAGGATGAACGAATCATCGGAAATTCTCCGGAAAACAAGGGGAGCGCACCCGGACCGGGTGCGCAGCGGGAACGGAAGATCAGTCCCGGTTTTCCGGCGGCGCCCGGATGGCGTGCGCCGATATCGGCCGCCGCGGCGATTCCGCCGCGGGCATGAAGACGAGCGGGCCGTCGCTCGCGGTCGGCGGCAGGTTGCCGCCAGCCGTCGCCATCGCGCCCCCGTGCAGACCGCCGAGGGCCAGGCATTGCGGGCAACCGGAGACATCGTCGCCGGCGGCGGCGACCAGGCTGTCGGCCGCCATGTGTTCCAACGCATGCGTCTGCGCCAGGTGCTGCACGAACAGCAACAGCAGCGCCAGACCGCAGGCGCGCCAAAAAGAGGCGGTGAATCGCGCCGAGCGATAGTCCGGGGCTTTCTCGCCACGAGTTCTCGCTACCTTCGGCGCCAGTATGGATAGTCCCGCCGCTCCCGCCGGGAACAGTACGGCCAGCCCTCGACCGGTCGTCATCGGCCGCCTCCGGCGCAGCCGGCGCATAGGCCACGCACCTCGACCTCGATCTGGCGGGCGACGAAACCGGCCGGCAGGCAGGCTGCCGGCATCGCCATCTGCTCCAGGCAGGTGACGCCGCCGCAATGCTGGCAATGGAAATGGGCATGCGCCGCGTGGGCGGCACGGACGCTGTTCAGTTCGAAACGATAGACGCCGCGGGCATCGAGGGTACGCTGTGCCAGCCCGCAATCGAGCAGGCTGTCGAGCACGCGGTACAGCGTCACCCGGTCGAGCGTCCCCGCTGCCTCGGCGGCAAACTGCTCTTCCAACTCGGCATGCGTCAGCGCCTTCGCCGCCCGGCCCAGGCAGGCCAGCACGCGCAGACGCGGCCGCGTCACCTTGACGGCGGCGGCGCGCAACTGGGCGGCGAAAAAGTCAGCGGGGAAATCGGGCACGGCGCGAGTAAACCATCCCCCGCCAGCAAATGCAACTTTGTTGCAACAAAGCCAAGGGGCAAGCGACGAACAATCGTCGTCGCCGGCCGGTAACGATACGCCGACCCTGGCTGGGTTTCAGCGGACAGGTCATATCGGCCGGTCCGGGCTCACCTGCGGCCAGCCACCGAGGCAAGAAAAAGCCCCGGTCGCCTTGCGGCGACCGGGGCCTGTTTGTGCGGCAGCGACTTAGGCGCCCAGACCCTTGCGGTTGCGGGCGTGGCACTCGGCGGCGTAGATGACCTTGAACATGGTCTTGCCGTCGCCCTTGAACAGGCGCTTGCTGGACTTGGAAACACAGCGGCGCTCCAGGGAGGAACGGCGGTTGCGGTTGATGGCCATGACTAACTCCTTGATTCCGGCAATTTTTCGAAACCGCGAATGTTAGGCGCTACGCGGGGAAAGGTCAATGTGCGGCACCTACTCGTTTACTTGGCCCAGGCCCGCGAAAAGCCGCATCGCAGTCCTCGGCCAGGTACCAACCGCACGTCAACAGCGTGGTATGCCGCCGGCCAGCCCGCGCAGCGCGCCGACAACGTAATTCCTCACTTCTGCTTGGCGCGGGGATGCGCTGCGTCATAGACGCGCGCCAGATGCTGGAAATCGAGGTGCGTATAGACCTGCGTCGAGGCGATGCTGGCATGGCCGAGCATTTCCTGCACCGCCCGCAGGTCGCCCGACGACTGCAGCACGTGCGAAGCGAAAGAGTGACGCAGCATGTGCGGATGGACGTGGCGCGGCAGCCCCTGCTGCACGGCCCGCGCGGCGAGGCGCAGCTGGATGGCGCGCGGGCCGAGCCGGCGGCCGTGGCGGCCGACGAACAGCGCCGGCTCGTCAACCGCCGCCAGCGTCCCGCGCAGCGCCGCCCAGGCCGCCAGCGCCTCCCGTGCCCGGCTGCCGACCGGCACCAGGCGCATCTTGGCGCGCTTGCCGAGAACGCGGATTTCGCCTTCGGGCAGCACCGTGTCGAGCGCCTCGCAATCGAGCGCCGCCAGTTCGGCCAGACGCAGGCCGGAGGAATAGAACAATTCGAACATCGCCGTATCGCGCACGGCCAGGAGGTCGTCCGCCTCGTCCGGCTGCAGTAGGCGGCCGGCCTCGTCGGCCGACAGGGCATTGGGCAGCCGGCGCGCCGATTTTGGGGCGCGCACGCCGTCGCAGGGATTGACCCGCACCCGATCGTCGTGGCCGAGCCAGGCGAAGAAGCCGCGCCAGGCCGACAGCAGCCGCGCCAGCGAGCGCCCGGACAGGCCCTGGCCATGCAGTTGGGCGGCGAAGCGGCGGATGTGGTGTACCTGCAAGCGCTCGAGCGGCGTCTCACCGGCCAGTTCGCACAGGCGCTGCAAGTCGCGCCGGTAGTTGGCGACCGTGTGCGGCGACTGCCGCCGCTGTTCGGCCAGCACCGCCAGCCAGGCCTCGACCGCCGCCGCCGGGTCGAATCGCGCCGAGCTGGCGCTCTGAGCCTGTTCGCCCCGAGTTTGCGGCGCCGATGGCGATTGGCTCGCCGACCCCGCCATGGCTGGCGCGGGCGGCGCTCGCCGCGCGGTCACAGCACGCTCTTGGTGACCCGGGCCAGTGCCGCCGAAACCAGTTCGCCCAGGCGTTCGAGGTACAGGGTGCCCATCTCGGCGTAGAAGCGCTGCCCTTCCTCGCTGCCCAGCGCGATCAGACCGATGGTGCCGCCACCGTTGCGCAAGGCGATCAACGCCTGCGAGCGGATGTGCGGCGCGTGTTCGCCGAACCAGGAGGCGGTGCCGAAACCGGCGGTGGAACCGCAGTAGGGACGACCGAGGGTTTCGGCGAAGACTTGCAGTTCCTCGCTGACGGCGGCGAACTCGGGCAGATCCTCGACGCCTTCCGGCTTGTCCCATAGACGCAGCGCGACGTGCGGCACGGCGAAGTCGTCGCGCAGGTGGAAATTGATCAGGTGGATCACCGCCTGGAAGGTTTCGGCGGCGATCAATCCGACGGCCAGACGATGCACTTTCTCGCTGATGGCGTCGTTTTCCTCGCCGAAGGCAATCAGTTCGGCCAGTTTGGTTTCAGCGGCGCGGTTCTTTTCGCGCAGGCTCAGCATCTGCCGCTCGGCCAGCGAGATAGCCCGGCCACCGTGCGGATGCGGCAGGAAAATCTGGGCCATCAGGTCGGCGTACTGCTCGAAGAAGCCGGGATGGTTCTTCAGGTAGTCGGCGACGTCTTCGGGGAACAGCGCGCTCATAGTTCGATCACTCCGGAAAATACGGTGACGGCTGGGCCGGTCATCAGCACGGGGCGGGCGTCGCCGCCCCAGACGATGGTCAACTCGCCGCCACGGGTACCGACACGCACCGGCGAATCGAGCAGGCCACGGCGGATGCCGGCGACCACGGCGGCACAGGCGCCGGTGCCGCAAGCCAGCGTCTCGCCGGCGCCGCGCTCGTAGACGCGCAACTTGATGGCGTGACGGTCGACAACCTGCATGAAGCCGGCGTTAACCCGCTGCGGGAAGCGGTCGTGGCCCTCGATCAGCGGCCCGTGTTCGGCGACCGGTGCCGTTTCGACGCTGTCGACGACCTGCACGGCGTGCGGATTGCCCATCGAGACGACGCTGACTTCGAGCGTCTCGTCGGCCACGTCGAGGTTGTAGATGACCACGTCGTCATCGTGCAGGAAAGGAATCTCCCCCGGATGGAAGCGCGGCACGCCCATGTCCACCGTCACCGAGCCGTCGGCTTCCAGGCGTGGCACGATGATGCCACCACGCGTCTCGACGCGGATCTCGCGCTTGTCGGTGAGGCCGGCCTCATGCACGAAGCGGACGAAACAGCGGGCGCCATTGCCGCACTGCTCGACCTCGCCGCCATCGGCATTGAAGATGCGGTAGCGGAAATCGGCGTCCGGCCGGGTCGGCTTTTCGACCAGCAGGACCTGGTCGCAGCCGACGCCGAAATGGCGGTCGGCCAGGTAGCGCAACTGCTCCGGCGTCAGGGCCAGGGATTGGCGAATGCCGTCGAGGACCACGAAATCGTTGCCCAGGCCATGCATCTTGCGAAATTCGAGTCTCACGAAACGCTCCGTTGAATTTTCAAAAATCATAACAGGAACAGAGCGTTGGCTCAAACTCCTAAAGTTTTTTCTCCATGATGAAATCATCCATCACGAAGCCGCCGCCGATGTCGGAAACCACCATCTCGCGCACCGCGAAGCCATACTTGCGGTAGGAGGAAATCGCCTTTTCGTTGCGCTTGTTGACCGCCAGGATCACGCAGGGATAGCCGAGTTTGCCGGCCCGCGCCGCGACGTGCGCGATCAGCTGGCCGCCGACGCCGCGGCGCTGGACGTCGGGATGGATGTACAGCTTGTCGAGCTTGAACTCGCCCTGGTAAATCTCGCTGAAGGCGAAGCCGACCCGGCGCTCGTTGTGAAACGCCTGATCGAGCCACTTGTCGGCGTCCTCGAGATCGTCGTACAGCCGCTCATGGCCGTAGCGCTGTTCGAGCATGAAGTCGATCTGCTCCTGGGTGATGATGCCCGGATAAGTAGCCTGCCAGATTTCCCGGGCCAGCGCGGAAATGGCCGGCACGTCGGGCGGGATCACGGGACGGATTTGGATGTTCAGGCTGTTCATGATGGCGAGACCTCTGTTCTCCAGATGGCCGGTTCATTGTTCGCTTGCGACCGCGGGACCGCTCCGGCATGCGCGGCGCCCCGCTCCCGGCGCCTGCACCTGCCGCCGCCGCGCCGGCCTCCCGGCGGCCGAAGGCCGCGGCAAACCGGCGCCCGGCGGCGATCGCCGGGAAGCCCCCATTCTAATCGAAGCGCCAGGAAAGGGGATTCACCCTGCCGCGGCGCGGGCGGCATCAGGAGGCCGCCGCGCCCGGCGGCGCCTCGGCGCCGCGCGGCTGCTTGTAGCGGTTGTAGCCCCACAGGTATTGCGTCGGGCACTGGCGAATCAAGGCTTCGATCTCGGCATTGATCTGCTGCGCGCGCTCGACCGTCGAGCCGCTCAACGGTCGGCTGGGCTCCTGGAAATGAATGCGGTAGCCGCGCCCGCCGGGCAGACGCTCGCCCCAGGTCAGGAGCGACACGGCCCCGGTTTCGGTCAGTCGTGCCGCCAGCGTCATGGTGTAGGCGTAACGATCGAAGAACTTCAGCCACACGCCCTCGCCGGTCTTCGGCGCCTGGTCGGGCAGCATGCCGACCATCTGCCCCTTCTTCAACGCCTTGATCAGGGCGCGGACGCCGGACAGATCGGCCGGCGCCAGGTGCAATTGGGCGCGCTTGCGGCCGGTCAGGATCAACTGCTGCGCCGCCGCCGATTTCGGCGCCCGGTACAGCACCGTGATGTCGCCCAGCGCCGACAGATATTGCGCGGTAATCTCGAAACAGCCGAGATGCGGCGTCAGGAAAACGATGCCCTGGCCGGCCCGGCGCGCCGCCGCGACCAGTTCGCCGCCGACCACCTCGACCACCTGGGCGTTGGCCTCTGCCAGCGGGCGCAGCCAGATGCGCGCCAATTCGGCCATCTGCTTGCCCGCTTCGGCCGCCGCCGCGCCGCGCAGCGCCGGGTCGATGCCGGCCTGCGCCATGTTGTCCCGCAGGTTGCGCCGATAGGTCGGCGAGGCCCAGTAGGCCAGCCGGCCGAGCCAGCCGCCGAGTGCGTGAACCAGCCACAGGGGCAGGCGGGAAAGAATCCTGAATACAAAAACCATGCCGCTCCGGGGGTTGAAGGCCAGCGATAAAAAGGTAAGATTATCGGATCGCCGAGTTAAACAGACAACTTGCGGGGCGATTGACAAATTCTGCTAAAGCGTCGCCAGCTCGTGGTCCGAAGCCGGTAACGCCGGAGCAACGGACCATTGGAGCATCCCATGAGCGATTACCTCTTCACTTCGGAGTCGGTGGGCGAAGGCCATCCGGACAAGGTCGCCGACCAGATTTCCGACGCCATCCTCGACGCCATCCTGTCCCAGGACAAGCATTCGCGTGTCGCCGCCGAAACCCTGTGCAACACCGGCCTGGTCGTGCTGGCCGGCGAGATCACCACCGCCGCCAACGTCGATTACATCCAGATCGCCCGCGACACCATCAAGCGCATCGGCTACGACAACACCGATTACGGCATCGACTACAAGGGTTGCGCCGTGCTGGTCGCCTACGACAAGCAGTCGCCCGACATCGCCCAGGGCGTCAACAAGGCCTACGACGACGATCTCGGCCAGGGCGCCGGCGACCAGGGCCTGATGTTCGGCTACGCCTGCGACGAAACGCCGTCGCTGATGCCGCTGCCGATCTACCTGTCGCATCGGCTGGTCGAGCGCCAGGCGCTGCTGCGCAAGGACGGCCGCCTGCCATGGGCGCGCCCGGACGCCAAGTCGCAGGTCACCGTCCGCTACGTCGACGGCAAGCCGCACTCGATCGACACCGTCGTGCTGTCCACCCAGCATGCGCCGGACATCAGCCTGGAAGACCTGCGCGAGGCGACCATCGAGCAGATCATCAAGCCGGTGCTGCCGAAGGAGCTGATCAAGGGCGACATCAAGTTCCTGGTCAACCCGACCGGCCGTTTCGTCGTCGGCGGCCCGCAGGGCGACTGCGGCCTGACCGGGCGCAAGATCATCGTCGACACCTACGGCGGGGCCGCGCCGCACGGCGGCGGCGCCTTCTCCGGCAAGGATCCGTCCAAGGTCGACCGTTCGGCTGCCTACGCCACCCGCTACGTCGCCAAGAACATCGTCGCCGCCGGCCTCGCTTCGCGCTGCCTGGTGCAGGTGTCGTACGCCATCGGCGTCGCCGAGCCGACCTCGATCATGGTCGAAACCTACGGCACCGGCAAGGTCAGCAACGAGACGCTGACGGCGCTGGTGCGCAAGCATTTCGACCTGCGCCCGAAGGGCATCGTCAATATGCTCGACCTGCTCCGCCCGATCTACCAGAAGACAGCCGCCTACGGCCACTTTGGCCGCGACGAGCCGGAATTCAGCTGGGAAGCGACGGATCGCGCGGCGGTCCTGCGCAACGACGCCGGCCTGTAATCCGCCGGTCCGAAACGTCAGCGAAAAGGGAGTCCACGGCTCCCTTTTTTGTCGCTAAACTTCCCTCATGCTCAAGAAAATCAGCGTCGAACACCTACGCCTCGGCATGCATCTTCACGAATTTTGCGGCTCTTGGCTCGATCATCCTTTCTGGCGCACCAAATTCATCCTCAACGACCCCAAGGATCTTGCGCTCATCCACAAGAGCAACATCCGGGAAGTCTGGATCGACTCCGCGCGCGGCGCCGACGTCGAGCCCGGCGAAGCCAGCGTCGAGGAAGAGGAGGCGGTCTACCAGGCCGAAGTGGTCGCGGCCCGCGAGGCCAGCCCGCCGGAAAAGACGTCGATCGAACAGGAGATGCAACAGGCCGCCAAAATTTGCGCCAAGGCCAGGGAAGCGGTGGTTTCCATGTTCCAGGAAGCGCGCATGGGCAAGGCCATCGTCGCCGAGCAGGCGCAATCCCTGGTCGAGGAAATCTCCAACTCGGTGCTGCGCAACCCCGGCGCGCTGATCAGCCTGGCCCGGCTGAAGACCGCCGACGATTACACCTACATGCATTCGGTGGCGGTCTGCGCCCTGATGATCGCGCTGGCGCGCCAGATGGGCGTCGACGAGGCGGATATCCGCGACATCGGCATGGCCGGCCTCTTACACGATGTCGGCAAGATGGCGATGCCCATGGACGTGCTCAACAAGCCGGGCAAGCTCACCGACGCCGAGTTTGCCCTCATGCGGAAACACCCGGAAGAAGGCTACAAGGTGCTGCGCGGCAGCGACGCCATTTCGGAAATCGCCATCGACGTCTGCCTGCACCATCACGAGAAGATGGACGGCAGCGGCTATCCGCATGGCCTCAAGGGCGAGCACCTGTCGCTGCACGCCAAGATGGGCGCCGTTTGCGACGTCTACGACGCCATCACCTCCAACCGCCCCTACAAGGCCGGCTGGGATCCGGCCGAGTCGATCAAGCGCATGGCCGAATGGAAAGGCCACTTCGACCAGACCGTCTTCCATGCCTTCGTCAAGAGCCTCGGCATCTATCCGGTCGGCTCCTTTGTCCGCCTGGAATCGGGACGCCTGGGCGTGGTCCTCGAACAAAACGAGAACTCCCTGCTCAAACCGCGGGTCAAGGTGTTTTTCTCGACGCGCTCGCAGTCCTATATCGCGCCGGAGATCATCAACCTGGCGCAGCCCGGGTGCCGCGACAAGATCGCCGGCCGCGAGGATGCCGCCCAGTGGGGCATCAAGGACATCGACCGTCACTGGGCCGGCGAGATCGTCAGGCCGGCCTGAAGTCCTGTACAATTAACGGTTTACCGAGGAGCGCTGCAGGGGTCGCATCCCCCAGGCTCGGTTCTAAACTGCGCTCGCCCGACTTATGTTCAAACCCGTGCCGGGCACGGGATGACGGGTGAGCCAAGAGCGCCCTCTCCCTCCCGGCCACAGTTCATCAGGAGCTTACTGTGGCTGACTTCAAAGACTACGTTATCGCCGATTTGTCCCTTGCCGACTGGGGGCGCAAGGAAATCCGCATTGCCGAAACCGAAATGCCGGGCCTGATGGCGATCCGCGAGGAATTCGCCAAGACCCGGCCGCTCCAGGGCGCGCGCATCACCGGTTCGCTGCACATGACCATCCAGACCGCCGTGCTGATCGAGACGCTGACCGCGCTCGGCGCCGAAGTCCGCTGGGCCTCGTGCAACATCTTCTCGACCCAGGACCACGCCGCCGCCGCCATCGCCGCCGCCGGCATCCCGGTCTTCGCCGTCAAGGGCGAAACCCTGGTCGATTACTGGGATTACACCCACCGCATCTTCGAGTGGGCCGACGGCGGCTACTCGAACATGATCCTCGACGACGGCGGCGACGCCACGCTGCTGCTGCATTTGGGCGCCAAGGCCGAGAAGGACCTCTCGCTGCTGGCCAAGCCGGGCTCCGAGGAAGAAACCATTCTCTTCGCCGCGATCAAGGCCAAGCTGGCCGTCGATCCGACCTGGTACTCGACCCGCCTGGCGCGGATCAAGGGCGTCACCGAGGAAACCACCACCGGTGTGCATCGCCTGTACCAGATGCACGCGCGCGGCGACCTCAAGTTCCCGGCCATCAACGTCAACGACTCGGTGACCAAGTCCAAGTTCGACAACCTGTACGGCTGCCGCGAATCGCTGGTCGACGGCATCAAGCGCGCGACCGACGTCATGGTCGCCGGCAAGATCGCCGTCGTCTGCGGCTACGGCGACGTCGGCAAGGGTTCCGCCCAGGCCCTGCGCGCCCTGTCGGCGCAAGTCTGGGTCACCGAGATCGACCCGATCTGCGCCCTGCAAGCCGCAATGGAAGGCTACCGCGTCGTCACCATGGAATACGCCGCCGACCAGGCCGACCTCTTCGTCACCACCACCGGCAACTTCCACGTCATCACGCACGACCACATGGTCAGGATGAAGAACAACGCCATCGTCTGCAACATCGGCCACTTCGACAACGAAATCGACGTCGCCTCGCTGGAAAAGTACCGGTGGGAAGAAATCAAGCCGCAGGTCGACCACGTCATCTTCCCCGACGGCAAGCGCATCATCCTGCTCGCCAAGGGCCGCCTGGTTAACCTCGGCTGCGCCACCGGCCACCCGTCCTACGTGATGAGTTCCAGCTTCGCCAACCAGACCATCGCCCAGATCGAGCTGTTCACCAAGACCGCCGATTACCCGGTCGGCGTCTACACGCTGCCCAAGCATCTCGACGAAAAGGTCGCCCGCCTGCAGTTGAAGACGCTCAACGTGCAACTGACGACGCTGACCGAGGAACAGGCCAAGTACATCGGCGTGCCGGTCGAAGGCCC
>JAVBRT010000050.1:0-34238 GCA_031547725.1 Azonexus sp. | reverse complement strand
GAACAGCTCGACCTGCTGCGCCACCTTGTTCAGCAGTGCCGCCTGTTCAGGGCCGGCGGCAATGGCTCGCAGGGTGTTCAGCGCGTCGAGGGCCGCGCCGTTGCTGTCAGCCAGAAGCCGCCGCAGCTCCGCGAGCTGGGTGCCGACCTGGGCGGTTGGTCGAGAGGTAGCTGGTGATTCAGGGGCAGGGCGCGAACGCTCCAGGTCTGCGAGCCCATGCAGCACCGGGCCCAAGCGTTGCTCGACGTCCTTGAGCCGTGAGTCGACAGTTTCTGCATCGTCACCGGACAGGCACGCCTGCTCCAGCAGCGCGGCGGCCTGGGCGACCGGGGCGGCGCCAATGTTGCCCGCGGTGCCCCGCAGCGTGTGCGCCACACGCGCCGCTGCGGTCGGATCGTCGCCGCTTAGCGCCTGACGGAATTGCTCGGAGAAGTCCGAGTGTGCGGCCAGAAACTTGCTCAACAGGTTCAGGTACAGCTCACGCCGTCCCATGCAGGTGGCCAGGCCAGCAGCCACGTCGATGCCCTCCAGGCTGTGCGGGAACGCGTGTGTACCTTGCGGTTTGTCGCCGGCCCCCGGTTTGATCCACTTGGCCAGCGTGGCGAACATGTCGTTGACGTTCAGTGGCTTCGAGATGTGGTCGTTCATGCCACTGGCCAGCGCACGCTCCCGGTCTCCTGCCATGGCGTTGGCGGTCATGGCGATCACCGGCAGTTCGGCGAAGCGCGGCTGCTGTCGAATTCGGCGGGTGGCGGTGTAGCCGTCCATGACCGGCATCTGGCAGTCCATCAGCACGCCGTCGAAGCGCGCGTCGCCGGCCAGGATGTCGAGCGCCTCGCGGCCGTTGGCGGCGATCACCGTCTCGATGCCGGCCCGCGCCAGCAGGTCGCCGGCCAGTTCCTGATTCATGTCGTTGTCTTCGACGAGAAGAACGCGCGCGCCGCGCAGGCTGGCCATCGCCTCGGCATCGCGGTCGGCCTTTTCGGTGGCGTGGGTCTCGGTGATGCTGCCCCGGCCGAGCACCTCGCCGATCGCTTCGAGCAGGGTCGACGGGGTCACCGGCTTGGTCAGCACCGAATGCACCGCGACGCCGCGTTGTTCGGCCGAACTGAGCGCCTCCTCGCGGCCGTAGGCGGTGACCATGATGGCCGCCGGGGTGTGCTCCGAGCCGTCGGCCTGCAACCGGCGGATGGTTTCGATCCCGTCCATCGCCGGCATCTTCCAGTCCATCAGCACCAGGTCGTACGGCAGGCCTTCCCGGGTCGCCTCGGCCAGCTGGCGCAGCGCTTCCTGGCCGTTGCCGGCGACGTCGACTTCGAGGCCGAAACTGCGCGCCATGCCGGAGAGTATTTCACGGGCCGAGGCATTGTCGTCGACGACCAGCACGCGGACGCCGAGCAGTTCGTTGGCGCGGAACATGCGGCGCGGCGCCGGCGCCGCCTGCAGGCCGAAGCGGGCGTGGAAATGGAAGGTCGAGCCGCGGCCGGGCGTGCTGTCGACCCAGATGCGGCCGCCCATCAGTTCGACCAGGTTCTTCGAGATCGTCAGTCCGAGCCCGGTGCCGCCGTACTTGCGCGTCGTCGAGGCGTCGCCCTGGCTGAAGCTCTGGAAGGTCTTGGCGCACTGTTCCGGCGTCATGCCGATGCCGGTGTCGCGTACCCAGAAATGCAGCTCGACCGCCTCCGCATCCCGCGCCACTTCCTCGACGCCAACGACGATCTCGCCGCTTTCGGTGAATTTGACGGCATTGTTGCCGAGGTTGATCAAAACCTGGCCGAGGCGCAGCGGATCGCCGACGAGGCCGGTCGGCACTTCCGGCGCGGTGTTGAAGAGCAGTTCCAGGCCCTTGTCCTCGCACTTCATGCCGACCAGGTTGGCGAGGTTGTCCATGACGTCCTCGAGACGGAAGTCGATCCGCTCCATCGTCATCTTGCCGGCCTCGATCTTCGAGAAGTCGAGAATCTCGTTGATGATGCCGAGCAGGTTGCTGCCGGCCCGGTGCACCTTGTCGACGTAGTTGCGCTGGCGCTTGTCGAGGTCGGTCTGCAGCGCCAGGTAGGACATGCCGATGATGGCGTTCATCGGCGTGCGGATTTCGTGGCTCATGTTGGCGAGGAAATCGCTCTTGGCCCGGGTCGCCTCCTCGGCGATCTCGCGGGCGCGGCGCATTTCCTCCTGGACCGCCTTGCGCTCGGTGATGTCGCGGAAGACGATGACCGAGCCGACCAGCGTGCCGTCCTTGAACACTGGCGTCGTCGCGTATTCGACCGGTAGCGCGCGGCCGTCCTTGCGCCACAGCACCTCGTTGTCGATGAGCCGTGGCAGGCCGTCGTTGGCGGTCTTGAACATCGCGCATTCCTCCTGCGGGAAATGGCCGCCGTCGGGGTAGGAATGATGGACCAGCGGATGCATCCGGGTGCCGACCAGCTCGGCCTCGCCGTAGCCGAGCAGTGCCGTCGCCGCCGGGTTGACGAAGTCGACGACGCCGTCGCGGCTCATGCCGACGATGCCGTCGGCGACCGCGCCGAGGATCAGGCGGCTGCGTTCTTCGAGCACCGCCAGCGAATCCGCCGTCCGGCGCAGCGACTCCTGCTGCGCTTCCAGTTCGGCCCGCTGTTCTTCCAGGCGCGCCGCCTGCTGTCCCATCTGTTCGGCCTGATGCTTGGTTTCTTCGAGCAGTTGCTGCGTGCGCGCGTTGCGCTCGAGGATTTCGAGATTCATCGCCAGGATCGGCATCAGTCCGTCGAGCAGCGCCTGCTCGCGTTCGCCGAAGGTGGCGAAGGTGGCCAGTTCGATCACCGCCAGCAGGCGTTCGCTACGCATTACGGGGAGCACGGCGATGCTGCGCGGCGGCGCCTCGCCGAGGCTGGAGGCGATGCGGATGTAGTCGGCCGGCGGCTGGGCGAGGATGATCGGCGCGCATTCCATGGCGCACTGGCCGATCAGGCCCTCGCCGATGGCGAAATACTGGTTCAGCCGCTTGCGCTCGCGGAAGGCGTAGCTGCCGAGCAGGCGCAGCCGGCGCTGCCCCGCCTCGTGCACGTAGAAGGCGGCGTGGCCGGCCATCAGCGCCGGCGCCGCCTTGGCGAGAAAGATCTGCGCCAGGCCGGTGAAGCTGGTCGCCGCCTGCAGTTCGTTGGCGATGTCCGCCTGGTGCGTCTTGACCCAGCGCTCCATCGCCACCTTGCGCGCTTCGCTGCGCAGCACGTCGATCGAGCGGGCCAGGTCGCCGACTTCGTTCGGGTAGTCGGTGTGCGGCACCGTCCGGTCGAGTTCGCCGGCCGCCAGGCGGACGACGGTGTCGCGGATGCGCTCGGTCGGCGCCCGCACCGAGCGGCTGACGAGCAGCCAGCAGGCGGTGCAGAGCAAGACGCCGGCGGCCAGGAGCACGAACGCCAGGCGCTCGCCGCCGACCGCCACTTGCCGAGCCCGTTCGGCGATCTGCCGGGCCTTCTGCTCCTTGGTTTCGGCGACGCGCTCGAGGGCCTCGTTGGCGGTCAGCCCGAGGCGCTGGAAATTGGCCGTCGCGACCATGTCCTGCGCCTCGATCAGCAAGCCCCGGCGGATCAGCCCCACCGCCTTGTCCACATCGTTGCGGTAGGTGAAGTACAGGGCATCGAAGCGCTCGAGCCAGGCCATGCCTTCGGTATCCAGGATGCGCGGGCGCAGTTCGGTCAATTCGCGCTGCACGCGCTCGCTTGCCGCCGTCAATTGCGTCAGCACTTCCTCGCGGTCCCTGACGTCGTTGGCGATCAGCGCCTGGCGCAGGGCGCGGCCGACAGTCACGTAGCCGATCTGGGCGCTTTTGATGTTGGCGACACCTTTCAGTTCGCTCTCGTACAGGTTCTGCACTTCCTCGCCGAGCAGTTGCTGGTTGCGCAGGCTCTGCACGCCGAGTACGAGGACGACCAGGAGGATGCCGGCGAAGCCGGCGACCAGCTTGGCGCCGAGCGACAGGCGTTCGAGCGCGCCGATCAGGAAAGCGAACGGCTTCATGCGCCATTCCCCTGTTTCGGCTCGGCGGCCAGCGCCGCCAGTTCGAGATTCATCGCCAGCAGGCGCAGCAACTCGTCGAACTGCTCGCGGATCACGCTGTCCGGTGCTTCGAGCAGGGCGATCTCGACGGCGCCGAGCAGGGGCTGCTGGTGGCGGACCGGCGCCATCAGCACGGCCACCGGCAGGTGCTCGCCGAGGCCGGAGCGGATCATGCCGACGACGCCCGTCGTTCCGCTCGCCAGCACCCGCACCTCCTGGCCGGCGGCGCATTGTCCGAGCAGCCCTTCGCCGACGGCCAGGGTGGCCGGCGGGGGGCTTTCGCCGGTGCAGGCGTAGCTGGCCGCGAGGCGCAGGCTGCCATCCGCCGCCGTCACGTACACCACGCCCTGCAGGCCGCCGAGCAGATCGGCGCTTTCGCTGAGGAAGACCCGGGCCAGGGCCGCCGGCGTCCGCGCCTGCTGCAGCTTGAGGCCGACCGCGGCCAGCCTTTCCTTGCGCTGCACCGCCATGGCTTGCGCCTTGGCGTAGGCATCGAGCTGCCGGGTCGCCGTGTACTGGCGATAACGGCTGCGCAAGGCGACGTAGGCGAGCAGGCCGAGCATGACGATGGTGGCGAAGGCCGCCGCCATGGCCGCCAGCCGCTCGCCGGGCGGCAGCGTGCGGCTCAGATCCTCGACCAGGACCAGGCGCCATTCGCCGCCCGGATCGTTCCAGCGCACCGCGGCGCCGGCAACCGCCTGGCGCCGGCCGTCCACCAGGCGCACGCCGTCGTCGACTGCCAGCGGCAGCGGAGACGGGCTCTCCTCTTCGAACATGCCGCCGAATTGCTTGAGATCGCGGATCGCCGCGATGCGCTCCGGCGTCGCGCTGCCGGCGAGATGACCGATCCAGTCCGGGCGGCTGGCGGCAAAGACGACGCCTTGCGGCGAGAGCAGCAGGCCGATTTCACCCTGGCCGGCGAGCAACCGGTCGACCGGCGTCAGGCCGACGCGGGCGACGATGGCGCCGATCGCCGGGCTGGCCGCCGCCGCTTCCTGGCGGATCGGCGCGGCGAAATAGAGCGTGCGGTTGCCGCTGGTCGAGCCGACGGCGGCGTAAACGCTTTCGCGGCCGGTCATCGCGGTCTGGAAATAGGGGCGGAAGCGGACGTCGAGGCCGGTGGACGAACGGCCGCTGCCGAGCGAGGAGCGCACCATGCCGCCTCCGTCGACGACGAAGGCGCTGTCTACGTGCGGCAGCTGGGCGATGATTTCGAGCAGGCGCCGGACGTCCTCGCCGTTGGGCGGCTGTTCGCCGCGTGCTTCCCGCTTGAGGGCGGCATCGATGAGGCCGAGCAGATTGAGGGCGCCCATCAAATGGCTGTTGACCGTTTGCGCCGTGAGCTCGCCGCTGCGCCGTACCGCTTCCGCCTGCAAATGCGCCAGGCGCTCCTGTTCGCGCATCGAGGTGACCAGTTCGCCGGCCAGCCAGGCCAGCGCCAGCGCCAGCAGCAGCCAGGCGGCTAGGGCGCTCCATGTCTGCTCGACGACGCGGCGGGCGATGGCGTTCATGCGCCCGCTCCGGCTTCGGTCGACTCTGCCGGCAGGGAAATCCAGCTCAGCAGCAATTGTTGTCCGTCCTGCTCGATCCAGCGCGAATCGAGGAGCACCGGGAAGACCCTGCCGTCGGCGCGGCGAAACCGCGTTTCGTAGCGGTCGACGCGGCCTTCGGCCTGCAGCCGGGCGATGAAATGTTCGCGCTCCTGCGGATCGGCCCAGAATTCGGAACTGCGCCGCGCCTGCAACTGGCTCGGCGGCAGGCCGAGCAGTTCGGCCAGGCGCCGGTTGGTGAACAACTGCTCGCCGTGCGCGCTGACCATCATCACGGCTGTCGGGCTGTCCTCGATCACCAGGCGCAAGCGGGCTTCGCTGGCGCTGATCGCCGCTTCGTTCCGCTTGCGCTCGGAAATATCCTCGATGACCCAGATCGAGGCCTGGACGATGCCCGGCAGCGTGACGCCGCGCCCGGACAGCAGGGCGTCGAAGCAGCTTCCGTCCGCCTTGGCCAGCGTCCACTCGAGGCGCACGCCGTTGCCGGCCGCCAGCATCGGTGTGACGGCGGCGGCGAACTTGTGGTGGGAGGCGGGCGAGGCGAACAGCAGCGCGGTATCGGCGCCGGCGAGATCGCGCTCGCTCCGCCCGAGCAGCGCGGCGAGCGCGGCATTGGTCCGCAGCAGGCGGCCGTCCGCGGCATAGAGGATGCTCATCGGCGCATTCTCGAAGATCGCCGACTGTTCGGCGAACATCGCTTGAATGCGCTCCTGCTGCGCCGCCAGTTCCGCCGCTTGCGCCTGCGAGGCCCGCAGCAGCTCGCCGGCGCGCGCACTGCGCGCCAGTACTTCCATGCACAGGGCCAGCACCGGCAGCAGGCGGTCGATCAGGCCCCGGTCATGCGGACCGCCGTCCTTGAGCAGCGCCAGTTCCAGGACACCGAGCAATTGCTCGTTGTTGACCACCGGCAACACCAGGATCAGCGCCGGGTCGCCGGCCGTCAGCGCCGAGCCGACCCGCAGGTAGCCGGACGGCGGATCGGCCAGGGCGATGGCTTGTCTTTCGATGGCGCATTGGCCGACCAGGCCTTCGCCAAAGGCGATCGTCGCCGGCGGCGTGCCGGCGCCGCCGCGGGCGAAGCCGCCGCATAGCCGGAGCGTTTCGGGGGCCGTATCGACCCGATACAGGCTGCCCTGGCCGAGCATCATGCGATCGGCCAGGCCGCCGAGCAGGGTGTCGGCGAGTGCCGCAAAGTCTCCCGCGTTCTGCAGCTTCGGGGCCAGGGTGGCAATCGCGGCGCTGTGTCCGCCTTGTATTTTCAATTCGAGATTCGATGCCGCGAGTTCGTCGAAAACATGGGCCAGCGGCCGGCTGACGTCGCGGGCCAGGCGCCGCGCCAGCAGCGCGCTGAGCACGGCGACCATGGCGAGCAGCAGCAGGAGGATGAGGACGATCTGCCGCGACCAGGGCGAAAAATCGCCTTCCGGCGCCAGCATGGCGATCCGGAAAACCTGGTTGCCGAATGGTGCGCGCTGCAAGGTCGCCAGCCAGGGCTCGCCGCCGTCGATGAGGCGCCGGGTGCCGTCGGACGCGGCGCCCGCTTGCCGCAGGACGGCGGCCAGCCGCTGCAGGCCGATTGCTTCCGGAGGCTGCAGCACTGCCTTCTGGATCGCTTCGTCGTTGTCGAAGCCGGCGTTGCGCGGTAGGCCGAGCAGTTTGCCGTCGTCGGTCAGCAGGGCCACCATGCCGGTACCGCCGTATTCGAGTTCGCGTGTCGAACGGGAGAGGTCGCTGAGCAGAATGTCCATGGCAACCACGAACTGCCGCCCGCTGGCCTTGTCGATCCACCGCACCGAGGCGGTGATGCCCGGCTCGCGCGTCGTCTGGAAGAGGTACGGCGCCGTCCAGTGCACACGCCCTTCCGGCGTTTCGAGGGCGCCGGAAAACCATGGCCGGCGCCGCGGATCGTAATCCTGCTCCTTGAGTTCCTCGCCGCTGCGGGTATGCACGTCGTGCCAATTCAGCCACTGCTGGAGATGACCCTTGCCCGGCACGTCGGTAATGCGGTTGCGAAAGCCGTCGGCGCTGCCGAGCAGCAGCACCTCGCGTCCTGCGTCGCTGGCCAGGTGAAAGGAACTGATGGTGCGGCGCAACTGCAGCACGGGCAGCATCAGGCGATTGAAAGCGACCGGGTCGTCGAGGCTGATTAGGCCGTCCGCCGCCCAGCGCTGGCTGGTCAGCAGCAGATTCTCGATTTCGCCGACCAGTCCCTCGATGCGGTTGACCACGCGTTCGGCGGCCTCCTTCTGCCGCGCCTTGACGGTGGCCTCGGCCTGCGGGCGGACCTGGAGAAAGTAGAAGGCGGTGATGACGAACAGCACCGAGGCCAGCGAAACCGCGGTCGTGGCACGGCCGAGCCGGCCGAGCAGCCGGTCGATGAACGCTGCATTGATCGTCCTGCCGGCTTCCCCTCTGCTCATCCGCCACCCCAAAACGTTGGTGCGCCAGTTGCCCTCCGGCGATGCATGCGGACGTTTGCAAATGTCCGGCCGGTCTCCGCGCTGTTTATAGCGTATTCATCCGCCGACCACAACGCATGTCGGCGTCAGGTCTCGCGGCGTGCCCGGAGCGCGCCCGCCCTGCCTCGCCGCCAGGTGCGGCCGGTCCGTTGCCGGCGTGCCGGCATGCGCTAGCGGAAGGGGTGTTATTCCCTTTGTCATATTGCCGATCGGGGTGTTCGCAACTATGCTTTGCGTATCGAATGGGGGTGGCCATGAACAGCGAACGACGAATTCTGGGGGACCGCCGCAAACGCGATATCGGGCCGCCGCCGGGTGGGGGCGAGCGGCGGCGCCAGGCCGAGCGGCGCCTGCCGACCGCCGAGGAAACCGTACTGTCGGCTGCCGAGTTCGCCCGTTATTTCGGCAACCTGACTGAGGTTCCGGCACCGGCCGTCGCCACCCGGCCAACAGCCGGGATCGCCCGCCGTCGCTAGTTCGCCATCGGCGGCGAGAGGCTTGCGCTGCACCCGGCGACAAGCGTTATCCGGCCCAACCTGCCGGGAACCAACGAAAAAGGCCAGAGCGGACTCTGGCCTTGGTGTTCTGGTGGAGACAGGCGGGATCGAACCGCCGACCTTCTGATTGCGAACCAGACGCTCTCCCAACTGAGCTATGCCCCCGAAGCAGGTCGCGATTTTAGCGCAATCGGCGGTGCTTCTCCAAGGCAGGCGATGCTTTTTTGTCTCGGAACCTCTGCCCCGGCGGCGGGCTCTCAAGCAGACGACTGTCAGCGGAAGGGAGTACGACATGGCGCAATGCGAACTGGGCGGTCAGCGCTGCCGGCCGTGCGAGGGCGGGGTGATGCCGCTGGCGGCTCCTGAGATCGAGCGCCTGCTGGTCCAACTGTCTGGCTGGGCGGTGGCCGATGGGCGGCTGAGCAAAAACCTTGACTTCCGCAACCATTACGAGGCGATGGCATTCGTCAATGCGCTGGCCTGGGTGTCGCACCGCGAGAATCACCATCCGCAGTTGACCGTCGGCTACCGGGAGGTGCGCGTCGAATATTGGACGCACGCCATCGGCGGCCTCTCGGAAAACGATTTCATCTGCGCCGCCAAGCTGGAGAAGCTGCTGGTCCTCTAACCCGTCGCGGCCGGATTCAGCCCTGGCCGGCGCCGGCCGCGGCGCGGCGCAGGCGGTCGGCGACGGCGGCCCAGGCCGGTTCGGCGGGCAGGGCTTCGACGACGATCAGGTCCACGCCGGCATGGTCCATGTCGCGCAGGGCGCCATACAGATCGTGCGCGTAGCCGACCGGGTCGGCCGGCAGCAGGCGCCAGGCGTGCGGCAGGCCGGCCTGCGGCGGCTGGTTGGTGCTGAGCACGCCGCAGCGGCCGCCGCGATGGCGCTGGGCGTTGAGAAAATCGAGCAGGCGCCCGCCGGCGATCAGGCGCAGCGGCGTTTGCGGCGCGTAGTGGGCTTCCAGCGAGCCGGAGACGCGCGGCGCGCCGGCCGCGGTTTCGATCGCCGGCTGGCGGCCGAGCACGGCTTCGAGGTGCAGCGGCGAGATGTGGCCGGGACGCAGGACCACGGGCTGCCCGCGCGAGCAGTCGACGATGGTCGATTCGATGCCGACCGAGCACGGGCCGCCGTCGAGGATCAGCGCCACGCGCGCGCCGAGTTCCTCGGCGACGTGAGCGGCGGTGGTCGGGCTGATGCGTCCGAAGCGGTTGGCCGAGGGGGCGGCGATGCCGGCGTGTCCGTCGCCGTTCTGGCCGCCGCTCGCGGCGAAGCGGCGCAGCAGTTCGAGCGCCACCGGATGGCCGGGAACGCGCAGGCCGACGGTGTCCTGGCCGCCGGTGACGGCATCGGGAACCCAGGCCCTTTTTTTCAGGATCAGCGTCAGCGGGCCGGGCCAGAAGGTTTCCATCAGTTCCCAGGCGACGTCCGGCACCTGCTCGGCCCAGCGCTCGACGGCATCGTGGCCGGCCAGGTGGACGATCAGCGGATGGTCGGCCGGGCGGCCCTTGGCGGCGAAGATTTTGGCCACCGCCGCCGGGTTGGCGGCGTCGGCGCCGAGGCCGTAAACCGTTTCGGTCGGGATGGCGACCAGTTCGCCGGCGCGCAGCAGATCGACGGCGCGCTGGAAGTCGGCGTCCGAAGGGAACATCAATCCTCGATGCCGATCGCCGCGCGGGCGGCCAGCGCGGCTTTCTGCACGGCCTCGGCATCGTCGCCGACGACCGTGAAATGGCCCATCTTGCGGCCGGGCCGGGCGTGGTGCTTGCCGTACAGATGCAGTTTCAGGTTGGGCACGGCGTACAGCACCGACCAGTCCGGCTCGCGGTAGGCATCGCCGGCGTACCACAGGTCGCCGAGCAGATTGACCATGACCGAAACAGAGTGAGCGCGCGCTTCGCCCAGCGGCAGGCCGCACAGGGCGCGCACCTGCTGCTCGAACTGGTCGGTGACGCAGGCGTCGAGCGTGTAGTGGCCGCTGTTGTGCGGCCGCGGGGCCATTTCGTTGACCAGCAGCCGGCCGCGGCTGACGAAGAATTCGACGCCCATGGTGCCGATGTAGCCGAGCTTGTCGGCGACTCGGGCGGCGATGTCTTCGGCGTCGCTCGTCAGGCAGCCGGAGGCGCGGGCGGGCACGATGGAGACATCGAGAATGCCGCGCGTGTGCCGGTTCTCGCCGGTCGGGAAGCAGGCGATGCGGCCGTTCTCGTCGCGCGCCAGGACGACCGAGACTTCGTAGTCGAGCGGCAGGCGCTGTTCGAGGACGCAGTGCTCGCCCTTGAACTGGGCGAAGGCGAGCAGCGCTTCGTCGACGTTGTGGACGGTGGCCTGCCCCTTGCCGTCGTAGCCGAAGCGGGCCACTTTGAGAATCGCCGGGAACAGGGCGGCTGGCGCGCCTTTCAGGTCGTCCTCGCCGTTGACGGCAAGGAACGGCCCGTGCGGAAAGCCGTTGTCGCGCAGGAAGGATTTCTCGGCGATGCGGTTCTGGCAGACCGACACGGCGGCGGCCGAGGGGCGCACCGGCACGAACTTGGCCAGGTAGTCGAGGGTGCCGGCCGGCACGTTCTCGAACTCGGTGGTGATCGCGGCGCAACCGGCGGCGAATTCGTCGAGGGCCGCGTAATCGTCGTAGGCGACGCAAAAATGGCGCTCGGCGATCTGCGCGGCCGGCGAATTGGCATCCGGATCGAGGACCCAGACCCGATAGCCCATCTCGTGCGCGGCGGCGACGAAGAAGCGGCCGAGCTGGCCGCCGCCGAGCATGCCCAGGGTGGCGGGCGGCAGGATGGCGGCGCTCATACTTCCGGCAGCTTCATGCCCAGCACCTTGTCGGTCTGGGTCTGGCGGAAGGCCTGCAGCTTGGCGTTCAGCGCCGCGTCCTCGTTGGCCAGCATGGCCACGGCGAACAGCGCGGCATTGGCGGCGCCGGCCTCGCCGATGGCGAAGGTGGCGACCGGAATGCCCTTCGGCATCTGCACGATGCTGTGCAAAGAATCGACGCCGGACAGGGCGCGCGACTGCACCGGCACGCCGAGCACCGGCACCGTCGTCTTGGCGGCCAGCATGCCGGGCAGGTGGGCGGCGCCGCCGGCGCCGGCGATGATCGCCTTCAAGCCGCGCGGGCCGGCCGTCTCGGCATATTCAAAAAGCAGGTCGGGGGTGCGGTGGGCGGAGACGACGCGGGCTTCGAAGGCGACGCCGAAATCCTTGAGGAGCACGGCGGCGGCCTGCATGGTCGGCCAGTCGGAGTCGGAACCCATGACCACGCCGACGACGGGTTTCTTGTCGCTCATGTCAGATGCCCGCCTTGCGTTCGGCGGCCTCGATGGTATTGGCCAGCAACATGGTGATGGTCATCGGCCCGACGCCGCCCGGCACCGGCGTGATCTGGCCGGCGATTTCGAGACAGCCGGCAAAATCGACGTCGCCGCACAGTTTGCCCGCATCCGGCCCGTCTTGCAGGCGGTTGATGCCGACGTCGATGACCACGGCGCCCGGCTTGATCATGTCGCCCGTGACGAACTTCGGCTTGCCGACGGCGGCGACGACGATGTCGGCGCGGCGGGTGTGGCCGGCGAGATCACGAGTGCGCGAGTTGCAGACGGTGACGGTGGCGCCGGCATTGATCAGCAACAGCGCCATCGGTTTGCCGACGATGTTGGAGCGGCCGATGACCACGGCTTCCTTGCCGGCGAGATCGACGCCGCCCTTCTCGAACATCTTCATCACGCCGTAGGGCGTGCACGGAATGAAACGCGGATTGCCCTGGGCCAGCGCGCCGACGTTCTCGGCATGGAAGCCGTCGACGTCCTTCTCGGCGGCGATGGCTTCGAGCACCTTTTCCTCGTCGAAATGCCCGGGCAGCGGCAACTGCACGAGGATGCCGTGGATCGCCGGGTCGGCGTTCAATTCGGCGATCTTGTCGAGCACCACCTGCTGGTCGACGGCGGCGTCATAGACGATCTTCTCGGAATGCATGCCGATGGCCAGGCAGCCATTGACCTTGTTTTTCACATAAACCTGGGAGGCCGCATCCTCGCCGACCAGAATGACCACCAGGCCGGGCTTGTGCCCCTTGGTGGCGAGTGCGTCCACGCGGGCCTTGAAGCTCTGGCGCAGTTCTTCCGCCAAAGCCTTGCCGTCGATAATTTGTGCCGTCATCGTCGCATCCAACAAAAAAGAAAAGGGGAAAGGCGGCGGCCTTTCCCTTTGAATTGGCGGCTATTTTAGCAGATTACGCGGCGTCGGCCCGGGCGGCGCCGACCGCCGCGCGGCCGGCCTCGAAGGCGCGGCGGTTGAGGTCCACCAGTTTTTCGCCCTTCTTGCGGAAGCGCTGGAGCACGCAGGTCAGCAATGTTTCCGCCGGAAACGGCAGGTGGTCGGCGATGGCGCCGAGCATCACGGTATTGCCGAGGCGGATGTCGCCCAGTTCCTGGGCGATGCTGGTAGCGTCGAAGGCGACCACTGGGTTGCCGGTGCGGCGGATTTCAGCCAGCGGGTCGGCCGGGTAGTCGAAAAGGCCCAGTTCGACCACCGGCGGCACCAGGCGGGCGGTGTTCATCAGCGTGATGGCGCCCGGTTTCAGCATGTGCTGCCAGCGCATCGCCTCGGCCGATTCGAAGCCGAGCAGCACGTCGGCGGTGCCCGGCGTGATCTGCGGCGACAGCACCCGGGGACCGAAGCGCAGGTGTGAGGAGACGACGCCGCCGCGTTGGGCCATGCCGGCGACTTCCGTCTTCTTGGCGTCGTGGCCGATGGCGATGGCTGCTTCGGCGAGGATCTCGGTGGCGGTCATGACGCCCTGGCCGCCGATGCCGACGACGAGGATGTTGGTGGTGGCGGTCATGCGCAGGTCCCTTCCTTGACGAACTGGATCGGCGCGCTCGGCACGTGGTGCACGATGGCCTTCGGGGCGCAGGGCTGGACGCACAGGCCGCAGCCGGTGCATACCGAGGTTTCGATGCGGACGAAGGCGAGATCGACTTCGCGGCCGCTGGCCTTGACCTCCTTGCCGCGGCGGGTGACGTGGATGGCCGGGCAGCCGACGTCGATGCAGTTGCCACAGCCGGTGCACCGGTCGTCGATGACCTCGAAGGGCTTGAGCTTGTGGTAGTCCTTGATCAGCACGCAGGGCTGGTCGGTGACGATGACCGAAACGTCGGGCACCTTGACCTCCTCGCGGATGGTCTTGAAGAGCACCGGCAGCTCGTAGGGATTGACCTTGTGTACCCGCTCCGCCTTGACGCCCAACGCCTTGACCAGATTCACGAAGTCGATGCGCGGCGCTTCCTCGCCGTGGATGTCGCGGCCGTTGCCCGGGTTGTCCTGGCCGCCGGTCATGCCGACGGCGCGGTTGTCGAGCAGCAGGACGGTGACGTTGCCCTTGTTGTAGACCATGTCCAGCAGGCCCTGCATGCCCATGTGCAGGAAGGTCGAGTCGCCGATCACGGCGACGATGCGCTTGTCCTTGTCGGATTCGCCGCGACCTTTATCCATGCCCAGCGCGACACCCATCGAGGCGCCCATCGAGACGCAGGTGTCGAGCGCGTTCCAGGGATGGCCGGCGCCCAGCGTGTAGCAGCCGATGTCGCCGGCGATGTTGATGTTGCGCACCTGCGACAGCGTGTAATAGACGCCGAGGTGCGGGCAGGCCACGCACATGGTCGGCGGCCGTGGGAACACCGCCATCGGCGCGAACGGCGCCCGGGCCGGTTCCGGCTCGCCGAGCAGGCGGGCGATGGCCGGCTTCAGTACGTTCGGCGCCAGCTCGCCCTGCAGCGGCAGGATCTCCTTGCCCAGCGCCGGCAGGCCCTGGGCCTTCAATTCGGTCTCGACCAGCGGTTCGACCTCCTCGACGACGACGACACGCTGCACCTTGGCCGCCAGTTCGCGGCACAGTTCGAACGGAACCGGATGCGAGAAGCCGAGTTTCAGTACCGGGGCATCTGGAAAGGATTCCTTGACGTGCATGTAGGCCGGGCCGGAGGCGATGAAGCCGACCCGCCGGTCGCTGCCGTCCTCGATGAAATTGAGCGGCGAAGTCTCGGCCAGGGCGCGCAGTTCGGCGTCGCGCTTGAACATCAGCGGAATGCGCTTGCCGGCATTGCCCGGCACCATCACGAAGCGTCCCGGCTCCTTCGTGAAGCCGGCGCCGACGTGCGCGACGCGCTCGCCGACGGTGACCAGCGATTTGACGTGGTTGATGCGCGTCGTCATGCGCAGGATCACCGGGACCTGGAAGCGCTCCGACAGGTCGTAGGCGGCCAGCGTCATGGCATAGGCTTCTTGCGAATCGGCCGGTTCGAACACCGGCACGTGGGCGAAGCGACCCCAGTAGCGCGAGTCCTGCTCGTTCTGCGAGGAGGAGAGGCCGACGTCGTCGGCGATGGCGATCACCAGGCCGCCGATGACGCCGGTCAGGGTCAGGGTCATCAGCGCGTCGGAGGCGACGTTCATGCCGACGTGCTTCATGCAGCAGAACGCCCGCGAGCCGGAATAGGCGGCGCCGATGGCGACTTCCAGCGAAACCTTCTCGTTGACCGACCACTCGGCGTAGAGGTCCGGGTAGGTCGAGACGACTTCCATCATCTCCGTCGACGGCGTGCCCGGGTAGGCGGCCGCGACCTTGACGCCAGCCTCCCAGACGGCGCGGGCGACAGCCTCGTTGCCGGACATCAGATGCCGGCTGGCGGCCGGCACTGGCATAACTGCTGCCATGTTCGCTCCTGTAAGCAATGCAAAGTTTTTAATTATAGGAGTTGGGTGGCGGCCTGTTTTGATACAGCGCAACTGTCCGTGTTTTTAAAAATGTCTCACTTTTTGAGGGCGGTGAACTGCACAAAAACGGCAGATAATATTGCACGATACGAATTTTGTTTTTACAATGCGGAATAATACTGCCGGGTTATCTCGGAGTCATCGAGTCGCCCGCTGGCTGTCGTAAAGAGTTAAAGTTGTTCTGCTGTACTGGCAAAACAGAACGAAACCACTAAGGAGACGAACCATGGCCGATCAGCCCAACACCCTGCCTGCCGATAACGATCCGCAGGAAACCAAGGAATGGATGGATGCCCTCGACGGCGTCATCGCGCAGGAGGGCGCCGGCCGCGCCCACTTCCTGATCGAGCGACTGATCGGTCAGGCGCGCGAGGAAGGCATCGACATCCCCTACTCGGCCAACACCGAGTACATCAACACCATTCCCGCCGACCAGCAGCCGAAGTACCCGGGCAACCCGGACCTGGAGATCAAGATCCACTCCTACATCCGCTGGAACGCCATGGCCATGGTCGTGCGCGCCAACAAGGACACCAACGTCGGCGGCCACATCGCTTCCTTCGCCTCGGCCGCCGCGCTGTACGACGTCGGCTTTTCGCATTTCTGGCATGCCCCGTCGGCGGCGCATGACGGCGACCTGATCTTCTTCCAGGGCCACTCGGTGCCCGGCGTCTATTCCCGCGCCTTCATGCTCGGCCGCCTGAGCGAGGAGCAGATGGACAACTTCCGCCAGGAAACCGACGGCAAGGGCATCTCCTCCTACCCGCACCCGTGGCTGATGCCGGACTTCTGGCAATTCCCGACCGTGTCGATGGGCCTTGGCCCGATCCAGGCCATCTACCAGGCCCGCTTCATGAAATACCTCGCCTCGCGCGGCCTGATCGACGCCAAGAAGGCCGAGCAGCGCAAGGTCTGGGCCTTCCTCGGCGACGGCGAGACCGACGAGGTCGAGTCGCTCGGCGCCATTGGCATGGCCGGGCGCGAGAAGCTGGACAACCTGATTTTCGTCATCAACTGCAACCTGCAGCGTCTCGACGGCCCGGTGCGCGGCAACGGCAAGATCATCCAGGAACTCGAAGGCGAGTTCCGCGGCGCCGGCTGGAACGTCGTCAAGCTGATCTGGGGCACCCACTGGGATGCGCTGTTCGCCCGCGACAAGAAGGGCATCCTCAGGAAGCGCATGATGGATTGCGTCGACGGCGAGTACCAGACCTTCAAGGCCAAGAACGGCGCCTACGTCCGCGAGCATTTCTTCAATTCGCCGGAACTCAAGGAACTGGTCGCCGACTGGACCGACGATGAAATCTGGGCGCTCAACCGCGGCGGCCACGACATCTTCAAGATTTTCTCGGCCTACAAGGCCGCCACCGAGCACAAGGGCCAGCCGACGCTGATCCTGGCCAAGACCATCAAGGGCTTCGGCATGGGCCAGGCCGGCGAGGCGATGAACATCTCGCACCAGCAGAAAAAGATGGATCACGAGCAGATCCGCCGCTTCCGCGATCGCTTCAGCCTGCCGGTGCCGGACGACAAGATCGACGAGCTGCCCTACCTGAAGTTCGCCGAGGATTCCGAGGAATACAAATACATGCGCCAGCGGCGCATGGATCTCGGCGGTTTCCTGCCGGCCCGCCGCCGTCGGGCGGAACCGCTGGCGGTGCCGGCGCTGGACAAGTTCGACGCCTTGCTCAAGGCGTCCGGCGAGGGCCGCGAGTTGTCCACCACGATGGCCATCGTGCGCATCATGAACATGCTGCTCAAGGACAAGCAGGTCGGCCACCACGTCGTGCCCATCGTCCCGGACGAATCGCGCACCTTCGGCATGGAAGGCATGTTCCGCGCCGTCGGCATCTGGAACCAGCAAGGCCAGAACTACGTGCCGGAAGACCATGACCAGCTGATGTTCTACAAGGAGTCGACGACCGGCCAGGTGCTGCAGGAGGGCATCAACGAAGCCGGCGCGATGAGCGACTGGATCGCCGCCGCCACCGCCTACTCGGTGCATGGCGTGCAGACCATTCCGTTCTACATCTGCTACTCGATGTTCGGCCTGCAGCGCACCCTCGACCTCGTCTGGGCCGCCGGCGACCAGCGCGCCCGCGGCTTCCTGGTCGGCGGCACGGCCGGTCGCACGACGCTGAACGGCGAGGGCCTGCAGCACGAGGACGGCCACAGCCTGATCCTGGCCAATCTGGTGCCGAACTGCGTCTCCTACGACCCGACCTTCCAGTACGAAGTCGCCGTCGTCGTCCAGGACGGCCTGCGCCGGATGAACGCCGAGCAGGAGGACGTCTTCTACTACATCACCGTGATGAACGAGAACTACGAGCATCCGGACATGCCGGCCGGGGCCGAGGCCGACATCCTCAAGGGCATGTACGCCTTCCGCCAGGGCGCCGCGGCCAAGGGGCCGCGCGTCCAGTTGCTCGGTTCCGGCACCATCTTCCGCGAAGTCATCGCCGCCGCCGACCTGCTCAAGCAGGACTGGGGCGTCGAGGCCGATCTCTGGGGCTGCCCGAGCTTCAACGAACTGGCCCGCGACGGCCAGGACGTCGCCCGCTGGAACCTGCTGCATCCGCTGGAAGAACCGAAGCGCTCGCACGTCGAGCAGAAGCTGGCCGGCAGCGCCGGCCCGGTGGTCGCCGCGACCGACTACATCAAGCTCTACGCCGAGCAGATCCGCCCCTTCGTCAAGGGCGCCTACGTGACCCTGGGCACCGACGGCTTCGGCCGTTCCGACACCCGCGAGAAGCTGCGCCACCACTTCGAGGTGGACCGCTACTGGGTGACGCTGGCGGCGCTCAAGGCGCTGGCCGACGAAGGCAAGATCGAGCGCGAGAAGGTCGCCGCGGCGCTGGTCAAGTACAACCTGGATCCGGCCAAGCCGAATCCGATGTCGGTGTAAGGGGGAGCCGAACATGAGCCAGATCATCGAAGTCAAGGTTCCGGACATCGGCGACTTCTCCGACGTGCCGGTCATCGACCTGTTCGTCAAGGTCGGCGACGCGATCAAGGTCGACGACGCCATCGCCACGCTGGAATCGGATAAGGCGACGATGGACGTGCCGTCCACGGTCGCCGGCACGGTCAAGGAAGTGCTGGTCCAGGTCGGGTCGAAAGTCAGCGAAGGCGCGCTGTTGATCAAGGTCGAAGCCGCCGGCGCCACGGCCGCCGCGCCGGCCCCGGTTGCCGCCGCGCCGGCGGCGGGCGGCGGTATCGTCGAAGTCAGGGTGCCGGACATCGGCGATTTCTCCGATGTGCCGGTCATCGACCTGTTCGTCAAGGTCGGCGATGCGATCAAGGTCGACGACGCCATCGCCACGCTGGAATCGGACAAGGCGACTATGGACGTGCCGTCCACGGTCGCCGGCACGGTCAAGGAAGTACTGGTCCAGGTCGGCTCGAAAGTCAGCGAAGGCGCGCTGCTGATCAAGGTCGAGAGCGGCGCCACCGCCACGGCCCAGGCCGTCCCGGCCGCAGCTCCGGCACCCGCTGCCGTGCCGGCCCCGCTTGCCGCTGTTGCCGCGCCGGCTGCGGCCGCCGCCCCGGCCAGCCTGCCGCCGGCCCTGCCGGTCGGCGCCAAGATCCATGCCTCGCCGTCGGTGCGCGCCTATGCCCGCGAGCTGGGCGTCGACCTGTCCAAGGTCGCCGCCACCGGGCCGAAGGGCCGCATCCTCAAGGAAGACCTGATCAAGTACGTCAAGGGCGTCATGAGCGGCGCCGTGGCCGGTCCGGCCGCTGCCGCCGGCGGCATCAGCGGCGGCGGCACGCTCGACCTGCTGCCCTGGCCGAAGGTCGATTTCGGCAAGTTCGGCGAAATCGAGGTCAAGCCGCTGTCGCGGATCAAGAAGATTTCCGGCCAGAACCTGTCGCGCAACTGGGTGATGATCCCGGCCGTGACCTATCACGAGGACGCCGACATCACCGATCTCGAAGCCTTCCGCGTGCAGTTGAACAAGGAGAACGAGAAGGGCGGCGGCGCCAAGCTGACCATGCTGGCCTTCCTGGTCAAGGCCTGCGTCAAGGCGCTGCAGAAATTCCCCGAGTTCAACGCCTCGCTGACGACGGCCGAAAATGGCGAAATGAGCCTGGTGCTGAAGAAATACTTCAACATCGGCTTCGCCGCCGACACGCCGAACGGCCTGGTCGTGCCGGTGATCAAGAACGCCGACCGCAAGTCGGTGTTCGAGATCGCCCAGGAATCCGGCGACCTGGCCAAGCAGGCGCGCGACGGCAAGCTCAAGCCGGCCGACATGCAGGGCGCCTGCTTCACCATCAGTTCGCTGGGCGGCATCGGCGGCACCTACTTCGCGCCCATCGTCAATGCGCCGGAAGTCGCCATCCTCGGCGTCAACAAGTCGGCCATGAAGCCGGTCTGGGACGGCAAGCAATTCGTGCCGCGCCTGACCCTGCCGCTGTCGCTGACCGCCGACCACCGCGTCATCGACGGCGCGCTGGCGACCCGCTTCAACGTCTATGTCGCGCAACTGCTGGCGGATTTCCGCCGCGTCGCGCTGTAAGCCAGGGAGAGCGACATGAGTCTGGTTGAAGTCAAGGTTCCCGATATCGGCGATTTCTCCGAAGTGCCGGTGATCGACCTGTTCGTCAAGGTCGGCGACGCGATCAAGGTCGACGACGCCATCTGCACCCTCGAATCCGACAAGGCGACGATGGATGTGCCGTCGCCGGTCGCCGGCACGGTCAAGGAAGTGCTGGTGCAGGTCGGTTCCAAGGTCGGCGAAGGCGTGCCGCTGCTCAAGGTCGAGGCCGGGGAGGCGGCCGTGGCTGCGGCGCCTGTCGTGCCCGCCGCTGCCGACCCGGTCGCGGCGCCGGTGGCCGGCAGCCATGCCGGCGCAGCCGACGCCGAATACGACATGCTGGTGCTGGGCGGTGGTCCGGGCGGTTATTCGGCCGCCTTCCGCGCCGCCGACCTCGGCCTGAAGACGGTCATCGTCGAGCGCTACGCGACGTTGGGCGGCGTCTGCCTCAACGTCGGCTGCATCCCGTCCAAGGCGCTGCTGCACGTCACCGCGGTGATGGACGAGAGCAGCCACCTGGCCGCCGCCGGCGTCACTTTCGCCGCGCCGCAGGTCGATGTGGACAAGCTGCGGGCGCACAAGGAAAAAGTCGTCGACAAGCTGACCGGCGGCCTGGCCGGCATGGCCAAGGGGCGCAAGGTCGACGTCGTGCGCGGCTACGGCAGCTTCCTCGATCCGCACCATCTCGAAGTCGAAGTCACCGACGGTTCGGGCCAGAACAAGACCGGCGCCAAGCGGGTGGTCAAGTTCAAGCAGTGCATCATCGCCGCCGGCTCGGCGGCCGTGCATCTGCCCTTCATCCCGCGCGATCCGCGCATCGTCGATTCGACCGGGGCGCTGGAACTGCGCTTCGTCCCCGAGAAGATGCTGGTCATCGGCGGCGGCATCATCGGCCTGGAAATGGCCACCGTCTATTCGACGCTGGGCGCCAAGGTCGATGTCGTCGAAATGCTCGACGGCCTGATGCAGGGCCCCGACCGCGACGCGGTCAAGGTCTGGGAGAAGCAGAACGCGCACCGCTTCGACAAGATCATGCTGAAGACCAAGACGGTCGCCGTCGAGGCCAGGGACGACGGCCTCTACGTGAAATTCGAAGGCGAAGGCGCGCCGGCCGAGGCGGTCAAGTACGACCTGATCCTGCAGGCCGCCGGGCGCAGCCCGAATGGCAGGAAGATCGCCGCCGACAAGGCCGGCGTCATCGTCAACGAACGCGGCTTCATCCCGGTCGACGCCCAGATGCGCACCAACGTGCCACACATCTTCGCCATCGGCGACATCGTCGGCAACCCGATGCTGGCGCACAAGGCGGTGCACGAGGCGCACGTCGCGGCCGAGGTCGCCGCCGGCCACAAGGCCGCCTTCGACGCCCAGGTCATCCCCGGCGTCGCCTACACCCATCCGGAAGTCGCCTGGGTCGGCTATACCGAGGAGCAGGCCAGGAAGGAAGGGCGCCAGGTCGAAACCGCCAAGTTCCCCTGGGCCGCTTCCGGCCGCGCCATCGCTAACGGCGCCGACTACGGCTTCACCAAGCTGATCTTCGATGCCGAGACGCATCGCGTCATCGGCGGCGCCATCGTCGGCCCGTCGGCCGGCGACATGATCGGCGAGGTCTGCCTGGCCATCGAGATGGGCTGCGACGCCGTCGACATCGGCAAGACCATCCACCCGCACCCGACCCTCGGCGAGTCGATCGGCATGACCGCCGAAGTCGCGCACGGCTCCTGCACCGACGTGCCGCCGCCGCGCAAGAAGTAAAGTCTCCTCCTGACGCCAGCACCCCTGGCGTTGCCCTTCGGCGACGGTTGATCCGTCGCCTTTTTTCTTTCTGATGGAATTGCTACGCGGACGTCTTGACGGTCTTCTGGCAGTCCATGCAATAGACGTCCCCACCGAACCTTGCCTTGTTGCCCCAGCAGAATTTGGCGACCGCGTAGCTGACGGCAGCATCGCATTTATGGCAGATGAGCTTGGATTTCTTGCCCGCGGTGTCGACTGCGGCGATCGTCTCCGACCTCACAGAGGACACGGCCGGGGGCGTTGTGGCGGACACCGGGGCTTCTACGGGCGGGGGCGCGGGAGGCGCTATCGGCTTGGGGGCGACGATGGGAGCAACGGTCGGCAGCCCAAACTTCGCGGCCCACTCGAAGGCAACCGGCTTGTGGGCGGCTGCGAGCCGCCGGGCAAAATCCTCGAGCGTGTCCTGGCCGATCATTCTGGCGACATTGAAAAAGTTGTTGTCCTTGTCGATGTCACGGTCGATGCGAGCCTTGAGCTGATCGTTCTTGATGACCTGGTCCAAGCCGCTGAGCTTGGCTTTCGGCCGGGTGATGCGGGCACTTTTGGAGACCAGGACAAGACCGATCAATGACGGGGTGATGGTGAGCCCGAGGCGCTTCGGCGGCGCTACCTGTCCTGATTTGAAAACCGCTTCGAGAACGGTCATGTGGCGCTTGTTCTGCTCGATCGGCGAGGGCACGCCATACGGCTTGTTCGCGTAGAAGGCCGAGAACTCGCCGTGCTCGTTGATGGCGACGCCCTCGCCGAAGCGTTTGCTCTCGCAAACGTAGATTTCGAGAAAACGATTGATGAGGAGATGGTCGATCTGGGCGGCCCGGCCCGCACATTCCAGCCTCAAGTCGTGGATAAGCATCCAATTCTTCGAGTCGCCATAATGGAATTCCATCTCGTATGCCGCTTCGGCCTCCCCTTTTTGGCCGGCCCGGATATTGCGGATTTCCTGTTCGATGCGTTGGCGAATCTCGGGTGTGGCGTCAGTGCGCGAGGACAGTTCCGTAAGGGCTTGAATGTCTCGCGTCTTGTCGTCGGCTTGTTTGATCAGCATGGCGGATAACAGAAGAAAAATGCAACAAGGATACAGAACAACGGCTGAGCAGGGATAGCGAGGAGTTGCCTCCAGATGGCCCGTTCGTGGCGGCCATCAACTCTGTAGGGCGCCGCTCAGCGCCGCCACCTCGTCGGCCGAATCGGCCAGGATGACGCTCAGTTCCTCGCCGTCGACCAGTTGGTCGATGTCGGCCGCCAGGCCCTGGCGGCCCATGCCCGACAGTTCGGCCAGCGGCGATTCGACGGGGCTCAGCTGGTCGGCCAGCAGCAGCGTGTCGCCCAGGCTTTCCGCCGGCATCGCCAGATAGCCGCGCCACAGGGTTTCGATGGCCTGGCGCACCGCTGCCGGCACCTCCAGGGCCTGCAGCACGCCGCGCCCGACGTCGGCCTCGCACTCGCCGACCCAGCTTTCCAGCTTGCTGTCGAGCAGGCCGGGGAACGCGGCGGCGCGGGCGATCAGGTAGAAACCGCCGACCTCGTGCACGATGCCGGCGAAGAAGGCCGCTTCCGGATCCTGACGGGTGACGCGGCGGGCGATGACGCGGGCCAGGGCCGCCACGTGGGCGGTGTGCTGCCACAGCCGGGCGGCCAGGGCGCGATATGCCGGCAGCGGCGGCAGGCTGGCCATCTGGCGGACGACGACGGCGGTGGCCAGGCTGCGCAGGGTGTTGAAGCCGAGCCGGGCGACGGCGCTGCGCACGTCGCTGGTGGCGCGGCCGCCGGCGTTGTAGGCGAGCGAGTTGGCGATGGCGACGACGCGGGCGGCGAGCAGCGGGTCGGCGGCGACCAGCCGGCTCAGCTGCTCGGCCGAGCAGTCGGGATCGTCGAGCTGGCGGCGCACGCGCAGCGCAACGTCGGCATGGGTGGGAAACACCATGTCGCCGCGGGCGGCGTCGGCGGCGATGGTTTCCAGCGCGACCTGAACGTCCATTTGCTCCTCCTCCCTCAGAAACCCTTGCCGTAGCCGACGATGGCGGCCGGAATCTGCTCCAGCGGCATGACCTGATCGGCGGCGCCGAGCTTGATGGCTTCCTTCGGCATGCCGAAAACGACGCAGCTGGCTTCGTCCTGGGCGATGGTGCGGGCGCCGGCGGCGTGCATTTCCTTGAGTCCGCGGGCGCCGTCGTCGCCCATGCCGGTCATGATGATGCCCAGGGCGTTGGCGCCGGCGAACTTGGCGACCGAACGGAACAGCACGTCGACCGACGGCTTGTGGCGATTGATCAGCGGCCCGTCGGCGACATCGACGACGTACTGGGCGCCGTTGCGCTGCAGCATCATGTGCTTGCCGCCGGGGGCGATCAGCGCCCGCCCGGGAATCACCCGGTCGCCGTGGCGGGCTTCGCGGACTTCGATCTGGCACAGGCCGTTCAGGCGCTCGGCGAACATCGCGGTGAATTTCTCCGGCATGTGCTGGACGATGACGATGCCCAGCGCCGTCGCCGGCAGCTTGGTCAGCACCGCTTCCAGCGCCTGCGTGCCGCCGGTCGACGTGCCGATGGCGACGACCTGGTCGGTGGTGCGCTCCAGCGCCCGGTGGGTGCCGGGGCTGAGCATGGCGTCGGCCGACAGCCTGGGCCGGTTGAGCGCCGCCGCGGCGCCGGCGTTTACCGCCCGCAGGTTGGCGCGGGCGGCACTGCGCACCGCCTGCACGATGTCGTTGGAGGAGTCTTCGAGGAAGCTCTTGAGGCCCAGCTTGGGCTTGGTGATGATCGACACGGCGCCGGCCGACAGCGCCTCGAAAGTGGCCTGGGCGCCCTTCTCGGCGAGCGAGGAGCAGACCACCACCGGCGTCGGGTGCTCGGCCATGATCTTCTTCAGGAAGGTGATGCCGTCCATGCGCGGCATCTCGATGTCGATGACCAGCACGTCCGGCCACAGCGATTTCATTTTTTGCAGCGCGAACAGCGGATCGGAGGCGACGCCGATGACTTCGATGCCGGGATCGGCGGCCAGCGCCTGGGAGACGACCTGGCGCACCAGCGCCGAGTCGTCGACGATCAGAACCTTGATTTTTTCAGCCATGGGAATTCCTGATACGGGCGTTGCTGCCCTGCGGGAAGGCCAGCCAGACGTTGCCGCTCCACAGGTCGAAGTGCAGCTTGCGGCGGCCGCTGCCGCCGACGTGCTCGGCCAGCAAGGGGATATGGTGGCGGGCCAGCAGGTCGTGGCCGAGCGCGATGTTGCGCCGGCCGATGTCGATGCGGCCGGCGGCCAGTTCGCCGAGCATGTTGGCGCCGCCGAACAGCTTGGCCTGGTATTCGCCGGGCCGGGTGCCGGCGGCCGCCACGCGGTCGAGGAAGAGGGCGAAAGCCTCGTCGCCGTAGCGGCCGTCGAGCGCCGCGCCGGCCGGGCGCTGGCGGCCGGTCAGCATGTAGTGGCACATGCCGCCGAGGCGCCGGCGCGGATGCCAGAGCGTGATCGAGACGCAGGAGCCGAGCAGCGTCGAGATGCGCGTCGCGGCGGTGTCGGCGAAATGGAAGTCGCCGGGGTTGAGGAAGACTTCATGCAGGTCGTCCGGGCAGTCCTTCATGGTTTGCGATAGACGGTCGGCAACACCGGCAGCACTCGGTCGGTGATGCCGTTGAGCGTTTCCGAATGGCCGATGATCAGATGGCCGCCCGATTTTAGACGGGGCAGCAGGTTGTGCACCACCTTGGCCTTGGTCGGCGGATCGAAGTAGATCATCACGTTGCGCAGGAAGATCACCTCGAATTCGCCGATCTCGGCATCGACCGGGTGCATCAGGTTGATCTGGTAGAAGTTGGTCTTCTTGCGCAGTTCCGGGGCGATCAGGAAGGTGCCGGCCTGCGAGCGCACGCCCTTGAGGCAGTACTTGCTCATGAAGCCGGGCGGAATGCCCTCGGTGCGCGCCAGCGAATAATGCCCGGTGGCGGCCTTGGCCAGCACCTGCGTGCTGATGTCGGAACCGACGATTTCCCACGGCGTGTTGGGCAGGTTCTCGGCCAGCACCATGGCCAGCGTGTAGACCTCCTCGCCGCTCGAACAGGCCGCGCTCCAGACGCGGAACGGGCCGCCGCCGCGCTTGCCGATGATCTGGTCGCGCAGGAACTCGAAATGCTTCGCCTCGCGGAAGAAGTAGGTTTCGTTGGTGGTCAGCAGGTCGACCATCGTCTGCAGCTCGTCCGGGTGCTCGCCGCCGGCCAGCATGCGGTAATACTGGCCGAAGCTGGCCAGTCCGTAGACCTTGAGCCGGCGCGTCAGGCGGCCGACGAGCAGGACCTTCTTGGCGTCGCTCAGGCTGATGCCGGCGATCTTGTGGATCAGGCGCTGGAACAGCGCGAATTCCTGATCGGTGATGGGGCTGGGTTCGGCCATCAGAACAGCTCGATTTTCTTGTCGGAGGATGTCGGTTTGTGCGCCAGCTTCGCCGCGTAACCCGCTTCCTCGCGGGCGATGGTCTCGGCGGTGGCCATGTTGGTCACCAGGCGCCGGCAGTAGACGTCGCCGCTGCGCGGCACGAACAGCACCTTGCGCGACCACGGCCCGAGAAAGTCCGAGGCGAGCAGCGGAATGCCCTCGCGCCCGAGCCATTCCTTGGCGAACTCGGCATTGCGCTGGCCGATGTTCATCGCCGCGCCGGCGGTATTGATGATGGTGCCGCCGCCGAAAGCCTTGGCCTGCAGGCGCGGCTTCCTGGCGCCGCGCTGGAGCAGGGCGTTGAGCAGGGATTCCATGGCGTAGGCGCCGGAGAGCAGGGTATCGACGGCATCGTTGGCGCCGCGGCGCATGTTCGGCAGCATGAAGTGATTGAGCCCGCCGACCCGCGCCTGCGGGTCGAACAGGCAGACCGCGACGCAGGAGCCGAGCAGCGTCGACAGCGGCCGCTCCGGCTCGATCGCCCAGCCTCCGGGATGGATGACGCGGGCCAGGCGTTCGATTTCCTGGGCCGGCAGATGGCTATAGTCCATGCGGCGGCAAGGCGGCGGGGCCGAGGCCGGTCATGGCCGGCACGGGGGAACAGTCCGCCGGCCGCCGGGCGCGAGGCATTTCACGGCCCGTTCAGGCTCCGGGCAGCGGCGCCTCGGCGGCACCCGGGTCGGAGCCGGTCAGCTGGGCGATTTCCTCGACCGACAGCACCTTGTCGATTTCCAGCAGGATGACGAACTTGCCGGCCACCTTGCCCATGCCCTGGATGAAATCGGCGCGGATGCGGGCGCCGAAGGAAGGCGGCGGCTCGATGTCGCCGCCGGGGATTTCGAGGACTTCCGACACCGCATCGACGATGATGCCGATGTCGTGACGGGCGTCCTCGTCCGGCACCTCGACGATGACGATGCAGGTGCGGCGGCCGACCTCGGTGCTTTTGCCGCCGAAGCGGGCGGCCAGGTCGATGACCGGGACGACGGCGCCGCGCAGGTTGATGACCCCGCGGATGAAGGCCGGCATCATCGGAATCTCGGTCAGGTTGCCGAACTCGATGATTTCCTTGACGTTGAGGATGCCGACGCCAAACATCTCGCCGCCGAGGGTGAAGGTCAGGTACTGGGCGGGCGTCGCATTGCTGCTGGCGACGGCGGCGCCGGCCCGGGCTTGCACGATTTGTCCCATGGCGTGTTCTTCTCAGTAGCGCTCGAAGTCGCCCTCGTTGATCTGGACGGCGGCGCTGCGGCTGGCCGGGCGCGGCTGGGCGGCGGCGCCGCGGGCCGGCGGCGGGGCGAAGCTGTGGGCGGCCTGGCGCTGGCTGTCGTCGAGACGGAAGAAGGTCATGGTCTGCTGCAACTGCTCGGCCTGGGAGCCGAGTTCCTCGGCGGTGGCGGCCAGTTCCTCGGAAGCCGAGGCGTTCTGCTGGGTGGCCTGGTTGAGCTGGCCCATGGCGCCGTTGATCTGGGCGACGCCGGAGGACTGCTCGGAGGAGGCGGAAGCGATTTCCTGGACCAGGTCGGACGTCTTGCGAATGGTCGGCACCATTTCGCTGAGCAAGGTGCCGGCGCGTTCGGCCTGCTTGACCGAGGAGGAGGCGAGATCGCCGATTTCCTGGGCGGCGACCTGCGAACGCTCGGCCAGCTTGCGCACCTCGGCGGCGACGACGGCGAAGCCCTTGCCGTGATCGCCGGCGCGGGCCGCCTCGATGGCGGCGTTCAGGGCGAGCAGGTTGGTCTGGTAGGCGATGTCGTCGATGATGCCGATCTTGCTGGCGATGCTCTTCATGTCCTCGACCGTCTGGCTGACGGCGCTGCCGCCCTCGGCGGCCTCCTGGGCGGCCTTGGCGGCCATGCCGTCGGTGACGCGGGCATTCTCGGTGTTCTGCGAGATGGAAGCGGTCATCTGTTCCATCGACGAGGTGGTTTCCTCGACCGAAGCCGCCTGTTCGCTGGACGATTGCGACAGCGACTGGGCGGTGGCCGAGACCTGGCCGGCGGCGTTGGTCAGGTTGTCGGCGGCGGTGCGCACTTCGCCGATGATCTGCGTCAGCTTGCCGATCATGTTCTGCATGGCGCTCATCAACAGGCCGATCTCGTCCTTGCCGTCGGCTTCCAGGCGGACCGTCAGGTCGCCGTCGGCGAGGCGGCCGGCGGCGTCGACGGCGCGGTTGATCGGCGCGGTGATCGAGCGGGTGACCCAGAAGGCGAAGGCGATCGCCAGCAGGATGGCGGCGGCCGACAGGGCGAGAATCAGGGTCCGGGCATGGGCGGCGGCGTCGCCGGCCTCCTTGCCGGTTTGTCCCATCAGCTCGGTCTGGAACTTGATCAGGTTGCCGATGGCGTTGAGATAGTCGTTCTGCGTCTTGGCCATGTTGCCGGCGAGCAGTTCGCGCGCTTCCTCGTGGCGGCCGGCCGGAATCATTTCGCGGAGCTTGGTCAGGTCGGCGACGTATTCCTTGCGCGCATCGACCAGGGTGGCCAGGATGCGCCGGCCCTGTTCCGTGTTGATGCTCTTGTCGAGCGCCTCCATGCTTTCGGTGATGATCTTGCTGGCGGCCGGGATGCGCGCCAGCTCGGCCTGCGCGTCCTCCGGCCTGGCGGCCAGCAGGGCGTTGCGGACGATGACGGCGACGCCGGTCAACTGGTCGACGATGGCGTTGGCGTGCACCGTCTTCGGGAATTTGTCCTCGACCAGGTCGTGGATGTCGTCGTTGAGGTCGCCGACGCGCTGGATCGAGAGGCCGGCGATGACGACCAGCAGGATCAGCACGAAGCCGAAGCCGAGGCCGAGCCGGGTGCCGATTTTCAGGTTCTTGAACATAGTTGTCCTCGTATCAATGCTGGGGAAGTTGGTTGTTCAGGGCGGCCGGCGCGGCATGGCCGCGGCCGGGCAGGAGTTGCTGCTGTTCGTTCTGGGTGACGGTGTGGACCAGGGCGGCGACGTCGAGAATCAGCGCCACCTCGCCGCTGCCGAGGATGGTCGAGCCGCCGATGCCGCGCAGGTGGCGGAACATCGCGCCGAGCGGCTTGATCACGGTCTGGAACTCGCCCATCAGCTGGTCGACGACGATGCCGGCGCGCTGCCCGGCGAACTGGACGACGACGATGCTTTCGCGCGGCGGCGGCGCGCCGGGAATCTCGAACAGCTCGCGCAGGCGGATGAAGGGCAGGGCCTCGCCGCGCAGGTTGAGGAAGTTGCGCTCGGCCGGCTGGTTCTTCAGTTCGATGCATTCGACCACGGTATCGAGCGGAATCACGTAGGCCGCCTTGTCCACGCCGACCAGGAAGCCGTCGATGATGGCCAGGGTCAGCGGCAGGCGGATGGTGAAGGTGGCGCCCTGGCCCTCGACCGAGCCGACATCGACGGCGCCGCGCAGCGCCTGGATGTTGCGCCGCACGACATCCATGCCGACGCCGCGGCCGGAGAGGTTGGAGACCTTGTCCACGGTCGAGAAGCCGGGTTCGAAGATGAGGTTGATCGCCTCGTGCTCGGAGAGCGTGTCGCCGGGCTGGATGATGCCGCGCTCGATGGCCTTGGCGGTGATCTTGTCCTTGTTCAGGCCGCCGCCGTCGTCGGCGATTTCGATGACGACGCTGCCGGAATCGTGGTAGGCGTTGAGCGAGACGCGGCCGCAGGCCGGCTTGCCGCGTTCGAGGCGGACGGCGGTCGGCTCGATGCCGTGGTCCAGCGAATTGCGCACCAGGTGCATCAGCGGGTCGCCGATCTTCTCGACCACGGTCTTGTCGAGCTCGGTCTCGCCGCCGCTGACGACCAGCTCGATTTCCTTGCCCAGTTCCCTGGAGACGTCGCGGACGACGCGATTGAAGCGGTTGAAGGTCTCGCCGATCTGGACCATGCGCAATTGCAGCGCCGAGTCGCGGATGTCCTCGACCAGCCGCGAGAGCACCGAGGTGGCCTCGACCAGCTCGCTCTGCCGCGACTTCTGCGCCAGCAGGTTGGCCGAGGCGCCGGCGATCACCAGTTCGCCGACGAGGTCGATCAACTGATCCAGCTTGTCGGCCTGGACGCGGACCAGGCGCGCTTCCTTGGCCTTTTTCTCGTTGACCTGGGCCTGCTTGACGACGGCGGCCTCGACCACCTCCTTGCGCACCACCTTGTCGCCGACCAGGATTTCGCCGAGGTGGGGCGTCGCGCCCGCGCCGTCGGCCGGCGCCTGTTCGGCGCTGGCCCGCTGGTTCTGCAGCCCGCGCTCGACTTCGGCCTGGGTCAGGGCGCCGCAGCGGACCAGGATTTCGCCCAGGCGCATGGTGTCTTCCGGCAATTCCTCGATGTGCTTGATGTACTCGGAGAGCTTGCTGTTCGGCGCCAGGATGCGCAGCTCGCAATCGTCGCGGACGAAGTCGAAGACGCGCTCGATGTCGGCCTTGGAACTGCGTGTCTGCAGCTGGATCTCGAAGCCGATGTAGCAGGATTCCGGGTCCATCTCGGCCGCCGCCGGCAGGGCGTCGGTGATCGTTTCGATGCCGAGAATTTCGCCGAGCGAGGCCAGGTAGCGGATGAAGGAAAGCGGGTCCATGCCGCCGCGCAGCACGTTCTCGCCGAAGCGCACGGAAATATGCCAGCTGTCGGTGAGGACGATGCCGCCGCCGGAGCTTTCGACCGCGACGGCGGGGCCGGCGACGGGCAGGGCGGCGTCCGGATCGCCGCCATCGCCCGCGGGGCCGGCGAGGAAGGTCTTGAGGCGCTCGGTCAGGGCGTCGCCGCGCGCCTGCAGGGCGGCGTCCGGGGCGCCGGCCTCGGAGGCCAGGGCATCGACCAGGCCGACCATCTGGTCGCAGCATTCGAGCAGCAGCGTGGCCAGCGCCGGGCTGACCGCCAGCGCGCCGTTGCGCAGGCTGTCGAGCAGGTTCTCGACGCGGTGCGTGAAGGCCTCGATGAAGTGGCATTCGATGACGCCGGAGCCGCCCTTGATGGTGTGGGCGGCGCGGAAAATGGCGTTGATGTTGTCCTGGTCGTCCGGGTTCTGCTCCAGGCGCAGCAGGCCGGCCTCCATCTCGGCCAGCTGTTCGCGGCTTTCCTGGACAAAGACGCTGGTGATTTCATCCATGCGGGGCTTCCTTGGCTCAGGCCGCTTCGCGGGCCGGGATGACCAGCGGGTCGCCGAATTCGGCGGCCATGTTGCAAAAGTCGATGACGGCGCTGACGGCCTGGCTGTGGGCGACGATGCGCACCCGTTTGCCGGCCTGCTGGGCTTCCTTCTTCAGCAGCACCAGCAGTTGCAGGCCGGCGGTATCCATTTCCGCGACCTGGGCCAGGTTCAGTTCGAGATCGTCGGTGGCGGCCAGGGCGTCGAGCAGCAGCTGCTTCTGTTCGAGGGCGCGGTAGATGGTCAGGTCGTCGACGAGGGTCAGGGGCTGGGACACGGCGGCTCCTAGAACAATTCGATGCGCGCTTGCGCCGGCGCCGTTGCCGCCTGCTGTTGCAGCGAGGCATGGTGGGTGATGCGCTGGCTTTCCATGACGTAGCGGCTGTACAGCGCTTCCAGGTGCTTGGCGATCGGCGCGTAGACGAAATCGCCGTCCTCGTAGGCGCGCAGGCGCTCGGCCAGCAGGCCGGCATGCTCGTCGAGCTGCGACAGGGCGCCCATGACCTGTTCGATCTGCTGCCGGCTGACGTCCTGGAACTGCACGCTGGCCTGTGCTTCCATGAACATCGAGGCGAGCAGCTGGCTGCTTTCCTGGATCTGGGTCAGGACGCCGGCCTCGTGGCGCATCAGCTCCTCGTAGCTGCGCCCCAGTTCGTTCAACTGGGTCGAGAAGAATTCAAGCAGTTGCCGTTCCTTGTTCAGGTTGGCGTTCGACAGCTTGTCCTGGAACTGCGTCTCGATGTGTTCGGCGACGGCGGAAATGCCCTGGCTGATCTTGACCACCGCCGCCTCGGTTTCGCCCGACAGCTTGCGCACCTCGTTGGCGACGACGGCGAAGCCGCGCCCGGCGTCGCCGGCGCGCGCCGCCTCGATGGCGGCATTGAGGGCCAGCAGGTTGATCTGGCCGGCGACGTGCTTGATCAACTGGATCAGCGATTCGAGCGAACGGGCTTCCTGCACCACCTGCGTCACCCGCACCTGGTCCTGCTCCGATTCCAGCAGGCGCTGCTGGACGTAGCCTTCCATCTTGCCGATCACCTGCTGGTTCTGCACGATGCGGGCTTCCGAATCCTTGGCCAGCTCGGCGTTTTCGCTGGTCGTCTGGTTGACGAAGCGGTCCAGCCGGCTGACCACCTCGTCGATGGTCTGCAGGCGGCTGACGATGTCGAAGGCGGCCTTCTCGGTCTCCTCGACGACGTCCTTCAACTGGTTGCGCATGACCTGGTTGAAGTCATGCACCTGGCTCAGTTCGCCGGCCACTTCCTCGGCCACCTGGCTGAAGATCTCCTGCTTGCTCTCGCCCTTTTCGGCAATTCGCCCGAGACCCAGCGTGTAATCGCGGAAGAAGGCCTTGGACACCAGATACTGGCCGAAATAGGCGACCATCACGATGAACACCGAACCGAGCGCGTCGGCGATGGCGATCGGGCTGAAGGTGCGATGGAACCAGGCGTGCATGTAATACACGGAAACGCCGGTGCCCAGCGCCACCATGATGGCGACGATCAGGATGCGCTGCAGGAGCTTGGGAAAATCCATGGTCTCAGCGCACGACCAGCTTGATGGTGTTGAGCAGCTCGTCCGCCGTCGCCGGCTTGACGATCCAGCCCGACGCGCCGGCGGCCTTGGCTTCGAGCTTGCGCGACTGCTGCGATTCGGTGGTCAGGAACAGGATCGGCACGAATCGGTAGGCCGGCAGCTTGCGCACTTCCTTGATCAACTCGATGCCGTTCATGCCGGGCATGTTGAGGTCGGTGATCAGCAGGTCGATCTTCAGGCCGCCCTGCAACTTGCGCAGCGCCTCCTCGGCATTGGCCGCCTTCTCGGTGGCATAGCCGGCCTTGGCCAGGATGCTCGAGATGCTGAGAAGGATTGTGGCGGAGTCGTCAACAAGGAAAATGGTTTTCATGGTTTCATCAATAATCGGAAATACTGTTTCTTATTTATTAAATATGGTAAATGTGACCAATGGTGCCATTCTAACTTGACATGAGTCATAGCGTATATGTCCGAAGCGTGATGATCCGGCGCCTCCGGCGCGATTGGCCGGCGCATGGCGGAAACGGGCATTGACCCCCGTCGGAGGCGGCGCCGATAATCCGCCCACCCTTCTGCCGCCCCTGCCGCCCATGACCGCTCCGCCGCCGCTTCCCCGCCGCTCCGCCGCCGAACAACAACGTCTCGAAGCGATGCTGCGCGAGGTGTTCGAGCAGCGCCTGCGCTTCAACGCCGTGCTCGGCCTGCGCGTCGTCTCGCTGGCGCCGGCGGCGCCGCAGCTGGCCTTCGACATGCGGCCGGAACTGATCGGCCACTACCTGCACGGCCGCCTGCACGGCGGCGTGATCGCCGCCGCCCTCGACACCGTCGGCGGTTTCGCCGTGACGGTCGCCATCGCCGAAAAATTCAATGGCGAGACGGCCGAGCAGGTTGGCCACCGCTTCGGCCGCATCGGCACCATCGACCTGCGCACCGACTACCTGCATCAGGGCATCGGCAAGACTTTCACCGCCACCGGGCAGGTGACACGCCTGGGCGGGCGCATCGCCTCGGTGCAGATGCGCCTGGAAAACGAGAGCGGGCTGCTGATCGCGACCGGCAGCGCGGCCTACGTCGTCAGCTAAGGGGCAGCGCCGATGGCGCGTGCTGCATAGATCCCATTAGATTAAATTGGGCGTCGCTGGCATCCGGCCGGGCATTTCAAGTGAAATGCGCTTTGCTGATCCCGCCTGGCAAATCGCAGACAACGAAGTCGTTCAAACGGATTGCTTTGCCTGGCGGTCGGCTGTCGCGAAAACCCTGTCGCCAGCAAAAACATGGCTTTTGCCATTCAAGCATCTGCCGGGCTTCTCGGTCGTAGACAAATGGATGTCCAACCGGAGCAACTATGGATTTAGCGACAGCTACTTGCCGTCCCGTTGCGGATCGATACGGTCGATGAGCCGGCTTTGCCGCGTATTGGCCGCCAGCGGAGCGGCGCCCTGGGCGACGGCGGCATCCGCCAGGGATTGGGCCGTTGCGGCGGCGCCTCGCAATTGGCCGAGCG
>JAVBRT010000031.1:0-122501 GCA_031547725.1 Azonexus sp. | reverse complement strand
CGTGGTGCCGGAACTGGCCTCGCGCGACCATATCCGCCGCACCGTGCCGCTGCTGCGCGAGGCGTTGGCGCAATCCGGGCGGCGCCTGGCCGATGTCGACGCCGTTGCCTATACCCGCGGCCCCGGACTGTCCGGCGCCCTGCTGGTCGGCTGCGCCTTTGCCGAGGCGTTGGCCTTGGCGCTCGACAAGCCGACGGTGCCGGTGCACCACCTCGAAGGCCATCTGCTGTCGCCGCTGCTATCGGCGACGCCGCCGAGTTTTCCCTTCGTCGCGCTGCTGGTTTCCGGCGGCCATACCCAGTTGATGCGGGTGACCGGGGTCGGCGAGTACGAACTGCTCGGCGAGACGCTCGACGATGCCGCCGGCGAGGCCTTCGACAAGAGCGCCAAGCTGCTCGGCCTGCCGTATCCCGGCGGCGCCCTGCTGTCGAAGCTGGCCGACAGCGGCACCGCCGGCGTCTACGAACTGCCGCGGCCGATGCTGCATTCGGGCGATCTCAACTTCAGTTTTTCCGGCCTCAAGACGGCCGTGCTGACCCTGGTCCGCGAGCAGCCGCAACCCTGGGCGGCGGCCTTCAAGGCCGACGCGGCGCGGGCCTTCCAGGAGGCCATCGTCGACGTGCTGGTCAGGAAGTCGCTGAAAGCGCTCAAGCAGACCGGCCTCAAGCAACTGGTGGTGGCCGGCGGCGTCGGCGCCAATCGGCAGTTGCGGGCGAGGCTCGACGACGAGGCGCGGCGCAAGCGCTACCGCGTCTTCTACCCGGAACTGGAATTCTGCACCGACAACGGCGCCATGATCGCGCTGGCCGGTTGCTTGAGATTGCAGGCCGGCGCCTCGGCCAAGCCGGCCGGCGCTTTCGCCGTGCAGCCGCGCTGGCCGCTGACGGATATTTCGGCCAGCGGCACGAAGTAGCACAGCGCGGCGCCCCGCTCGTTGGCGGCGCCGGCCTTCTTCCGGCGCTTCGGGCAGTTCTTGCAGGGTGGGTTGGACTTGCAGCATTTCTTGCCCATTGGCTTTCTCTCTCGGCGAAAAATTGCGGGTCAGGGACGTCGCGCCGCCCAGTAGGCGGCGCCGCTCGGGCCGTAGCATTCGGCGTGGGGCAGGTTGCGGGCCAGTGCGAAACGGTCGCCGGCCTGCAGGTGACGGATGTTGTCGCCGATCGTCAGCCACATTTCGCCGGCCACGACGACGGCTTCGATGGCGAAGGGATGGCTGTGCTCGGCGACGACGGCCAACAGCGGCCATCGGCGTTCGAGGACTTCGGCGAAGCCGTCGGCCAGGGCCTTCGCGGTAAAGGCCTCGCGGTTCGGCAACGTCATTGGCGGTCTCCTCGGCGGGCCGGCGACGCGGCCGGAAAGGGGCGGTGCCGGTTCAGTAGTTCTGGGGCAGGTCGGCAAGCATGTCGACACAGCAATCCCAGAGGGGCTCCTCGGGGAACAGGCGCTGGATCAGGCGGGCGAGCATGCGGACCTCCCGGGCGGTAGCGGATCGCAGGGATCCGATGTCTGCAGTCTAGGAGGCGGCCGGCGATAGGGCCAATGGATTGTCGGTATCCGGGAGATTGCTTGCCGCTATGGAGCGGCGCGGTTCGTTCAGGCCTTTTTCTTCTTGCTGCCGATCTTGCTTTCCTGACCGGCCAGTAGCCGCTGGATGTTCTGCCAGTGCTTGGCGATCAGTGCGACGGCGATGATGCCGACCACCGCCAGATGGCTGCCGCCGCCGTGGCCGAGAGCCGAATAGACCGGGGCCAGGGCGGCCGCGATGACTGCGGCGGCCGACGAGTAACGGAAGACGAAGGCAACGAACAGCCAGGTGGCGAGCACGGCGAGGCCAAGCAGCGGGTCGAGTGCGAGCAGCACGCCGGCGCCGGTGGCGACGCCCTTGCCGCCCTTGAACTTGAGGAAGACCGGGAACAGGTGGCCGAAAAAAACGGCCAGCGCGACCAGGCCGACGACGGTGTCGGAGAACCCGAGCTGCTGGGCGGCGAAGACGGCGACCCAGCCCTTCAGCGCATCGCCGATCAGGGTGAACAGCGCGGCCTTCTTGTTGCCGGTGCGCAGCACGTTGGTCGCGCCGGGATTGCCCGAACCGAAGGTGCGCGGATCGGCTAGGCCGAACAGCTTGGCCGCGATCATGGCAAAGGGAACGGAACCGAGCAGATAGGCGGCGACGAGGGCGAGGGCGGTGGACATGGCGGGCGGGCGCGGGCAGGGGGCTGGGGTACAATCGCGGCGAATTTTACACCGCCTGAACCCCCCGATTTCGTATGGATATCATTTTCATCGAAGAGCTGCGCGCCGAAACCTGGATCGGCATCTATCCGCGCGAGAAAGCTATGCCGCAGACGGTGGAGATATCACTGCGGATCGGCGTATCTACCACCTCGGCCGGCGCCAGCGACGACATTCGCGACACCGTCGATTACGCGGTGGTCGTCGAGCGCCTGCGCGGCGACCTGGCCGGCAGTCACTTCAATCTGCTGGAAAAGCTGGCCGAGCACATCGCCACCTGGCTGCTGGAGAATTTCGCCGCCCAGTGGGTTCGCGTCTCGGTCGCCAAGCTGGGCATGATGCCGGGCGTCAAGCGCGTCGGCGTCTGTATCGAACGCTCGGTCTGACGACAGCCGGGGCGGCCCGGGCAGGGCGCCGCCAATGAACTCAATCGCGTCGTATTGATAGCCGGGCGGCGGACAAGTCCGCCGTCCGGTACGTTGCCGCTAGATGCCGACCGCCAAGGTCGTCATCACCGCGAAGCCGGCGAGCAAACCGGCGGTGCCGGCGGTTTCGCGGCCCGGCCGGTGCGAGGCCGGAATCAACTCGTGGCTGACCACCCAGAGCATGGCGCCGGCTGCGGCGGCGAGGGCGAGCGGCAAGGCGGCGCCGGCGACGGTGCTGGCGATGACGCCGAAGAGGCCGCCGACCGGTTCGACGAGGCCGGTGCCGAGGGCGATCAAGGCGGCGCGGAGCGGTGCGGCGCCGAGAGCGAGCATGGCGCTGGCGACGATCCAGCCTTCCGGCACGTTCTGGATGGCGATGCCGAGGCTCATCCCGTGGTCGGCGCCGGCTGCCGCGGCGACGCCGACGGCGAGGCCTTCGGGCACGTTGTGCAAGGCGATGGCGGCGACGACGAGGCCGACGCGGGGCTGCATGCCGCTTTCCTCGATGCCTTCGACGTGGGCGTGCGGCGTGCGCTGGTCCATCCGCTGCATCACCGCGGCGCCGGCGAGCAAGGCAGCGGCGGTGGCGATGCCGAGCGCCCACGGCGTCGCGCTGGCGCCGACGGTCTGCACGGCCGGCACAAGCAAGGAGAAGAGGCTGGCGGCGAGCATCATGCCGCCGGCGAGGCCGAGCATCGGCGCCATCGCCCGTTCCGCCGGGCGGCGGAGGAAGAGCACCGGGACGGCGCCGAGGCCGGTGGCGAGGCCGGCGAGCAAGCTGGCCTGGAGGCCCTTGGCGGCCATCGGGTGGACGGCGAACCAGTGGATGGCCTGGTCGATGGCAAAACCCAGCGCGACGACGGCCATGACGACCCCGAGCCAGAGATGGCGGCGGGCGGCAGGTTTTTCGTAGTGGCGGATGACGAGCTGGGTCATGGTGTTCTCCTTGCTGATGGGAGAACTGTATCCAGGCTCATTTGATAGCTCCAATCGATTGATTAAATTTTTCCGATTGAAGTTGTTAATTGTCAGGCCAGCGCCGCCTCGACCGGCTTGGGCTTCAGGGTGCGCAGGATGTCGTGCGGATGGACGCCGACCAGGTAGCCGCGTTTGCCGCCGTTGATGTAGATCAGCGGCAGGTCGAGGATGCTTTTCTCGATATACACCGGTATCGCCTTCTTGGTGCCGAAGGGGCTGGTGCCGCCGACCAGGAAGCCGGTGTGGCGGTTGGCGACTTCCGGCTTGCACGGCTCGACCTTCTTGCAGCCGGCCTGGCGCGCCAGTTCCTTGGCCGACACCTTGCGGTCGCCGTGCATCAGCACGATCAACGGTCTTGCGTTCTCGTCCTCGAAAACCAGCGTCTTGACCACGGCGTGCTCGTCGACGTTCAGCTCGCGGGCCGAGACCCGCGTGCCGCCGTGCTCCTCGTAGGCATACAGGTGGTTGGAAAAAGGTACCTGATGGACCTTGAGGAACTTGGTGGCCGGCGTTTCGGGGGCGTGTTCGTGCTTGCTCATGGCGGTGATTCTACCGTGCCGCCCGGCGACGGGCTTAACGCGGGTTTACGTGGTTTGGCCCATTGCACCGGCAAGTTTTTCCCGGAGATGCCGATAAGATGGATAAGCGCATCAGTGAAGAAGAAAGGCCGCCGCATGTCGAATACCATCCAGTCCCCTATCCAGGTCAGCATTCCGACCTCCGCCTCGTCCGGTAGTTCAGCCGCCTCGGCCAACCGGGCGGCGGCGATCGAGAAGCAGATCGAAAGCTTGCAGAAGCAACTGCGCAAGTTGCAGGAGAGCGGCTCCGAGGATGCGACCAAGCAGGCCGAACTGATCCAGCAGCAAATCCAGATGCTGCAGGCGCAACTGGCGCAGTTGCAGGCCGAACAGCAGAAGGCCGCCGAGGTGGCGCAGCAGGGCACGGCGCGGGCCGATGGCACAACGGCGGCTCCGGCAGCCGATGGCCCGCTCGGCAGCGAGGTCGACGTTTACGTCTGAAGCGCTGTTTCAGCCGCGCGGGTGGTGCTCGGCGTGCAGCTTCTTCAGACGCTCGCGGGCGACATGGGTGTAGATCTGCGTCGTCGAGATGTCGGCATGGCCGAGCAGTAACTGCACCACGCGCAGGTCGGCGCCGTGGTTGAGCAGATGGGTGGCGAAGGCGTGGCGCAGCACGTGCGGCGACAGGCGTTCCGGCGCGATGCCGGCATTCAGCGCATAGCGCTTGAGCAGATGCCAGAAGGCCTGGCGGGTCATCGCGCCGCCGCGCCCGGTGACGAACAGGGCATCGCTCTGGCGGCCGTTGAGAATGGCCGGGCGGGCTTCGGCCAGATAGCGGCGCAGCCAGTCGATGGCGATTTCGCCGAGCGGCACCAGGCGTTCCTTGTTGCCCTTGCCGAAAGCGCGGACGACGCCTTCGTTGAAGCCGACCTCGTGCAGTTGTAGCGTCACCAGTTCGGAAACGCGCAGACCGCAGGCGTAGATGACTTCGATCATCGCCCGGTCGCGCAGGCCGAGCGGCGTCTCGATGTCGGGGGCGGCGAGCAGGGCGTCGACTTGCTGTTCCGACATCACCTTGGGCAGGCGCGAAGGGCGGGAGGGATTGGCCAGCTTCAGCGTCGGGTCGGCGGCGATGCGGCCGCGCCCGAGCTGCCAGCGGTAGAAGCGGCGCAGCGTGGACAGGTAGCGGGCCTGCGAGCTGGCACGGGTTTGCCGCGACAACTGGGCGACGAAGGCGGTCAGCGTTGCCGCCCGGGCGTCGAGCAGCGCCTCGTGGCCGTGCTCGGCCAACCACAAGGCCAAGCGGCCGAGATCGGAGCGGTAGCTGTCGAGCGTCGCCTTGGCCAGTCCGTCCTCCAGCCAGAGGGCGTCGCAGAACCCGTCGATCTCGGCGAGATCAGCGGGGGAGGCTGCCTTCATGACCGAGCAGCCAGCGTTTGACGTCGAGCAGGAAGCCGCCGCGTTCGCGGGCGAAGCCGCCGAGGCCGCCGCCGCTGGCGACGACGCGGTGGCAGGGGACGACGACCGGATAGGGGTTGGCGCCGCAAGCCTGGCCGACGGCGCGCGGGGCATTGTGCAGTTGCCCGGCGACCTGGCCATAAGTCAGTGTTTGACCGCTGGGGATGGCGGCGATGGCGGCCCAGACGCGGCGTTGAAAGGCAGTGCCGGCCGGGCGCAGAGGCAGGCTGAAGGTGAAGCCCGGATCAGCCAGCCAGGCCTCCAGCTGGCGCGCCGTCTCGGCCGCCAGCGCCGTTTGCGGCGCCAGCGCCGGCTGCGCGTCGAGGAAATCGATGGCGGTGACTTCGTTCTCGTCGCAGCGAATGCCGAGACAGAAGCCGGGGGCGGCGACGATGGCGTCGTAGGCGTTGGTGGTCACGGTGCTCTCCTCGGCAAAATTCCTCTGTCCGACGACTGACCAGGAAGCAGCTCGGCGATCGCGCTGCTGGCCTGGCGGCGACCACTTCAGCTTATCCGAACAGCTTGCGGAACCAGCTGGTCTGTTTCTTTTCCACGGTCGGTTCGACCTCAGTCTTCATGTTGGTCTTGACCGCGCTGACATAGTCGGCATCGTCATGCTTGATGTGATTGATCAGCCAGCGGGTCAGCATGCTGTGCAGTTCGTCGGCGATGTCGTCGCCCAACTCCATGCGCTGCTGGTATTCGGAGACCTTGCGCGCAAACAGCTCATGTACTTTCTTGTGCGGTTTGCAGTACTGGTAGCCGGCTTCCTCTTGCAGGCTTTCCTCGAAGGCAAAGTGCGACATCGTGTAATCGATGCAGTCATTGATCACACTCGTGACCTTTTGCTTGTCGCCGCGAGCTTGCGCGGCTTCGAGGTCGTTGATGAAATCTACGATACGGCGGTGCTGGTGGTCGATGACGTCAATACCGGTATCCAGATCGGAGGTCCACGTGATAGGCATGCTGTTTCTCCATGATTCTTTATCGTTTTATTAGAATATTTGCTAAATGCGAACATGTCCGTCGCCCAGTACCACCCATTTCTGGCTGGTCAGGCCGTCGAGACCGACCGGGCCGCGGGCGTGGATCTTGTCGGTCGAGATACCGATTTCGGCGCCCAGGCCGTATTCGAAGCCGTCGGCGAAACGGGTCGAGGCGTTGATCATCACCGAGGCCGAATCGACCTCGCGCAGGAAGCGCATGGCCAGCGGATGGTTGTCGGTGACGATGGCCTCGGTGTGGTGCGAGGAATACTGGTTGATGTGGGCGATCGCCTCGTCGATACCGGCCACCACCTTGACCGAGATGATCGGTGCCAGATACTCGGTGTAATAGTCCTCTTCCGTGGCCGCCACGGCGTTCGCGACGATGGCGCGGGTCTCGGCGCAGCCGCGGATTTCGACGCCCTTGCCGGTCAGCATGGCGGCGATGGGCGGCAGCAGCGCGGCGGCGGCGGCGCGGTCGACGAGCAGCGACTCGGCGGTGTTGCAGGTGCCGTAGCGCTGGGTCTTGGCGTTCTCGACGATCTTCAGCGCCTTGGCCGGGTCGGCCTGGCTTTCCAGGTACACATGGCAATTGCCGTCGAGGTGCTGGATCATCGGCACCCGCGACTCGGCCAGCAGGCGGGCGATCAGGCCCTTGCCGCCGCGCGGGACGATGACGTCGACGAATTCGCGCATGGTGATCAGTTCGCCGACGGCGGCGCGGTCGGTGGTGCTGACCACCTGCACGGCCTCGGCCGGCAGTCCGGCGGCCTGCAGCGCTTCCTGGACCAGGGCGGCGATGGCGCGGTTGCAGTGGATGGCTTCCGAGCCGCCGCGCAGGATCGCGGCGTTGCCGGACTTCAGGCACAGCGCCGCGGCGTCGGCGGTGACGTTCGGGCGGGCCTCGTAAATGATGCCGATGACGCCGAGCGGCACGCGCATCTTGCCGACCTGGATGCCGCTCGGGCGGTACTTGATGTCGCTCATTTCACCGATCGGGTCGGGCAGCTTGGCCACTTGTTCGACGCCTTCGGCCATGTTGTCGACGCCCTTGTCGGTCAGCGCCAGGCGGTCGAGCATGGCTGCTTCCAGGCCGTTGGCGCGGGCGGCGGCGAGGTCTTCGGCATTGGCGGCGAGCAGGGCCGCCTTGTCGCGGCGCAGCGCCGCGGCGAGATGCAGCAGGGCGGCGTTTTTCTCCGCCGTCGTGGCCGCCGCCAGGCGGCGCGAGGCAGCGCGGGCCTGGCGGCCGAGCCTCTGCATGTAGTCCTTGATGTCCATGATTGCTTTGCGGATGGGGTAGAAAGGCATTATAGCCAGACAAACAACAGGGAACTTCCGGAACCGGGTAAACTCTTACCCGCAATAACGAAAGGGCTTTCCATCGAGGACGAGATGGCCGGAAAACTGATTCTGCCGACGGAAGTAAAAATTTGTGCGACGTGTAGTTACTGGGACGGTGAACGCCACGTCGATGCCGACATGAAAGTGGTCGTGGTCGGTGAAGAGTGTCTAGGAGAGTGTCTGGTCCAGGGGCAGGCAAAACCCGGTTTGCACGACGTGCGCCAGGAATGCGGATGCATCTGGGAAGACCTGGGGCCGGACGAACCGGCCGTCGAAAAGACCGCTTAAACGCCCGTCGGCACAAGCGGACGGGACTTCGGTCTGGCCTGCGGGCACAGGCCGAGACCGAGGCGCAGGAATTCCTCCCACAGATTGCCCTGGCCGATGCCCTTGACCAGCCGGTCGATGCGTCCGGCGTGTTGCAGGGCGGCTTCGAGGGCGCTCGTGTTCAGGCGCTGCAGCGCCTTTTTCACCGCCATCTGGCGCGGCCCCCAGACCTTGGCTTCCTTGAGCAGCAACTCGAGCGGCCGACCGCCGTCGAGGCCGCCGCGGATCGTCGCCAGGGCGCGGATTTCCTCGCTCATCGCCCAGAGTACCAAGGGCGGCGCCTCGCCTTCCTGCATCAGGCCGTCGAGGGTCCTGGCCAAGCGGCCGACGTCGCCGGCCAGCAGGGCTTCGCGCAAGCCTTCGATGTCGTAGCGGGCGACGTTGAGGACGGCGTCGCGAACCTGGGCGGCCGAGAGTGCTCCGGGCGGATAGAGCAGGCCGAGTTTCTGGATTTCCTGATGGGCGGCCAGCAGGTTGCCTTCGACCCGTTCGGCGATGAACTTGAGGCTGTCGATTTCGGCGCTCTGCTGCTGGCGGCGCAGCCGGCCGGCGATCCAGCCGGGCAACTCGGCCAGCGGCGGGGCGTTGAGCTTCAGAGCGACGCCGGCGTTGGCCAGGGCCGTGAACCAAGCCGCCTTTTCCTCGCGCCAGTCGAGTTCGGGCAGGGTCACGAGCAGCAGGTTGTCCGGCGATAGCCGCTGGCACCATTGCTGCAGCGCCGCACCGCCTTCCCGCCCCGGTTTGCCGGTCGGGATGCGCAGGTCGATCAGCTTGCGGTCGCCGAACAGGGACAGGTTGCTACCGGCCGCCAGCAACTGGCCCCAGTCGAATTGCGGCAGCACGGTCAGCACTTCGCGCTCGCTGTAGCCCTGCTGGCGAGCCTTGGCGCGGATGGCGTCGGCCGCTTCCAGGACCAGCAGCGGCTCGTCGCCGTAGAGGACGTACAGCGGCCGCAACTCGCGTTCGAGGTGCGCGGCCAGCTGTTCGCCCTTGAGCAGCATCAGAGGTCCTCGTCTTCCTGGTCGGGATCCTTGGGCTTGATCAGCGACAGCCGGCGCATGATCTGGCTGACCAGTTCGCTGGTCATGTCGCGCCACAGCAGGCGTTCTTCCTGTTCCTTGGCGAGCACGTTGGAGTCGTCGTAGGAAAGGTCGCGGCTGAGGCTCAGTTCGTTCGGCGGAACGATTTCCTGGCCCTTGGCATTGACGATGCGGAAGCGGTAGGTCAGCTGCAGCCGGTATTCGCGGATGCGGCCCTGGGCATTGACGCTGAGGATGCTCTTCTGGCGGTCGTCGGCCAACTGCTGGAAGGTGGCTTCGGCCGCCTTGCCGTCGTCGACCAGCGCGGTGCCGCCGCCGGCCTTGATGTAGCGCTCGAGCCAGATGCGCACTTCGGCGCTTTCCGGCAGGGCGATGTAGAGGCTCTGGTAAGGCAGGGCGGCGCTCTGCGCGCCGCGCAGATGGAAGCCGCAGCCGGCGATGGCGGCGGCGAGCAGCAGGGCGGCCAAGGAGCGCAGTAGCATGGCGATCTTCCTCAGACGACGATGTTGACCAGGCGGCCGGGCACGACGACGACCTTCTTCGCCGGCTGGCCGTCCATGAACTTCTGGGCGTCGGGGTTGGCCAGCGCGGCGGCCTCGATGGCCGCCTTGTCGGCGCCGGCCGGCACGCGGATGGCGCCGCGCAGCTTGCCGTTGACCTGGATGACCAACTCGATCTCGTCCTGCTTCAACGCTGCCGGGTCGGCCTTGGGGAAGGCGGCGCGGCCGGCGTCGGCACCCGGCTTGAGTTCGCCGTAGAGCGCCTGGCCGATGTGCGGCACGATCGGGAACAGCAGCAGCACGGCGCTTTCCAGCACTTCCTGGGCCAGGGCGCGGCCGGCGGCGTCGGCGAGATCGGTCTTGTCGTAGGCGTTGAGCAGTTCCATGACGGCGGCGATGGCGGTGTTGAACTGCTTGCGCCGGCCGTAGTCGTCGGCGACCTTGCCCATGGTCTGGTGCAGCTTGCGGCGCAGGTCGGCCTGAGCGGTGCTCAGACCGTCGTTGCTCGTGCCGGCGGCGACGATGCCGGTCTGGACGTGGTCGTGCACCAGCTTCCACAGCCGGCGCAGGAAGCGGAAGGCGCCTTCGACGCCGGCATCGGACCATTCCAGCGACTGGTCCGGCGGCGAGGCGAACATGATGAACAGCCGCGCCGTGTCGGCACCGTATTGGTCGATCAGCGCCTGCGGGTCGACGCCGTTGTTCTTCGATTTCGACATCTTCTCGGTGCCGCCGATCACCACCGGCTGGCCGTCGGCTTTCAGCGTGGCGCCGGTCGGGCGCCCGCGCTCGTCGGTGACGACATCGACGTCGGCCGGATTGATCCACAGCTTCTTGCCGCCCTCGCCTTCACGATAGAAGGTCGGGGCGACGACCATGCCCTGGGTCAGCAGGTTGGCGAAGGGCTCGCCGAGGTCGCCGATCAGGCCGACGTCGCGCATCAGCTTGGTGAAGAAGCGCGCGTACAGGAGGTGCAGGATGGCGTGCTCGATGCCGCCGATGTACTGGTCGATGCCGCCCTTGCACCAGTAGGCGACGCGCTCGTCGACCATGGCCGTGACGTTGTCCGGGCAGGCGTAGCGCAGGAAATACCAGGACGACTCGAAGAAGGTGTCCATGGTGTCGGTTTCGCGCTTGGCGTCGCCGCCGCACTTCGGACATTTACATGCGTAGAACTCGGGCATCTTCGCCAGCGGCGAGCCGGCGCCGGTGATCTCGACGTTCTCCGGCAGCACGACCGGCAGTTGCTCGTCCGGCACCGGCACGTCGCCGCAGTTCGGGCAGTGGATGATCGGGATCGGGCAGCCCCAGTAGCGCTGGCGCGAGATGCCCCAGTCGCGCAGGCGGAATTGGGTCTTCTTTTCGCCCAGTCCCTTGGCGGCTAGGTCGGCGGCGATGGCGTCGACGGCCGCTTCATAGGCCAGGCCGTCGTACTTGCCGGAGTTGATGCAGGCGCCCTTGGTCTTGTCGCCGTACCACTCCTGCCAGCCGTCGAGGCTGAAGCTTTCGCCGGCGGCGGCGATGACCTGCCTGATCGGCAGCTTGTATTTTTGGGCGAAGGCGAAGTCGCGCTCGTCGTGGGCCGGCACGGCCATCACGGCGCCGTCGCCGTAGCTCATCAGCACGTAGTTGCCGACCCAGACCTCGACCCGCTCGCCGGTCAGCGGGTGGATCACGTGGATGCCGGTCGGCAGGCCCTTCTTTTCCATGGTCGCCAAGTCGGCCTCGGCGATACCGCCCTGCTTGCATTCGGCGATGAAGGCGGCTAGTTCCGGATTGCCCTGCGCGGCGCGGGTGGCCAGCGGATGCTCGGCGGCGACGGCGACGAAGGTGACGCCCATGATGGTGTCGGCGCGAGTGGTGAATACCCACAGCTTTTCGTCGGTGTTGTCCGCGAGCGGGAAGGCGAAGCGCACGCCGACGCTTTTGCCGATCCAGTTCTTCTGCATCAGCCGCACCTGTTCCGGCCAGCCCGGCAGGTTGTCCAGCTCGGATAGCAGTTCCTCGGCGTAGGCAGTGATCTTCATGTAGTACATGGGGATCTCGCGCTTCTCAATCAGCGCGCCGGAGCGCCAGCCGCGGCCGTCGATGACCTGCTCGTTGGCGAGCACGGTGTGGTCGACCGGGTCCCAGTTCACGGTGCCGAGCTTCTTGTACACCAGGCCCTTTTCGTAGAGGCGGGTGAACAGCCACTGTTCCCAGCGGTAGTACTCGGGCGTGCAGGTGGCGAATTCGCGCTGCCAGTCGATGGCGAAGCCGAGCGACTTGAGCTGCTGCTTCATGTACGCGATGTTCGAATAGGTCCACCCGGCCGGCGCCACGTTGTTGGCCAGCGCGGCGTTCTCGGCCGGCATGCCGAAGGCGTCCCAGCCCATCGGCTGCAGCACGTTGTAGCCCTGCATCGCATGGAAGCGCGACAGCACGTCGCCGATGGTGTAGTTGCGCACGTGGCCCATGTGCAGCTTGCCCGAGGGGTAGGGGAACATCGACAGGCAGTAGTACTTCGGCTTGGAGGTGTCTTCGACGGCGCGGGCGGCGCCGGTCTGGTCCCAGTGCTGCTGGGCGGCGCGTTCGATGTCGGCCGGGGTATATTTGTCCTGCATGGGCTTTCGCTGAAAAATCATGAAATAAGCCCGCGATTATACCGGCTCGCACCGGCGTCCGGCGGTGGCCGCGCCGGCCATGACGGAATTTCCGCCATGACGGGAAAACCCGGACGGGACGTGGCGGTGGGAAGGTTCGCGCAGTGTCCGCCGGAAATGAAAAAGACGGGCCTGCACGCCCGTCTTTTTTGGCCAGATCGTTCTACTCAGGCAGCGATCTTGTGCTGGGTGCGCATCCGTTCCCAGGCGTTTTGCCAGTAGCGATAGGTGTTCTGGGCCGCTGTCAGCGACAGCAGCGACATCCGGGTCTGGTGATGCCACATCCAGGACAGGCGCGGCGCCGGGCTTGGGCTGTATTGCGGCGTTTCGCCGGCTTCGTCCTCGACCAGGGCGAGGAAGCGCCCGACGGCCAGGCCCCAGTAGTTGGAACCCTCGGCCTTGCCGGTCAGGAATTCGGCTTCGGAGACGGCGCGGCGCCAGAGTTTCAGGGCCAGTTCATCGCTGATGCCGGCCTTGCGGGCGATCCACGGCAGGATTTTCGGTGCGGTCAGATTGTGGTTCATGCGGTTACTCCTATAGCTTGGTGGCGATGACCACCGTTTGCCTTGATTGCCTTGTGAGCGAAAATTATTGTGCGCTGCAACATCGGTTTTGGCAAGTATACTCAAACGGTTTTGAACGCGTGTGGACTATTTCACGGATAGTTGTTGTTGCGTTGCACAAATGCAACCAGTGGTCCGACCGTTTTCCACGCATCCTGTTTTCGCTTAGCCGCCCTCTGCCGCAATGTCCGATCTCCTTGCCCATCTGAATCCTCCCCAACTGCAGGCGGTGACGTTGCCGCCGGTGCATGCGTTGATCCTGGCCGGCGCCGGCAGCGGCAAGACACGGGTGTTGACGACGCGCATCGCCTGGCTGATGTCGACCGGTCAGGCCGGGCCGCATGGCATCCTGGCCGTGACCTTCACCAACAAGGCGGCCAAGGAGATGACGGCGCGGCTGTCGGCGCTGGTGCCGATCAACACGCGCGGCATGTGGATCGGCACTTTCCATGGCCTGTGCAATCGGCTGTTGCGTGCCCACCATCGCGAGGCCGGGCTGCCGCAGAGCTTTCAGATCCTTGATACGGCTGACCAACTGGCGATGGTCAAGCGTCTGCTGAAGAACCTCAACGTCGACGACGAGAAGTACCCGCCGCGCGAACTGTGCCATTTCATCAATGCGCACAAGGAGCAGGGCGTGCGCGCGGCGCAGGCCGAGGCCTACGACCATTACACGCAGAAGCGCGTCGAGTTCTATGCCGAGTACGAGAACCAGTGCAATCGTGAAGGTGTTGCCGATTTCGCCGAGCTGCTGCTGCGCTGCTACGAATTGCTGCAGCGCAACGAACCGCTGCGCCGGCATTATCAGGAGCGCTTCCGCGCCATCCTGGTCGACGAGTTCCAGGACACCAACCGCCTGCAGTACGCCTGGCTGCAACTGCTGGCCGGCGGCGGCGCCAAGGTCTTCGCGGTCGGCGACGACGACCAGAGCATCTACGCCTTCCGCGGCGCCGAGGTCGGCAACATGCGCGATTTCGAGCGCGACTACGCCGGCGACAACATCATCCGCCTGGAGCAGAACTACCGCTCGCACGGCAATATCCTGGCCGCCGCCAACGCGCTGATCAAGAACAACCGCGAGCGCCTGGGCAAGAACCTGTGGACCGACGCCGGCGACGGCGAGCCGATCCGCGCCTTCGAAGCCTACTCCGACCTCGACGAGGCCCGCTTCGTGGTCGAGGAAATCCGCGAACTGGTGCGCGACGGCGTCTCGCCGCTGCAGATCGCCGTGCTCTACCGCTCGAATGCCCAGTCGCGGGTGCTGGAAAACGAGCTGTTCACCAAGAACGTGCCGTACAAGGTCTATGGCGGCCTGCGCTTCTTCGAGCGCCAGGAGATCAAGCACGCGCTGGCCTACCTGCGCCTGCTGGTCAATCCGGACGACGACACCGCTTTCCTGCGCGTCGTCAATTTCCCAACCCGCGGCATCGGCGCCCGCTCGCTGGAAAATCTGCAGGCCACGGCCCATCAATTCAACTCCAGCCTCTACAACGCCGCCGCCTCGCTGACGGGCAAGGCCGGCCAGACGGTCGGCGCCTTCATCCGCCTGATCGAGCAGTTGCGCAGCGAGACCGAGGGCCTGCCGTTGCCGGAGGTGGTCGAGCACGTCATCGAGAAATCCGGCCTGGCCCAGCACTACCGTAGCGAGAAGGAAGGTCAGGAGCGTCTGGAAAACCTCGACGAACTGATCAATGCTGCCGCCACCTTCGTCGACGACGAGGGCGCGATCGGCGAGGGCGGCGCGCTGGTTTCCTTCCTGACGCTGGCTTCGCTGGAAGCCGGCGAACATCAGGCCGGCGAGGGGCAGGAGGCGGTCCAACTGATGTCGGTGCATGCCGCCAAGGGCCTGGAATTCGATGTCGTCTTCATCACCGGCCTGGAGCAGGGCCTGTTCCCGCACGAGAACGCGGTCAGCCAAGGGCGCGATGGCTTGGAGGAAGAGCGCCGCTTGATGTACGTCGCGGTGACGCGCGCGCGCCAGCGTTTGTACGTAACCTGCGCGCAGACCCGGATGCTGCACGGCCAGACCCGCTATTGCGTGCCGTCGGCCTTCCTTGACGAGATTCCCGAGGCTTTGCTGCGAAAGCTGAACAAGAAGGCGGCGCCGGCCGCCGCACCGGCCTACGGCGGCTTCGGCGGCGGCTATGCCGAGCCGGCCGCGGCCGGTGGTCTGCGCATCGGCCAGAGCGTCGAGCACGCCAAGTTCGGCGTCGGCGTCATCGTCGCCACCGAGGGGCGCGGCGCCGATGCCCGCGTGCAGGTCAATTTCGGCGCCGCCGGCATGAAGTGGCTGGCCCTCGAATACGCCAAGCTGACGCCGCTGTAGCCGACGCCTCCGGGGTCAGAGCGTCACCTGCGTTCCCAGTTCGACCACGCGGTTGGAGGGGATGCGGAAGAAGGCCGTGGCGCTGCCGGCGTTGCGGAACATCGCGACGAACAGCAGCGTGCGCCAGTAGGCCATGCGCGAGCCCCATTTCGGAATGATCGTTTCGCGACCGAGGAAGTACGAGGTTTCCATCGGTTCCAGCGGCAGGCCGCTGGCGGCGGCGGCGAGCGCCAGGGCGGCCGGGATGTCTGGCACGTCCTTGAAGCCGTACTGGACGACGACCTGGGCGAAGTTGCCGGGCAGGCGGTGGACCTCGACGCGATCGATGTCGGGAACGTAGGGCACGTCGAAGACGCGGACGCTGAGAATGACCATGCAGTCGTGCACCACCTTGTAGTGCTTGATGCTGTGCAGCAGTGCGTGCGGCACGGCGTCGGGATCGGGCGACATGAACACGGCGGTGCCCGGCACCCGGTTGATGCCGCTGCCTTCGAGGCCGGCGATGAAGGGTTGCAGTTGCATGGCGTCGGCGGTCAGGCGCTCGGCCAGCAGTTCGCGGCCACGCTTCCAGGTGGTCAGCAGGGTGAAGATCAGCAGCCCGAAGACCAGCGGGAACCAGCCGCCGTCGGGAATCTTCAGCGAGTTGGCGAGGAAGAAGCTGAGGTCGATGGCGATGAAGGGCAGGGCGCCGAGCACGGCGCGGAAGGGGCTCCAGCGCCACAGCCGGACAGCGACGGCGATGGCCAGGAAATTGGTCATCAGCATCGTGCCGGTGACCGCGATGCCGTAGGCGCCGGCCAGCTTCGACGAGGAGCCGAATTCGACCACCAGCACGATGATGGCGGCGAGCATCAGCCAGTTGACCGCCGGCAGGTAGATCTGCCCTATTTCGCGGTCCGAGGTGTGCTGCGTTTCCAGACGCGGCGTGTAGCCAAGCTGCATGGCCTGGCGGGTGATCGAGAAGGCGCCCGAGATCACGGCTTGCGAGGCAATCACGGTGGCGACGGTGGCCAGGATCACCAGCGGGTAGCGGCCCCATTCCGGCGCCAGCAGGTAGAACGGATTTTCGACCGCGGCCGGGTCGGCCAGCAGCAGCGCGCCCTGGCCGAAATAGTTGAGCAACAACGCCGGCAGCACGTAGCCGATCCAGGCGTACTGGATCGGCCGGGCGCCGAAATGCCCCATGTCGGCATATAGCGCTTCAGCACCGGTCAGGCAAAGGACGACGGCACCCATCGCGAAGAAGCCGAGCAGCGAATTGTCGATCAGGAAATTCAGTGCATGCAGCGGATTGACCGCCGCCAGCACGGCCGGGTTGGCGACGATGGCGGCGCCGCCGAGCAGCGCCAGGACCGCGAACCAGAGGGTCATCACCGGCCCGAACAAGGCGCCGACGCTGGCCGTGCCGCGGCGCTGGACGACGAACAGCAGAACCAGCACGGTGATGGTGATCGGCTGTATGTAGGGCTCGAAGGCCGGCGTGATGACGGCCAGGCCTTCGACCGCCGAGAGCACCGAGATGGCCGGTGTGATGATGCCGTCGCCGTAGAACAGCGAGGCGCCGATCAGGCCGCAGACGATCAGCATTCGCTGCTGCCAACTGCCCGGTGCGCCGCGCTGCAGCGCCAGGGTCATCAGCGCGATGATGCCGCCCTCGCCTTTGTTGTCGGCACGCATGATGAAACTCACATATTTCAGCGTGACGACGATGAGCAACGCCCAGAAGAACAGCGACAGGATGCCGAGTACGTTGTCCGGCGTGATCGGTACCGGGTGATGGCTGCTGCCGAAGACTTCCTTCAACGAGTACAGCGGGCTGGTGCCGATGTCGCCATAGACGACGCCGAGGGCGGCGAGGGTCAGGGCGGCTAGGCGTTTCTTGTCGTGTTCCTGTTGCATGTGATTCCCCCAAGACCGGGCGGAGCAGGCAGAGCGCGTGGTTCCGGCCGGGAGGCCGGCGCCGGGGCTGCGCCGCGCAACGGTGCCGCCATTCTGGCCGGGCCACCGTAAAAATGTCGTAAATATTGCCACACGCCCGCCCTGCGGGGCATTTCGCCGGTTGCCGCTAGATCGCCGCGAAGGGCGGTGATAACCTAGATTTTTCGCCCATAACAACCAAGGAGACAACCATGCCCCACGCCATCCGCATCCACCAGACCGGCGGTCCCGAAGTCTTGTCCTGGGAAGAAGTCGAAGTTCCGCCGCCGGCCGCCGGCGAAGCCACCGTGCGTCATCAGGCGATCGGCCTCAACTTCATCGACACCTACCACCGCACCGGGCTGTACCCGTTGCCGCTGCCGAGCAGCCTCGGTCTGGAAGGCGCCGGCGTGGTCGAGGCGGTTGGACCGGGCGTCAGCGAAGTCAAGGTCGGCGATCGCGTCGCCTACGCCGGCGGCCCGGTCGGCGCCTATGCCGAGGTGCGCAACCTGCCGGCGCACCGCCTGCTGAAGCTGCCGGCCGGCATTGAGTTCAAGACCGCGGCGGCGATGATGTTGCAGGGCCTGACCGCTGCCTACCTGCTGCGCCGCACCTACCGCGTGCAGCCGGGCGACGCCGTGCTGATCCATGCCGCCGCCGGCGGCGTCGGCCTGATCGCCTGCCAGTGGGCCAAGGCGCTCGGGGCGACAGTGATCGGCACCGCTGGTTCGGCGGCCAAGGCCGAGCTGGCGCGGGCGCATGGCTGCGACCATGTGATCGACTACACGACCGAGAACTTCGCCGCCCGCGTCCGCGAAATCACTGGCGGCGCGGGTGTGCCGGTGGTCTATGACGGCGTCGGCAAGGACACTTTCAGCGGCTCGTTGGACAGCCTGCGTCCGATGGGCATGATGGTCAGCTACGGCAACGCGTCCGGCCCGGTGCCGCCGTTCGATCCGCTGTTGCTGTCGCAGAAGGGCTCGCTGTTCATCACCCGGCCGACGCTGATGAACTACACCGCCCAGCGCGCTGATCTCGAGGCATTGGGGACCGAGCTGTTCGCAGTGGTCGGCTCCGGCCGGGTGCGTATCGCTGTCAACCAGACCTACGCCCTGCGCGATGCCGCCCAGGCGCACCGCGATCTCGAAGCGCGCAAGACCACCGGCTCGACCGTGCTGTTGCCGTGATGATGGCGCGGATCAGGGCTGGCCTGCTGTCGCTGCGCGACCTGTTCGCCACGGCGTGGTGGATCGTCCTGATCGTCGGCATCGGTTTCGTCGTCGCCTACCAGTTCGTCGAGCCGGCGCCGCCCAGCCGCATCGTCATCAGCACCGGCGGCGAGAGCGGCGCCTATTACCAGTTTGCCCAGCGCTACGCGGCCATCCTGGCGCGCAGCGGGGTGACGCTGGAAGTCCGCGCTTCGGCCGGGTCGCTGGAAAATATCGAACGTCTCGAAAGCGGCGAGGCCGATGTCGGTTTCGTCCAGGGCGGCGTCATCGCGCCGCCGGAAGATACCGATGCCGAGCAGACCGGCGACCTGTATTCGCTCGGCAGCGTCTTCTACGAACCGGTCTGGGTCTTTTACCGCGGCAACAAGCCGCTGACCCGGCTGACCGAACTGCACGGCAAACGCATCGCCATCGGCCAGGAAGGTTCGGGCATCCGCCAACTGGCCCAGCGCCTGCTCGAAGCCAACGAAATGCAGGGAGCCGGCACGCTGCTGCCGCTGGCCGGTCTCGATGCGGCCGAGGAATTGCAGCAGGGGCGCATCGACGCGGCCTTCATCATCGCCGCCGAGAGCGCGCCGGTGGTGCAGGTGCTGCTGCGCTCGCCCGGTGTGCGCCTGATGAGCTTTGCCCAGGCCAACGCTTACCAGCGCCGCTTTCCTTTCCTGACCCGGCTGACGCTGCCGCAGGGCGTCGCCGACCTGGTTCGCGACTATCCGCCGGAAGATGTCCGCGTGCTGGCGCCAACCGCCAACCTGGTCGTTCGCGGCGACCTGCATCCGGCGTTGCAGGCACTGCTGCTGCAGGCGGCCAGCGAGGTGCATGGGCAGAGCGGCTTCTTCCAGAGCGCCGGCGAATTTCCGTCCTACATGGATCCGCTGCTGCCGCTGTCACCGGAAGCGGCGCGCTATTTCAAGTCGGGGCCTCCCTTCCTGCAGCGCTACCTGCCGTTCTGGCTGGCGGTGCTGATCGACCGCATGATCGTGCTGCTGGTGCCGGTCATCGCCCTGCTCATTCCGCTGTTGCGCATCGCCCCGGCGCTCTATAGCTGGCGGGTGCGTTCCAAGGTGTTCCGCTGCTACGGCGAGTTGCGCTTCCTCGAGGACGACATTCGCCACCGCTTCGACGCCGCCCGGCTGACCGACTACCGGCGCCGCCTCGACGCGCTCGACGAGGAAGCGAGCGAACTGCACATCCCGCTTGGCTTCACCGATCTGATCTACACGCTGCGCGAACACGTCAATCTCGTCCGCAACATTCTCGACAAGCAGGAGCAACAAGCGTCATGAAGGCCTTCCTGATCGCCAATCCCAAGGGCGGCTCCGGCAAGAGCACGCTGGCCACCAACCTGGCTGGCTACTTCGCCAACCGCGGTCACGACGTCATGCTCGGCGACACGGATCGCCAGCAGTCGGCGCGCGAATGGCTGGCCCTGCGCCCCTTCGAACTGCCGACCATCGACACCTGGGAGATCGGTCCGGACAAGGTCGCCCGGCCGCCCAAGGGCACCAGCCACGTCGTCCTCGACACGCCGGCCGGCCTCGGCGGCAAGCTGCTCGACCGGGTGCTGAAGCTGTCGGCGCGGGTCATCGTGCCGGTGCAGCCGTCGCTGTTCGACATGCTGGCCACCCGCCATTTCCTCAACGCCCTGCTGGCCGAGAAGGCGGTACGCAAGGGCAAGGCCGACGTCGCCGTGATCGGCATGCGGGTCGACGCGCGGACGCGGGCGGCGGCCGAGCTGGAACGTTTCTTCGCGACGCTCGACCTGCCGGTGCTGGCCTACCTGCGCGATACCCAGGTCTATGTCCAGGCCACCGCCGCCGGCATGACCCTGTTCGACCTGCCGCCGGCCCGCGCCGAGCGCGACCTGGCGCAGTGGCAGCCGATCATCGACTGGGTCGAGGCCGCCTAGCCGGGCAGCGCCGTCATTCCTCGGCGTCGCCGTGGGGAATGACGCGCACCAGCACGATCCGCGGGCCGTTCATTTTCTTCACGACGACGTCGAAGCGGGGAAACGCCAGCCGTTGCCCTTCTTCCGGCAGGTCGCACAACTGCTGCATGATCAGGCCGCCGATGGAGTCGACGCCGGATTCCTCGATGTCGATGCCGAGCGCGCGCTCCAGGGTGAAGAGCGGCAGGCTGCCCTTGCCGATCAGCGAGCCGTCGTCGAGTTTCGACCATTCGTTCTGGGTCTGCCGGAACTCGTCCCGGATCTCGCCGACCAGGGCGCCGAGCAGGTTGTCGAGGGTGATGTAGCCGAGAGGGTGGGCGTCCTTGAAGGCGACGATGGCGAAATGCGGCGATCCCTGACGGAAGCTGCGGAACAGCTCGGTCGCCGGTAGCCGCGGCGATACCACCTGGGCCGGGCGGACCAGCTTTTCCAGGCTGTCCAGGTGCGGCGACTGCTGCAGGGCGATGAAGACGTCCTTCAGGTGAATCACGCCCTTGATGTTGCCTTCGGCATCGAGGTAGGGATAGCGGCTGTAGCGATGCCGGGCGATCTTTTCCAGGCTGGCTTCCAGCGGGCTGTCCTCGCTCAGCGTGACGGCCTCGCGGAAAGGGCGCATCAGGTCGGCCACTTCGAGATCGCGGAAATCGATCGCCTGCGCCAGCACCCGCCACTCGTCCCGGGTGAAGCCCTGGTCGGCGTGCGAGGAGCGCAGGATGACCTTGAGTTCGTCGGCCGAATAATGGCTGTCGTGGCCGGGCGCGACGTCGAGGCCGACCTGGCGCAGGACCCAGTTGGCGCTGTGGTTGAGCACCCAGATCGCCGGGTACATGGCCCAGTAGAAGGCGTACAGGGGCGGCGCGGTCCATACGCCGACCTTCTCCGACAGCCGGATCGCCATCGACTTGGGCGCCAGTTCCCCGACCACGATATGCAAGTAGGAGATGATGAAGAAGGCGGTGAAGAAGGCGATGCCGTGGATCAGCTGCGGACTGTCGATGCCCAGCGCCGCCAGGGACGGCCGCAGCAGGTCGGCGAAGGCCGGTTCGCCGACCCAGCCGAGGCCGAGGGAGGCGAGGGTGATGCCGAGCTGGCAGGCGGACAGGTAGGCGTCGAGATCGCGGTGCACCCGGGCGAGAATCCGCCCGCGCCAGCCGTAGGTCTTGGCAATGGCCTTGACCCGGGTCGGGCGCAGCTTGACCAGGCCGAATTCGGCGGCGACGAAGAAACCGTTGAGAAGAACGAGAAATAGAGCAACAACGATAAGAAACAGGCTACTACCCATACGGTGGACACGCTGTGCCCCACACCTTTCTCCGAGTCGGCAAGGCGCCCATGGTAGCCGAAGCGGTCCGCCGGGTCGAACCGCGCCATCGGCCGCCCGGCGACGCCGTTCCGGACGCCGTGGCGAGCGCCGGCGGCTGCTATAGTGCAAGGAAGACCTTTCCCGCGGAGCGATCGCATGGCTCTTTCCACCTCCCTGACCGACCTCTCGGTGCTGCTGGTCGAGCCTTCGGCGATGCAGGCCGGCCTGGTCCGGCGCATGCTCGAACACCTGGGCATCGTCCGCGTCGCCACGGTCGATACCGGCCAGGCCGCCCTCGCCGCCCTGGCCGGCGCGGTCGACGACGGCACCGTGGTCATCAGCAGCCTCTACCTGCCGGACATGGCCGGCACCGACCTGGTCGTCGCCATGCGCGCCGATGAGCGGCTCGAAGCCTTGCCCTTCATCCTGATCTCCAGCGAGACGCGGCCGCAGCGCCTCGAAGGGGTGCGCCAGTCCGGCGCCTGCAGCATCGTCGCCAAGCCGTTTTCCGAGGAGCAGCTGGCGCGGGCGCTGTACGCCGCGGCCGACTACCTCTATCCGCCGCCCACCGACGAACTCGACCCCGCCGACATGGAGGAACTGCGCGTGCTGATCGTCGACGACAGCGTCGCCTCGCGCCACCATCTGTGCCGCCTGCTCGGCGAATTCGGCATCACCCGCATCACCGAGGCGGCCGACGGGCGGACGGCCGTCGCCGCGCTGGCCGATGCCATGTTCGACCTGGTCATCACCGACTACAACATGCCGGAAATGGACGGCCGCGAACTGGTCGAATACATCCGCACGCAGAGCTGGCAGGCCGAGGTGCCGGTGCTGATGATCACCAGCGAGCAGAACATGGGCCGCCTGGCGGCGGTCGAGCGGGCCGGCGTCTCGGCCATTTGCGACAAACCCTTCGAGGCGGCCAGCATCCGCCGCGTGATCAGCGACGCCTTGACGCGATGAGGCGCAGCAGCAGCCGGCGGCCGGCGATGCAGGCCGCCAGCAGCAGCAGCAGCGGGTCGAGCAGGGCGTCCCAGAGATTGGCGAAGAGGCCGCTGGCGTAGCCGGCGAGGTCGACGGCCAGGATCAGCAGCCAGGCGTCGAGGCGCCACCACCACAGCGCCGCCGCCAACGGCACCAGCGCCGCCAGCAGGGGCCACGGCTGGTAACCGAGGGCGTAGGGGTCGAAGGCGCCCCAGCCCAGCGCCGGCGGATAGAACAGCGCGGCGATGCCGAGCAGGACCAGCGCCGGCCGGTGGCCGAGCGGCGACGGCGTGCGCTCGGCCAGTTGCAGGATGGCCAGCTGCAGCAGCGTCAGCGACGGCGCCCCGAACAGGCTGTGCAGGGCCGGCGCGATGCCGCCGAGCAGGGCGATGGCGGTCGCCGCCAGGGCGACGCGCGGGCGCAGCACGCCGAGCGGCAGCAGGGCCACGGCGGCGCCGAAAATCAGCGCCTGGGCGAGCAGGCCGTAGGCGGCCAGGGCGTTCATGGCCGTGTCCCCGCTGCCGCCCCGGCTTGAGACCTGATACCGCTTTCCACCGGGTTCGGGGAGCCGGCGGTGCCGGGGGCGCTGGCCGGGCTTGCTGGGCCGTTCCCGGCCGGGCCGGTGGACACTCCTTGGTCGAGCCAGGCTTCGCTGAAGCGGGCGTAGCGGATGGCCCGGCCGCGCCAGGCGTAGGCCAGGTGGATGCGGCCGTCGCGGCCGAGCAGCAGGGCCGGGCTGGAAAAATCGGCGGCGGCGTCGGTCGCCGTTTCGACCGGGCGCGCCGCCCGCCAGCTGCGGCCGTCGTCGGCCGACAGCCACAGGGCCAGCGTCGCCCGGCCGGCGGCCGGATTGCCGGCCAGCAGCAGGCGGCCGCTGGCCAGGCGCAGCGCCGCCAGCGGCGCGTCGGGACTGGCCGGGCCGGGATCGGACGCCGCTTGCCAATGGCCGCCGGCATCGGCGCTGCGCAGGGCGCGGACCCGGCCGGGCGGCGGGCCGGCATCGCGCAGCAGGGCCAGGGCCTGCCCGTCGGCCAGGCTGAGCAGCGCCGGCTGCGGCGTGCGCCGCGGATGCGCCAGGCGCCGCAGGTCGACGGCCTGGCCGGTGGCGCTCAGGCGCAGCCAGGCGCCGTGGCCGGCGAACAGGTCGTGCGCCAGCGGCAGTGCCAGGCCGCCGTCGGTCAGCGGCAGCGGCGGGCCGGCCGCCACGGTGCCGTAGCCGGCCAGCGGCGAGGCCGGCAGGCGGGCCGCCGGGCTCCAGCTGCGGCCGCCGTCGGTCGAGACGCTGTGGGCCAGCGCGACGTTGGCGCCGCCGCCGACACCGACGGCGGCATACCACAGGTGCAGCCAGCTGCCCTCGGCGTAGAGCTGTGGCCGGCCGACCCGGCGGATATGGGCGAACAGGCCGCCGGCGGCGCTCTCGCGGCTGGCGACGGGGCGCGGCGCGCTCCAGCCGTCGCCGCCAAGCAGGCTGAGCTGGATGCTCGTGCCGCTGTCCGTCTCGTCGCTGCCGGCCGTCCAGGCGGCGGCGATCCGGCCGTCGGGCAACCGGGCCAGGGCCGGGTCGGCGGCGACGGTGCCGACGATCGGCAGGAACTGCGCGGCGAACTCCGCCGGCAGGCGGCTTGTCGTCGCCGGGGGCGGCGGCGCCAGGGCCGGGGCGGCCGTTTCGGGAAGGCGCCACAGGGCGGCGCCGAGCGCGGCGGCGAACAGTGCCGCCGGCAGCCAGCGCGGCAGGGCGGGCAACGCCGCCATGTTCAGCGCCCGGCCGCGCGGGGCGGCCGGCTGGGCGTTGGCGGGGAGCGATGGCGGGCGAGCATGGGGGCGGATTCTACCCCGCTTCGCCGGCCGGCCGCCCGGCCGCGGCGCGGCTCAGACCGGCGGGAAGGCGCCGGATTCGATCAGCCGTTCGAACTCGGCCAGCGGCAGCGGCCGGCTGAAGTGGAAACCCTGGTAGTGGTGGCAGCCCTGGCTGGCCAGGAAGTCGCGCTGGGCGGCGTTCTCGACGCCCTCGGCGATGACCGAGAGGCCGAGGCTGTGGCCGAGGGCGACGATGGTGCGGGCGATGGCCGCGTCGTTGGGATCGTCGAGCACGTCGCGGACGAAGGACTTGTCGATCTTGAGCTGGTCGAGCGGCAGGCGCTTCAGGTAGGCCAGCGAGGAATAGCCGGTGCCGAAGTCGTCGAGCGAGAAGCTGACGCCGCGCGCCTTGAGGGCCGCCATCTTGGCGACGATGTCGCTGGTGTTGTCGAGCAGGATGCTCTCGGTCAGTTCCAGTTTCAGGCGGCCGGCCGGGGCGCCGGTCTGGTCGAGCAGGGCGAGCACCTGTTCGACCAGGTTGGGCAGGCTCAACTGACGGGCGCTGACGTTGACCGCCAGGCTCAGGCCGGCGGTGGCCGGATGGCGGGCCCAGAGGGCCAGTTGCTGGCAGGCCAGCTGCAGCACCCAGTGGCCGATCGGCAGGATCAGGCCGCTTTCCTCGGCGAGCGGAATGAATTCGCCGGGCGGCACCAGGCCGCGTTCGGGATGCCGCCAACGCAGCAGCACCTCGGCGCCGGTCAGGCGGCCGTCGGCATCGACCTGGGGCTGGTAGTGCAGCAGGAACTGCTCGCCGGTGATCGCCTTGCGCAGCGCCACTTCGAGCGCCGCCCGGGCGGCCACCGAAGTCTGCATTTCGGGGTCGAAGAAGCGCAGCGTGTCGCGGCCGGCGGCCTTGGCCCGGTACATCGCGGTGTCGGCGCGCTTGAGCAACTCGTCGGCGGCGACCGGCTGGCCGCCGAACAGGCAGATGCCGATGCTGGCCGTGCAGTGGTAGGGGCGGCGCTCGCCGCCGGCATTCGGGTCGGCCAGCAGGCAGGGTTGGCGCAGCCAGGCCTGCAGCTTGCCGGCGACGGCTTCGGCCTGCACGGCGCCGGCCGGGCCTTCGTCGAGATCCTTGAGGATGACCACGAATTCGTCGCCGCCGAGGCGGGCGACGGTGTCGCCGTCGCGGATGCTGGCCTGCAGCCGGGCCGCCATTTCGCGCAGCAGCTCGTCGCCGACGGCATGGCCCTGGGTGTCGTTGAGGGTCTTGAAGTCGTCGAGGTCGATCAGCATCAGCGCCCCCTGGCGCGGGCCGCGGCCGCAGCCGGCCATGGCCTGGGCGAGGCGGTCCATCATCAGGCGGCGGTTGGGCAGGTGGGTCAGGTGGTCGTAGAAGGCGAGCAGGGTCACTTCCTCTTCCGCCTTCTTGCGCCGGGTGATGTCCTCCATCACCGCCAGGTAGCGGGTGACCCGGCCGCCGTCGTCGCGCAGCGGCGAGATGCGGCCCCATTCGACGTATTCGCTGCCGTTCTTGCGCCGGTTGACCAGCTCGCCTTCCCAGGTTTCGCCGCGGGCCAGGCGCTGCCACAGCTCCTGGTACACCGCCGCCGGCGTCTTGCCGGCGTTGAGCAGGCGCGGATTGCGACCGATCACGTCGGTCCGGGCGTAGCCGGTGTTGTTGACGAAGGCGGTATTGACGTACTCGATGTTGCCGTCCAGGTCGGTGACGAAAATGCTGATCGGGCTCTGCTCGATGGCCTGCGACAACTGCAGCAGCTTCAACTGGGTCCGCTGTTGCCGGGCGGCGGCCCGCCGCTGCCGGCGATAGACGCCGAGCATGCCGAGCAGGCCGGCCAGCCAGATGATGCCGTGCGACAGCAGGAGCCCGTTGCGGTGCCCGCGCTCGGCGGCATGGAAGGGCTTCAGGGGTAAAGCGGCGGCGAGGCCGCCGCGGACGTCGCCGATCCGGTAGCCCTGCCCGGCGTGGCAGCCCAGGCATTCCTCGGTCACCGGCAGCGGCAGCATCAGCCGCAGGTGCGGCTGGCCGCCGATGTCGTCGGCCGCCAGCACTTCGCCGGCGCCGTTCTCGAGAACTTGCAGTGCCTGGCGCTCCCAGTCGTCGGGCGCGTTGGCCGGATTGAGCAGCTTGCGGCTGGTCAGCCGGCTGACGATCCCCATGTCGTTGGCGAAGCCCTGCTGCAGCAGGCGCAGGGCGTAGGCCGGGTTGATCAGGGTCAGGGCCTTGCCGCCGGGCGTCTCGATGTCGCGCTCGGGCACCCGGAGATAGGGATTGGCCGGCGTGTCGGCGCTGGGCGGCACGTAGACGCCGCCGTGCTTGCCGATCCAGTTGCGGAAGGCGATGTCCTTGGCCAGGGTGGCACGCAGCGCCGAAATGGCCTTCTGCTGCGTGCCGCTAGCCAACTGGGCGAGATTCCAGGCCAGCGAGGCGCCGAGCAGCAGCGTCCAGGCCAGCAGGGCCAGCAGGTAGCGGCTGCCGGTGCCGCCGTCGCTCAAGGGTTTGCCGTCTGTCGTCATCCCGGGTTTTCTTGCCGCCTCTTCGTTTCGTCCCTGTCCGTCCGTCGTGACAGTCGCTGCACATTGTGTCGGGAAGCGGTCGGTGGCGGCAGGATACCGAAGAATTCCCCACTTTTGCCATTTTGCGGCGCCGACGGCCGCGCCGCCTATTACTGATGCCGCCGCCGTTAGGCGACCAGTCGGTGCGCAATTTTTTCAGATTTAACAAATTCGGCGATAATTCATGCTTCAGGGAGAAGAAGAATGCGGATCCGGCATTTTGTTTTTGGCGCCTCGGCGATTGTCGCCGTCCTGTTTTTCGGCGGCGCCTACTGGTCGCTCGACCGGGTTTTTGACAATGTGGTGCGCGCCAACGCCGCCCGTACCTCCGAAGCCACGACCCGGCTGGCTTTCGCCTCGATGTACGAGATCATGAGCCAGGGCTGGCGGCGCAGCCAGGCCGACGCCTTTCTCAAGGCCATCGCCGACGCCGGCAAGGGCAGCGGCCTGACCGTGCAGATCTATCGCGGGCCGGTGGTCGAGCAGCTCTACGACAAGATCGCCCAGCCGCCCCTCGATAGCGAGCTCGACCTGGTGCTGGCCAGCGGCCAGCCGTTTCGTTTCGATACCAGCGACTACGCCCGCCACATCTACCCGCTGCTGGCCGAGCAGCGCTGTCTCGGCTGCCACGGCAACGCCGTCGTCGGCTCGGTGCTCGGCGCCGTCGAAGTGCGCCAGGAGTACGCCGGCCTGCTGGCCGAGGCCAAGCGCGACCTGATGCTGGCGCTCGCCGCCATCCTGCCGCTGGCTCTGCTGCTGGCGCTCGGCGCCGTGTGGTGGGTGAGCCGCCGCATCGAGCGTTCGGTGGCGGCGCTGCAGGAGGATTTCGACCAGGTCAACGCGGTCGGCGACCTGCGCCGCATCGCCCTGGCCGAGCACGATCTCGGCTTCCGCGAACTGAACCAGGTGGTCGCCGCGCTGTGCCGCCTGCTCGACAAGCTGCGCTCGATTTCGGTGGACAAGGACATCCTGACCTTCGAGATCGGCCTGCTCGAGAAATTCGTCATCACTTCCGACGTCGTGCGCGACTGGCGCGAGTACGTCAGCCGCCTGCTGATCGACATCAACGGCGTGCTGCCGGCGCACATGCTGTTCTCCATCTTCAAGATCGACGACGAGCTGTTCGATCTCGAAATCTTCTGGCACGGCCCGGCGACGACCCAGACCAGGGCCATGGCCGAGCGCTACATCCGCCAGGAGCTGTCGGGCATGGCCAGCTTCTCCGACTTCGGCGCCTGCAACATCTTCCATCACGTGGCGCTGCCGGAAAATCCGCCGATCGCGCTGACGGAGGAGGAGATCGCGGTACGGGTCAAATCCTTCTTCGTCGACCTGCCGAAGATCGGCGGCATCGTCGGCATCGGCGTGCACGCCACCATGCTCGAGGACGAGACGCGCTACCTGGTCATGGAGAGCGTGCTGTCGACGCTGCTCAACGTCGTCGGCTCGGTCAAGGCCATCTACAAGTACACCCGCGACCTCGAGTACTACGCCACCCGCGACCCGCTGACCGACCTGTTCAACCAGCGCGTCTTCTGGGAACTGAGCGCCTACGAAGTCAGCCGGGCGCAGCGCCACGGCTACGGCTTCGGCCTGCTGCTGATCGATCTCGACAATTTCAAGCTGGTCAACGACAACTACGGCCACACCGTCGGCGACAGCTACCTGCAGCAACTGGCCCGCCAGGTGCAGTCGGCGCTGCGCGACGGCGACATCCTGGCCCGCTACGGCGGCGACGAATTCGTCGCCGTCCTGCCCGAATCCGATCTCGACGTCGCCGCCCTGGTCGCCGAGCGGGTGCGCCAGAGCATCGCCAGCCTCGAACTGGTGACGCCCGACGGCGTGCGCATCCGCGGCACGGCCTCGATCGGCATGGCGGTGTTCCCGGAGCATGCCGACAATCCCAAGGACCTGCTGCTCTTCGCCGACAACATGATGTACCGCGCCAAGGCCGCCGGCAAAGCGCAGGTCGCGGTGCCGACGCGCGAGGACGTGGTCGACATCTTCCGCGACATTTCGCAGAAGAGCGTGATGGTGCTCGAAGCCATCGAGGCCCGCCGCATCGTGCCTTTCTTCCAGCCCATCCTCGACGTCGCCAGCAAGCGCATCGTCGCCTACGAGGTGCTGTCGCGCCTGGAACTGGAGGGCGAAATCATCCGCGCCGACGAGTTCGTCGAGATCGCCGAGAAAATGGGCGTCATCCATCGCGTCGACATGCTGGTCATCGAGCAGGCCCTGCACGCCCTGCATGCCCAGGGGCATGCCGGCGAAGTGTTCATCAACCTGTCGCCGCGCGCCCTGGTGTTCAACGAATTCGCCCGCGACCTGCGGCGCATCATCGGCGCCAGCGGCATCGCGCCCAACCGCGTGGTATTCGAGATCACCGAGCGCGACACGGTCAAGAATCTCGGCCTGCTCGAACGCTTCCTCAACGACCTGAAGGCCGACGGCTTCAAGCTGGCGATCGACGATTTCGGCTCCGGCTTCTCGTCCTTCCACTACCTGCGCCGCTTCCCGATCGACTACCTGAAGATCGAGGGCGATTTCATCGCCAACATGCTGCACAGCGACAAGGACCATACCTTCGTCACCAGCATCCGCTCGCTGGCCCGCGAGATGGGCATCACCGTCGTCGCCGAATACGTCGAGGTGGCGGAAGTCCTGAGCGAGCTGGAACGGCTCGAAGTCCACCTCGCCCAGGGCTATTACATCGGCCGTCCGGACCGGCTGCTGCAGCCGGTGGACTGGCGGCCGGCGCTCTGAGGTCAGCGGCCGCTATAGACCGGCGGCCGTTTTTCCATGAAGGCGTCGATGCCCTCGCCGGCATCGGCGCTCATCATGTTGCAGGCCATCACTTCGCCGGCGTAGGCGTAGGCCTCGCTGAGGTCCATTTCCAGCTGGCGGTAGAACATGTCCTTGCCGAGGCGGATGGCGACGGCGCTCTTGCCGAGGATGGCGCTGGCCAGGCGCTCGACCTCGGCGTCCAGGGCGTCGGCCGGGACGACCCGGTTGACCAGGCCCTTGGCCTTGGCTTCGAGGGCGTCGATGAATTCGCCGGTGAGCAGCATTTCCAGCGCCGCCTTGCGGCCGAGGTTGCGCGTCAGGGCCACCGCCGGCGTCGAGCAGAACAGCCCGACGTTGATGCCGGAGACGGCGAAGCGGGCGACGTCGGCGGCCACCGCCAGGTCGCAGGCGGCGACCAATTGACAGCCGGCGGCGGTGGCGATGCCGTGCACGCGGGCGATGACCGGCTGCGGCATGCGGCCGATGCTCTGCATCAGTTCGCCGCACTGGGCGAACAGCGCCTGCATGAATTCCTTGCGGTGGTTGGCGCGCATTTCCTTCAGGTCGTGGCCGGCGCAGAAGGCGCGGCCGGCGCCGGCGATGACCACGACGCGCACCGTCTCGCTGGCGGCGATGGCGTCGAGTTCGGCCTGCAGGGCGGCGAGCATGGCCTTGGACAGCGAGTTGAACTGGCCCGGGCGGTTCAGGGTCAGCGTGGTCAGGCCGTCGTTGCGGTCGTGGCGCAGGATGAAGGGTTCGTCGAGGCTCATGGATTGTCTCCCGTAATGGTTTTTTTGGGCCGGCCAATGTACCGGAGAATGCGCCGGCTTGCCAGCGGCATGCCATTCGCCAGGCCGCCGCGAAGTCCTTCGGCGGCTGCGCCGGGGCCGACGGGAGGCGGCCGGCCGGGGTAAAATCGGGCCGATGAATTCCCCGCGCTACGTCCACCTCCGCCTGCATTCCGAATACTCCGTGACCGACGGCATCGTCCGCGTCGGCGACGCCGTCAAGCGCGCCGCCGGCGACGGCATGCCGGCCCTGGCGCTGACCGACCTGGCCAACCTGTTCGGGTTGGTCAAGTTCTACACCGGGGCGCGTGGCAAGGGCGTCAAGCCGATCGCCGGCGCCGACGTCTGGATCGCCAATCCGGAAGCACCGGAGGATGTCCACCGGCTGTTGCTGCTGGTGCGCAACCGGCAGGGCTACCAGCAATTGTGCGAACTGCTGACGCGGGCCTACGTCGCCGAGGGGCGGCGCGAACGGGCCGAAATCCGCCGCGAATGGTTCGCCGAGATCGGCTGCGACGGCCTGATCGCGCTCTCCGGCGCGCATCTCGGCGATGTCGGCGAAGCCCTGCTGAACGGCAATTTCGCGCTCGCCGGCGAACGCGCCAAGGCTTGGGAGGCGGTGTTCCCCGGCGCTTTCTACCTGGAAGTGCAACGCTACGGCCAGCCGCAGCAGGAGGCCATCGTCCAGCACACCGCCAACCTGGCCGGCGAACTGGGCCTGCCGCTGGTCGCCACGCACCCGATCCAGTTCATGCAGCGCGACGACTTCCGCGCCCACGAGGCGCGCGTCTGCATCGCCGAAGGCTATGTGCTGGGCGACCACCGGCGACCGAAGGTCTACACCGAGGAGCAGTACTTCAAGAGCCAGCAGGAGATGGCCGAGTTGTTCGCCGACCTGCCGGAAGCCCTGGAAAACACGCTGGAAATCGCCCGCCGCTGCAACATCGAGCTGACGTTGGGCAAGAATTTCCTGCCCGACTTCCCGATTCCGCCGGGCCTGACCATCGACGAATACCTGGTCGAGGAGGCGAAGAAGGGCCTCGAAATCCGCCTCGCCGAGCTTTATCCCGATCCCGAGGTGCGGGCGCAGCGGCGGCCGGAGTACGACGAGCGGCTGGCCTTCGAGTGCAACACCATCGTCCAGATGGGTTTCCCCGGCTACTTTCTGATCGTTGCCGACTTCATCAACTGGGGCAAGCAGAACGGCGTGCCGGTCGGTCCCGGCCGAGGGTCCGGCGCCGGCTCGCTGGTCGCCTACTCGCTGCGCATCACCGACCTCGATCCGCTGGCCTACGCCCTGCTGTTCGAGCGCTTCCTCAACCCGGAGCGGGTGTCGATGCCCGACTTCGACATCGACTTCTGCCAGGATAACCGCTGGCGCGTCATCGAATATGTGCGCGAGCACTACGGCGCGCAGGCGGTCAGCCAGATCGCCACCTTCGGCACCATGTCGTCGAAGGCGGTGGTCCGCGACGTCGGCCGCGTCTTCGGTATGCCCTATTCGCTGTGCGACCGCATCTCGAAGCTGATCCCGGTGGTCCAGAACAAGCCGGTATCGCTGGCCGAGGCGTTGGAGCAGGAGCCGCAGCTCAAGGAGATGATGGAAGGCGACGGCGACGGTGAAACCATCCGCGAACTGTTCGACCTGGCCGGCCGCCTCGAAGACCTGACCCGCAACGTCGGCATGCACGCCGGCGGCGTCTTGATCGCCCCGGGCAAGATCACCGATTTCTGCCCGATCTACCAGGCCACCGGTGCCGATGCCTCGCCGGTCTCGCAATTCGACAAGGACGACGTCGAGAAGGCCGGTCTGGTCAAGTTCGACTTCCTCGGTCTGCGCAACCTGACCATCATCGAGCTGGCGCTCGACTACATCGAACGCATGACCGGCGAGCGGCTCGACCTGATGAGCCTCGGCTTCACCGACCCGGGCGCCTACCAGATACTGAAGGACGCCAATACCACGGCGATCTTCCAGGTCGAATCGGAAGGCATGAAGAAGCTGCTGAAAAAGCTGCAGCCCGACCGCTTCGAAGACATCATCGCCGTGCTCGCGCTCTACCGTCCCGGTCCGCTCGGCTCCGGCATGGTCGACGACTTCATCCTGCGCAAGAAGGGCCAGCAGGCCATCGACTACTTCCATCCCGACCTGAAAGCCTGCCTGGAGCCGACCTACGGCGTCATCGTGTACCAGGAACAGGTGATGCAGATTTCGCAGATCATCGGCGGCTACACGCTGGGCGGCGCCGACATGCTGCGCCGGGCGATGGGCAAGAAGAAGCCGGAGGAGATGGCCAAGCACCGCGAAACCATCGCCGCCGGAGCCAGGGAGCGCGGCTATGACCCGGCGCTGGCCGAGCAGTTGTTCGACCTGATGACCAAGTTCGCCGAGTACGGCTTCAACAAGTCGCACACCGCCGCCTACGCCGTCGTCACCTACCACACCGCCTGGCTCAAGAAATACCACTGCGCCGCCTTCATGGCGGCGACCCTGTCCTCGGACATGGACAACACCGACACGGTGAAAATCTTCTACGAGGATACCGTCGCCAATAAGATCAAGGTCCTTGGCCCCGATGTGAACGCCTCGAACTACCGTTTCGAGCCGGTCGACCGCGACACCATCCGCTACGGCCTGGGCGCGGTCAAGGGCACCGGCGAGCAGGCGGTCAACGTCATCCTCAAGGCGCGCGCGGAAGGCGGCCCCTTCGTCGATCTGTTCGACTTCTGCCGCCGCTGCGACAAGCGCATGGTCAATCGCCGCACCATCGAGGCCCTGGTCCGGGCCGGCGCCTTCGACGCCATCGCCCCGCGCCTCGACGGCTCGGGCCAGGCCGACCGCCACCGCCTGCTGGCCTCGGTCGGCGTCGCCATGGACTTCGCCGAGCAGGCCGAGCGCGACGCGATGCAGACCAGCCTGTTCGACCTCGCCGAAGTCGCCGACGCGCATGCGCCCGAGTACGTGACGGTCAAGCCCTGGGACGAGAAGACGCAGTTGATGGAGGAAAAGACCGCGCTGGGCTTCTTCTTCTCCGGTCACCCGTACGCCAGCTACCGCAAGGAATTGCAGCCCTTCGTCCGGCGCTCCCTGGCCAGTCTGGCGCCGGCCAAGGAAACGACCGTGCTGGCCGGCATCGTGGTTGGCGTGCGGACGCTGATGACGCGGCGCGGCAAGATGCTGTTCGTGCAGATCGACGACGGCACGGCGATGGTCGAGGTATCGGTGTTCAACGAACTGTTCGAGGCCGAGCGGGCCAAGATCGTCACCGACGAGATCCTGGTCATCGAGGGCAAGGTTCGCTACGACGAGTTTTCCGGCAGCAACGCCGTTGCCGCCGACAAGCTGCTGACCCTCGGTGAGGCGCGGGCGCGCTTCTCCAAGCACCTGCTGCTGAAAATGAACGGCAACGCCGACGCCCGCAAGCTGAAGTCGCTGCTCGCGCCCTTCGCGCCAGGCCCGGCGGCGGTACGCATCCGCTACCGCAATGCCGAGGCCGAATGCGAACTGCTGCTCGGCCCGGATAGCCGCGTCCGCCTTGAGGACGCCTTGCTCGACGCCCTCGGCGGCTGGCTGGCGGCGGAAAACGTCGAGATCGTCTATTGAGCATCCGCCACTGCTTGCCGTTCAACCGGCAAGCAGTGGCGGACGGCGGTCCGCCTCAGACGACCAGGTCGGTCTTGAAGCCGATGCGCACGGCGCCCCAGTGGCGGCCGTTGATGCTGACCGGCATCGACAGGTCGTTGAGGATTTCGCCGGTATCGCGGACATAGGTCTGGAACAGCGAGGATTTCTGGCTCTTGGCCAACTTGCTGCCGACCGGGTCGTTGAAGATGCGCTTGTGCCGGCACTTGACCAGATCGACCGCCGGGTCGCCGCAGGGCGGGTTGGAGAAGGCGCCGTTGTGCGCCGGCGCGTAGCCGTTGCTGTCGACGGCCAGCGAATAGGTCAGGCCCGGCACCTGGCGCAGCAGGTCGTCGTAGAGGCGGGTCAGCTCGCCGTCGCAGAGGCCGTCGTAGGCGGTGGTGTAGCGCTTGGGGTTGGAGCCGGGAATATCCTTGTAGGCCTGATCGAAGACATTGACGCCGCGGTTGGCCATTTTCTGCAGGATGCCGGCGACGTTGTCGCGAAAGCGCGTGCACTGGTCGTGCAGGTTGTCGAAGGCGCTGTTGCCGGTGCGGAAATCGGCCAGCGTGCATTGCAGGTCTTCGGTCGATTCGCGCAGGGTCTTGGCCGAGTCGAGGCATTGCTTCATGCGCCCGGAAATATCCAGCGAATGGTCGCGGATTTCGGCCACCTCGCTGTGGATCGATTCGTTGCAGTCGCGCAGGTTGCGAATGGCGCCGGTGATGGCGCCCAACTGCTCGGTGGTGCGGCGGAAATCGCCGACCATGGTGGTCAGGTCGGCGGCCGAGGTTTCGATGTAGCCGTTGGCGCGGGTGACTTCGCCGACGATGGTCTGGGTCTTTTCCGAGGTGTCGGCGACCAGGTTGATCATCGACTGGGTGTTCTGGCCGATGACCTGGGTCGCGGTCTTGACCTTCTCGGCCAGCTTGCGCACCTCGTCGGCGACGACGGCGAAGCCGCGCCCGGCCTCGCCGGCCCGGGCCGCCTCGATGGCGGCGTTGAGGGCGAGCAGATTGGTCTGGTCGGAAATGTCGTTGATCAGCGAGACGATCTCGTTGATCTTCATCGAGCTGGCGTGCAACTCGGTCACCGTCGACGAGAAATGCTCGATGTGCTGGTTGGTCGAGCGCATCGTCGCCGCCACCGTTTCCATCTGCGTCAGCGAGCGCTGGGCGAGTTCGAGGTTGCTCTGCGTCGAGGCCTGGATGGCGTCGGCGTTGGTGGTCACTTCGCCGACCGCGACATTGACCCGGTTGCTCGACTCGAAAATGCCCTCGGCCAGCGTTTCCTGGCGATCGACGGCATTGCCGGTCAACTGCACGAGGTGGTTCATCCGCGCCGCGTCGGCGGCGATGCTGACGCTGCCTTCGCGGGCGTGCGAGATGAGCGCGCGGACGCGGCCGAAAAAGCGGTTGATGTTGCCGGAAATACGGCCGGCGGCGTCGTCGCCGGCCGTGCCCACGGCATGCGAGAGGTCGGCCTTGCCATCGGCGATGGCGGCGATGTCGCTATCGATCTTGTCGATGCGACCGTTGCTGAAAAGAAATCCCATGAATATGTCTCGCCCCTGTTGTTGTCGTGATGCGCAGGCCGTGGCGCGGCCGCACCGCATCATACGACGGTGGGCGGGGCGGTGTCACGATGGCGCCTGGAAGGGGGCGCGGTGCTGCTTCTTCAGGCTGGGCGCTGACGGGCGGCCAGGCGGCCGAGCAGGAAACCCTTGATCTCGTGGAAGGGAATCGGCTTGGGGAAGGTCGTGACGTCCGGCGGCAGGCCGCGGGCGATGATGGTGTCGCGGTCGATGACGCTGACCACGATGATGTCCATCCGCGCCAGATCGGGATTGGCGCGCAGGTGGCGGATCATCTCGAAACCGTCCATGCCCGGCATCATCAGGTCGGCGATCAGCACGTCGGGCGGCCGCTGGCCGACCTGCAGCAGGCCCTCGAAGCCGTTGTCGACGATGCGCAGGTTGAGCGGCAATTCCCAGCCTTCCATGGTCATCTGGTAGAGCAACTGCAGGGTCGGATCGTCCTCGGTGATCAGGACGTCGAGCCGGGTGCCGGCCTCGTGCGCGCTGGGCGTCAGGCTGCGCCGGCGGGCGAGCAGGGCGTCGACCGAAGTGACCGGAATGCGGCGGTGGCCGCCGGTCGTCTTCCAGGCCTCGAGGGCACCGCTTTCGACCATGTTCTGCACGGTGCCGAGAGAAACGCCGAGGCGTTGTGCCGCCTGTCGGGTGCTGAGGAATTCTGGTTCTGCCATGATGTTTATTTATGTCAGTTGGTGGCTTGTGGTTAATAGCTTATGTTGCGAAGTTTAACGGGTTGCCGGGCGCAATTACAGAAAATCAGCATTTTTTGATTGCCCAAGTGTTGTTGCGCCATCTTCATTGTCCTGCCAATTTTGCTGCTTCTCCTTGATCTGTGTTGGCTATGCCGGTGACGATCGGCGCTGGCATAATCCGCCTATGACAAAAATGACAACAAGGGGTTCCGGCGGAGTGGCCGGAACGTGCTGAAGCTGCTGGTCTTCGCGCCGGTGCTCGGCGCGGCACTGGTCGCCGTGCTGCCGGCGCGCCGGCCCCGGTTGCTGTGGCAGGCGGCGCTGGCCTGCGCCGTCGCCGTCCTCGGCTACGCGCTGTGGCTGGGCAGCCGCTTCGACCCGGCCGGGCCGGCCTTGCAGATGGTCGAGAGCCGGGCCTGGAACGCCCGGCTCGGTTCGCATTTCGCCCTCGGCGTCGACGGCGTCGCGCTGGCCATGCTGCTGCTGACGGCGCTGCTGACGCTGATCGCGGTGCTCGTCTCGCGGCGCCTGGAGGCCAACGCCCGGCTTTACTTCGTCCTCGTGCTGCTGCTCGAATCGGCCGTCTTCGGCGTGTTCACCGCCCGCGACTGGTCGCTGTTCTACGTTTTCTGGGAAGCGACGCTGATTCCGCTGTACTTCCTGATCGAGCGCCTGGGCGGCGCCAACCGGCAGCGGGCGGCGCTCAATTTCTTCCTGTACACGCTCGGCGGCTCGGTCTTCATGCTGGTCGCCCTGTTGTTTCTCTACGACGCGGCGCCCGGCCACAGCTTCGCCATGGCCGACATGGCCCTGGGTGGCCAGGGGCTGCCGGTCGACACCCAGTTGCTGATCTTCGCCGGCCTGTTCATCGGCTTCGCCGTCAAGATGCCGGTCGTGCCGCTGCACGGCTGGCTGCCGCTGGCTCACGTCGAGGCGCCCAGCCCGGTGTCCATCCTGCTCTCCGGCGTGCTGCTGAAAATGGGCGCCTACGGGTTGATCCGCGCCGCCGAGACCTTGCCGGCGGCGCTCCTGGCGACGCAGGACTGGCTGGCCGGGCTGGCCTTCGCCAGCCTCCTCTACGGCGGCATCCTGGCCTGGCGGCAGCAGGATTTGAAGGCGATGGTCGCCTACTCGTCGATCGCCCACATGGGCATCGTGCTGCTCGGCATCGCCAGCCTCAACGTCACCGGTCTGACCGGGGCCGTGGTGCAGATGGTGGCGCACGGCCTGACCGCCGGCCTGTTGTTCCTCGTCGTCGGCCTGCTCTACCAGCGTACGCACAGCCGCGACCTGGCCGACTACGGTTCGCTGCTCGGCCGGGCGCCGCGCTTCGCCTTCTTCACCGGCTTCGCGCTGCTGGCGGCGATCGGCCTGCCGGGCAGCGCCGGCTTCATCGGCGAACTGCACGCGCTGATCGGCGGCTTCGGCCGCTGGGGCGGCTGGGTGCTGCTCGTCTGCCTGGGCATGCTGATCGGCGCCGCCTACAGCCTGCGCGTCGTCGGCCGCCTGTGCCTGCCCGGCGCCGGCATGGAACTGGCCGACATGAAGCGCACCGAGGCCGCGGCGGCGGCCATTCTCGCCACCGGCATCGTCGCCATCGGTGTCTGGCCCGCGCTGCTGCTGACGCTGGTCGAAGGCGGCGTGCAATCCGTGGCCCGGCTGTTCGGCGGCTGAGATGGACGGCACCGACGCCTTGCCGCCGCGCGAACGCCTGACCCGCTGGGTCGAGCACCTCGAACACGTGCTGCCGGCGCAGGCGCCGATCCGCGACTTCGTCCATCACAACACGCTGCACGGCTTTCAGCACCTGCCGTTCGCCGAGGCCCTGGCGGCGGCGCATGAACTCACCGGCGCCCGCGTCTACTGGCCGGAGGAGCGCTTCCGCGCCTGCTACGCGGCCGGCCGCATCGAGTGCGACGACCTGTTGGCCGCCCTCGCCGAAATCGGCGTCGACGCGGGAGAGGACGAGCCGCTGCCCGGCTGCCGCCGCCGCGACATCCTGCTGGCCGGTTTGCTGGCGGCTGGCGCGGAGGGGCCGGCGCACGCCGCCTGGCGCGCCGCCGAGTTTCCGGCCGGCGACCCCTGGTTGGCGGCAGCGCGGGGCGTGGCGGAGAAGCTGGCGCCGCCCGCTGCCGGCGGCGACTGGCAGGCGGCGGCAACGGCGCGCTGGCAGTCGCTGTGCGCCGAAGTCGGCGGCGCCCTGAGCCTGAGCGGCCTGCTCGAACACCTCGGCGGCGAGGATGTGCTGGCGCCGCTGCGCACCATCCTGCGCCGCCACCTGGCCGCCCACCTCGATCTCGGCGTCGCCGCCTGGCGCAATCCGCAACGGTCGCGCGGCTTCTTCGCCGCCTGGCGGGCCAGTGCCGGCGCCGACCTGTTCTGGGAGCTCGACGAGCTGCCCCTGGTCCGCGACGAACTGGCACAACTGGGCGACGATCCCCTCGCCGTGCTTCTCGCCGAACTGCCCCGGTTGCTGCCGGACGAGCGGCGTTGGTTCGGCTACCTGCAGCGCCTGAGCCTGGAACTGCCCGGCTGGTCGGGCATGTTCCTGTGGCGCGACCGCCATCCGGCCGACGGCGACGGCACGCCGGTGACCATGCTCGATTACCTTGCCGTGCGCGTCCTGCTCGAACGCCTGCTGTGCGCCGAGGCGATCGCCCGCCTGACCGGCGCGCCGGGCGGCCTGCCCGAGTTGCAGGCCTACTATCTGGCGGCGCCGGCCGAGTTCGCCGTGCGCGACGCGCTGCGTCGGCGGACATTGCCGGAAGGCCTGCTGCACCGGGCGGCGCACTGCGTCGGCGGCGGCCGGACGGTGGCCGTCGCGCAATGGCGGGAGCTGGCCGCGGCCATCGCCGAACTGCCGGCGCCCGAGGCCGGCACCGCCGCCCGGCTGGCGGCGCTGGCCCGCGCCCTGGCCATGCCGCCGGCGCGGCTGGCCGGACTCGAAACCGCCGAAGCCGCCACCCTGCTTGCCGTCGCCGGCGAGTTGTCGGCGGCGCAGCGCGGCCAGGTCTGGCTGCAGGCCTACGAACGCCATTACCGCGAGCAGTTGTTCGCCGCCCTGGCCGCCAATCGCCGGCGCCGTGCCGATAGCGTGGCGGCGCCGTCGGCGCAGGTGATCTGCTGCATGGACGACCGCGAGGAAGGCACCCGCCGCCATCTCGAGGAAATCGCCCCGGACGTCGTCACCTACGGCGCCGCCGGCTTCTTCGGCGTCGTCATGTACTGGCAGGGACTGGACGACGACGAGCGGGCGGCGCTCTGCCCTGTCGTCGTCACGCCGCGCCACCTGGTCCGCGAACGGCCGGCGGCGGGCAGCGAGGAGGCCTGCGCCCGCCATGCCGCCCGCCGCGCCCGCCGTTTGCGCTGGCGGCAGGGCCTCTACCAGACGACCCGGCGGCGGCCGCTGGCCGGGCCGCTGCTGACCGCGCTGGCCGGGGCGCCGGCCCTGCTGGCCCTGGGCGCGGCGACGCTGGCGCCGGGCTGGTTCGGCGACCTGCTGCGGCGCTGGCGCCAGCGCCACGACGGGCCGGCGGCGGCCGCCCTGGCGCTGACCGCGGCGAGCGCGGCGACGGATGGCGTCCAGGAAGGCTTCAGCGACGGCGAACAGGTCGAGCGGGTCGCCGCCTTCCTGCGCATGATCGGCCTGACGGCCGGCTTCGCGCCGCTGGTGCTGCTGCTCGGCCACGGTTCGAGCAGCGTCAACAATCCGCATGCCGCGGCCTACGACTGCGGCGCCTGTTCCGGCCGCCACGGCGGGCCGAATGCCCGCGTCTTCGCCGCCATGGCCAACCGGCCGGCGGTGCGCGCCGGGTTGGCGGCGCAGGGCCTGGTCATTCCCGCGACGACCTGGTTCGTCGCCGCCGAGCACGATACCTGCGACGATGGCGTCGCGTGGTACGACCTCGACCAGGTGCCGGCCGCGTTGCACGCCGCGCTGGATACGCTGGTCGGCCGGCTGGCCGAGGCCTGCCGGGCGCATGCCGGCGAGCGCTGCCGGCGGCTGGCCTCGGCGCCCTTGCGGCCGGGTCCGTGGCTGGCCCGCCGCCACGTCGCGGCGCGCGCCGCCGACATCGCCCAGGCGCGGCCGGAACTCGGGCATGCGACCAACGCCGCCGCCATCATCGGCCGGCGGCGGTTGAGCCGTGGCCTGTTTCTCGACCGCCGGGTATTCCTCATTTCCTACGATCCGACGGACGATGCCGACGGCCGCATCGTCGAAGGCATCCTGCTGGCCGCCGGCCCGGTCGGCGCCGGCATCGCCCTCGAATATTATTTTTCCAGCGTCGACAACGAACGCTTCGGCTGCGGCTCGAAAGTCACCCACAATATCACCGGCCTGTTCGGCGTCATGGAGGGCGCCGATTCCGACCTGCGCACCGGGCTGCCGTGGCAGATGGTCGAGATCCACGAGCCGATGCGCCTCCTGGTCGTCGTCGAACAGACGCCGGCCGTGCTCGACGCCATCGTCGCCCGCCAGCCGGCGCTGCGCGAACTGATCGGCAACGCCTGGATCGTGCTCGCCAGCTGCGACCCGGACAGCGGCGCCATCGCCCAGTACTGTCCGCGCCGCGGCTGGCTGCCGTGGGCGGGCGGAACGGCGCTGCCGCAGGTCGGCCGTTCGGCCGACTGGTTCGCCGGCGAGTCCGGGCCGCTGGCGCCGGCGCTGCTGCTTGGAGGCGCCGCATGAGCGAGCTGCTGAACCTGTTGCCCGACGCGGTCTGGCTGGTGCCGGCGCTGCCGCTGGTCGCCGCCGGCGTCACCGGCCTGCGCGTCCTGGCCGGCCGCGCCGCGGGCGATGCCGGCGAGCCGCCGACGGCCCGCCTGATGGCGCTGGCGGCGCTGGGCAGCCTGCTGCTGCTGCTGGCCATCGACCTGCAGGCGCTGCTGGCCGGCGCGCCGCCCGGCCACCGCGTGCTGGCGCGCTGGTTCGGCAGCGGCCACTGGCAGGGCTCCCTGTCCTTCCTGCTCGACGGGCTGGCGCTCGGCGTCGCCACCGTGTTCGCCGCCATCGGCTGGCTGGCGGCGCGCTTTTCCGCCGCCTACCTGCATCGCGAGCCGGGCTTCCAGCGTTTCTTCATCGTCCTCGGCCTGTTCCTGTCGGGCATCCAGTGGGTGCTGCTGGCCGGCAACGGCCTGCTCGCCTTCGTCGGCTGGGAAATGTGCGGCGTCGCCTCCTTCCTGCTCATCGGCTACGCCTGGCAGCGTCCGCTGGCCACCGGCAACGCGCTGTTCGCCTTCGTCGCCAACCGCGCCGGCGATGCCGGCTTCCTGCTTGCCCTCGGCTTCGCCGGCGCCTGGCTGGGCGGCTTCGAATGGCCGGCCATCGTCGAGGGCGGCGGCCTTGGCGTCGCCAGCGCCCGCCTGGTGGCGCTCGGCCTGATCCTCGCCGCCCTGGTCAAGTCGGCGCAGCTGCCGTTCTCGCCGTGGCTGGCGCGGGCGCTGGAAGGGCCGACGCCGTCGTCGGCGGTGTTCTACGGCGCGGTCATGGTCCATGCCGGCGTCTTCCTGCTGCTGCGCCTCGAACCGCTGCTCGCCGAATTGCCGGACCTGCGCCTGCTGCTCGCCGTGCTCGGGGCGCTGACCGCCGTCTATGCCTGGCTGTGCGGCCTGGTGCAGAGCGACGTCAAGTCGGCGCTGATTTTCGCCACGCTGTTCCAGGTGGCGCTGATGTTCGTCGCCATCGGCCTGGGCTGGACGACGCTGGCCGCGGTCCATCTGTGCCTGCACGCCGCCTGGCGCGCCTGGCAGTTCCTGCTCGCCCCGTCCTGGCTGGTCGTCGCGCCGCGCCGCCCGCCGCCGCCGCCGGCCTGGCTGCGCCAGCGGCAATGGCTGTACACCCTGGCCCTGCAGCGCGGCTGGCTCGACAAGCTGTCGACCGAACTGTTGCTGCGGCCGACCGCCGGCTTCGCCCGCGACCTGCGCAATTTCGAGGAGCATTTCATCGACCCGGCCATCGGCGAAGCGGGACGCGGCCGCGCGCTCGATCCCGAGCGGCCGCTGGTGCGCGCCGACGGTTTGCCCGGACGGCTGCTGGCTGCCGCCGCGGAAAGCCTGCAGCGGCTGGAGAACCGCCTGCTGCTGCAAGGCCGGGGCGGGGCCGCCGAGCGGGCGCTGCGGCGCCTCGGCGGCTACCTGCGGACCTTGGAAAATCTGCTCGAACAGCCGCGCTACCTGATGATGGCGGTGATGGCGACTTTCGTGGTGATCCTGTGAGCGGCGGCGAAATTCTCTGGCAACAGCAGGCGGCGCTGCCCCTGCTGCTGCTGCTGCAACTGTTGCCGCTGGCCGGCGCGGCGCTGCTGCTGGCGCTCGGCGAGCGGCCGGCGGCGGTGTGGCTGGGCAAGATGCTGGCCGCGCTCGAATTGCTGCTGGGCGGCTTCGCCGCCGCCCGCATCGAGCCGGCGCTGCCCCAGCTGCAACTGGCCGAGCGCTTCGCGCCGCTGGCCTACCATGTCGCCATCGACGGCCTGAGCCTGGTCTTCCTGCTGCTGGTGGCGCTGCTGACCCTGCTGATGACGCTGTACGGCATGAGCCGCGGCCGGATTTCCCCGGGCCGGTTGTTCGCCGTGCTGCTGATCGCCGAGGCCGGCTTGGTCGGCATGCTGGTCACCGTCAACATCGCCTGGTTCGCCGCCTGGTCGGCCGTCGAGCTGTGGGCGGTGGTCTACCTGCTGCGCCGCTGGGCCGCCACGGCGGCCGAGATCCAGGCCCTGGCCCGCTTTGTCCAGTACCAGGCCTTCGGCTGGGCGCTGTTCGCCGCCGGCTGCCTGGTGCTCGGCTGGGCGCACGCCGAGGCCAGCGACGGCATCTGGAGCTTCGACCTGTTCGACCTGATGGCGACGCCGCCGGCCGGCAAGTTCCAGACCGCCGCCTTCTACCTGCTGTTCTACGGGCTGGCCGTGCGCACGCCGCTGTTCCCGCTGCACGGCTGGCTGCCGAACATGGCCCAGCACGGCCTGATCGCCGTCGCCCCGGCGCTGATGGTCGGGGTCAAGGTCGGCATCTACGGCATGCTGCGCTTCGTCCTGCCGCTGACGCCCGACGCCGTCGCCGCCTGGCAGGATTACGTGGTCGGCTTCGCCATGGCCGGCGTCTTCTTCACCGCGGCGCTGGCCTTCCAGCAGAGCAACCTGCGCCGCCTGCTGGCCTTTGCCGTGGTCAGCCACACCAGCCTCCTGGTGATCGGCCTGTTCAGCCTGCATCCCGCCGGGCTGCAGGGCAGCGTGCTGCTCGCCGCCAACTTCGGCCTGGCGGTGACCGGCATGTGGTTCATCGTCGGCTACGTCTTCCGCCGCACCGGCACCACCGAACTGCACGAGCTGTCCGGCCTGTTCGAGCGCATTCCCTTCCTTGCCGTGGCCTTCCTCAGCTTCGGTCTGGCCATCGTCGGCATGCCCGGCACGCCGGGCTTCGACGCCGCCCACCTGATCCTGGAAGCGGCCATCGACAGCTTCGGCGCCCTGCCGACGGTGGCGGCGGCGCTCGGCAACGTGGCCGCCGCCGGCTTCCTGCTCTGGGCCTTCCAGCGCGCCTTCCTGTCGCCGCCGGGCGAAGGGGCGGCGCTGGTCGACCGGACGCGGCCGCTGGAATACCTGGTCTGCGGCATCGCCCTGGCGGCGATGCTGGCCATCGGCTTCTTCACCGAGCCCTGGCTGCACCTGACCGATGCCGCCAGCCAGGCGGCCGCCGCGAGGTTCGGCCGCTGATGCCGCCGCTGCTGTCGCTGCTGCTGCTGACGCCGGCGCTCGGGGCGCTGCTGGCCTGGCTGCTGCCGGCCCGCGCCGGGCGCTGGGTGGCGCTGGTGGCGATGACGCAGAGCCTGCTACTGGCGACCGCCGCGCTGCTGGCCTACGACCCGGGCGGCGAGCGCTTCCAGCTGCTCGAACGGCAGCCGTGGATCGCCAGCCTCGACGCGCACTGGCTGCTGGCCGTCGACGGCCTGTCGGTGCTGTTTCTGCCGGCCACGGCGCTGCTCTTCCTGGGCGCCCTGGCGGCCTGCTGGAACGGCGTGCGGACGGCGCCGCGCCAGCACTATGCCTGGCTGCTGCTGTTGCAGGCGGCGACACTGGGCATTTTCTGCGCCCTCGACACGCTGCTGTTCTTCTGTTTCTGGGAACTGACTCTGCTGCCCCTGTACTTCCTGCTCGGGCGCTGGGGAGCCAATGCCGGCGGCGGGGCGGCGGCCGGGCGCTATTTCCTGCTCATGCTGGCCGGCGGCATTCCGCTGCTGCTGGCTTTCGTGCTGCTGGCCGGCAGCCAGCCGCAGCTGAGTTTCGACCTGCCGGCGCTGCTGGCGACGCCGCTGCCGCCGGCGCAACAGCGCTGGTTCTTCCTGCTCTGCCTGCTCGGCTTCGGCCTCAAGGTGCCGCTGGTGCCGCTGCACACCTGGCTGCCGCAACTGGCGCTGGCCGGCCCCGGTTCGCTGACGGCGCTGCTGGTTGGCCTCAAGGTCGGCGGCTACGGGCTGATCCGCTTCGCTATCCCGCTGGCGCCCGACGCCGCCCAGGAACTGCACTGGCTGCTCGCCGGGCTGGGCACGGTGACGCTGCTCTACGGCGCCGTCGGCATGCTCGCCCAGAGCAATCTGCGCGTCGGCCTGGCCTACGCCAGCATCTGCCACGTCGGGCTGGCGGTGCTCGGGCTGGCGGCGCTGTCGGCCCAGGGGGTACAGGGAGCGGTGTCGCTGCTGCTGAGTTTCTCGGTAGCCACCGGCGGCGGTTTCCTGCTGCTCGAATTCCTGCGCCAGCGCACCGGCTCGACCGATATCCACAGCCTCGGCGGTGCCGCCAAAACCATGCCGTTGCTGGCCAGCGGCGTGCTGGTCTGCGGCCTGGCCGGCGTCGGCATGCCGGGCACCAGCAGCTTCCCCGGCGAGTTCCTGCTCATCCTGGCGGCGTTGGAAAGCCACACCGGCGCCGGCATGGCCGCGCTGTTCGGCCTGTCGATCGCCGCCGGCGCTTTCCTGGCGCTGTACCGCAAGGCTTTCTTCGGCCCGGTCACGCGGCGCGAGGTGGCCGAGGCGCAAGACCTGCGGCCGCGCGAATGGCTGGTGCTGCTGGCCTTGATCGCGATGGTCGTCGGCATCGGCGTCTATCCCGGGCCGTGGATCGATCTGGTTCGCCCCGCCGCCGAGGCCTGGGCGGCCGGATTGGGGCGCTGAACCGGCGGTTTGCCGCGGGTCAGCGCACGCTGACGCTGATCCGGTCGTAGCGCCCGCGCTCGTCCATGACGGTGATGTCGACGCGGCCGCTGTCCTCCAGGCGGCGGATCAATGGCCGGTCGGCCGGTTGCCGGGCGACCAGGCGGCCGTTGATCAGCCAATACACCTCGCCGCGCTGGCCGCGCAGTTCGAGGCGGACGACCGGCGGCTGGTCGGGCCGGGGCCGGCGGATGACCTCGCCATTACTGAGGCCGACGATGCGCAGGCCGGCTTCCGGCTCGGCCGCCGGCGGGCAGCGGGCGTCCCAGGCCGGGGGCCGGGCCCGGGCCTGGATGTCGGCCGGCAGCCAGGGTTCGAGCGCCGCCGGCCAGCGCGCCGCCTCGACGCGGCGGCGGGGCCGGTCGCTGCATTCGGCCGTGACGCGCAGGCCGCTGGCGGCGTCGACCTCGTAGGCGGTGCGCGCTTCGCCGCCGCGCAGGCGGTCGGGGAAGGTCGGCGGCGCCGTGTCGTTGAGCAGCCAGGCCAGCATTTGGCGCTGGCAGAGTCCTTCCTCGGCCGGGTCGAAGCGGGTGCCGAGCGGCCAGCAGATTTTTTCCTGGCGGACGGAAGGCGGCGGCAGGCGGGGCGCCGGCGGTTGGTCGTCGATGGCGGTAAACAGGTCGACCAGCAGCGGGGCGGCGACGTTGGCGCCGAAGAAGCCGGGATTCGGCGTGCCGTCCGGCCGGCCGACCCAGACGCCGACGGTATAGCGGTCGGACACGCCGACCGACCAGGCGTCGCGGAAGCCGAAGCTGGTCCCGGTCTTCCAGGCGATGCCGCGGCGGATGCCCGGTCCCTGCTCGACGGCGCGGCCGACCGGACCACCCGATTCGAGCACGTCGCGGATGATGAAGGCGGCCCCCGGCGACAGCATGCGCTGCTCGACCAGCGGCTCCCCGGGCCGATAGCGCGGCTTGCCGGCCATGCCCTGGCGGGCGAAGGCGGTGTAGGCGCCGACCAGTTGTTCCAGCGTCGTCGCGGCGCCGCCGAGGATGACCGAGAGGTTGGGCGTCTCGCCCTTGGGGAAATCCAGCTTGAGGCCGCCCCGGCGCAGGGCGGCGACGAAGCGGTTTGGCTCCAGGCGGTCGAGCACCTCGACCGCCGGCACGTTCAGCGACTTGGCCAGGGCTTCGGAGACGCCGACCGGGCCGTGGAAGGATTGCTGGAAATTGCCCGGCTGGTAGCCGCCGAAGGACTGCGGCACGTCGGCCAGCAGCGACTCGGAGTGGATCAGGCCCTCGTCGAGCGCCAGCCCGTAGAGGAAGGGCTTGAGCGTCGAGCCGGGCGAGCGCGCGGCGCGCACCATGTCCACGTAGGCGAAGCGGTCGGCGTCGGTGAAATCGGCCGAGCCAGCGTAGGCGCGGACTTCCAGCGTGGCGTTGTCGACCACCAGGGCGGCCATCGAAACGCGCGGCGGCAGGGCGCCGAGGCGGCTGGTCAGCAGCAGTTCGACCGTTTCCTGCAGCGCGGCGTCGAGAGTCGTGTCGAGGCGTTGCAAGCCCTTGGCCTCCGGGCGCAGCCGCTCGGCGAGCAGCGGCGCCAGCAACGGCTCGCGCACGGCCTGGGCGACGATCGGCTCCTGCCGGGCATCGGCGATGTCGCTGCCGCGCCAGCGGCCGGCCATGCGCTGCAACACCTTGTCGCGCGCCGCCCGCGCCTGCGCCGGCCGGCGGTCTGGCCGCAGCCGCGAGGGTGCTTGCGGCAGGACGGTGAGCAGCGCCGCGTCGGCATGACTCAGGCGTCGCGCCGGCTTGCCGAGATAGGCCCGGCTGGCCGCCTCGACGCCTTCGAGCACGCCGCCCATCGGCGCGTAATTGACGTAGAGGGCGAGGATTTCATCCTTCGAATAGCGCCGCTCCAGTTGCAGTGCGCGCAGAATCTGCCGCGCCTTGCCGGCCAGCGTCCGCGGCGTCGGTTCGAGAATGCGGGCGACCTGCATGGTCAGCGTCGAGCCGCCCGAGACGATGCGCCCGTGGCGTGCCCATTGCCAAGCCGCCCGCGCCAGCGCCACGGGATTGACGCCGGGATGCCAGCGGAACCAGCGATCCTCGTAGCGCTCGAGCGCCTCCAGATAAAGCGGCGAAACATCGGCCAGCGCCACCGGATGGCGCCAGACATGGTCGCGGTCGGGAAAAGCCCGCAACGGCGTGCCGTCACGGGCGACGACGAGCAGCGCCTGCGGCGCGTCGCGGCCCGGTACCGGCGGCGGGAAGGCTTGGTCGAGTGCCGCCAGGCAGAGCAGTACCAGTAGCGCGACCCAGAGCCAGCGCCGTTGTCCGGAATGAGTTTTCATATTGGGTCGACGACGCCTTTCAGTTGTATCCCCGCAAAGGCTTGTATTTCCGCCATTCGCAGGAAGACGGCTGAGCTACGTTGCCCCGCCTGCTCCACCATTGGCAATTCGCAGCCCGGATGCCAGCTTGGCGTGGAGAGATTGCACGTAATCGTCATGGGATCCGGGCGCCCAATACGAAGGAAACTCCGCAAGCAAGAGATGCTCGCCTCGCGGGCCGCTCAAGTGAATCGACCACCCCGCATTTTTATAGAACGGACTGGCATAGACACGGGAAAAACCGGCCAGTGACACCACCTTGTTTTTCCGGAATGGGTTCAACGAGGAATAGACGAACGTTGCTTCCCTCGTATCGAAAGAAACGAGGACGGATTGCGTTCGAGTCAGCCGCCATGCTGCCAGCACCATGAAGACAGGTAGGATGATCGCCAAGCCGAAACGGTTGGGTTGGTGCAAAACGACGCTCGCCACAAAAATAAGCGGGGGCACATAAATCCCAGGATTGGGCGGGACATGAATCTCAACATTCGGGCTTGGCTGTTGGTTCATTGCTTCTCCATGCCATCCGTCACCGTCAGTGTGCCCGCCCGGGATGCGACATCTATCCCCCTATTGTTTTTTCGATAGATGAAATAGTACGAAGTCCGCTATTCCCTCTATCGTTGGTTCAAAACCGCTCGGCCATTCCTGGGGCTGGGTCTTGATGCCGAAATGCTTTTCGACTTCGACGGCAAATATCGAGAGATCATCCGTGTGAATATGGTAGTCCTTCACTATGTGCGAAGTGGGCGATACTTCGTGTCGCTCAATAAAACCAATTGCACGAATAAAAATATCAATAATCGATTCAATGACATCCATCTTTGATGGAAGTCCATCAAGACCGCTATCGGCTACGTTGTTCATATGCGCACATTCCTATGCTGACGACGTCAAATACAGCAAGGCCCACCGCAACAAAGGGGAGCGCACGCCCCACAATCCCGAAAACTCGAATTGTGCCGAACGTACTTTTTGCCACTCGTGCAGCAGTGGATCCGTGCGGCAGCGTGACCATAGGGAAGAACTTGAGGCCAAAATGGCTGGCTAGATTGGTGTACTTGCTTGATCCTTGGACCACAGGATAACCAAGGCGCAATTTGCTGATCGGAACTCCACCGGCGCCAGTTATCGCAGCAGCTGCAGAGAGTCCGTAATGTTTTTTTGCACACTCCCAAATGCCACTGATCGTGATGTCAATGTCAGGTACATCAGGAGTCGATAGTTTTACCAAGTCGTATCCCTGACTGTTTCTGTTTTGCCCATTCTCAGGGGCGAATGCTATGACCCCGCTGCCTGAGGATATGCTGAAATCTGCCATAAGGCTTGAGATGTTCGGCCTGAAGTCGCTGCGCTGGCGGTTGAGTTCTGCTATGCCAAGGTCGATCGCATGAGATAAAGGCGCTGAGTTCACAAAGTTCTCCTTTCGCTATCGGGTTCGAACTGGTATGGCCAGTGGGGGGCGTCTCATGTCCGCCGGGTATTTGTCCCGGCGGAGTTTGGGCGAGTGCGTCAGGGGCTACTGCGGTGCCGGTGCTGCGACCGCCGGCTTCTCCACGCCATCCGTCACCGTCAGCGTGGCCTCGCCGCCAGCCAGACCGTAGACGTCGGGGCGGTACATGTCCTCGGCGTAGAGCGGCGGGAAGACGAATTTGCCGGGGGTGACGACGCGGGCGCGGTAGAAGAGGCTCATCTTACCGTGCAGGCGGGCGGCGACGACGAAGCGGTCGTCGCGGAACTCGACGTGCTGGATGCGCGGGTCGCGCATCGCCTCGGCCGGGTTGACGTTGTCGATCACCACGCTGGCCAGCCCTTCGCCCTGGACGATGTTGAGGTTCTCGATCTCGAGGCCGGCCGGGATGCGGTCGATGACCATGCCGGTGTTGACCCGGCTGCGCGGATTGACGTTGACGCGCACGATCACCGATTCGCCGACGCGCAGGGCGCGGTTCTTCAGCGGCTTGCCATCAGCCTCGAACAGGTCGCGGCTCAGCGCGATGGCGTCGTCGCGGCTGGCCGGCATCCGGGCCGGGTTGCCGCTCAGCGCCAGTTGCAGGTAGAGCTTTTCGCCGTGCGTGTTCTTGATGCGCAGGCCGCCCTGCAACTCAGCCGCTGACAGCGGCCGGATCAGGCTGCCGCTGGCGCGCAGGTTCTCCGGCTTGTCCTTGCCGAGCACTTCGGCCGTCCAGGCGGCCTCGCCGTCGCCGGCGCCGACGAAATTGCGGCCGAGCAGGAACAGCGCCATCTTCTCCTGGGTGCTGGTGTAGCGGTTCTTGCCCAGTTCGCCGGCGGCGATGGCGACCAGGTTGTTCTGCCCCTCGATCTTCAGCTTGTGGCGGTCGAGCAGGGCGTAGGACAGCGCCGCGTCGCGCAGCGGGCTGCCATAGTCGCCCCACCAGTAGCCGTTGTCGCGGCCCTTGTTGACGCCTTCGCCGAGGGCGGTCTGGGCGCGGGTTTCGTCGCCCATCAGCTTGAGGGCCAGGCCGAGATGGATCAGGGCCAGGCCGGTATGGGCCTGGGCACGAACCTCGAACATCTGGCGCAGGGTCGACAGCGGTGCCTTGGCTTCGCGGGCCAGCACGTAGGCGCCGTAGGCGAGCACGCCGAAGCGGCCGGCGCCGGCGTAGCGGTAGTCCTGCCAGCCGTTCTCGTTGTAGGCGATCTTGCCCGCCGGCAGGCCGGCGGCGCCTTCCTGCAGGTACTTGAGCAGGAATTCCTGGGTCTTCGTCTGCGTCGCCTCCGGCACCGGGAAGCCCTGTTCGCGGGCGTCGAGCAGGAAATTGCCGACGTAGGCCGAGAGCCAGTACTGGTATTCGGAAACGTTGCCCCACAGGCTGAAACCGCCGTTCGGCGCCTGCATCGCGCCGAGCCGGGCGATGGCCTTCTCCAGCATGGCCGTCCGCTGCTCGCGGCTGTAGGCCTTGAGGCCGAACAGCTTGGCGCCTTCCTCGTCGATCAGCACATACGGGTAGGCGGTGCTGGTCGTCTGCTCGGCGCAGCCGTAGGGATAGGTGAGCAGGCCCTGGATGGCGCTGCGCACGTCGATCGGCGCCTTGTCGGAAATGGCCACGTGGGCCTGGACGGTGCTGCGGATGAAGCCGCCGAGGTCGGCCTCGTGGAGGTCGAGCGTTTCACCCGGGGCCACCGTCAGCAGCTTGATGACCTGCTGCTGCGGCGTCGCGGCCTGGACCTGCAGGCCGAAGCTGCGTTCCAGCTTGAGGCCGGCGGCGCCGGCGACGTGCACCCGGACCTCGGTCAGGCCGAAGGCCTGGCCGGCTTCGAGCGGGAAGCGCAGGGTCTGCTTCTGCTGGTCCTTAAGTTCCAGTTCGCGCTCGGCGTTGTGGATTTTCAGGCCGTCGCCGTTGTCGACGCGGACCTTGAGCTTTTGCCCGGCGCCGGACAGGTTGTGCAGGTCGAGGGCGACGGTGGCCTGGTCGCCGACGGTCAGGAAGCGTGGCGTCAGCAGTTCGGCGACCAGCGGCGCGGCGACCACCGTCTCGCTTTCGGCATTGCCGAAGCGGTCGGCGGCGGCGGCCACCGCCATCAGGCGCAGGGTGCCGTTGAAGTCGGGCACGTCGAGCGCGATCTCGGCCTCGCCCTGGGCGTCGAGCTGGACCGGGCCGGAGAACAGGTCGACCAGGCGCACTTTCTTGGGCAGGCTGCGCGTCGCTTTCGGCGCGGCGTCGCCGCCGAACTTGAGCTTGCCCTTGCGGCCGGCCATCTTCTCGATCAGGCGGCCGTAGACGTCGTACTGGTCGGCGCCGTAGCGCAGCCGGCCGAAGAAGTAGGCAAACGGGTCGGGCGTCGCGAAGCGCGTGATGTTGAGGATGCCGACATCGACGGCGGAAAGCGTGACCAGGGCCGCCTGGCCGCCCAGTTCGGGAACTTTGACCTTCACCTTGAGGCGTGCGTCGGGCAGCATTTTCTGCGGCGCGTCGAGGCTGACCGCCAGCTTGCGTTCGCCGCGTTCGAGCGGCAGGTGGGCGAGGCCGAGCGCCCGCGCCGGCGTCACCTTCTCGCCGCCGCTGCCGGGACGTAGCACGACCACCGAGACGTAGAGATCGTGGCGTTTCCACTCCTTGTCCACCGGAATGTCGACGGTGGTGCCGTCGAGCGCGACCGAGGTCCGCTTCAGCCACAGGGTACGGTCGCCTTCGACGGTGATCAGCGCCTCGCCGGCGTGCGGCGGGGTGATGGTCAGCTTGGCGGTGTCGCCGTCGCGGTAGGCCGGCTTGTCGAATTTCAGCGCCACGCGGTCGGGGCGGATGCCCTGGCTTTCGTCGCCGCGGGCGCTCCAACCGGCGTAGAAGCGGTACTTGGCGGTCTGCTGGGTCGCCGGATCGAGAATTTCCAGGCGATAGCGGCCGTACTTGACCGGCACGCCCAGCTTGCCGCGCCCGCCGTCGGGAATGCCGACGGTGGCGGTGGCGACCAGTTCGTCGGTTTCGGTGAAGCCCGAGTGCCAGCCGCGCTGGTCGTCGAAGCGCCAGTAGTAATCGCGGTTCTCGCGGAACAGGCGGACCGGCAGGGCGGCGCCGGCGGCGAGCTTGCCGTCGCTGCCGGCGCGCACGACCTCGAACTGGGCGATGCTGCCTTCGCGGGCGTAGTCGCCGGTGAACAGGGGGCGGACGCCGACCAGCACCGGCGCCGGCCAGATGACCCGCTCGAAATTGCGCACCACCGGCCGGCCGCCGCTTTCGAGCAGGCTCAGCGTGGCGCGCACGGTGGTCGGCGAGCGCTTGCCCTTGGCCGGGGCCAGATCGACGTCCAGGGCCAGCTTGCCGTTCTCGTCGAGTTCGGCCGGCGATAGTTCGACGCGCTGGCGCTGGTTTTCCTCGTTGGCGTCGCCGAACTCGAAACCGGGCAGTTGCTTGGCCAGCGGGTTCTTCTGGCGCTCGAAGACGGCCACGCCGAGCAACTGGTTGCCGGCCGCCGGGGCGCCGTAGAGATAGCTGCCCTTGATGTCGATGCGCAGGTCCTCGTCGGGCTTGACGACGGCCTGCGGGCTGCCCAGGTCGAGCTTCATGCGTTCCGGCAGGAATTCCTCGACGCCGAAGCGGAAGCCGGCGGTGGCCAGCTTGTCGGCCGGGTCGGCGCGCAGTTCCAGCGTCCACGAGCCGGTCGGGGCATCGACCGGCAGTTCGAGGCGCTGCCGGTAATAACCGGGCAGCTTGGCGTCGGGCTGCCAAGTGGCGGTGAACTGGTTCTTGCCGTCCGGGCGCTTGAGGATGGCCTGCACCGGCTGGGCCGGCAGCGGCCGCCCGTCGGCGTCGCGCGCCAGCACCGAGAGCTCGAAGCTTTCGCCGGGCCGGTAGAGATCGCGGCCGGCGTAGGGGAACAGGCGCACCGGCCGGCCGGGCAGGCCGGCGACGTCGTATTCGGAGAGATCGAGCGCCGGCTCCTTGAGCGTGATCATCGACAGTTGCTGGCCGTGGCGGGCGACGACGACCTTGGCCGTCGCCGGCCGTTCGGTGAAGGCGGCGCGGCCGTCGCCGTCGGTTTCGCCGCGGGCGACGACCTTGGCGTGCTCGTCGAGCCAGCTCACCTCGACGCCGGACACCGCCTTGCCGCTGGTCAGCGAGCTGACGTAGGCGTCGGCGCCCTTGGCGAACAGCCGGGTGGAAAGACCGAGGTCGCTGACGTAGAAATAGGTGACCTGGTATTCGTGGCGGAAGCGGTTGGGCTGGCTCATCACCGCGATGTAGATGCCGGGCTCGCGCAGTTCCTTGATGTCCTCGACCGGCAGGAAGGTGACGTTGCGCTTGTCGGCCCGCTGCTCGGTCAGGAAGCGGCCGACGAAGACGCTCTCGGTCAGCTTGTGCAGGTTGTCGAGCGACCAGTTGTCTACGGCACCCTTGAGATCGGTGGCGCGCCAGTCGTAATCGTGCTCGTCGCCATCGGCCTCGGCGCTGCGCTTGGGGCGCGGGCCGCTGATGACCCGGTCGAGGAAGCGCGGCAACTGGTCCGCCTTGACGCGCAGGAACTGCACATCGACCTCGGGCACGTTGACGGTGACCACCGGCAGGCCGCCGTTCTGCTTGGCCGGCAGGACCATGCCGCGGCTGGCGAAGTAATAGGCCGGCGCGACGATCGGAGTGACCACCGCGTAGCGGCCTTCCTCGGTCAGCTTGGAACCGTCGGCCGCGGGCAGGCCGGCGGCGACGCGGACGACGTAGCGGGTCTGCGGCTTGATGTGCGGGAAATACAGCAGGCGCGGGTTGTCGCCGACGACCCAGGCGCCCTTGACCAGCGTGCCGCCGTCGATGGCGACGTCCTCGGGGGCGCTGCTGACCTTCGGCACGGCGCCGGCGGATGGCCCGTCGCCGTCGTATTCGCCGTCTTCCTCGTCGCTGCGCGGCTTGGGGTCGTCGGTGCGCGGCGGCATGGCGAAGACCTGGATTTCGGCATCGTAGCCATGGCCGGCATCGAGCGGGTGGGTGAAGCTCAAGGCCAGGGCCGGCGAGCCGTCGAGTTCGCGGATGCCGAAATCGGCGATCTGGAACGGTCCCGCCGCCGCTTCGCCGTCGCCCTGCTGCCAGGTCCTGGCCAAGTACAGACCGACGGCGGCAACGACGGCGGCGAGCAGCAACAGCGGAACGATCCCGAAACCCTGACGCGAGGATGGACGCAGCATCGACTTCTCCTTGAGGTCGGGTCGCCGGCGGGCGGCGACGGCACAGAGGTGAAGTGGCGATTATGACACGGGCCTGCGTCGGCCCGGCACACTCAGGCCTTGCGCACGAACTCCGACTTCAGCTGCATGGCGCCGATGCCGTCGATCTTGCAGTCGATGTCGTGGTCGCCCTCGACCAGGCGGATGTTCTTGACCTTGGTGCCGACCTTGACGACGGCCGACGAACCCTTGATTTTCAGATCCTTGATCACCGTCACGCTGTCGCCGTCCTGCAGCACGTTGCCGTTGGCGTCCTTCCACACGCGGGCGGCCTCGACCGCCTCGCCGGCGGCTTGCGGGCTCCATTCGTGGGCGCACTCGGGGCAGACGTAGAGGGCGCCGTCCTCGTAGGTGAAGGCGGACTGGCACAGCGGGCAGGGGGGCAGGGAACTCATGTATCTTCCTTATTGGTAATCGTTGTCGCCGCCGGTCAGGTCGGGCAGCAGGATGTAGGCGCGGGCCAGCGCGGCCGTCAGGTCGGCGCAGACGTTCTCGGCGCCGAGATGGTCGATGAAGCCGGAGCGGTGGAGCAGCGAGCCGGGCTGGGCGTTGAGGCCGTAGACCAGCAGGGTGCAGCCACGCTTCTTCAGCTTGTCGAGCAGGTTGTCGAGGCCTTCGAGGCCGGTGGTGTCGAGCTGAATCAGTTGCGTCATGTCGAGAATGACGACTTCCGGATGGCCGGCGGCCGGATCGAGCAGGGCTTCCAGCTTGTTCACCGCGCCGAAGAACAGCGAGCCGAACAACTGCCAGGCAGCGACGCGCATCGTCCCGTCCGGGTAGAGGAAGCGCGGCTCGTCGGCCTCCTCGCGCAGCGGCCGGCGCTCGACGCGGGTCAGCTCGGACATGCGGTAGATGAAGAACAGGCAGGCCAGCACCATGCCCAGTTCGACGGCGATGGTCAGGTCGAAGAGCACGGTGACGAAGAAGGTGGCGAGCAGGATGACCCGGTAGTTGTAGGTGAAGCGGCGCAGTTCGCGGAAGTGGTGCCACTCGCCCATGTTGATGGCCACCACCATGACGATCGCCGACAGCGTCGCCAGCGGCACGTAGGCGGCCAGCGGCGCGGCGATCAGGACGATGCCGAGCAGCACCAGGGAATGGATCATGCCGGCCACCGGCGTGCGGCCGCCGGCCTTGGCGTTGGTCGAGGTGCGGGCGATGGCGCCGGTGGCGGCGAAACCGCCGAACAGCGGCGCTGCCATGTTGGCCAGGCCCTGGGCGACCAGTTCCTGGTTGGGATCGTGGCGGTCGTCGATCTGGCCGTCGGCGACGCGCGCCGAGAGCAGCGACTCGATGGCGCCGAGCAGGGCGATGGTGATGGCCGGCGAGATCAGCTTGCCGAAATCGTGGATCGACAGCGGCGGCAGGCCGAAGGCCGGCAGTTCCTGCGGAATGCCGTTGAAGCGGCTGCCGATGGTCTCGACCGGCAGATCGAAGATCACGGCGATCAGGGTGCCGAGCAGCAGCACCGCCAGCGGCCCGGGCGCCCGCTGCAGCAGCTTCAGCTTCTGCGCCAGGCGGTTGTAGAAGAGCAGGAAGAAGAAACAGGCCAGGGCCAGGGCCAGGGTCGGCAGGTCGACGGTGTGGGCGTGGGCGGCCAGTACCTGGATGCGGGCGAAAAACTCGGCCGGCAGGTTGTCGATGGAGAGGCCGAAGAAATCCTTGATCTGGGCGAGGAAGATGACGACGGCGATGCCGTTGGTGAAGCCGATGACGACGGTCACCGGAATGAAGCGGATCAATTGCCCCATGCGCGCCAGGCCCATGGCCAGCAGCATGGCGCCGGCGAGCATGGTGGCGCCGAGCAGGTTGGTGACGCCGTGGGCGGCGACGATGCCGTAGACGATCGGGATGAAGGCGCCGGTCGGGCCGCCGATCTGCACTCGCGAACCGCCCAGCGCGGCGATGATGAAGCCGGCGACGATGGCCGTCCAGATGCCGGCCGTCGGCGAGACGCCGGAGGCGATGGCGAAGGCCATGGCCAGCGGCAGGGCGAGTACGCCGACGGTGATCCCGGCGGCCAGATCCTTGCCGAACTGCGCTTTGTCGTAGGTCGGCAGGCATTCGAGCAGCTTGGGGCGGAAGGCGATTTTCATGGCGCGTGCTCGCGGGTAGGGTGCTGAATTATATGGGCGCCATATTATTCGTCAATGTTAATAACATGTTAATATGAGGCGCATAGCATATGTAGGAAAATCAGCCATGGAGAACCGTACCGCCCGTTTGACGATCCTGATCGATCCGGAGAAGAAGCGGCTATTCGAGGAAATCTGCGCCGCCAACGATCTGACGCCGTCGCAGGTCGTGCGTCGGCTGGTGCGTCAATACGTCATCGAGCACGCCGGTGGGCGCGAACTGCCGGCCTGGCTCAAGCCGGCGAGCAAGGGCGGCGACTGATCAGTCGCCGGCGGCCGGCGGCTTCGGCAGCTTGTCGGGATGATGGGCGGCCAGCCAGGCGGCGTAGCGTTCCTGCATTTCCGGTCCCTGTTTGCGCAATTCGCGCAGGATGCGGGCGATGGCCCAGAACATCACGGCCACGCCGCCGGCGGTGCACGCCACGGCCTCGGCCAGCGAGCCGGGAAAGCCGGCGATGATCGCGCCTTTGCCGGCGGCGAACCAGCTGCCGCCGATGCCGACGCAGGACAGGCCGAAGACGTCGGCCAGCGCGTAGAGCGCGATACGGCCGGTGAGGCGGGGGCGGGGCGGGCGGAATTGCGATGAGAGCATGGCGGCGGCGGCTGGCGGCGGAAAGGGCATTGTGCCGCAAGCGGCGCCGGAGCGCGATGCGCCGGCCGAAAAATCACGGCTGAAGCGAGCGATGCGGCCCTGTTTTCACCAACTTATGCACAGCAAGGGGTAATTGGTCAAGCGCGGCGGCACAGTTGGCCGAAAATGCTCGGCAACTACGTTTGTCATTGCTTATTTTTAATAAAATCAATGGCTTGCGTCTTCGCCCAAGATTCGGGCAGAGGAAGAAAAAGCCTTGCTCCCCCGGCACTTAGCGTTCTGCCCCGGCTTTCATGCACAGACTTATCCACAGATTTTGTGGATAGTTGCAAAAGCCCCAATCACACGGTGGGATTGAGGCTCGAACTTAAAGTGTTACTTGAAGTGCGGCGCCGGCGTTGCTGCGCCGCAGCAGCCGGCGGTGGGCTTTTCGCCCTGCCGCCGGCGACCCGGTTTACTTGACCCGCATGCCCGGTACGGCGCCGCTGTCGGGCGACAGCAGGAACAGGCCCGGCGTCTGGCCGTCAGTGTCCGAAGCCGCCAAGACCATGCCTTCCGAGAGGCCGAACTTCATCTTGCGCGGCGCCAGGTTGGCGACCATCACCGTCAGCCGGCCGATCAGCTGCGCCGGGTCGTAGGCCGCCTTGATACCGGCGAAGACGTTGCGCGTCTCGCCGCCACCCAGTTCCAGCGTCAGCCGGACCAGCTTGTCGGCACCGTCGACGTGTTCGGCGTTGGCGATGCGGGCGATGCGCAGGTCCACCTTGCTGAAGTCGTCGATGCTGCAGAACGGCTCCCACGGGCTGGCGGCGGCGACCTCGGCCTGCTGGTGCAGGGCGTGGCGCTGCGGCGAGTGGGCATCGGCGGCCGGCGCCAGGGATTCCTTGTTGGCGGCGACGAGCTTCTCGATCAGCTTGGGATCGACGCGGGTCATCAGGTGCTCGTAGGCATCGATGCGATGGCCGGCGGCGAGCAGGCTCCGGGTGTCGGCCCAGGCCAGCGGCGCGATGTTGAGGAAGGCCTCGACCTTGGCCGCGACGGCCGGCAGGATCGGTTTCAGCAGCACGGTGAGCAGGCGGAATAGGTTGAGCGCGTTGCTGCAGGCGGCGTGCAGCTCGCTTTCCTTGCCTTCCTGCTTGGCCAGTTCCCAGGGCTTGACGCTGTCGACGTACTGGTTGGCGGCGTCGGTCAGGGCCATGATCTCGCGCATGGCCTTGGCGAATTCGCGGGCTTCGTACAGTTCGGCGATGCGCGGCGCGGCTTGCTGGATCGCCGTGATCGCCGGCAGCTCGGCGGCGGCCGGCGCCAGCTGGCCGTTGAAGCGCTTGGCGATGAAGCCGGCCGAGCGGCTGGCGATGTTGACGTACTTGCCGACCAGGTCGGCGTTGACGCGGGCGACGAAGTCTTCGAGGTTGAGGTCGATGTCCTCCATCGTCGCCGAGAGCTTGGCGGCGTAGTAATAGCGCAGCCATTCCGGGTTGAGGCCGGTGTTCAGGTAGCTTTCGGCGGTGATGAAGGTGCCGCGCGATTTCGACATCTTGGCGCCGTCGACGGTCAGGAAGCCGTGGGCGAAGATCTTGCTCGGCGTGCGGTAGCCGGCATGGGCCAGTTCGGCCGGCCAGAACAGGGCGTGGAAATAGAGGATGTCCTTGCCGATGAAGTGGTACAGCTCGGTCGTCGAATCGGGCTTGAAGAATTCGTCGAAGTCGAGGCCTTTCCGGGCGCAGAGGTTCTTGAACGAGCCCATGTAGCCGATCGGTGCGTCGAGCCAGACGTAGAAGTACTTGCCCGGCGCATCGGGAATCTCGAAGCCGAAATACGGCGCGTCGCGCGAAATGTCCCAGTCGGTCAGCTTGTTCTCGCCCGGGACGCCCAGCCATTCCTGCATCTTGTTGGCCGCTTCCGGCTGCAGCACGCCGCTGTCGCGGCCGGTGTACCGGCGCAGGAAAGCTTCGCAGCGCGGGTCGGAGAGCTTGAAGAAATAGTGCTCGGAACTGCGCAGTTCCGGCTTGGCGCCGGATACCGCCGAATACGGTTCGAGCAGGTCGGTCGGCGCGTAGGCGGCACCGCAGACTTCGCAGTTGTCGCCGTACTGGTCCTTGGCGCGGCATTTCGGGCATTCGCCCTTGATGAAGCGGTCGGGCAGGAACATCTGCTTGACCGGGTCGTAGTACTGCTCGATGGTGCGCGTCTCGATCAGGCCGGCGGCGCGCAGGCGGCGGTAGATTTCGTTGGCGCAGTCGCGCGTCTCGGCCGAATGGGTGCTGTAGTAATTGTCGAAGCCGACGCCGAAGCCGGCGAAGTCGCGGGCGTGCTCGCCGTGCACGCGCTCGATCAGCTGCTCCGGCGTGATGCCCTCCTTCTCGGCGCGCAGCATGATCGGCGTGCCGTGCGTGTCGTCGGCGCAGACGTACCAGCATTCGTTGCCGGCCATCTTCTGGTAGCGGACCCAGATGTCGGTCTGGATGTATTCGACCAGGTGCCCGAGATGGATCGCGCCGTTGGCATATGGCAGGGCGGAAGTGACGAGGATTTTGCGCGGCATGGCGAAAGCGTGGCGAAAGAATAAAAAAGAATTTTACCGCGCCCTTCAGTGATCCGGCGGCCGGTGGCTGCGTGAAATACCTGCTGATCATTTGTGACAAGGACTAAATGATTGTGTTCATTTGGTAAAACTCTACCAATTGGCGGTTGCCGGGCGGTCGCGCAAGCGGCAGAATTGCGCTCCGACGGAGGGGTTATGAATTTTGCAATCATCGAAGACAGTCGCAGCCAGGCTGAGGTGCTCAGGGCTCTGCTCAAGAGCGAGGGGCATCACGTCGAACTGTTTGCCGATGGCCGCAGCTTCATGGAAGCTCTGCAGGACGGCAGTTTCGATTTTTTCATCGTTGATTGGACGCTGCCCGACGTCAGCGGCGAACAAGTCCTGCTGCATATCCGCGAGCGCTGCGGTTGGGACGTGCCGGTGGTGTTCTGCACCGCCCGCACCGGCGAGGAGCATGCCGCCGACATCCTGCGCCTGGGCGCCGACGACTACATCCCGAAGCCGGTCCGCTACATGGAGTTCATGGCCCGCATCGAGTCGCTGCTGCGCCGCCGCCGCCAGCAGCGGCCGAGCACGTTGCGCCAAGGCACGATCGAAGTCGATCTGGACGGCCGGCGCATCCGCCAAAGTGGTGCCGATGTCGATCTGACCCAGCGCGAATTCGACCTGGCCGTGATCCTGCTGCGCAACGTCGGCCGCGTCCTGGCCCGCGAGGAACTGCTGGCCGCCATCTGGGGGCGCGAGCCGGGCGTCGATTCGCGGACCGTCGATACCCACGCCAGCCGCCTGCGCAAGAAGCTTGGCCTGGCCGGTGAGAGCGGCCTGGTGCTGACCTCCGTGTATGGCCAGGGCTATCGGCTGGATACCGTCCAGGGTGGCTGATGGCCGCCTTCGGGCGGCTGGGGTATACTGTACAAAATCACTCGGGTATTTGCCCGCCCAACACCCATCGGAGTCCCCATGAGTATCACTGAACAACAGGTCAAAACGGCCCTGGCCGGTACGGTCGATCCCAATACCGGCAAGGATTTCGTCAGCGGCCGCGCGGTCAGGAACATCCGCATCGACGGTGCCGACGTCGCCTTCGACATCGAGCTCGGCTACCCGGCCAAGACCCAGATCGACGCCATCCGCAAGCAGGCGATCGCCGCCGCCAAGACCATTCCCGGCATCGGCAACGTGTCGGCCAATGTCTACAGCAAGATCGTCGCCCACGCCGTGCAGTTGGGCGTCAAGCTGCTGCCCGGCGTCAAGAACATCATCGCCGTCGCCTCCGGCAAGGGGGGGGTCGGCAAGAGCACGACGGCCGTCAACCTGGCCCTGGCGCTGGCCCAGGAAGGCGCCTCGGTCGGCATTCTCGACGCCGACATCTACGGTCCGTCGCAGCCGCAGATGCTGGGCCTGGCCGGACAGCAGCCGGAGTCGAAGGATGGTCAGAGCATGGAACCGCTGGAGGCCTACGGCGTCCAGGCGATGTCGATCGGTTTCATGGTCGACGTCGAGACGCCGATGGTCTGGCGCGGCCCGATGGTCGCCCAGGCGCTCGACCAACTGCTTGGCCAGACCAACTGGCGCGACATCGATTACCTGATCGTCGATATGCCGCCGGGCACCGGCGACATCCAGCTGTCGCTGTCGCAGAAAGTGCCGGTGACCGGCGCGGTGATCGTGACGACGCCGCAGGACATCGCCCTGATCGACGCGCGCAAGGGCCTGAAGATGTTCGAGAAGGTCAACATCCCGATCCTCGGCATCGTTGAGAACATGAGCATCCACATCTGCTCGAACTGCGGCCACGAGGAGCATATCTTCGGTACCGGCGGCGGCGAGAAGATGGGGGCCGACTATGGCGTCGAGTTCCTCGGTAGCCTGCCGCTCGAACTGGCGATCCGCGAGATGGCCGACGGCGGCAAGCCGACCGTGGTCGGCGCCCCGGAATCGCGCAGCGCCGAGATCTATCGCGCCATCGCCCGCCGCGTCGCGGTCAAGATCGGCGAAAAGGTCAAGGACATGAGTGCGAAATTCCCCAATATCGTGGTCCAGAATACCTAAGTTTTTTGCTTATTCCGGCGCCAAAGGCGGGTAGAATCCCGCCTTTGTTTTTTGCCGTACGGACGCGAACAAATGGCCATCAAATCAGACAAGTGGATACGCCGCATGGCGGCCGAGCACGGCATGATCGAGCCGTTCGAACCGACGCTCGTGCGCGAGGCCGCCGGCCAGAAGATCGTCTCCTACGGTACCTCGAGCTACGGCTACGATATCCGCTGCGCCCGCGAGTTCAAGGTGTTCACCAACATCAACTCGACGGTGGTCGATCCCAAGGCCTTCGATCCGAAATCCTTCGTCGAGGTCGAGTCCGACGTCTGCATCATCCCGCCCAATTCCTTCGCCCTGGCCCGCACCGTCGAATACTTCCGCATTCCGCGCTCGGTGCTGACGGTCTGCCTCGGCAAATCGACCTATGCCCGTTGCGGCATCATCGTCAACGTCACGCCCTTCGAGCCGGAATGGGAAGGCTACGTGACGCTCGAGTTCTCCAACACCACGCCGCTGCCGGCCAAGATTTACGCCGGCGAGGGCTGCGCCCAGGTTCTGTTCTTCGAGTCCGACGAAATCTGCGAGACGTCGTACAAGGATCGCGGCGGCAAGTACCAGGGGCAGCACGGTGTGACGCTGCCGAAAATCTGACCTCTTTCTGTAGCGCAGCCATCTTGTTTTGTGACCACGGGTCGAGCGTGAGCGAGACAAGCCTCCGTGCCGAAGGCACACCAAATCTGTGGCGAGGATGCCCCGGGGTTGGGTTTAGGGCGACTCACCCGCTGCGGCGGGCCGCCGTCTTTTGAGGATAGACGCCATGCGTTTCCACTTTCCGATCATCATCATCGACGAAGACTTCCGCTCGGAGAACGCTTCCGGCCTCGGCATCCGCGCCCTGGCGGCGGCCATCGAGAAAGAGGGCATGGAAGTGGTCGGCGTCACCAGCTACGGCGACCTGACTTCCTTCGCCCAGCAGCAGAGCCGGGCCTCGGCCTTCATCCTGTCGATCGACGACGAGGAGCTGGCGCTGGAGCCAGAGGAGACGCTGGCCGAACTGCGCGCCTTCGTCGGCGAGATCCGCCACAAGAACGCCGAAATCCCGATTTTCCTGCACGGCGAGACGCGCACCAGCCGCCATATCCCGAACGACATCCTGCGCGAGCTGCACGGCTTCATCCACATGCACGAGGACACGCCGGAGTTCATCGCCCGCAACATCAAGCGCGAGGCCACGGCCTACGTCGAGTCGCTGCCGCCGCCCTTTTTCCGCGCCCTGACCCACTACGCCGCCGACGGCTCCTACTCCTGGCACTGTCCCGGCCACTCGGGCGGCGTCGCCTTTCTGAAATCGCCGGTCGGCCAGATGTTCCACCAGTTCTTCGGCGAGAACATGCTGCGCGCCGACGTCTGCAACGCCGTCGAGGAACTCGGCCAACTGCTCGACCACACCGGCCCGGTCGCCGCCTCCGAGCGCAACGCCGCGCGCATCTTCAATTCCGACCACCTGTACTTCGTCACCAACGGCACTTCGACCTCGAACAAGATCGTCTGGCACTCGACCGTGGCGCCGGGCGACATCGTCGTCGTCGACCGCAACTGCCACAAGTCGATCCTGCACGCCATCATGATGACCGGGGCGATCCCGGTGTTCCTGATGCCGACCCGCAACAACTACGGCATCATCGGCCCGATCCCGAAGAGCGAGTTCGCCTGGGAGAGCATCCAGAAGAAGATCGCCGCCAATCCCTTCATCGCCGACAAGGCCGCCAAGCCGCGCGTGCTGACCATCACCCAGTCGACCTACGACGGCATCCTCTACAACGTCGAGGACATCAAGGGCGAGCTCGACGGCAAGATCGACACCCTGCATTTCGACGAGGCCTGGCTGCCGCACGCCGCCTTCCACGATTTCTACGGCGACTACCACGCCATCGGCGCCGACCGGCCGCGCTGCAAGGAGTCGATGGTCTTCTCGACGCAATCGACGCACAAGCTGCTGGCCGGTCTCTCGCAGGCCTCGCAGATCCTGGTCCAGGACGCCGAGAAGCAGAAGCTCGACCGCGACATCTTCAACGAGGCCTACCTGATGCATACCTCGACCTCGCCGCAGTACTCGATCATCGCCTCGTGCGACGTCGCCGCGGCGATGATGGAGGAGCCGGGCGGCACGGCGCTGGTCGAGGAATCGATCGCCGAGGCCCTCAATTTCCGCCGCGCCATGCGCAAGGTCGACGAGGAGTGGGGCGCCGACTGGTGGTTCAAGGTCTGGGGGCCGGACGACTTGTCCGAGGAGGGCATCGAGGAGCGCGACGCCTGGATGCTCAAGCCGGGCGCCCGCTGGCACGGCTTCGGCCAGTTGGCCGACGGCTTCAACATGCTCGATCCGATCAAGGCGACCATTATCACTCCGGGCCTCGACGTCGGCGGCGACTTCGCCGACGACATCGGCATCCCGGCGGCGATCGTCACCAAGTACCTCGCCGAGCACGGCGTCATCGTCGAGAAGTGCGGCCTGTACAGCTTCTTCATCATGTTCACCATCGGCATCACCAAGGGCCGCTGGAACACGCTGGTCACCGCGCTGCAGCAGTTCAAGGACGACTACGACAAGAACCAGCCGCTGTGGAAGGTGCTGCCGGAGTTCGTGCAGAAGCACCCGCGCTACGAGCGGGTCGGCCTGCGCGAACTGTGCACGCAGATCCACAACGTCTACAAGCAGAACGACGTGGCCCGCCTGACCACCGAGATGTACCTGTCGGACATGGTGCCGGCCATGCGTCCGGCCGACGCCTTCGCCAAGATGGCGCACCGCGAGATCGAGCGGGTGCCGGTCGATGCGCTCGAAGGCCGTGTCACCGCCGTGCTGCTGACGCCCTATCCGCCGGGCATCCCGCTGCTGATTCCGGGCGAGCGCTTCAACGCGACGATCTGCAATTACCTGAAATTCGCCCGCGCCTTCAACGCCGCCTTCCCCGGCTTCGAGACCGACATCCACGGCCTGGTCAAGGGCGCCGACGGCAGCTACTACGTCGACTGCGTGCGCTGATCCGGTACCCGTTGCCGCGCCCGGTGCTGGGCGCGGCGTGCGGCTTCACATCCGACCGGATCACCAGGCAGGGGAGCCGCGACAGCGCTGCAGCACAAGGCGGCCCAACGCCGCAATCCGCTTGAAGCCGAGGCCGTATCAGCCGCCGGCGGCGGCTTTCCGGTTCGCCCGGTAGGTCACGAAGCGGCCGCCGACCGGCCCGTCGGCCAGCGGCCGGGCCGCCGTCTTCCGCCAGTCGGCCGGCGAGAATTCTGGGAACCAGGCGTCGCCCTCGGGTTCCAGGTCGAGCTCAGTCAATTCCAGGCGGTCGGCCAGGGGCAGCGCCTGGCGATAGATATCGGCGCCGCCGATGACGAACACGGTAGCCTGCCCGGCCGCCAAGGCCAGGGCGGCTTCCAGCGACGGGGCCAGTTCGGCGCCCGGCGCCGCGTAGCCCGCCTGCCGGGAAACGACGATGTTGCGCCGCCCGGGCAGCGGCCGGAAGCGCGCCGGCAGCGATTCCCAGGTCTTGCGCCCCATCAGCACCGCCTGGCCCTGGGTCAGCGCCTTGAAATGCGCCATGTCTTCCGGCACGTTCCACAGCAATTGGTTGTCGCGGCCAATCGCGCGGTTGCGGGCGACGGCGGCAATGAGGACGATTTCGGGCATGCGGGCGGGTCTTTCAGTGACGGGCGGCGACGGCGTCGCGGTACAGGCGGCCGTAGTCGGCGGCGGCGTGGCGCCAGGAAAAGTCGCGGCGCATGCCGTTCTGCTGGATGCGTTGCCACAGCCGCTTGTCCTGCCAGGCCGCGGCAACCCGCTGCATGGCCGACCACAGGGCGGCGGCGCTGCCGTCGGCCATGACGAAGCCGTTGCCGGTCTTGTCGGCCAGCGTCGCGTCGTTGACGTCGACGACAGTGTCGGCCAGGCCGCCGGTCGCCTGGACCAGCGGCGGCGTGCCGTAGCGCAGGCTGTACATCTGGTTCAGGCCGCAGGGCTCGAAGCGCGACGGCATCAGGAAGCAGTCGGCGCCGGCCTCGATGCGGTGGGCCAGGTCTTCGTCGAAACCAAGTCTGACCGCGACCTGTCCCGGTAGCTTGTCCGCCAGCGCCAGGAAGCCGGCCTCGAACGCCGGCTCGCCGCTGCCGAGCACGGCCAGTTGGGCCGGTAGTTCGGGCAGGGCGGTGCCGAGGGCGAGCAGCAGATCGATGCCCTTCTGATCGGTCAACCGGCTGACGACGCCGAACAGGGGCCGGTCAACGGCTGCGTCGAGACCCATTTCCCGCTGCAGCGCCAGCTTGTTGGCGCGCTTGGCGGCCAGCCGGTTGGCCGCGTAGGGCGCGGCCAGCGCTGGATCGGCGGCGGGATTCCAGAGGGTGTTGTCGATGCCGTTGAGAATGCCGTGCAACGCTTCGCGGCGGTGGCGCAGCAGCGGCGCCAGGCCGTAGCCGAAGGCCTCGTCCTGGATTTCACGGGCATAGCTCGGGCTGACCGTGGAAATGCGCGTCGCCAGTTGCAGACCGGCCTTGAGGAAGGACAGCAGGCCGTGGTACTCGACGCCGTCGAAGCGCCAGGCGGCGTCCGGCAGGCCGAGGGCGGCGCGCAGCGGCTCGGCGAAGCAACCCTGGAAGGCGATGTTGTGCACGGTGACGACGCTGGCCGCGCCGCCCTCGTAGTGCAGCCAGGCCGGCGCCAGCGCCGTTTGCCAGTCGTTAACGTGCACCACGTCGGGGCGCCAGGCGAGCGGCGAGGCGGCCTGGCCGAGCAGCGCGGCGACCCGCGAGAGCAGGCCGAAGCGGCTGGCATTGTCGGGCCAGTCGCGGCCGTCGGCGCCGACGTAGGGATTGCCCGGGCGGTCGTAGAGTGGCGGACAGTCGAGCAGCAGCAGCGGCAGGCCGTCGGTCTCGGCCGCCAGCAGGCGGGCGGGCGGCAGGGCCGGGGCCAGGGCCGGCATTTCGGCGACCACCGTGGCTTGCGGAAAGGCCAGGCGCAGCGCCGGATAGCGGGGCAGCAAGACGCGGATGTCGTGGCCGGCGCGGCGCAAGGCCGCCGGTAGCGCGGCGGCGACATCGCCGAGGCCGCCGGTCTTGACCCAGGGAGCCATTTCCGAGGCGGCGAAGAGGATGGTGGGCGGTTTCATGGTCTTCTCAATGCGGCCAGCAGGCCGCGAGTCGAGGCGTCGAAGGCGCTGTCGTCGCCGGCCGCGCCGAGCAGCGGCTCGATCCGGCCGGCCAGGGTTTTGCCGAGCTCGACGCCCCATTGGTCGAAGGAATTGATGTTCCATAGCACGCCGAGGCAGAACACCTTGTGCTCGTACAGCGCCAGCAACTGGCCCAGCGTGTAGGCGTCGAGGGCCGGCAGCAGCAGCGTCGTCGACGGCTGGTTGCCGGGGAACAACTTGTACGGCAGCAGCGTTTCGGCGACGCCGGCGGCGCGCAGTTCCGCCTCGGTCTGGCCGAAGGCCAGCGCCGCCGACTGGGCCAGGCAGTTGGCCAGCAGCGGCCGGTGGTGGCCGGGCAGCGGGAAGTCGCTGTCGCGCAGGGCAATGAAGTCGCAGGGCACGAGATGGCCGCCCTGGTGCAGCAACTGGAAGAAGGAGTGCTGGCCGTTGCTGCCGGCTTCGCCCCAGACGATGGGGCTGGCGGCGACGGCCAGCAGTTGGCCGGCGCGGTCGGTCTGCTTGCCGTTGCTTTCCATTTCCAACTGCTGCAGGTAAGCCGGCAGCCGCTCCAGCGACTGGCTGTAGGGCAGCACGGCGGCGGTGCGGGCGCCGAGGAAATCGGTGTTCCACAGGGTCAGCAGGGCCAGCGTCAGCGGCAGGTTGTCGGCCGCTGGGGCGCTGGCGAAATGCGCGTCCATGGCCCGGGCGCCGGCCAGCAACTGCTCGAAGTGGCGCCAGCCGACGGCCAGCGCCAGCGACAGGCCGATCGCCGACCACAGCGAGAAGCGGCCGCCGACCCAGTCCCAGAATTCGAAGACGTTGGCGTCGGCGATGCCGAACTGGCGGGTCCGCTCGCGGGCTGTGGAAATGGCGATGAAATGCCGGGCCACGGCGCCGATGTCGCCGGCGGCGGCGAGCAGCCAGGCGCGGGCGGTGGCGGCGTTGAGCAGCGTTTCCTGCGTGGTGAAGGTCTTGCTGGCGACGATGAACAGCGTTGTGCGCGGGTTGAGGCCGGCGAGCAGCGGGGCGATGTCGGCGCCGTCGACGTTGGCCACGAAATGCACGCGCAGGTCCGGCTGCTGCCGCGCGGCCAGCGCCCGCACGGCCATGCGCGGGCCGAGGTCGGAACCGCCGATGCCGATATTGACGACGTCGGTGATGCGCTCGCCGGTATAGCCGCGCCAGGCGCCGCCGTGGATGCTCTCGCAGCAGGCCTGCAGGCGGTCGAGCACGGCGCGCACTTCGGCCGGCGCGGCGGCGCCGGCGCGCAGGTCGATATGGCGGACGGCGCGGCCCTCGGTGTGGTTGATCGCCTCGCCGGCCAGCATCTTCCGCCGCCAGCCTTCGAGGTCGGCGGCGGCGGCGAGGTCGAGGAGCAGGCGATGGGTATCGGCATCGATGCGCTGCTTGGAGAAATCCAGCAGCAGGCCGTCGTGTTGCCGCGAGAAACGGGCGAAGCGCTGTTCGTCCTCGGCGAACAGTTCGCGCAGGTGGCGCTGGCGCAGGGTGGCGGCGTGCGTCGCCAGGGCTTGCCAGGCAGGGGTGTCGATCAGCGTCATAGCCAGAGCATCAAGCCGGTTTCGAAAGGATGGATGAGGGCGGCGTGAGTCGGAAAGATGCGGATGCGGTATTCCAGCCGGCCGCACTGTTCCGGCGTCAGGTCGAGGGTGTACAGCGCCTCGCCGTGGTGGGTGCTGCCGGTGCATTGCAGCGGATAGTGGCGCAGCTTGCCGTTGCCGGCCACCAGGCCGGGGCGGCCGATCAGCGCCTCGACGGTGACGTCGCCGGGGACGAGGCCGTTCAACTGCACGGCGATTTCGATGCGCAGCGCGTTGCCGAACTTCAGCCGCCGTTCCGGCTGGTCCAGGCGCAGCAGGCGCACACCCGGCCAAGCCGCGTGGACCCTGGCCTTCCACTGGGCGACGTCGCGAGCGACGGCGAAATCGCCGGTGGTATAGCGGCGGCTACTTTCAGCGGCTGGCGCGTAGAACTTCCTGACGTATTCGCCGACCATGCGGATGACGTTGAAGCGCGGCGCGATGGTGGCGATCGAGTGCTTGGCCATCGCCACCCATTCCGGCGAGTAGCCCATCGGCCCGGTGCGATAATAGGCCGGAATCACCTGGTCCTGCAGGATTTCGTACAGCGAGCGGGCTTCCTCGGCGTCGCGCTGGGCCTCGTCGAGATGCGGCGGAACCGGCTTGATCGCCCAGCCGTTGCCGACCTCGCTGCTGTCGTCGTAGCCCTCGCCCCACCAGCCGTCGAGCACCGACAGGTTGAGCGCGCCGTTCATCGCCGCTTTCATGCCCGAGGTGCCGGAAGCTTCCAGCGGGTAGATCGGGTTGTTGAGCCAGACGTCGACGCCGGCGACCAGCGAGCGCGACAGGTGCAGGTCGTAGCCCTCGACCAACAGGATGCGCCCCTCGAATTCCGGCCGCCGGGCCATCTGGGCGATGCGGCGGATGATTTCCTGGCCCGGCAGGTCGGCCGGATGGGCCTTGCCGGCGAACAGGAAGAGCACCGGCCGATCGGTCTGGCAGATCAGCTCGCGCAGCCAGTGCGGATCGTGGAACAGCAGCGCCGCCCGCTTGTAGGTGGCGAAGCGGCGGGCGAAGCCGATGGTCAGGACGTTCGGGTTGTCGGGGTCGACGAATTTCAGCAGCCGGTCGAGATGCGCCGGCGAGCCCTGGTTGCGCTGGTGCTGGGCGCGGATGCGCTCGCGCACCAGCTTCAGCAGCTTGGCCTTCAGCTGCTGGCGGATGCTCCAGAAAGTGGCGTCGGGAATCTCGGCGATGCCGCGCCAATTGACTGGTTCGGTCTGCCGCTCCTGCCAGCCGATGCCGAGGTAGCGCTCGAAGGTGTCGAACCACTCCGGGGCCAGGAAGGTCGGGAGATGGACGCCGTTGGTGACGTAGTCCATCGGGTTCTCGGCGGGCAGGATCTGCGGCCACAGGTAGCGGCAGATGCTGGCCGAGACGCCGCCGTGGATGCGCGAAACACCGTTGTGGTGACGCGAGCCGCGCAGCGCCAGGGCCGTCATGTTGAATTCGCCCTTGCCCGGCTCGGCGCCAAGCGCCAGCAGCGTCGCGCAATCGAGGCCGAGTTCCTGGCACCAGGCCGAGAAGTAGTGGCGGATCATCTCTTCGGAGAAATGATCATGGCCGGCCGGCACCGGCGTGTGCGTGGTGAACACCGTGCCCGCCGCCACCGCTTCCAGCGCCGCGGCGAAGGGCAGGCCACCGCCGACAAAGCTGCGGATGCGTTCGAGGATCAGGAAGGCGGCGTGGCCCTCGTTGACGTGCCAGACCGTCGGCTTGAGGCCGAGCCGGGCCAGTGCCCGGGTGCCGCCGACGCCGAGCAGAATTTCCTGCTCGATGCGCGTGGTCTTGTCGCCGCCGTACAGGCGATGGGTGATCTCGCGGTCGAAGGCGGAATTCTCGGGCAGCCAGGTGTCGAGCAGGATCAGCCGGACATGGCCGACGCGCACTTCCCAGACCTTGGCCTGCACTGTGCGTCCCGGCAGCTCGACGGTGACGCGCAGCTCGCCGCCCTCAGCGTCGACTACCGGCGAGACCGGCAGATCGTCGAAGTCGGAATCGGTATAGGTCGCCTGCTGCTGGCCGTCGGCGTCGAGCGTCTGGGAGAAATAGCCCTGGCGATAGAGCAGGCCGACGCCGATGAAGGGCAGGCCCATGTCGCTGGCCGCCTTGCAGTGGTCGCCGGCGAGGATGCCGAGGCCGCCGGAATAGATCGGCAGGCTCTCGTGGAAGCCGAACTCGGCGCAGAAATAGGCGATCAGGTCGTCGTCGCGGAAATGCTGGCCGTGCACGTGGGCCAGGCCGGGCATCTCGTGGTAGCCGTCGTAGGCCGACAGGACGCGGTTCAGGGCGCCGAGGAAGACCGGGTTCTCGGCCGTGGCCTCGAGCCGCTTCTGGTCGGCGCGCTTCAGGAACGCCTTGGGATTGTGGTTGGTGGCCTGCCACAGCGGATGCGACAGGCTGGCGAACAGGCCCTGGGCCGGCCGGTCCCAGCTGTACCACAGGTTGTTGGCCAGTTCCTCGAGGCGCTCCAGCCGTTCCGGCAGTTGCGGGTTGACTTCGATTTGGTAGATGGTGCCGGTCATAGCGGGAGGGGAGCGATGCTCAGTTGGAGGCGCAAGGCGCAGGCGTCGTTGGGAATTGCCCAGCGCAACTGCAGTTCGGCCGATTGCATGATTTTCTCAAAGCCGGCTTCGGATTGCGAAACCGTCTGGTGGGGCCGGCATTCCAGCGCGGCGGCCGGCGTCGCCCGCAGCGTCAGGCGGCCGCCCAGCACGCCGTCCTCCAGCGTCAGGGACTCCGTTTCGTCGAGTTGCAGCGGCTGGCCGAAACCGCCGCCAATGCTACCGTCGGCCAGCACATAGCGGCCGAGGAAGCCGTCGCAACTGGGCATGGACAGGTTCAGCTCGGTCGCGAAGCGGCGGCCGGCCAGTCCGGTGAATTCCCAGTCGACGGTCAGCGTGCCGGCATCGACCGTGTAGCGTTTGGCGATGCCGGGGCGGATGAAGTGTGCCGCGGCCGTTTCGGCCGCGCGATAGTCGGCGACCGGGGTGTCGTCGAGGCGGTCGAGGCAGAGCACGCGCGGCAGGGCGTCCGGCACGATGTCGGCGGCGCCGAGCGGCTGTTTGCAACGGACGATGTCGTGGGCCGAGGCGATGCCGTCGCCCTGATGCTCGCTCGGCGCGCGGCCGATGCGGTCGTGGTAGTGCTCGTGGTAGCGGCGCAGGCTGTCGGCGAAGTTGTGGCGCAGGCGGTAACTGGACAGTTCGCAGGCGGCGGCCAAGCCATCGTCGCGCACCACCACCTGTAGTTCCGGGCCGTGCAGGAAAATTTCGTCGTGGCCGTCGAGGTCGGGGTCGTGCGTTTCGACGGTTGGGCGCGGTTGCAACGCGTCGAGCCCGGCTTCCAGTTCGACCAGGTTGGCCCACACCGCACGGCGCAGGTGCGGCAGGTAGAGGCCGCCGAACAGGCCATGCCAGTAAGCGTCGTTGGCCTGGGCGCGGTACAGCTCGGCGGTCAGCGCCGGCGGCGGCGTCGGGAGTTCGGCGAGACGGGCCGAGAGGCCGAGCATGCGCTTGTGCAGCCAGTTGGCTTCCGGGTAGCGGCTGAGGAAATTGCGCCAGATGCCGCCGCGCAGGAAGGGCCGATGGCGCTCGCCGCGGCCGGCGGCCTGCTCGTCGGCGACCAGTTTGGCGTAGATGCCGGCGGCCGGCATCGGCAGCGTCCATTCGTTCATCTCGCTGTACGAGGTGGTCGGCAGATAGACGACGCCGTGCGGGGGATTCCGGGCGTGGAAGTCGCCGTAGGTGGCGGTCTCGATTTTCGGGCTGGCCAGCACGCCCTCGATCATCGCCCGCAGCCAGCCGCGGTTGTAAACCCAGTCATAGGTTTCCGGCCAGATGCCGAATTTCTCGATGTCGTCGAAGTAGATGGCGGCGCTGCGGCCGGCATCGGCCAGGCCTTCGAGGTAGGCGACGACATCGGGCGCCGGCGAGAAGGGCAGGCGGTAGCGCAGGGCTTCCGAGATGGGGAAGAGGTCGAGCCGGGTGCCGCCTTCCTCGGTGCTGAAATAGCCGTCCAGCTCGGCCACCGTCTTGCCGGTACACAGGAAGTGGTAGTCGTCGACGGTGACGTAGGCGATGCCGCTCTCGGCCAGCGCCGGCACCACCGACGATTCCCAGACGCGCTCGGTGAGCCAGGCGCCGCGTGGGCGCCGGCCGGTCCATGCGGCCAGTTTGTCGTTCAGCGCGGCGAGCTGGCCGACCCGGTCGCGATGCGGGATGGCCGCCAGCACCGGCTCGGTGTCGCCGGAACTGAACAGCTCGACCTGGCCGCGGCGGACCATGGTCGCCAGCAATTCCATGTCGGCCGGGTGGCGTTCGCGCAGCCAGTCGAGCAGCCAGCCGGAAAAGTGGGCGGCGAAACGGAACCCGGGATAGCCGTGCAGGGTTTCGAGGAAGGGCTTGTAGCAGCGCTGGTGGGCATCCTCGATGACTTCCGGGAAATTGCCGACCGGTTGGTGGGCATGCACGCCGAGGAGCAGGGTGAGCGGGCGGTTCATGATCAGCTTTCGGTGGCGCGGCGCATGGTGCCGCCGCTTTCGGCGGCGCCGCCGCCGCTGCTCAGCGGGTGTTCGAGGGCCGCCGGCGGCGGCAGTTCAAGCAGGTGGTAGAGGGCGCGCAGGTTGTGGCGGAACAACCGGTCGAAAGTGGCCACCGACTGGGGCGGGTTGTCGTCGCCCAGCCACCAGAACCAGTCCGAACTTTCGCAGACGGCCAGGCGGCGGCGCACTTCGGCGGCGGTCGAGGGACTCAGGCGGTCGCTGTTGAGCGCTCGGTCGGCGCACAGCTTGAGCTCGCACAGCAGTTCCCAGGCGCGGTTCTTGTCCGGGTGGCCGATCCAGGTCGACAGCGTGCCGTATACCCAACTGCCGGCGGTCAGCCGCGGCAAGCGCGGGCTGCGCTCGCGGCGGGCGACGGCAGCTTCGGCCAGGGGCACTGTGCGGATACCGGACGCCTGTTCCAGGGCGCCGTACAGATCGGAGAAGAAATACCAGGCGTTGTAAGGGTAGTACTCCCAGGCGTTCTCGCCGTCGAGGAAGACCGGGATCAGGCTGTCCTGGTCGCGCAGGTGGATGGCCTTGAGTTCGGTCATGAAATGCTGGGCGGCGTCGCGCCCGTGCCATTTGGCGTACTCAAAGCCGATCAGGTCGGACAGCCGCTCGTCGCGGAAGAACAGCAGGATGTCGCCGGGCGTGCCCTCGGGCGGCAGCCAGGGCGTCGTGGTCGCCGCTGCGTCACCGGCCGAATGGCGCAGCACGCCGCGGCTGCTGGCCGTCCAGTGGAAGCCGGCTTCGGCGATGTGCTTGAGGAATTCGGCCGACAGCGCGCCTTCGGCCGGCCACAAACCGGCGGCCGGTTGGCCGAAGCGGCGCTCGTGGCTGGCCTGGGCGGCGGCCAGGTGCTCGGCGACGCGGGTACGGCCGCCTGGATATTCCGGGGCCGCCGGCAGGGGGCAGTCGGGCAGCGCCTCGCGGGCACAGGCGAAATCGAGCAGCAGCGGCGCCAGCGGATGGTTGGCCGGGGTGCTGCTCAGTTCGATCTGGCCGCGTTCGGCCAGCGCCCGGTAGCGCGGGATCAGGCCGCCGACGGCTTCGCCCAGCTCGGCCAGCAGCGCCCGGCGCTCGGTGGCCGAGAAATTGCCGCCCTTGGCCATCAGTTGCGGAATCGTCCGTCCGCTGCGGCGCAGGCTTTCGCCGCTCCAGGCCAGCAGGTACCAGACGGCGAGGTCGGAGTAATAGGTGACGGACAGATAGTCCAGACTGTGCCCGTCCTGGCTGCGGACGAAGGCCAGCAGGTCGCGCAGGCGGCGATAGGGGGCGAAGGGCTCGAGCATCGTCGGCGCATGGCAGCGAAAGGCGATGTCGAGCAGCCATTCGCGGTCGGCGGCCGTCGGCGTTTCGCCCTCCGGAGCGGCGGCGATGCGCAGCAACGGGTCGCGCCACTGGCCGCTGGCGAACTGCGCCGCGTAGTCCTCGATCTGGTCGAGCAGCACCGGCACGAAATTGACCGTGCAGCGGATGCCGGGGTGGCGCTCCAGGTGCGCTGCCATGTCGGTGTAGTCCTTGGTCGCGTGCAGCAGCACCCAGGGCAGCAGGAATTCCCCGCTGTCCGGGTGCCGGTAGTCCGGCTGGTGCATGTGCCACAGGAAGGCGAGATCGGCCATCAGTCCGCGGCGGCCCCCTGGCCGAGCATTTCCGAGGTCACCAGCACGATGCCCCGGGAACTGACGTGGAAGCGCCGGCGGTCTTCTTCCGGATCGACGCCGATCTGCATGCCGGCCGGAATCCGCGCCCCTTTGTCGATGACGCAGCGGCGCAGCACGGCATGGCGGCCGACGTCGACGCCGGGCAGCAGCACCGCGTCGGAGACGCTGGCCCAGCTATGGACGTAGACGCTGGAGAACAGCAGCGAGCGCTTGACCTCGGCGCCGGAGATGATGCAGCCGCCGGAAACCAGCGAATCGATGGCCTCGCCGCGGCGGCCGTCGTCGTCGTCGAAGACGAACTTGGCCGGCGGCAGTTGCTCCTGGTAGGTCCAGATCGGCCAGTCGTGGTCGTACAGGTTGAGTTCCGGCGTCACCTTGGTCATTTCCATGTTCGCCTCCCAGTAGGCGTCGATGGTGCCGACGTCGCGCCAGTAGGGATTTTGCTGGCTGCCGACGCAGGAGTCGGCGAAGCGGTGGGCGTAGACGCGGTGGCGGGGGACGATGTGGGGGATGATGTCCTTGCCGAAATCGCGGCTGGAACCGGGGGTCGCCGCATCGCGCTTGAGCTGTTCGAGCAGGAACTGGGCATTGAAGATATAGACGCCCATCGAGGCCAGCGCCCGCTCCGGCTGGCCGGGAATGGGCGGCGGGTGTTCCGGCTTCTCGACGAAGGCGACGACCCGGTCGTCGTCGTCCACGCCCATCACGCCGAACTCGCGGGCCTCGGCCAGCGGCACGTCGATGCAGGCGACACTCATGTCGGCCTGGTTCTCGATGTGGCTGGCCAGCATGCGGCCGTAGTCCATCTTGTAGATGTGGTCGCCGGCGACGATCAGCACGTACTGCGGCTGGTAGTGGAGCAGGAAGTGCAGATTCTGGAACACGGCATCGGCCGTGCCCTGGTACCACTGCGTCTCGTCGATCTGCTGCTGCGCCGGCAGCAACTGGATGAACTCGTCGAAGCGTCCGTCGAGGAAGCTCCAGCCGCGCTGGATGTGGCGGATCAGGCTGTGCGCCTTGTATTGCGTGGCGACGCCGATCTTGCGAATGCCGGAATTGACACAATTCGACAGCGTGAAATCGATGATCCGGAACTTGCCGGCGAAGGGTACCGCCGGCTTGGAGCGGAAGTCGGTCAACTGCTTGAGGCGGGTGCCGCGGCCGCCGGCCAGGATGATCGCGAAGGTGTTGCGTGTCGCCTGGCTGATAAAGCGCATGTCGTGGTGTTCGCGTTGCGTCTTTCTCTGGAGTCGGGAACGACGGGTGCTAATGGGCATAATGGGCCTCCCTGTCCACTGTTTTGTCCTATGATACTGCGGTAGGGAGAGCCCATGCAGCATTCAAAAGCACTTTATCTGTTCAACGAGGGGCGGAACTTCCAGGCTTATCGCTTGCTTGGCGCCCATCTCGCACCCGAGGGCACCACCTTCCGCGTCTGGGCGCCGAACGCCGTGGCGGTCAGCGTGGTCGGCGAATTCAACGACTGGCGGCCCGGGGTCCATGGTCTGCGGCCGCTCGGCAATTCCGGCATCTGGGAAACCCTGGTGCCCGAGGCGGCGGCGCATCACCTCTACCGCTTCGCCATCGGCACCCGCGACGGCGGCGCCGTGCTCATCAAGTCGGACCCCTACGCCCACGGCTTCGAATTGCGTCCCGGTTCGGCCGCCTATGTCGTGCCGCCCTCGACCCACGTCTGGGGCGACGGCGAATGGATGGATCGGCGCGCGGCGTGGGACTGGCTGCACGCTCCGGTCAACATCTACGAAGTGCACGCCGGCTCCTGGCTGCGCCATGCCGATGGCCGGCCCTATCTGTGGCGCGAACTGGCCGAGCGGCTGATTCCCTATGCCCTGGAAATGGGCTACACCCACCTCGAACTGCTGCCGGTCACCGAGCATCCGCTCGATGAATCCTGGGGCTACCAGACCACCGGCTATTTCGCCCCGAGCGCCCGCTACGGCGCGCCGGACGACCTGCGCGCCTTCATCGACGCCTGTCACCAGGCCGGCCTCGGCGTGCTGCTCGACTGGGTGCCCGGGCATTTCCCGCAGGACGACTGGGCGCTGGCCCGCTACGACGGCACGGCGCTGTACGAACACGACGATCCGCGTCTCGGCGTGCATGCCGAGTGGGGCACGCACATCTTCAATTACGGCCGCCACGAGGTGCGCAGCTTCCTGCTGTCCTCGGCCCACTGGTGGCTGTCGGAATTCCATTTCGACGGCTTGCGCGTCGACGCCGTCGCCTCGATGCTCTACCTCGACTACTCGCGCCGGGACGGCGAATGGCTGCCGAACGTCCATGGCGGGCGCGAGAACCTCGATGCCATCGCCTTCCTGCAGGCGCTCAACGCCATGGTGCATGGCGAATTCCCCGGCGCCCTGACGATCGCCGAGGAATCCACCGCCTGGCCACAGGTTTCACGCCCGACCTGGGTCGGCGGCCTCGGTTTCTCGATGAAGTGGAACATGGGCTGGATGAACGACAGCCTGCGCTACTTCCAGCGCGACCCGATCCACCGCCGCTGGCATCACGACGAGCTGACCTTCGGCCAGATGTATGCCTACAGCGAGAATTTCGTGCTGCCGCTGTCGCACGACGAGGTAGTGCACGGCAAGGGCGCGCTGCTCGCCAAGATGCCCGGCGACGACTGGCAGCGCCGGGCCAACCTGCGCCTGCTGCTGGCCTGGCAGGCGCTGACGCCGGGCAAGAAGCTGATGTTCATGGGCGGCGAGTTCGGCCAGCCGCGCGAATGGTCGGAAGCCCGCGAACTCGACTGGCCGCTGCTGGCCGAGCCGGCGCACCAGGGCCTGCGGCGCCTGGCGGCCGACCTCAACCGCCTTTACCGCGACCTGCCGGCGCTGCACGAGCAGGATTTCGCCGCCGCCGGCTTCGCCTGGATCGACTGCCACGACAGCGAGCAATCGGTCCTCTGCTGGCTGCGCCGGGCGCGCGACGGGCGCAGCGTCGTCGTCGCCATGAACTTCACGCCGATACCGCGCCACGGCTACCGCCTCGGCGTACCGCAGGGCGGCTGCTATCGCGAGCTTCTCAACAGCGATTCGGCCTGGTACGGCGGCGGTAATCTCGGCAACGGCGGCCTGCTCGAAGCCGGCGACGGCTGGCGGGAGTGGCCGGCCAGCCTGACGGTGACGCTGCCGCCGCTGGCCGCCTTGATCCTGCAGCCGGCTTAAGCCGGCGCCGGCCTCAGGCCGGGCCGGTCGCGGCCAGCGCCAGCGCGCCTTTCAAGCCGAGCTCCTGGTCGGTGACCAAATGCAGCGGCATCGCCGCCATCAAGCCGGCATGCTGGCGCTTGGCGGCGAAAGCGGCCAGCAACGGGGTGCGGTCGACCTGCGGCAGCAGCCGGGCGGCGATGCCGCCGGCGAGATAGATGCCGCCGCGCGCCAGCCAGTGCAGCGCCAGGTCGCCGGCGAAGGCGCCGAGGCAGGCCAGCCACAGTTCCAGTGCGGCCTGGGCGCGGGCGTCGTCGCCCCGGCAGGCGGCGTTGCCGATGGTCTCCGGCGTCGCCGCCGAGGGGCCGCCGAGAAAGGCGTATACGCGGGCCAGGCCGGGGCCGGAAACGACGTCTTCGGTGGTCACCCGGCCGTGCTGCGCCAGCAGCCAGCGCCACAGTTCGCCCTGTTCCGGCGTCTGCGGCGCGAAGCCGAGATGGCCGCCTTCGCCCGGCACGACGCGGAAACCACCGTTCTCCGGCAGCAGTCCGGCGACGCCGAGGCCGGTGCCGGCGCCGAGGATCAGGCGCGGCGCGGCGGCATCCGGCGTGCCGGCCTGCAAGGCGACGAGATGTTCCGGCGCGACTTTGGGCAGGCCGTGGGCGGCGGCGGCGAAGTCGTTGACCAGCGCCACCCGGGGAATGGTGAAGCGTTGGCCCAGTTCGGCGGCCGCCAGCCGCCAGGGCAGGTAGGTCAGTTGGGCGCTGCGGCCATCGGTCGGGCCGGCGATGCCGAAACAGGCGGCGGCGATGCCGTCCTGGCCGGCGAGAAAATCGGCCAGCAGGTCGGTGAAATCGGCGAAGTCGGCGCTGGCGTAACGGCGTTGGCGGACAATGCGCCCATCGGTATCGGCCAGCGCCAGCAGGGTCTTGGTGCCGCCGAGATCGCCGCCGAGGAGCATCAGACCGCCACCGGCGCGGCGATGTGCGGCTGCGGGTCGTAGCCGTCGAGGCGGAAATCCTCGAAGCGGAAGGCGAAGATGTCCTTGACCTCGGGGTTGATCCACATCGTCGGCAGCGGCCGCGGCGCGCGCGTCAGTTGCAGGCGGGCCTGTGCGAAATGGTTGGCGTAGAGGTGGGCGTCGCCGAAGGTGTGCACGAACTCGCCCGGCCGGTAGCCGCAGACCTGCGCCAGCATCAGCGTCAGCAGCGCGTAGCTGGCGATGTTGAAGGGCACGCCGAGGAAGATGTCGGCGCTGCGCTGGTAGAGCTGGCAACTGAGCCTGCCGTCGGCGACGTAGAACTGGAACAGGCAGTGGCAGGGCGGCAGGGCCATGGCGTCCACGTCGCCGGGATTCCAGGCCGAGACGATGTGGCGACGCGAGTCCGGGTTGTGTTTCAGGCTGTGCACCAGTTGCGCGATCTGGTCGACCAGGCGGCCGTCCGGCGTCTCCCAGCGGCGCCACTGCTTGCCGTAGACCGGCCCGAGGTCGCCGTTGGCGTCGGCCCATTCGTCCCAGATGCGCACGCCGTTCTCGCGCAGGTAGGCGATATTGGTGTCGCCCTGCAGGAACCACAGCAGTTCGTGGATGATCGACTTGAGATGCAGCTTCTTGGTGGTCAGCGCCGGGAAGCCCTGGCCGAGATCGAAACGCATCTGCCAGCCGAACACCGAGCGCGTGCCGGTGCCGGTGCGGTCGGCTTTGTCGTGGCCGTGTTCGAGCACGTGGCGCATGAGGTCCAGGTATTGCTGCATGGGGGGCTTGCCGTCGGATCGAAAGTGGCGATTCTACCTCCGTGCCGATTCTCCGGCTGCACGGCGGGGGCAATCTGGGACTACACTAGAGGGCCGTGAAGATTGTCATGCGAGGACAATGTGCTAAGTCAGGTAACGGGCCTGGGCGGAGTGTTCGGCAAGAAATCGCTGCATCCCCTGGCCGATGCGCAGGAGTTGCGGCGGATCATCGCCGATTTGCCGAAGGACAACGCTTTCAAGGCCATCGACGAAGTCGTCGGCTGGTTCGAGTCGGCGCAGACCGCCGATGGTTTGGGGGCCGACCGCCTGTACGAGGCGGCCTGGCAGCTGGAGGACGCGGTGCAGGGACATTTGCGCCGGCTGTGCCGCGATTACCTGCATACCGCGCGCCTGTCGCGCACCGAGGAAAAACGCCTGTGGTCGATCAGCCACGGTTTCTGGAGCCTGCTCGCCGTCACCTACGAGCGTTGCCTGCAGAACCTGGCCGCCGGCGGCAAGCCGGCCGAGGCGGTGAAGGCGGCTCTGCCGGCCCTCTGTGCCCGGCTGATCGCGGCGCTCGGCGCGGTCCTCAAATGGGAGCGCTTCCGCTACGGTCCGGCGGCCGAGCAGGTCTGGCAGCGTCTCGGCCAGGCCCTGCTGATCGCCGAATCGGCCGGGGCGGCGACGCGGGCGGTTTCCATCGGGCGGCCGGGCGTCAGTTCGCCGGCACGGGAATACCAGAAGGTGATGATTTTCCATGCCGCTTCGATGGACAGCCTGACGCCGCTGGAAATCGAGTTGGCCGAGCGCTTGATCGAGCATTTCCTGGGCGGCTTCGTGTTCACCGCCGAGGCCAGCCACGACTGCGTGTATTGGGTCGACCTCAAGCTGGCCCAGCCGCCGCTGCGCCTGGCGCGCATGCCGACCGAGGCGCGGCCGAGCCAGCGCTTCTATAAGCCCGGTCCGGCGCATGCCGAATTGAGCGCGCTGTTGCATAACCTCGAGCGCGGCGGCGACGTGCCCGGCGACATCGATTTCGGCGGCCAGTATGACGGCCGCACGCTGCTGCCGGTGTTGCGCCACCTGGTCGCCTATCTGGCGCCGGTCCCGCCGCAACGCAAGCATGATCGGCACCGCGTCAAGGACCGGGTGACGGTGCTCAATGGCCTGATCAATGCGTTCGTCGCCTTTTCCGGCGAATTCGGCGGCCGGCCGGTCGGTCTGCAGACGGAAAGCTGGGTTGTCGACAATGTCAGCCGTGGCGGTTTCGGTGCCGTGGTCAGCGCTCCGGCCGATTGGCTGCGCGTCGGCGCCCTGTTGGCCTTGCAGCCGGAGGGCGGTGACAACTGGCTGCTCGGCATCGTTCGTCGCTATTTCCGGGAGCACGACAACGAAGCCCGGGTCGGCATCGAGACGCTGGCTCGCAAAGCCTTCTCGGTCGAACTGAAGGCGCGCGCCGCCGCGTCCTATGCCGCGGTCGCCGGCACCCCGGCGCTGCTGCTGGAAAACAGTGGCGAGCCGGGCGAAGTGCGGGCGGTGATGCCGCCGGACAGCTTCGATTTGCAGGAGACTCTCGAGTGCGGCATTGGCGGCCGGCGCTATCAGTTGTCGCCGATGGTGCTAATCGAACGTACGACGGATTACGAACTGGCCCGCTACAAAATCAGCCAGCTCGCCTAGATCGGCGCCGCGCATCGCCGGGCCGTCCTGCCCGCCGCTGTCAGCGTGGACGCGCGGCCGATTTCGGCCGGAAGGCCTTGATCACGGCCGGATCGGTTTCGGCGTAGGGGCCGCCGATCAGGTCGATACAGTAGGGCACGGCGGCGAAGATGCCGACATGGGCGACCGTGCCGTCGGCATTGCGCACGCCTTCGAGCGTTTCGCGGATGGCTTTCGGTTGGCCGGGGAGGTTGACGATCAGCGCCTGCTTGCGGATCACCGCCACCTGGCGCGAGAGGATCGCGGTCGGCACGAAGTTGAGGCTGATGCGCCGCATCTCCTCGCCGAAGCCGGGCATTTCCTTGTCGCCGACGGCCAGCGTCGCTTCCGGCGTGACGTCGCGCAGCGCCGGGCCGGTGCCGCCGGTGGTCAGGACCAAGTGGCAGCCGGCCCGATCCACCAGTTCGACCAGCGTCCGCTCGATGCCTGCCCGCTCGTCGGCGATCAGCCGCGTTTCCGCCTGCCACGGCGAGGTCAGGGCGGCGGTCAGCCATTCCCGCAGGGCCGGGATGCCCTGGTCTTCGTAGACGCCGGCCGAAGCGCGGTCGCTGATCGAGACCAGGCCGATCTTCAGGGTGTCATTCGTCGGCATCGGGCGTGCCTTCCTTGTCCAGTTCCTGCAGCACCTGGAAGATGGCGCGGAAATTCTTCGGCGGCTTGCCGCCCTCCTGTTCCTTCAGCGCGTTGCGCCGCAACTGGCGCAGGTGTTGCAAGTCGGCCCGCGGCCACAGCGCGGCGATCTCGCTGAGGAAGCTCTCGTCCTCCAGCAGCCGCGCGCGGGTGCGTTCGAGCCGATGCAGGCGCGCCGTCTCGGCCGCCGATTCGCCGCGCAGCAGCGCCAGGCCGGCGCGGATCGGGGCGTCGTCGGTGCCGCGCATCAGCTTGCCGAGATACTGGATCTGCCGGCGGCGGGCGCCGTGGGCGGTGATCTTCTGGCACTCGCGCACGGCATCCCGGATGTTGTCCGGCAGGTCGATGCGCTTCAACTGGCCGGCCGACAGTTCGACCAGTTCGGCCCCGAGGTCGCGCAACTCGTGCATCGCCTCTTTTTGCTTGGTTTTCGAGGGGCGGCCGGTGCTTTCGGTGAAATCTTCTTCTTGCATGGGGTGTTCGCGGACGGGCGGAAACGGGCTGCTATGATAACGACTTTCCCCCTCAGCCGCCGCCTCCATGCCCGCTACCGCCGCCTTCTCCTACCCCTTCGCCACGCTCCAGCAACTGGCGGCCGATGTTCTCGGCCATGCCCGCCAGAAGGGAGCGACGGCCTGCGAGGTGGATGTCTCCGAAGGCTTCGGCCAGACCGTCGGGGTGCGCTGCGACGAGGTCGAGACGATCGAGTTCAACCGCGACAAGGGGGTCGGCATCACCGTTTATTCCGGCCAGCGCAAGGGCTACGCCAGCACCTCCGATTTCTCGCCGCAGGCGTTGCGCGAGACGGTCGAGGCGGCGCTGGCCATCGCCCGCTTCACGGCCGCGGACGATTGCGCCGGCCTGGCCGATGCCGCCTTGATGGCCAAGGATTGCCCCGATCTCGATCTCTACCATCCGTGGGCGCTCAGCGTCGAGGAGGCCATCGAGACGGCGCGCCGCTGCGAACAGGCGGCTTTCGACACCAGCCCGCAGATCGGCAATTCCGAGGGGGCGACGGTGTCGACCCAGCAGGCGCAGTTCGTTTCGGCCAACAGCCTGGGCTTCATGGGCGGCTATCCGACCTCGCGCCATTACATCGCCTGCTCGGTGATCGCCGGCGAGCAGGAGACGATGCAGCGCGACGACTGGTATACCACCCATCGCGATGCCTCCCGCCTCGACGATCCGCTCAGCGTCGGCCGCATCGCCGCCGAGCGCGCCGTGGCCCGGCTTGGCGGGCGCAAGGTCAAGACCGGCGAATTCCCGGTGCTGTTCGAGGCCCCCTTGGCCGCCGGCCTGCTCGGCAGCTTGGTTCATGCCGTCAGCGGTGGTGCGCTGTACCGCAAGTCCTCCTTCCTGCTCGATCATCTGGGCAAGCGGGTGATGCCGGACTTCGTCCGCATCGTCGAGCGGCCGCACATCCGCTGCGGCCTCGGCAGCGCCGCCTTCGACAGCGACGGCGTCGCCACCCGCGACCGCGACGTAGTCGCCGACGGCATCCTGCAAGGCTATTTCCTCAGCGCCTACACGGCCCGCAAGCTGGGCATGCAGACCACCGGCAACGCCGGCGGCAGCCACAACCTGATCATCGAGCCGGGCGAGCTCGACCGCGCCGGCCTGCTGGCGCGCATGGGGCGCGGCCTGCTGGTGACCGAACTGCTCGGCCACGGCATCAACTACGTCACCGGCGACTATTCGCGCGGGGCCGCCGGCTACTGGGTCGAGAACGGGCGGATCGCCTATCCGGTCGAGGAAATCACCATCGCCGGCAATCTCAAGGCGATGTTCGCCGGCATCGTCGCCGTCGGCAACGACGTGCAGGTGCGCGGCAGCAAGCAGACCGGCTCGATCCTGCTCGAACGGATGACCGTCGCCGGCGAATAGACGCCGGCTCTCCTCCGGGCGGCATGGCGTAGCCGCTGTCCGGCATTCGCGGCCGGGCGGTTAGGGTTTTCCATGACTCGCAAAAATCACAATGTTGGTAAACAATCGAAGCAGCCATCAGGCTTGACGTTCCCAACGATACTGAGGAGACAATATGCAACGTCGTGATTTTCTGAAGAAAGCTTCGGTCGGCGCGGCCGCCGGCGCCGCCGCAAGCATCGCCGCCCCGGCGATCGCGCAAACCCAGCCGACCATCAAGTGGCGCCTGACGTCGAGCTTCCCCAAGAGCCTTGACACCATCTACGGCGGCGCCGAAGTGCTGGCCAACCGCCTGCGCGCCATGACCGGCGGCAAATTCGACATCCGCGTCTTCCCCGGCGGCGAAATCGTCCCCGGCCTGCAGGCCCTCGATGCCGTGCAGCAAGGCACCGTCGAGCTGTGCCATACCTGCTCCTACTACTACGTCGGCAAGGACAAGACCTTCGGCTTCGGCACCGCCGTGCCCTTTGGCATGAACGCCCGTCAGATGAACGCCTGGATCTACAACGGCGGTGGCCAGAAGCTGCTCGACGAGTTCTACGCCAACTACAACGTCGTCTCCTTCGCCGGCGGCAATACCGGTACCCAGATGGGCGGCTGGTTCCGTCAGCCGATCAAGGGCCTGGCCGACGTCAAGGGGCTGAAGATGCGCATCGCCGGCCTCGGCGGCAACGTCTTCGCGGCGCTCGGCGTCGTGCCGCAGCAGATCGCCGGCGGCGACATCTACCCGGCGCTGGAAAAGGGCACCATCGACGCCGCCGAGTGGGTCGGCCCCTACGACGACGAGAAGCTGGGCTTCTTCAAGGTCGCCAAGCACTACTACTACCCGGGTTGGTGGGAGCCGGGCCCGACCATCCACTTCTTCGTCAACAGGAAGGAATGGGACAAGCTGCCGAAGGAGTACCAGGAAGCCTTCCAGGCCGCCGCATACGAAGCCAACGTGACGATGATGGCCGATTACGACCACAAGAACCCGATTGCCCTGTCCAAGCTGCTGCAGAACGGCGTCAAGCTGCAGGCTTATCCGAAGGACGTGCTGGAGGCGGCCTACAAGGCGGCTCAGGATTTGTACGCCGACGAGTCGGCCAAGAACCCGGCCTTCAAGAAGATCTACACCGAGTGGGACAAGTACCGGAAGACGCAGAACGCCTGGTTCAGCGTCGCCGAGTCGCGCATGGACAACTTCCTGCAATCGCACAAGTAAGGCGGCCAACGCCGACAAAAAACCCGCGGCTGGCCGCGGGTTTTTTTATTGCTGCCGCGCCGTTCAGGCGTCGAGCATGCTGCGCAGCATCCAGGCGTTCTTTTCGTGGATCTGCATGCGCTGGGTCAGCAGGTCGGCGGTCGGCTCGTCGCCGGCCTTGTCCACCGCCGGGAAGATGCTGCGGGCCGTCTTGACCACGGCTTCCTGGCCGGCCAGCAATTGCTTGAGCATCTCGGTGGCGTTCGGCGAGCCTTCGCTCTCCTTGATCACCGTCAGCTTGGCGAAGTCGCGGTAGCTGGCCGGCGCCGCCACGCCCAGGGCGCGGATGCGCTCGGCGATCAGGTCCAGCGCGTTCCACAGCTCGGTGTATTGCTCCATGAACATCACGTGCAGCGTGTTGAACATCGGGCCGGTGACGTTCCAGTGGAAGTTATGCGTCTTCAAGTACAGGGTGAACGAGTCTGCCAGCAGATGGGACAGGCCGTCCGCGATCTTTTCCCGATCCTTCTTGCTGATGCCGATATCCATAGTCATGCTTGAACTCCTTTCTTCTACAGTCGAACTGGGGTGGTCGGCCTGATGGCCAGCCGGTTGTGGGGTGGCTCCATTGTGCCGGGACGGGTGCCGCGAAGCCAATGCTTCATACGGATGGGAAATATAGCATTTTGCTATGCAGGCGTCCGTCCGGCGGGGCTTTCGGCTGTTTTCCGCGTTCGGCCCGGGGAGCCGAAAGTTCGTCTACGGTTGAAGCAAGTCGACGACGACCGGCGTCGAGGCGAGTGCCGGGTAGCGTTGCCACAAGGCCGCAAGGTCGGCATCGCGCCGATTCTCGATGTCGATCGCCTGTTTGCGCGTTGTCGATAGCGCGAGGTGCAGGCGGCCAAGATAGACCGTCCGGCCGGGCACGACACTGAATCGGTAGCTGAAGCTCTGTGCCGGACCGTGTTCGTGCTCTCCCGCGGTGCCGTTTTCTATGATTCGCCAATCGAATATTTCATAGTCGCCGGCGGGCAGGCTGAGTGCGAGTACCCGGCCAACCAGCGCGTCATCCTCGACGAGATCGGCGGCATCCGGCGTGCCCGGCCCCACCACGGCAAGGCTCCAGTACGCGGCGTCCGAATCGCGCGAGGCGCCTGTCTGGCGCACGCGCTGCACCGGCGACGGCACGCGTTGCTCGATCGTCATCTCGTCGTCGCGGGTGGCCGTGATGCGGCGAATCGAGTACTCGAAGCTGTTCACTTCGTTCAGTGGCTTGCCCGAGAGCGTCATGCCGACGATGGCAAGGCCGCCGCCGTCGCTGCCGTCGGCGGCCGCGCGCAGGCGGGATTCCGGCGTGGTGGCGCAGCCGACGAGCGCCAGTGCCGCCATGGCAAATACCAAACAAGCTTGGCTGATTCTCATATCGTCTTCCTGCGCGTTGAACATCAGAAGAGGATACCCGGGAAGGTAAGTCATCGGTAGTTCTCCCGGTCTGTTCGATCAAATATCCATGCGCTCCGGTCGTGTCAGGTGTGGACCGTTTCGCCGTTGATCGTTGCGGTCAGTCCATCCTCATCGAAGCTGAGCCCGATGTCCGTCTGTACCGGGATGCCGCTCAACAAGTCCGAATACCGAATGATCACCCGATCGATTTCCATCTGCGATTGCGCCGCCGTGTACGCCCGAGAGAAGGCCGCCGACCTTTCCAGCGTAGGAACGTGGTTTGCAAGCGCATATACGTTATGTATCGCCATCTGCAACTTGGGATCGCTGTTGATCAGATTCTCAATCGTCTTGGCATCCGGTCGATAGCCCTTGACCGTAACGTGCGTGGAATTCATATCCTCGGTTACCAGGTCAAATGACGGAGTACGCGAAATGCCCGCTACATCCAACTTTGCACCGATCATTTCGCCAGCGGTCAGTACTAGCTTGGCTACATTGGCGCGCGCCGGCGGCAGCAATTCCTGTTCAAGAAAATTTTTACCCGCAGAATTTGCTGGAACGGCCTTTTGGGCCGCTTGGCGGGCCTCCACCGACACGGCGACCACGGCGGAAGCCGAGGGCATTTCGGGAGATGCGGAGGGTGAGGCCTTGGAAATCTCATTATCGGTAATTCTTGCCGGCGAGAACGACGAAGAGATGGTGGCGGTGGTCATTTTCCGCGTGGCGAACTCCCGACTGCGCCGCCGGCGCCGGAATCGGGTTTTTTCCGGCTTCAGTTCCAGATAAAGGGAGCCCAAACCGATCAGCGTGAAAAGCAGGGCCATGAAGCCAACTGCCCAGGCGCCATCGTACAGCTCCGTTTCAGTGAAACCGGCGTAGACCGTGAGTCCCCACAACAGGCCGCCGGTCCCCAGGAAAGCCGCGATCACCCAGTCAGCCGACACGCCTTTGGCCGGCGTGGCAGGGGTGGGCCTATCGTTCTCTGGCTGATTGTTATCCATCGTCAGGCCCGTGCCGTATCGGCCGCCGCATGGCTGCGCATAAGGAGTGGATAGGTTGGCGATTTGTCGAAGCGGCGGCTCATTGCATAGATTTCGATGCAATGAACCGCCGCCTTGCAGGTGCCGGTGTCGGCTAGATCACCGCACCAGTTGGAAGCGAGTTCGCCTTGGCTGCACCAGTTATCGAGGCATTCATCGATGATCTCGATGGCGTTTTCGTCTTGGAAAAAGTCGTTGCCTTGATGTTGGCCGGGCAGGGCAGTCAGGGGAATGACACCGCCACAGGACAGAGCAGTGAGTTCGATGCGGCAGCCGGTGTGTTCGCTGACCGGATTCAGTGTTTCGTCAATGCGGACGGTTTCAGCCAGGAGGACATCAGTTCCGAGCGGGGTGTGCAGCGTCGGGCGCTGGGCGTACTGGCTCCAGTCGGAACCGCTCAGATAGTCGGTGAGGTTGGCCATGGTGTGGTTCCCAGAGAGAACGGAGGCAGGCTGTTATGAGACGGCTATGTTAGCTCAACCCAATACACCATTGGAATTGATTAATGCAATGCGGGCTCTTGGTGGTGAGGTAGGCTTTGGGTTGCGATAATCGGCAAAAAAGGGCGGGTTGCCCCGCCCTTTGCTGACTGCGCCGAATATTCGACGAAAGTTTACTTGCTGCCTTCCGCTTGTAGGTTCTTCAGCAGGTTGGCGGCGGTGTCTTCTTCCTGTTGTTGTTTTTCCGCGCTGCTGTTTTCGTCCTGCTGTTGCATCAGGATTTCGAGGTCGACGGTGGGGGCGGTGCCATCGCGTTCCATCTGCTCCTGGATCCGGTGTTCTTCGTCGCCGTAGCTGACGATGCCCGGGAAGATGATGATGATGGCGACCATCAGGATCTGGATGCAGACGAAGGGAATGGCGCCCCAGTAGATGTCGGTGGTCTTGATCGAGGCCGGCGCCACCGAACGCAGGTAAAACAGCGCGAAACCGAACGGCGGGTGCATGAAGGAGGTCTGCATGTTGACCGCCAGCAGCACGCCGAACCAGACCAGGTCGATGCCCAGTTTTTCCGCCACCGGCGCTAGCAGCGGCACGATGATGAAGGACAACTCGAAGAAGTCGAGGAAGAAGGCGAGCAGGAAGACCAGGATGTTGACGACGATCAGGAAGCCCAGTTCGCCGCCAGGCAGGGAGAGCAGCAGGTGTTCGACCCACAGGTCGCCGTTGACGCCGCGGAAGGTCAGGCCGAAAACGGTTGAGCCGACGAGGATGAAGACGACGAAGGAGGACAGCTTGCCGGTGGTTTCCATGGCCTGCTTGAGCAGCTTCCACGACAGTCGGCGGCGGATGATGGCCAGGATCAGCGCGCCGGCCGCGCCCATGGCGCCGCCTTCGGTCGGCGTGGCGATGCCGAGGAAGATGGTGCCGAGGACGAGGAAGATCAGGATCAGCGGCGGCACCAGCGTCGTCAGCACGCGCAGCAGCAGCTTGAAGCCGCGCAGCGAGCGGGCCTCGGGCGGCAGGGCCGGGCAGGTGCTCGGCTTGATGATGCTGAGGATGACGACGTAGCCGACGTAGAGGCCGGTCAGGGTGAGGCCCGGGATCATGGCGCCTTCGTAGAGGTCGCCGACCGACTTGCCGAGCTGGTCGGCCATGATGATCAGCACCAGGGAAGGCGGGATGATCTGCGCCAGCGTGCCGGAGGCGGCGATGACGCCGGAGGCGAGCTTCTTGTCGTAGCCGTAGCGCAGCATGATCGGCAGCGAGATCAGGCCCATCGAGATCACCGACGCGGCGACCACGCCGGTCGTGGCGGCGAGCAGGGCGCCGACGAAGATGACGGCGTAGGCGAGGCCGCCGCGCATCGGGCCGAACAATTGGCCGATGGTGTCGAGCAGATCCTCGGCCATGCCCGATCGTTCGAGGATCAGGCCCATGAAGGTGAAGAAGGGAATGGCCAGCAGCGTGTCGTTGGCCATGATGCCGAAAATGCGTTCCGGCAGCGCCTGGAACAGCGCCGGCTGGAGCAGGCCGAGTTCGATGCCGATCAGGCCGAAGACGATGCCGTTGGCGGCCAGCGCGAAGGCGACCGGGTAACCGAAGAGCAGAAAGAGGACCAGGGCGCCGAACATCAGCGGCGCCATGTTGGCGATGACCCATTCCATTATTTGCCCTCCTTGGCTTTGGCGGCGGCAATGGCGGCGGCCAGTTCTTCTTCGGCCGTCGGGCCTTTCTTCTTCTCGTTCGGGTCGGCGATCAGGCCTTGCAGGAAGGCGATGCGCTTGATCAGCTCGGATACGCCCTGCAAGGCCAGCAGGGTGAAGCCGATCGGCAGCAGAATCTTGACCGGCCAGCGGATCAGGCCGCCGGCATTGGCCGACATCTCCTGGATGCGGTAGGACTCGGCGATCAGCGGCAGCGATAGCCAGAGCACCAGCACCACCATCGGCAGCAGGAAGAACAGCGAGCCGATGATGTCGATCACGGCCAGGCCGCGCGGCGACAGCCTGCCGGACAGCACGTCGATACGCACGTGTTCGTTTTTCTGCAGCGTATACGGCGCGCAGAGCAGGAACACGGCGGCGAACAGGTACCACTGGATTTCCAGCAGGCCGTTGGAACTGTAGTGAAAGGCGAAGCGCACCACGGCATTGGCGGAACTGATCAGGGTCATCAGCAGCACCAGCCAGAAAGCGCCCTTGCCGACCCGCTCGTTGAGCCGGTCGATCAGCTGCGAGAGCTTGAGCAGAAGGGTCACGGAAAATCCTCCTCGGTTGATAGAATGTCCAGCTTCTTGTCGTGGCCGGAATTTGATAAAAGTCCCAAGGATCAATTTACTGGGAAGGCAACAGCCAGAACATGGTGGAAATCCCTACAAGCCCGGCCACCCGCCTGTGCCTGGTGCGCCACGGCGAGACCGAATGGAATGCCGAGCGGCGCATCCAGGGGCAGATCGACATCGCCCTCAACGCCACCGGTTTGCGCCAGGCCGCGGCGGCCGGCCGCTGGCTGGCGGACGCCGGCATCGGCGCCCTCTACAGCAGCGACCTGCGGCGCGCCTGGCAGACGGCGCAGGCCATCGGCCGGACCCTCGGCCTCGTCCCGCGGGCCGAGCCGGCGCTGCGCGAGCGGCGCTACGGCGTGTTCGAGGGGCTGACCTACGACGAGGCCAGGCGCGACCATCCCGACGGCTACGCCGCCTTCGCCGGGCGCAACGCCGACTACGATTTCGAGAACGGCGAGAGCCTGACGACGCTGTTCGCCCGCGTCACCGGCGCCGTCCAGCGCATCGCCGGCCGCCATCCCGGCGGCAACGTGGCGGTCGTCGTCCATGGCGGCGTGCTCGACATCGTCAATCGCTTCGTTCGCGGCAATCCGCTCGACCTGCCGCGCGACTTCCTGATTCCCAATGCCGGCATCAACTGGATCGCCCGCCGCGACGGCGTCTGGTCGATCGAGTGTTGGGGCGCCACCGACCATCTGGCGCCCGGCGCCCTCGACGAACTCCCTTCGTGATAAGATTCCCGCCCTTTTCAATGGCTTGAGGCTTCCTCCCCATGTTCTCCGCGAAAGACACCCTGGCAAAAGTTGATCCCGACCTGTGGCAGGCCATCGAGGCCGAAAATCGACGTCAGGAAGAGCACATCGAACTGATCGCGTCCGAAAACTACGTCAGCAAGGCGGTCATGGAAGCGCAGGGCTCGCAGCTGACCAACAAGTACGCCGAAGGCTATCCGGGCAAGCGCTACTACGGCGGCTGCGAATATGTCGATGTCGCCGAGCAGATCGCCATCGACCGCATCAAGGCCCTGTTCGGCGCCGAAGCCGCCAACGTCCAGGCCAACTCCGGCTCGCAGGCCAACCAGGCGGTGCTGATGGCCTTCGCCAAGCCGGGCGACACGATCATGGGCATGAGCCTGGCCGAAGGCGGCCACCTGACCCACGGCATGGCGCTCAACATGTCCGGCAAGTGGTTCAACGTCGTCTCCTACGGCCTCAACGACAAGGAAGAGATCGACTACGACAAGATGGAAGCGCTGGCCCGCGAGCACAAGCCGAAGATCATCGTCGCCGGCGCCTCGGCCTATGCCCTGCGCATCGATTTCGAGCGCTTCGCCAAGGTCGCCAAGGCCGTCGGCGCCATCTTCTGGGTGGACATGGCCCACTACGCCGGCCTGATCGCCGCCGGCTTCTACCCGAACCCGGTGCCGCACGCCGACGTCGTCACCACGACCACGCACAAGACCCTGCGCGGCCCGCGCGGCGGTGTCGTGCTGATGAAGGCCGAACACGAGAAGGCGATCAATTCCGCCATCTTCCCGGGTCTGCAGGGCGGCCCGCTGATGCACGTGATCGCCGCCAAGGCCGTCGCCTTCAAGGAGGCCGCCTCGCCGGAATTCAAGCGCTACCAGGAACAGGTGATCATGAACGCCCGCGTCATGGCCCGCGTGCTCGGCGAGGAGCGCGGCCTGCGCATCGTTTCCGGCCGTACCGAGAGCCACGTCTTCCTGGTCGACCTGCGGCCGAAGAATCTCACCGGCAAGGACGCCGAGGCGGCGCTGGGCCGCGCCCACATTACGGTGAACAAGAACGGCATCCCCAACGATCCGCAGAAGCCCTTCGTCACCTCCGGCATCCGCATCGGCTCGCCGGCCATGACCACGCGCGGCTTCACCGAGATCGAGGCGGAGCAGGTCGCCCACCTGATCGCCGACGTGCTCGACGCGCCGAACGACGAAGCCGTCGCCGCCACGGTGCGCGGGAAGGTCTCGGCGCTGTGCAGGAAGTTCCCGGTCTACGGCGCCTGAGTCCGGGATCGGCAAGCGGGCGGTTGGCCTGCCGGCAAGCCGCCCGATCCTGACACCTCACTGCGATGAAATGTCCTTTCTGCGGCGCTGAAGACACGGCGGTGGCCGATACCCGGCTCAACGACGACGGCGACGTCGTGCGCCGCCGCCGCAAGTGCAATGCCTGCGACAAGCGCTTCACCACCTACGAGCGGGCCGAAATCCAGCTGCCGCAGGTGGTCAAGAAAAACGGCCTGCGCGCCGAGTTCAGCCGCGCCAAGCTGCGCGCCAGCCTGGAACTGGCGCTGCGCAAGCGACCGGTCAGCATCGAGGCGGTCGACGCCGCCGTCGCCGACATCGAGGAGCGCCTGCTGACGGCCGGCGAACGCGAAGTCAGCACGCAGCAACTGGGCGAACTGGTGATGCGCGAGCTGAAGAAGCTCGACAAGGTCGCCTACATCCGCTTCGCTTCGGTCTATCGCAATTTCGAAGACGTCGACGCCTTCTCCCGGGCGATCCGCGAAGTCTCGCCACCCAAGAAATGAGCTTCACCGCCGCCGACCATCGGGCGATGGCGCAGGCGCTGCAACTGGCCGAGCGCGGGCTGTGGACGACCAGCCCCAATCCGCGCGTCGGCTGCGTGCTAGTCGCGCCGTCCGGCGAGGTCGTCGGCGCCGGCTGGCACGAGAAGGCCGGCGGGCCACATGCCGAAGTCCATGCCTTGCGCGCCGCTGGCGAACGGGCACGTGGCGCCACCGCCTACGTGACGCTGGAGCCGTGCAGCCACCACGGGCGCACGCCGCCCTGCGCCGAGGCGCTGATCGCCGCCGGCGTGGCGCGCGTCGTGGCCGCGATGCACGATCCCAATCCGCTGGTCGCCGGGCGCGGCCTGGCGCTGCTGCAGGCGGCCGGGATCGAAACGGCCTGCGGCCTGCTGGAGAACGAGGCGCGCGAATTGAACATCGGCTTCGTTGCGCGCATGACGCGCGGCCGGCCGTGGCTGCGCCTGAAGGCGGCGGCCAGCCTGGACGGCAAGACGGCGCTGAACAACGGCGCCAGCCAGTGGATCACCGGCCCGGATGCGCGGCGCGACGGCCAGCGCTGGCGGGCCCGGGCCTGCGCCATCCTGACCGGCATCGGCACGGTGCGCGACGACGATCCGCAACTCAACGTGCGCGAGGTCGACACGCCGCGCCAGCCGCTGCGGGTGATCGTCGACAGCCGCCTGGAAACGCCGCTGGGCGCCCGCATCCTGCGGGGCGGCGGCCCGGTGCTGGTGGCCGGGGCCGTGGCCGATGCCGCCAAAATGGCGGCCTTGCGGGCGGTCGGGGCGGAAGTCGCGATCCTGCCCAATGCCGAGGGCAAGGTCGATCTGGCCGAACTGCTGGCCGAACTCGGCCGGCGCGGCGTCAACGAGATCCATGCCGAGGCCGGCTTCAAACTTAATGGTTCACTGTTGCGCGCCGGGTTGGTCGACGAACTGCTGCTCTATCTGGCGCCCTGCCTGCTCGGCCACGCCGCCGCCGGCCTGTTCAACCTGCCGGAGCTGGAGCGCCTGGACGGCAAGCAGGCTTTGCAGATTCACGATCTACGCCAGGTCGGCACGGATATCCGGCTGCTCGCCCGGCCTCTGCCGACAGCCTAGCGCTGCTCCGGCATCGCCGCCGGCCGAGGGCCACGGTGTTTTTGGCGCGGGGTTGTCGTTATTGGCCGCCCGCGCCGCAGACGGCGCAGGCCGGGTCCTTGCCGAAACGGACGCTGCGCCATTCCATGCTCAGCGCGTCGAGCAGCAGCAGGCGGCCGCTCAGGCTCTCGCCGATGCCGGCCGCCAGTTTCAGCGCCTCGGCCGCCTGCGTGGTGCCGATGATACCGGTCAGCGGGGCGAAGACGCCCATGACCGCGCAGCGCACTTCCTCGATGTCGGCGGCTTCGGGGAACAGGCAGTGGTAGCACGGAGCGTCGTCGCGGCGCAGGTCGTAGACACTGATCTGGCCGTCGAAACGGATCGCGGCGCCGGAGACCAGCGGCTTGCGGTGCCGGACGCAGGCGCGGTTGATGGCGTGGCGGGTGGCGAAGTTGTCGGTGCAGTCGAGCACCAGGTCGGCGCTGGCCACCAGCGCCGCCAATTCCTCGCCGGCCATCCGCTGTTGCAGCGGCACGATGGCGATCTCGGAATTGATCGCCTGCAGCGCCTGCCGCCCCGATTCCGCCTTGGCCATGCCGACGCGCGCCTGGGTGTGCAGGATTTGCCGCTGCAGGTTGGTGAAATCGACGCTGTCGTCGTCGACCAGCGTGATTTTGCCGATCCCGGCCGAGGCCAGGTAGAGCGTTGCCGGCGAACCGAGGCCGCCGGCACCGATGACCAGCGCGTGGGTGGCGAGAATGCGTTCCTGCCCCTCGATACCCAGCGCGTCGAGCAGGATGTGGCGGCTGTAGCGAAGCAACTGCTCGTCGGTCATGGCCGTGGTCGTTTATTGGGGATTGGGACTTGGCCGGGCAATGAGCCGCCCGGCATCACGCTGACAACGGGCCGTTCGCACCGTAACGGTGATTACTTGTATTCCCGCCATTCCGGCGGCGTGTCGTCGTGGTCGCCGTGCGGGTGGTGTTCCCAGGCCTTGACGTAGGCTTCCTGCGCGGAGCGCTTGATGCGCTTTTCCGGCGCGTCGATATTGTGCAGTTGGGTATCCTCGACGTAATAGATCAAGGCCCGCGTCAGCTTGGTCATCAGGGTGTTGTCGAGATGGTAGCCCTTGTCCACCAGATGCTCGTCGAGCTCGCGCAGCGTGTGCTGGCGCAGGTCGTAGGCGACGCCGAGGGCGCGCTTCTCGTACTTGGCCTCGACATCCAGTTCGTCCATCCGGCGCAGGTCGTCGGCCGCTTCCGGCACCTGGCCGGGCGGGAATTTGGAAAACTGGATTTCGCGCTTTTTCTTCAGGTCAGAGTGGGTCATCGTGCCTCCCCGTGGGCTGGCTACTTCGGCTTGTGCTGCATGATCTGCAGGCCCTTGAGCAGGTTCAGCGCCTGCTGGAACTGGTAGTCGCCGGCGCTGGCGTATTCCAGGCGCTGCGGCATGTCGTCCTCGTCTTCGTCCTTGCTGCTCTTGTCCTTGCCCGGCTTGCCGTTGTTCACCTTCGTCGCGGCCGGCTTGGCCTCGCTGCGCGGCGGCGCTTCCTTCTCGCGGTCGTTGTTGAGGTGGCGCTCGAGATCGACCTCGCGGATGCGGCCGGCGGCCGAGGCGGCGCTGCCGTTGGCGCTTTCCTCGACGACGATGTCGGGGACGATGCCCTTGGCCTGGATCGAGCGTCCTTCCGGCGTGTAGTAGCGGGCCGTGGTCAGCTTGATGGCGGTATTGCCGGGCAGCGGCACGACCGACTGCACGGAGCCCTTGCCGAAAGTCTGGGTGCCCATGATCACCGCCCGCTTGTGGTCCTGCAGCGCGCCGGCGACGATTTCCGAGGCCGAGGCCGAGCCGCCGTTGACCAGCACCACCAGCGGCACCTTCTTGACGGCGACGGGCAGGCTGCGCAGCGGGTCTTCGCGGGTGCCGCGCAGGTAGTCGCGCGGCCGGGCGAGGAATTCCTGCTTGGCGTCCTCGGTGCGGCCGTCGGTCGAGACGACCTTGACGTCGGGCGGCAGGAAAGCGGCGGAGACGCCGATGGCGCCGTTGAGCAGGCCGCCGGGGTCGTTGCGCAGGTCGAGCACCAGGCCGTTCAAGTCGCCATCCTTGTACAGCGTGTTGAGGTGCTTGGCCAGGTCGGCGACGGTGTTTTCCTGGAACTGGGTGATGCGAATCCAGCCGTAGCCCGGCTCGGTCAGTTTTGACTTGACGCTCTGCACCTTGATCACTTCGCGGACCAGGGTGATTTCCAGCGGCTTGGCCTCGCCCTTGCGCAGGATGGTCAGCTTGATCGAGGTCTTCGGCTTGCCGCGCATTTTCTTGACGGCATCGGTCAGGGTCAGGCCCTTGACCGGCGTTTCATCGAGCTTGAAGATCAGGTCGCCGGACTTGATGCCGGCGCGGTAGGCAGGCGTGTCCTCGATCGGCGAGACGACCTTGACCAGCCCGTCCTCCATGCCGACTTCGATGCCGAGACCACCGAATTCGCCCTGGGTGCCGACCTGCAGATCCTTGAAGGCATCGGTGTCGAGATAGGCCGAGTGCGGGTCGAGGTTGGCCAGCATGCCGGAAATGGCATTGGTGATCATCTTCTTGTCTTCGACCGGCTCGACGTAGCCCTGCTTGATCGCCCCATACACCTCGGCGAAGGTGCGCAACTCCTCGATCGGCAACCCGGGATTGGCCTCCTTGTCGGCCAGGGCGGGAACGTGCAGGCTGATCATGGCGCCGGCCAGGAAGCCGCCGGCAATCAAGCTGATGGTTTTTGCTTTGCTCATTTCAGATTGGCCCATTTCATCGGATCGATCGGTTGGCCCTGGTGACGGAGTTCAAAGTATAAACCGGATTCCGGGTTGCCTCCGCTGTTGCCCACGGTGGCCACCGCATCGCCGCCCTTGACCGCCTGGCCGACCTGTTTGAGCAACGAATCGTTGTTGCCGTAGATCGACAGGTAGGCGTCGCCGTGGTCGACGATCAGCAGGTTGCCGAAGCCGCGCATCCAGTCGGCGAAGACCACTCGGCCGTTGGCGATGGCCTTGACCTCGCTGCCGCTGCCGGCCTTGATGAACAGCCCGCGCCAAGTGCCGCCGCCCTCGCGCGCGGCGCCGAAGCGGCCGCTGACCGCGCCGCGTACCGGCAGGCGCAAGCGGCCTTTCTGGCGGGCGAAGCTGCCGTCGTTGGGGACCGGCTCGTAGCGGTTCTCGGCTTCGGCGGCGCGCGCTGGCGGCGTTTCGCCGCGTGCCGGGGCGCCGCTGCCGGCCTCGCGCTGGGCTTTCTGCCGCGCCGCCTCAGCCGCCCGCGCACGCGCCGCTTCGGCGCGCGCGGCCTGTGCCGCCTGGGCGGCGAGAATCTTGCTCAGGCGGTCGATCAGCTGGGTCAGGCGCTTTTCATCTTTCTGCAGTTCACCGATTTCCCGGCGCTGCGCCTTAACCTTGCTCGAGACCTCGGCGTAGAGCGCCTTGCGCTCGTCGCGCTGGCGGCTCAGCTCGCCGGCCCGCTGCTGCTGCTCGGCTTCGACCGCGGCCAGTTCGGCGCCGCGCTCGCGGGCGTCGGCAGCCAGGCTTTTCTTTTTGGCCAGGGTCTTGCCGATTTCTTCCATCAGCTCGGCCCGGCTGTGGGCGATGGCCGAGAGGTAGTGCAGGTCGCGCGCCATCTGGTTGGGGTCGTCGCCGTTGAGCAGCATCTGCAGCGAATCGGGCGTGCCGCGCAGATACTGCTTGTAGAGCAGGCGTTCCAGTTGCGCCTGTTGCTGGCCGAGGGTGGCGCCCAATTCGTTCGATTGCTGCTCCAAACCCTGCAGATTGCGCTGCAGCCGGCCGCGTTGCTCGGCCAGGTCATGCAGTTCGCGCTGCAGGCGGGAAATCTGGCGTTCCGATTCGCGTAGACGCCCGGCCGCGTCGGCACGGGTTTCCTCGCTGGCGTTCAATTCCTTGCGCAGCGTCTCGATGCGGCCGCGCAGTTCGCCGAGATCGGCTTGGTGTTCGGCGATTTCCGGGGTCGGAGCCGGTTTTTTCTGGGCCGTGGCCGGAGCGATTCCCAGGAAAGCGGCAAGCAACAGCGCCGCCGTCCGGGCCGCCCCCAGCCTGGCTGTCGTCTTCCGGATCGGCCCGGGCGGCACGGCGCAGCAGTCTGCGGCGCGACGTTCTGTTCGTTGGGCCATGGGGAATTGGCGGTGATTAAGGTCGGCGAAACGCAAGGCCTTATTTTATAATGATCCATTCAGCGTAAACGAGGTTTTGTCTTGGAAACCCCTTCCTTCAGCATGATCGACAAGCAGGAGCACATCGAGCTGGCGGCGCGTGCCTTGAAGTCGATCGCCCATCCGTTGCGGCTCAAGGTGCTGTGCGTTCTGGGCGACCAGGAGGCTTGCGTGCAGGAAATCGTCGAGGCGGTCGGTACCTCGCAGAGCAACATTTCCCAACATCTGGCGATCCTGCGCGAGAAGGGGATCCTGATCACGCGCAAGGACGCCAACCGGGTCTATTACCGCGTCGGGGATCAGCGGACGCTGCAGCTTGTCGGTATGATGCGCGAAGTTTTTTGCAGCGAGGAGTCCCGCTAGATGCCGATGGAGTTCATCAACCAGAATATTTTGCTGATCTCGGTGGTCGTGGTCAGCGGCCTCGGGCTGTTGTGGCCCCTGATCGCCGGCTCGGCCGGCAAGGGCCTGAGCCCGGCCGAGGCGACGCAACTGATCAACCGCGAGGATGCCTACATTCTCGACGTGCGCGAGGCCGATGAATTCGCCGCGGCGCACCTGCCGGAAGCGAAAAACATTCCGGCCGCCAAGCTCGGCGAGCGCATCGGCGAACTGGAGAAATTCAAGGAGCGGGCGCTGCTCGTCTGCTGCGCCGCCGGCGTTCGTTCCGCCAAGGCCCGTGCCGAACTGCTGAAGGCCGGTTTCACCAAGGTTCATGCCCTGGCCGGCGGCGTCGACGCCTGGGTGGGGGCCGGTTATCCGGTCAAGAAAGGCACGCGCAGCAAATGAGCGCGCCGGTCCTGATGTACACCACGGCGGTGTGTCCTTACTGCATCCGCGCCAAGCAATTGTTGAAGGCGCGCGGCGTGGCCGAGATCACTGAAATACGGATCGACCTCGACGCCGAGCGGCGCGAGGAAATGATGCAGCGCACCGGCCGTCGCACCGTGCCGCAGATCTACATCGGCGAGACGCATGTCGGCGGCTGCGACGACCTCCAAGCCCTCGATGCGGCCGGCGGGTTGAAACCGCTGCTCGACGCGGCGGCTTCCTGAACATTCCACCCATTTCTGAAAGAACATCATGGAACAGAACGAACAACCCGTTTTCGGCATCGAGAAGCTCTACGTCAAGGATCTTTCCGTCGAGGTGCCGAGCGCGCCGGAAATCTTCCTCGAGCGCGAAGCGCCGCAGATCCAGATCCAGCTCAACACCGGCGGCCGCCTGGTCGGCGAGCACATTTACGAGGTCGTGCTGACGGTGACGGTCACCGCCAAGATCGGCGAGAAGACGGTGTTCCTGGTCGAGGTCGGCCAAGGCGGCGTCTTCCGCATCCAGAACGTGCCGCAGGAGCAGCTTGAGCCGCTGATCGCCGTGGCCTGCCCGAACATTCTCTTCCCCTATGCCCGCGAAGTCGTTTCCGACGCGGTCAGCCGTGCCGGCTTCCAGCCGATCGTGCTGCAGCCGGTCAACTTCGAGGCCATGTACATGCAGCGCTTGCAGGAGCAGGAGCAGGCGGCTTCCCCCGAGACGACCCTCCAGTAAGGCCCCGGTCATGCTGCGCCGCGCCCTTTCCGTCCTGCTGCTCGCCGGCCTGATCGGACCGGCGGCGGCCAGCGAGTTCCGCACCGTTGAAGCGCCGGTCGCCATCCTCTACGACACGCCGTCGCAGAAAGGCCAGAAGCTGTATCTGATCAAGGCCCAGACGCCGGTCGAGGTCATCGTCCGGCTCGAAGGCTGGGTCAAGGTACGCGATGCCGAAGGCTCGCTGGCCTGGATCGAGGCAGGCAACTTGTCCGAGCGACGCAATCTGGTCGTCATCGCGCCGCGGGCCGAAATCCGCCAGGCCGACAATTCCGAGGCGGCGATTGTCGCCGAACTGGACAAATGGGTCGCCGTCGAATGGCTCGGCCCGGCCGCCCCCGGCTGGGTCCGCGTCAGGCATCGCGACGGCGCCACCGGTTTCGTGCGCGCCACCCAGGTCTGGGGACTATGAGGCTGACCATTCTCGGGGCCGGTGCCTGGGGCACCGCGCTGGCCATCGCCTTCGCCGGCAAGCATCGGGTCACGCTGTGGTCGCGCGAGGCGGATGTCGCCGCCGATTTGCGCCAGGATAGGGAAAACCACCGCTTTCTGCCCGGTCACGCCGTGCCGGCGGAAATCGAGGTGGCCACCGATTTTGCCCGCGCCGTCGCCGAGGCTGAACTGCTGCTGATCGCCACCCCGATCGCCGGCTTGCGTCCGACCGCCGAAAGGCTGCGCGAACTGGGCTGCCGGCAGCCCGTGCTGTGGGTCTGCAAGGGCTTCGAGGCCGGCAGCGGCAAGCTGCCGCACCAGGTGGTCGGCGAAGTGCTGGGGGCTACTGCCGTGTTCGGCGCCCTGTCCGGCCCGAGCTTCGCCGAGGAAGTCGCCGCCGGGCAGCCGACGGCGATCGCCCTGGCCGCCAACGATCCGGCTTTCGCCCGCGAGGCGGCGCGGCAACTGCACGGCGCCCACCTGCGCATCTACGCCAACGACGACCTGGTCGGCGTCGAAGTCGGTGGTGCCGTCAAGAACGTACTGGCTATCGCCACCGGCACCTGCGATGGCCTCGGCCTCGGCCTCAATTCGCGGGCCGCGCTGATGACCCGCGGCTTGGCCGAAATCGCCCGCCTCGGTGTCGCCCTCGGCGGCCAGCGCGAAACCTTCATGGGTCTGGCCGGCATGGGCGACCTGATCCTGACCTGCACCGGCGACCTGTCGCGCAACCGCCGCGTCGGCCTGGCCCTGGCCGAGGACAAATCCTTGCCGCAGATTCTCGACGAACTCGGCCATGTCGCCGAAGGCGTCTATACCGCTCGCGAGGTCGACCGCCTGGCCCGGGAACTGGGTGTCGACATGCCGGTCAGCGCCGCCGTCGCCGCCGTGCTCGACGGGCGCCTGGGCGCCGCGCAGGCGGTCGCGCAACTGATGGCGCGCGACCCGAAGGAAGAACTGGCCTAGACCGAACCGGCGAAGCCGTTTTGCCGCCAGGCCTCGAATACGGTCACGGCGGCGGCGTTCGACAGGTTGAGGCTGCGTTGGCCGGCCCGCATCGGCAAGCGCAGGCGCCGCTCCGGGGCGAATTCGGCGAGGATTTCCGGCGGCAGGCCGCTGGTTTCGCGGCCGAAAACGAATGCGTCTCCGGCTTGCAAGGCGGTCGAAAAGGGACTGGCCGCGCCCTTGGTCGTCAGCGCGAACAAGCGGCGCCCGGCCAGCGCCGCCATGCAGGCGGCCCAGTCGGCGTGGCGCAGGACGCGGGCGTACTCGTGGTAGTCGAGCCCGGCGCGGCGCAGGTTCTTGTCGCTGATATCGAAGCCGAGCGGCTCGACCAGGTGTAGTTCGCTGCCGCTATTGGCGCACATGCGGATGATGTTGCCGGTATTGGGCGGGATTTCCGGCTGAAAGAGGACGACGGCGAACACGCGGAGCTGCTTGGGCGGGTGGCTGAAAGCCCGCGATTAAAGCATGGATCGCTGCTTCTGGGCGCGCGCCGCGACGGCGACGGTGACCGGGCCGGCCCCGTGCAGGGCGAGCACGCGGGCGCATTCGTTGGCGCTGGCGCCGGTGGTCAGCACGTCGTCGACCAGGACGACCGGCCGGCCGCCCAGGTCGATGTCGCAGGCGAAGGCGCCGCGCACATTGCTTTGCCGCTGGCGCTGGTCGAGGTCGGCCTGCGGAGCGGTTGCCCGCTCCCGCCGCAGGGCCTCGGCGAGCAGCGGCCAACGCCGCTGGCGAGCGATGCTGCGGGCGATTTCCAGCGCCTGGTTGAAGCCGCGTTCGCGCAGGCGCTCGGGATGCAGCGGCATCGGCAGCAGCCAGTGCTCGTCTTCCGGCAAGCCGGCGGCCATCCGCTCGCCGAGCCAGCGGGCGACGGCCGTCTGGTGGCGGTACTTGAGGGCGTGGATCAGGCGGTCGACGGGGAACTCATAGCGCCAGCGCGCCACCACCGCGACAAAATGGGGCGGCGTCATCAGGCAGGTGCCGCAACGCTCGCCGAGAGCCGTGGCTTCGCCGCATTGCGGACAACGGGACGCCGGCAGGAGCGGCAACTCGCCCTCGCAGGGCGGGCATAGCAAGCCGGGGCCGGCGTCGGCGGCGCAGAGCAGGCAGCTGCCCGGCAGCAAGGCCCGCTGGCCGCGGCGCAGCAGATGTTTGAGAGGGGCTGTCAGCGCCTGGGGTAAAATCGAGGGCATCTATGGGCTCGTCGCTAATCCATAATTACGGGTAAAATCCGGGCCCGGTTTTTGTCCTTTTCTCACGCAGGATTCTTCATGCACGCCAGTTCTCTCGCCGCCGTTCCCGCTGTTTCTGCTCCGTCTTCGCCGCGTCGCTGGACGGTTGCCGAAGTCCTGGCTCTCTACGAAATGCCCTTGATGGATCTGATCTGGCAGGCCCAGGGCGTCCATCGCCAGCATTTCGATGCCAACGCCATTCAACGCTCGACGCTGCTGTCGGTCAAGACCGGCGGTTGTTCCGAGGATTGCGGCTATTGCTCGCAGTCGGCGCGCTACGATACCGATCTCGAGCGCGAGCGCCTGATGCCGCTCGACGAGGTGGTCGCCGCCGCCCGGGCCGCGAAGGCCAAGGGGGCCTCGCGCTTCTGCATGGGCGCCGCCTGGAAGGGGCCGAAAGACAACGATCTCGACCAAGTGCTGAACATGGTGCGCGAGGTCAAGGCGCTGGGCATGCAGACGTGCGTGACGCTGGGCATGCTCAAGGATGGCCAGGCAGAAAAGCTCAAGGAAGCCGGCCTCGACTACTACAACCACAATCTCGACACCGACAAGGAATTCTACGGCCAGGTGATCAAGAGCCACACCCACGACGACCGCCTCGACACGCTCGACCAGGTGCGCGAAGCGGGTATCAACGTCTGTTCCGGCGGCATCATCGGCATGGGCGAGTCGCGCAAGAACCGGGCGGCGCTGATCGTGCAATTGGCCAATTTGCCGCAGCCGCCGGAATCGGTGCCGATCAACAACCTGGTGCCGATTCCCGGCACGCCGCTGGCCGATGCGCCGCGCCTCGACCCGTTCGAATTCGTGCGCACCATCGCCGCGGCGCGGATCGCCATGCCGACCTCCTGGGTCCGTCTATCGGCCGGTCGCCAGGAAATGAGCGACGAATTGCAGGCGCTGTGCTTCCTGGCCGGCGCCAACTCGATGTTCTACGGCGACCATCTGCTGACCACCGGCAATCCGGAAGCCGACCGTGACGACGCGCTGTTCGCCCGTCTCGGCGTCAAGGCCGTTTGAGCGCCGGCTTCGTCGACCGCGCCCAGGTTGCCCGGCGCTTCGCCCGGGCGGCTGGCGGCTACGAGAAAGGCGACTTTCTCGCCCGCGAAATCGACCGGCGCATGCAGGAGCGCCTCGATTACGTCAATCTGAAACCGGCGCGCATCGTCGATCTCGGCTGTAGTCGCGGCGGCAGCTTTACCGGCCTGGCGGCGCGCTATCCGGCGGCTGAGTTGCTCGGCCTCGATCTGGTGCCGGCCATGCTGCGCGGTGCTGCGGTGTCTCCGTCCAGCTGGCAGCGCTGGCTCGGCCTCGGTCGACACAACGGTCCGTTGCGCCTGGCCGCCGAGGCGGAGCGGTTGCCGCTGGCGGCCAAGTCGGCCGGCTTGGTGTGGTCCAACCTGCTGCTGCACTGGCTCGACGACCCCTTGCCGGCCTTGGCCGAAGCTCATCGCGTGCTGGAAAACGGCGGCCTGCTGATGTTCTCGACGCTGGGGCCGGACACCCTGCGCGAGCTGCGCGCCGCTTTCGCCGACGGTTATGCCCACACGCAGCGCTTCATCGACATGCACGACCTCGGCGACATGCTGGTCGGCTGCGGTTTCGCCGATCCGGTGATGGATATGGAAGTCCTGACGCTGACCTACGACGATCTGGATGGCCTGTTCGGCGATTTGCGCGCCGCCGGTTCGTCGTGCGCCATGAAGGCGCGGCGGCACGGCTTGAGCGGCCGGCAAGCGTGGTTGGCGGCACGCACCGCTTACGAGGCGATGCGCCGCGACGGCAAGCTGCCGGCGACGTTCGAGGTGGTGTACGGCCACGCCTGGAAAGTGCCAGCGAAACAGTTGCCCGATGGCCGGGCCATCGTTCGCTTCGAGCGCTCGGCCGGCCGCTGAGTCGGCCGATCATCTGCAGCTGAAATTGTCGGCCGGAGCGGGGGCTCGCCCGTCTCCCGGAGATGCCATTTAGGCAAAAAAGCCTCAGGCCGCCAGTACGGCCCGCAGTTCGTTGATGTCGTCCTGGGCTTCGTGCAGCAGGTCGGCAAAGCGCTCGCGCTTGGCGGCGGCCTGTTCTTCACCGGCGCTGGCGACCGACGTCAACCCGGGGGCGGCTTCGGCGGCGAGCAGATTGGCGAAATACAGGATGTCGCGCAGATTCGACGGCGCCTCAATGTCCTGCGCCTTGGCATGCTCATGGATGGCTTCGATCAAGGGCTCCGGCAGGCCGAGGATGTGCAGCAGGCTTTCGCCGATACTTTCGTGCCAGCCCTGGATCAAATCCAGCGTCGCGGCACGGTTGTCGTGATAGTCCGGGTATTCGGCGGCGCGGAACAGCAGGTAGAAAACGCCGATGTCCTGCACCAGTCCGGCCAGCATGGCTTCTTCCGGCTTGACCCGGCCGATGCGGCGAGCCAGCACGCGGGCGATCGCCGCCACCTGCAGCGAATGCTCCCAGGCCTGCCGCCCGATGTCGTCGTAGGCCGCCAGATTGCGTGATTTCAGCATCTGATCCATGGCCACCGCCAACGAGGTCGTGCGCACCGCCTCGAAGCCGAGGCGGGCGACGGCCGTGGCCAGGTCGCTGATGCTCTGGCCGAGCGGGTTGTAGGCGACCGAATTGGCCAGACGGAGCAGCTTGCTGGAAATCAGCGGCTCGATGCCGACGACCTGGACGACCCGATCCAGACTGGTATGCGGATCCTTCAAGGTGTTACGGACGAGAATCGCCGCATCCATGCAGGTCGGAAAATTGACGTCGCCCGACAGATCGCGGGTGATGTCTTCAAGAATGCGGAAGTGGGTGCGTGGGTCGATTGCGGACATAGATGGCAAAGGGCGGCGCTAGCCGGCGATGTAGCGCTCCAGTTCTTTGATCAGGAATTGCTGCGAGCTGATGGTTTCCTTGACCATGTCGCCGATCGACACGACGCCGGCCAGCGAGCCGTCGGCGTTGAGTACCGGCAGGTGGCGGAAGTGCTTGTCGGTCATCAGGGCCATGCATTCCTCTGGTGTTGCGGCGGGGGTGACGTAGGCGACGCGGTCGCTCATCACTTCGCGCACGGCGGTATCCTTCGAGGCCTTGCCGTGCAGGATCATCCGCCGCGCATAGTCGCGTTCGGAGAATATGCCGACCAGTTGCTCGCCGTCGAGCACCAGAACGGCCCCGACGTCGTGCTCGGCCATTACCGTCAGGGCGTGGAAAACGGTGTCGCCGGGGGCGACGATGGCCAAGGGGCGATGCTTGTCGGCCAGCAGTTGTTTCAAGGTTTTCATCGGCTCCTCCGCGGGGGGTGTTGTCGGGCCAGTCTATCGCCCTGGCCGGTGACTGCCAAGGCCAAAAACAAAAAGGCAGCCGAAGCTGCCTTTGGTCGGCCGGTGCGGTCGATCAACGCAGACCGGCGGCGTATTCGGCGACGGCCTGGATTTCGACGTCGGACAGCTTGGCGGCGATCATGCGCATCATCTTTTCCGGATCGTTGCTGCGCTCCTCGACGCGGAAAGCCTTCAGCTGGGAGGCTGTGTATTCGGCGAACTGGCCGGCCAGGCGCGGGTACTGGGCGGGCATGCCGGCACCGGCTGGGCCGTGGCAGCCGGCGCAGGCCGGGATGCCCTTCCTGTGGTCGCCCTGGCGCCACAGGCGCTGGCCGAGCGCGATCTTGGATTCGTCCCGGGCGGTGGCCGGATTGAGCTTCTGGCTGGCGAACCAGGCGGCGACGTTGCGCATGTCCTCTTCGCTCAGCGCGGCGGCCATGCCGGCCATGATGGCGTTGTCGCGCAGGGCTGGTTTGCCGCCGACCGACTGGAAGTTGCTCAGCTGCTTGTAGATGTATTCCTCGATCTGGCCGGCCAGATGCGGGTTGGCCGCGGCCACGCTGTTGCCGTCGACGCCGTGGCAGGCGACGCAGATCGTTTCCGCGACGATTTTGCCCTTGGCAGGATCAGCCTTGCTCTTGGCACCTTCGGCTGCATGAGCGATGACAGTGGTGGCAAGAAGAATTGCCATTGCCGCGGAACGAATCATTTACAAGCTCCTTGTACGCGTTTGTGGGCGCTTTGGCCGGAACGGGAAGTTTCAAACCTGTTATTCTATAACACTTCGCCCAGCCATGGCGGGCCCCCCGAGTTTTTTATGCCACTGTTCCAGCAGGCGGTTTTCCTCACGACCGTCGCCCATCTTCGCGATTTGCCGCGCGATTCGCTCCGCGAAGTCGCCTTCGCCGGCCGCTCCAATGCCGGCAAGTCGTCGGCCATCAATACCCTGGCCGGACGGGTGCGCCTGGCCTATGTCAGCAAGACGCCGGGGCGGACGCAGCATCTCAACTACTTCACGCTGGCCGCCGGCAAGTATTTCGTCGATCTGCCCGGTTACGGCTATGCCAAGGCACCGGAAGCGGTCCGCTCGCAATGGGAAGGGCTGATCGGCCCCTATCTCAGCAAGCGCGAGCAACTGGCCGGGCTGGCCGTGATCATGGATGTCCGCCGGCCGATGACCGATCTCGACCTGCAACTGATCGACTGGTTCCGCCCGACCGGGAGGCCGATCCACATCATGCTGTCGAAAGCCGACAAACTGAGCCGGCAGGAGCAGACCAAGGCGTTGCGTTCGGTCAAGGCCGAGGTGGCGACCTGGGGCGATGCCGAACTGTATTCGGTGCAGTTGTTTTCCAGTCTGAAAAAAACGGGGGTGGACGAGGCCGAGGCGGTGTTCGCCCAGTGGCTCGACATTCCGCTGGCGAAGCCGGAAAACAAAGGGCCCCCGGATAAGGGGGGTCCGGGGGCCAAAATGCCTTGACGTGGTCAAGACACCCGCTCAGGGAGGTGAAGCGGGAGACAGCGCGTGCCATCTGGTGGCTCTGATGCAGGTCATGGTGGAAAGTTCCACGCGATACGAAAATTTTCTCTGGTGTTCAATCGAGCGAGGTGTGCAGTATGAGCGGTAATGGCATCTTTCCGGGTACCCGCATGCGCCGGATGCGGCGGGACGATTTTTCGCGGCGCCTGATGCGCGAATCGGTGCTGACGGCCGACGATTTCATCTACCCGGTGTTCGTCCTCGAAGGCGAGGGGCGGACCGAGAAGGTGGCGTCGATGCCCGGCGTCGAGCGGCAGTCGCTGGATATTCTGCTGAAGACGGCGGAGCGCGCGGTGAAACTGGGCATTCCGGCGTTGGCGCTGTTCCCGGTGGTCGATCCGGCGCTCAAGTCGCTGGATGCCAAGGAGGCCTACAACGACGACGGCCTGGTGCCGCGCGTGGTGCGCGCCCTGAAGCGCGAGTTTCCGGAGCTGGGCGTGATCACCGACGTCGCCCTCGATCCTTACACCAGCCACGGCCAGGACGGCCTGATCGACGAAACCGGCTACGTGCTCAACGACGAGACGCTGGAAGTGCTGACCAGTCAGGCCTTGTGCCATGCGGCGGCGGGCGTCGACGTGGTGGCGCCGTCGGACATGATGGACGGGCGCATCGGCCGCATCCGCAACGCGCTGGAAGCCAAGGGCCTGATCTACACGCGCATCCTGGCCTATTCGGCCAAGTACGCCTCCAGCTTCTACGGCCCTTTCCGCGACGCGGTCGGTTCGGCCGGCAATCTCGGCAAGGGCAACAAGTACACCTATCAAATGGACCCGGCCAACAGCGACGAGGCCCTGCGCGAAGTGGCGCTCGATCTCGCGGAAGGCGCCGACATGGTCATGGTCAAGCCGGGCATGCCGTATCTGGACATCGTCCGCCGGGTCAAGGACGAGTTCAAGGTGCCGACCTATGCCTATCAGGTCAGCGGTGAGTACGCGATGCTCAAGGCGGCGGCGCAGAACGGCTGGCTGGCCGAGGAGGCGGTGGTGCTGGAAAGCTTGCTGGCCTTCAAGCGGGCCGGCGCCGACGGCATCCTGACCTATTTCGCGCTGGATGCCGCGGAGTGCCTGCGGCGCTGAGTGCGGAAATCCTTGCCAAGGGGCGGCCGGCAGGCCGCCTTTTTCGTTTACCCGCCCGGTGCGCTCGATTGCGACAGGCAGGCGAAATACAGCATCGGCCATTGCTGCGGCCATTGGGCCAGCGGTTCGCGGTTGAAGGCGGAGCGGGCGTATTGTTCCCAGCGGCCGACGACATAGCAGCGCAGCAGGTTGGCCAGGGCGGTGAAATCGGCATCCGGCTTGAGGTTTTCCTGGGTCGCCGCGATGCGCAGGGACTGCTTGAGCGCCGCCTCGACCTTGTCGAGCAAGGCGTTGATGCGCGCCTGCAGGCGCTCGTTCTCGTTGACCAGGGCGTCGCCGATCAGCACCCGGGTCATGCCGCGGTTTTTCTGGGCGAAGCGCAGCAACAGGCCGACGATCAGTTCGACCTGCTTGAGTCCTTGGGTTTCCTCGGCGGTGATCTGGTTGATGACGCCGAACAGGCTCTGCTCGATGAATTCGATCAGGCCGTCGTACATCTGGGCCTTGCTGGCGAAGTGGCGGTAGAGCGCGGCTTCGGAGCAGGCCAGGCGGGCGGCCAGAGCGGCGGTGGTGATTTTTTCCCCACGCGGCGTCTCCAGCATGCCGGCCAGGGTTTGCAGGATTTGCAGGCGGCGTTCGCCGGTTTTTGCGGCCATGATCGTTTTTCTCCCCAGTAGCTAGAGCGTAGAAAGCGCCTGACGGAATGCCTCCGCGTATTGCTGGATCAAAGGCTCCGACTGCGGGTGCGTGAAATTGGGTAGCCGGATTAGCTGTCCGTTGGCTTCTTCGGTTCGCGGCAGGGATGTGCCACACGTGGCGGTTCCCACGGGATAACGCCCAACGCTTTGCCAGTGGCCTTCGGTGAAAAAAGGCTGCTGGTGCAGCAAGGGATAGCGGGGCAGGCCCACCCGGCATCCCATCTGTTGAAGCGTTTCTATCAAATGCGCCATGTTCATGGCAGGGTCGCGGTGCCGGATGATGAATTCAAAGTAAACACGCTCGACATTTGCCGGAGCAAGAAAGCAATCAAAGTCCATCGCTTCCAACGCTTCGGAAAGCATCCGGTGATTGCGGTTCCGTACAGCGTTGGTGTGTGGGAGGCGGGCTAGCATCGCCCGTCCAAGCGCGGCGGACATTGGTGCGATCCGCGTTTTGATGCCAAAGCTGGTTGCGGCAAAGCGCCTCTCCGGCCCTTGAAGTTTGATGATCCGGGTGATGTCTCCCAAGCAAACCGCGCGGGTGTGAATTTCTTCGTCATCCGTCAAGAGCACGCCGCCTTCACCTGCCGGAACCAGCTTGTCGCCTTGCATACTGAAGACTGAAACATCGCCAAACCGGCCGCACAGAACGCCTCCGGCGGATGCACCATGGGCATGGGAGGCGTCTTCAATCACCTTCAGGCCGTGGCGCGCCGCGAGGCGCTGGATTTCTTCCACCTTGCAGGGCAGCCCCCAAAGATGAACGATGACGATAGCCCGTGTTCTTGGTGTAATGCGCCGGGCGGCATCAATGGGGTCTAGGCCCAGAGTATCCGGTTCGCTTTCGCAAAAAACGGGCACCAATCCGCACCAGATCATCGGCAGGACGGAAGCCCAGAACGTTACGGAGGGAACCAGTACTTCGTCGCCGGGTTCCAGCCCGATCGCGTGAAACGCGGCTAGGAGTGCGGCCGTTCCGTTGCAATGCGCCAGCGCGAACTGGCGTCCAGTGAACTGGCAAAAATCCTTTTCCAGTTCCCGGATGACAGGATGAGTGCTTACGTTGCCATCCCGCAGGATTTGGAGCACCGCTGCTTCTTCCTCCTGCGAGAAGCGCGGCCATTGCAAAAAGGGTTCCTGCGGGATCGTGACGACGGGATGGATTGGGGTCTTCATAGTGTGGTCAATAGAGGGTCATAGGTCTCGCAGACTTTCCGTTCATAAGCTTTCACCATCGTCTCCGCCGCCATCGGCTCCGCTGCGAACGCTTCGGCCAGCTTTTTGAGGGACTCTCGCCCGGAGTTGTCCAAACCAAGCCCCCTCCGGGGGGTCCATTGGTCAATGGGAGTGCGGCGGCGCAGATAATCCTCCAGCGTCACGCAAAACTCATGATCACGGGCCCACGATGGGGTGACCACGTCGTGTCGGAACTGCGGATGGTGCTCTGTTTGGGGTGGGTTGGAAAATGCCATGGGCTTGGAAAATCGGGCGGGAATCCAACGCCCGATGAGCTTGGTCGCTTGATTCGCGACTCTGAAACTGGAAGTGAATTTGCCGCCGTAGATCGCAATAGTCTGCTTTGCCTGGTTGGCGACAACGCGATGATGGCGAGAGAGTTCGAGCGGGTAGACATCGCGAAAATCATCTCGTGCCACGACCAAGGGACGGATGCCGCAACGGATGGAAACCACATCCTCCGGGCCGACTTTTTCGGGTAGCGATTGATTGGCACTTGCCAGTAAAAAACGGATGTCCTCGCGGTTGGGCGTCAACCCACTTTCCAGATCCTGAATCGCTGTTTCCGTTGGTCCCCACATCATCACGGGGCCCCACGGTACATGCGTCAATACATCATCGGCGCCCGGCATGGGGTAAATATGTGCGTCGTTCTGCCCATCGCGCCGGGGAAAGGTGACATAAACGCCTTTGCTGAATACATGCTTGCAAGGCGATTCGACAGCCAACAGCCGGTTTACCTCATCCGTCCAAACTCCGGCGGCGTTGACGATGATCCGAGCTTTGCCCTCATATTCCCGCCCGGTCAATTCATCGCGCAAGCGTACTGTCCAGCGGTGCTGATCCCGGGCAAATTCGGCAGCCACCAGGCGGCAATGGTTCATGGGGATGTTGTGTTCCGAATGGAATGCTTGAATTTGCTCAATCACAAAACGGCTGTCGGAGTGCCGCAGCATCCCTTCCTGGTATTCAAGAGCCGTCCCCATCGTGGGACGCTTTAGGGCGAACTCTCCCAAGGTCCAGTAGAGATAGAGGCCCAGCAATATTGAAATTCTTCGGATGGCGGGAGAAACCGGATAGCGCAGATTCAGGACAGAAATCGCATTGGGAAAATCCCTCATCAACTCTTTGCGTGCTTTGCATAGTTGAATGACTGTCGGTAAATCGAGGTTCTTCAGGTAAAGCAGCCCACCCCAAATGAGCATGCCGGAGGCCTGACTGGTCCCGGAGGCAAAATCGCTCTTGTCAACCAACGCCACGCGGTAACCCTGCTCGCAAAGCCGACGATATAGCGGTGCACCGGTGATCCCGCCTCCCACGACCAGTACATCAAGCGGCTCGCCGTTTACGAAGTTCTGAAACCGGTAGGATCGTTGCATCGTGCGGAACCTCATGCAAGGAATGAAGTCATTCCCAACCTGAGCGCCCCCCTCCCGCTATGTTGTCCGGCGATTATAGACGGCCGCAGTGCTTAGGCAAATCGAGGACGGAACGAATTTTGACGTCGACGCAAGGCGAGCGGCGCGAGCCAGCGCTCACTAACACGGTACGCATGCCGAGTTTCTTGGCGGTGACCAGATTGCTCAGGCTGTCCTCGACCATGATGCAGCGCCGCGGGTCGAGGCGCTCGGCCCGGAGTAAAGCACGGAATCCGGCCGGCATCGGCTTCGGCCGGTAATCGAGGTTCTCGACGGCGTACAGCGCGTCGAAGCAGCGTTCCAGGCCGGTCAGGCGCAGCACCGCCTCGGCGTAATGGCGCGGCGCGTTGGAAAAGACGATGCGCCGTCCCGGCAGGCGGCGCAGCGCGTGCAGCAGCGGCTTTTCGAACACGATCATGCGCTGCAGGTCGGGGAACTGGTGCGTTTCGTGCAGGAAATGCCGCGGATCGGTGCCGTGGTGGCGCATCATGCCGAGCAGCGTGGCGCCGTAGCGCGTCCAGTAGTCGACGCGGATGCGGTTGGCCTGCTGGGCGTCGACGCCCAAGTGTCGCTCGATGTAGGCGCGCATCGAGCGGTTGATGTGGGGAAAGATGTGCGGGGTCGCGTTGTGCAGCGTGTTGTCGAGATCGAACAGCCAGGTGCGCCCCGCGCGCATGGTCAGTGCGACTTGATCATCGTGCCGACGCCGTGGTCGGTCAGGATTTCCAGCAGCAGCGCGTGCTCGACGCGGCCGTCGATGATGTGCACGCCCTTGACGCCGTTGCGCGCGGCGTCGAGCGCTGAGCCGATCTTCGGCAACATGCCGCCGGACAGCGTGCCATCCTCGACCATTTCGTCGATCTGCTTGGGCGTGATGCCGGTGATCAGCTTACCTTCCTTGTCCAGCACGCCCGGCGTGTTGGTCAGCAGGACCAGTTTTTCGGCCTTCAGCACTTCGGCAATCTTGCCGGCGACGACGTCGGCGTTGATGTTGTAGGTCTCGCCGTTTTCGCCGACGCCGATCGGGGCGATCACCGGAATGAAGGAACCCTTGTCCAGATGGTCGATCAGAGCCGGGTCGATCTGGGTGATCTCGCCGACCTGGCCAACGTCGATCAGGTCGCCCGGGTTGTCCTTGTTTTCCAGCATCAGCTTCTTGGCACGGATGCAGTTGCCGTCCTTGCCGGTCAGGCCGACGGCCTTGCCGCCGTGCTGGTTGATCAGGTTGACGATGTCCTTGTTGACCTGGCCGCCGAGCACCATCTCGACCACTTCCATCGTCTCGGCGTCGGTGACGCGCATGCCCTGGACGAATTCGCCCTTCTTGCCGACGCGGCCGAGCAGGTTCTCGATCTGCGGGCCGCCGCCGTGCACGACGACGATGTTGAAGCCGATCAGTTCGAGCAGCACCACGTCGCGGGCGAAGCAGCTTTTCAGATGCTCGTCGGTCATCGCGTTGCCGCCGTACTTGACGACGATGGTCTTGCCGTGGAAACGCTTGATGTAGGGAAGGGCTTCGGCGAGGACGGCGGCCTTGGTGCCGGGGGCGAGATCTTCGAGATTCATGGCGGGCTCCTGAGAGAATCGCCGCGGATTGTACAAAGAAAAAGGCCGGCTCGGTGGCCGGCCGGGCGCCGCCGCGGATCGCTCCGCGGTCGGACGCGCGTCATTCGATGGTCAGGCGCTTGCTCGGGCTGGCGATGCGCTTGGGCAGGGTCAATTCCAGCACGCCGTCGTTGAAGCGGGCGCTGGCCTTGGCGTCGTCGAGCTCCTGTTCCAGCTGGAAGGAACGGGAGACCTTGCCGTAGTAGCGTTCCGAGCGCAGCACGCGGTCGCCTTCCTTGACCTCCTGCTCCTGCCTGATTTCGGCGCTCAGCGACACGAGGTTGCCGTCGACGACGACATGGATGTCCTCTTTCTTGACGCCGGGCAGCTCGGCATGGACCAAGTAGGCGTCGCCTTGCTCCTTGACGTCCATCTTGATCGACGGCGCCTGGGGCTGGCTGCCGTTGAACTCGACAGGACGGACGAAAAAGCCGCGGAACAGATCATCGAAGGGGTCGCGTCGGGTGATGTTGGCCATGGTTTCTCTCCTTTGTGAACAAGCCTTGGTGACACCCATATAGGGTTTCGCCAGGCGGTTTCAAGTCCGGGAAAGAGTACGCGGCAACAGCCGGATGGCGTCGCGGTTGCTCCACGAGAAACAGCGCCCGGCCGCCTCGCGCCAGGGCAGCCATTGCCAGGCGCGGTGCTCGTCCGGCGCCGGCGTGACGGCGAGGCGTGCCGGCAGGCAGAGGCCGAACACGTGCTCGGTGTTTTCGCTGACGCCGGCCGGGTAGCGGTGGCGCCAGGCGGGAAAGAGGGTGTAGGTGTTGGCGATGCGCCAGTCGGTCAGGCGGCCGTTGTCGGCGGTCAGGCCGGTTTCCTCGCCGACTTCGCGCCAGGCGGTCTGCGTGAGCGTTTCCCCGCCCTCGCGGCTGCCGGTGACCGATTGCCAGAAGCCCGGATGGGCAGCGCGTTCGAGCAGCAGGACGTCGAGTTCCAGCGTATGGATGACGACCAGCACGGAAACCGGCTGCTTGTGGCCGCTCATGCGTCGGGCACGGGGGCGATGCCGGCGGCCGGGATGTCGATCAGTATCCACAGCGGCTGACCGGCGGCGCGCCGTTCGTCGCAGGCGGCGGCGAAGACTTCGAGTAGCGCGGCTAAGCTGTCCGGCGCCGCCCGGCGCAGGCTGTCCAGGCCGGCGATCAGCACGACATGGCCGGGGGCCGGCAGCCAGTCGGGGTCGCAGAGGCCATCGAACAGGGCGTCGAGATTGCCGCCATGCCAGTCGGGGAAGGCGCAGGCGCGGCCGAGCGCGGCAAGCGCCCTGGTCTTGCTGCGGCAGGCCGAGAGATCGGCCGTCAGCAGACGGAAGCCGGCGCGGCCGGCGCCTTGCTCGATGGCTGTCCGGCGGTCGGCCGGCAGATAGTGGAGGCCGGCCCGGCCGCTATCGGCCAGGAGACGGACGATGCTGTCCGGTTTGCTCATTCGCAGATGCGCCGAAAGGACTGGTAATGGTCGGCCGTATAGTAATACTCGCGCTCACCGCCGGCGACGATGCGGCGCGGGCCGCGGTCCCTGCGCCCCGGCGTCTTGACCGTGTATTCGCGGTAATAGCCGCGCGCCTGGATCGGCAGGCGCTTCTCGAAATTGTTGAAGACGACGCCGTCGCGGCGGTAGGGGAAAGGGCCGCCGCGCTTGATCAAAGCCAGCGTCTCGCGGGCCTCGGGCGGCAGGTCGGCGGCGGCGATCCAGTCGCGTTCGGATGGGCCGCCGAAGAAGGCGAAAGCGCTTCCGATCGTCAGCAGCAGGACGATCAGGAAGCGCTGCCATGGGCGCATGGCGTTTTAGCCCGGGCCGACCTCGACCTGGGTCTCGACCTTCTGGCGCAGGCGGACGTGCAGTTCGCGCAACTGCTTCTCGTCGACCGGCGACGGCGCGTCGGTCAGCAGGCACTGGGCGCGTTGCGTCTTGGGGAAGGCGATCACGTCGCGGATCGACTCGGCGCCGGTCATCATCGTGACGATGCGGTCGAGGCCGAAGGCCAGACCGCCGTGCGGTGGGGCGCCGTACTTCAGCGCGTCGAGCAAGAAGCCGAACTTGGCCTGCTGCTCGTCCGGGCCGATGGCCAGCGCGGCGAAGACCTTCTCCTGCACGTCGGCGCGATGGATACGCACCGAGCCGCCGCCCAGTTCCCAGCCGTTCAGGGCCAGGTCGTAGGCCTTGGCCAGGCACTTGCCGGGATCGCTGGTCAGCAGGTCGAGATGCTCGTCCTTGGGGCTGGTGAAGGGGTGGTGGCAGGCGGTCCAGCGCTTCAACTCGTCGTCGTACTCGAACATCGGGAAATCGACGACCCACAGCGGCGCCCACTTGGCGCCGGTGACGAAGCCCTTTTCGTGGCCGATCTTGATGCGTAGCGCGCCGAGGGCGTCGTTGACGATCTTGGCCTTGTCGGCGCCGAAGAAGATCAGGTCGCCGGATTGCGCGCCGGTGCGTTCGATGACGGCGCGCAGCGAGGCTTCCGAAAGGTTCTTGACGATCGGCGACTGGAGGCCGGTTTCATTGATCTGCGTGACGTCGTTGACCTTGATGTAGGCCAGGCCCTTGGCGCCGTAGATGCCGACGAACTGGGTGTAGGCGTCGATCTCGCCGCGGGTCAGCGTGGCGCCGCCCGGGATGCGCATGGCGGCGATGCGGCCGCCCTCGCTGTTGGCGACGCCGGCGAAGACCTTGAAGGCAACGTCCTTGAAGGCGTCGGTCACTTCGGTCAGTTCCAGCGTGACGCGCAGGTCCGGTTTGTCCGAACCGAAGCGGTGCATGGCTTCGGCGTAGGTCATGCGCGGGAACTCCGGCAGATCGACGTCGATGGCTTCCTTGAAGACGCGGCGGATCAGTTGTTCCATCAGGGCGGTGATTTCGGCCTCGCTCATGAACGAGGTCTCGATATCGACCTGGGTGAATTCCGGCTGGCGGTCGGCGCGCAGATCCTCGTCGCGGAAGCATTTGACGATCTGGTAGTAGCGGTCGAAGCCGGCGACCATCAGCAACTGCTTGAACAGCTGTGGCGACTGCGGCAGGGCGAAGAACTGACCGGGATGCACGCGCGACGGCACCAGGTAGTCGCGGGCGCCTTCCGGCGTGGACTTGGTCAGCATCGGCGTTTCGATGTCGACGAAACCGTTGTCGTCGAGGAAGCGGCGGAAGGCGCGGGCGACCTTGTAGCGCAGCATCAGGTTGCTCTGCATCTGCGGCCGGCGCAGGTCGATGACGCGGTGGGTCAGGCGGACGTTCTCGGAGAGATTGTCCTCGTCGAGCTGGAACGGCGGCGTCACCGAGGCGTTGAGCACCTCGATCTCGTGGCACAGCACCTCGATCTCGCCGGAGGCCAGGTTGGCGTTGGTGGTGCCGGCCGGACGCGGGCGGACCTTGCCGGTGATCTTCAGACAGAATTCGTTGCGGACCGACTCGGCGATCTTGAAGGACTCGGCGCGATCCGGGTCGCAGACGACCTGGGCCAGGCCCTCGCGGTCGCGCAGGTCGATGAAGATGACGCCGCCGTGGTCGCGGCGACGGTGGGCCCAGCCGCACAGGGTGACGATTTGCCCGTCGAGGGCGGCGTTGAGTTGTCCGCAGTAATGGGTACGCATGAAAATTCCGAGGGTTTGCTTAGGTTGTTTTGACGACGACTCGCGGGTGCGGCGGCGGCGCCACGACGCCCATCGAGATGATGTATTTGAGGGCTTCGTCGACGCTCATGTCGAGCTCGACGACGTCCTGGCGCGGCAGCATCAGGAAGAAGCCGGAAGTCGGGTTGGGGGTGGTCGGCACATAGACGCTGACGTAGTCGCCGGCCAGATGGTTGCGGATGTCGCCGCCCGGGGCGCCGGTCAGGAAGGCGATGGTCCACGCGCCATGGCGCGGATACTGGACCAGCAGCGCCTTGCGGAAAGCATTGCCGTTGGGGGCGAACAAGGTGTCGGAAACCTGCTTGACCGCCTTGTACACCGAATTGACCACGGGAATGCGCGACAGCAGCTTGTCCCACCAGCCGACCAGCTTCTGGCCGATGAAATTGGTGGCCAGCAAGCCGGTCAGCAGGATCATCGCCAGGGTCAGCAGGGCGCCGACGCCGGGCAGCGCGAAGCCGAGCAGGCTCTTCGGATGGATGGTCTCCGGCAGCAGGCGCAACGACTGGTCGAGCGTCTCGACGATGATCGACAGCACCCAGGCGGTGATCACCAGCGGAACCCAGATCAGCAGTCCCGTAATGAAATAGCGTTTGATTAACTGGCTACGCACGACGAACAGCTTCCTTCGCCCGTTTGGCACGGTGGCGGTGTCTTCGGCTGGCTGCCACCCTTGAAGTCGGTGGCGTACCAGCCGCTGCCCTTCAACTGAAAGCCGGCGGCCGAAAGCAGTTTGTTATAGCTTTCCTGGCCACAGGTCGGGCATACGGACAACAGCGGGTCGCTGATTTTCTGCAGATGCTCTTTCTGGAAACCGCAGGCGTCGCAGCGATATTCGTAAATCGGCATGGGAGTCCTCCAAAACCTTGAATTGTATCCGAAAGCGGAGGCTCTTATATCGGGGCGGAGCGCTGTGATTCAAGCGATCAAGCCGAGGTAGCCACGGGTAATGGTCTCGCCCCAGAACAGGGTGATGATGCCGGCGGCGGCCAGGTAGGGGCCGAACGGAATCGGCACGTTGCGCCCGTGGCGGGCGGCGACGATCAGCGTGATGCCGACGAGCGCGCCAACCACCGAGGAGAGCAGGATGATGGCCGGCAGCATGGTCCAGCCGAGCCAGGCGCCGAGCGCCGCCAGCAGCTTGAAATCGCCGTAGCCCATGCCTTCCTTGCCGGTCGCCAGCTTGAACAGCCAGAATACCGACCACAATGCGAGATAGCCGGCCATGGCGCCGATGACGGCAGTCGGGAGCTCGGTGAAAGTTGTGAACAGATTGAAGGCCAGGCCGAGCCAAAGCAGGGGCAAGGTGATCGAGTCCGGCAGCAATTGCGTATCGAAATCGATGGCCGACAGTGTGATCAATGCCCAGATCAGGATCAGCGCTCCGGCCAGTTGCGGTGTCAGGCCGAAATGCCAGGCGGCGTAGGCCGAAAGCAGGCCGGTTAATAGTTCGACGAGAGGGTAGCGCGGTGAAATGCGTTGGCCGCAGCCAGCGCATTTTCCTCTGAGTACCAGCAGATAGCTGAACAGCGGAATGTTTTCCAGTGCCGTGATTTGGTGTCCGCAATGCGGGCAGCGGGAGCGCGGCCGGGCCAGCGACAGCGGTGCGCTCTCCGGGATCGCTTCGCCGCGCAGTTCGGCACATTGCGCCTGCCATTCCCGCTCCATCATCTGCGGCAGACGATGGATCACCACGTTGAGAAAACTGCCGACACACAGCCCCAGCAGCCCGGCAATGGCAGCCAGGCCTCCCAGCGATTCGGGAATCATCCTACGACAGCGCCGAGCTTGAAGATCGGCAGGTACATGGCGACGATCATGCCGCCAATCAATACCCCGAGCACCACCATGATGATTGGTTCCATCAGGCTCGACATGGCGTCGACCGCGTCATCGACTTCCTGCTCGAAGAAGTCGGCGACCTTGGACAGCATCGAGTCGAGAGCGCCGGACTCCTCGCCGATGGCCACCATCTGGGTGACCATGTTGGGGAATAGATCAACGTTTTGCATTGAGACGGTCAGGCTGGTGCCGCTGGCGACCTCGCCCTGAATCTGCTTGGTTCCAACCTTGTAAACATGGTTGCCGGCAGCGCCACCAACCGAGTCGAGCGATTCGACCAGCGGTACGCCGGCGGCGAACATGGTCGCCAGGGTCCGGGTCCAGCGGGCGATCACCGACTTGCGCACGATGTCGCCGAAGACCGGCAAGCGCAGCAGCAGGCGATCCATTGCCATCTGCACTTTCTCCGAACGTTTCCATGCCTCGAAAAAAGCATACAGGCCGGCGCCGATAGCGCCAAAAATGGCCCACCAGTAGGCGACGAAAAAGTCCGAAATGGCTATTACCAGTAGGGTGGGGGCCGGCAAGTCGGCGCCGAAGCCGGTGAATACTTCCTTGAAGGCCGGGATCACGAAAATCATGATCACGACAGTGATGATGAAGGCGACGACGATCACCGCGATCGGATAAAACAAGGCTGCCTTGATCTTACTTTTGATGGCTAGGATTTTTTCCTTGTAGGTCGCCAGGCGGTCGAGCAGCGTGTCGAGAATACCGGCTTGCTCGCCGGCCGAAACCAGGTTGCAGTACAGCGCATCGAAGTGTAGCGGGAATTTGCGGAAGGCTTGGGATAGCGAGTTGCCGGTTTCGACATCGGCCTTGATGTCGAGCAGCAGCTTGCCGACGGCTGGGTTGGAGTGGCCGCGACCGACGATGTCGAATGCCTGTAGCAAGGGGACGCCGGATTTCATCATGGTCGCCAGTTGGCGGGTGAACAAGGCAATGTCTTTTTCCTTAACCTTGCCGCCGCTCTTGAAGCGAACTTTTTTAACCTTGACGTTGCTGATGCCCTGGCGGCGCAGGCTGGCCATGACCACGGATTCGCTGGCCGCACGCATTTCGCCACGAACGGTCTTGCCGTCCTTGTTTCTTCCCTCCCAGAGAAAGGCATTTTCCTTGACGGTGGCAGCTTTCGGTTTTGCGGCAGTGGCCATGTCGGTTTATTCCCTTAGAGATTGGTCGTGCTCAGCACTTCGTCGAGTGAGGTCAAACCCTGTTTGACCTTGAGCAGGCCGGATTCGCGCAGATCCTTGATGCCTTCCCGCTTAGCCTGGTGAGCTAGATCGAGCGAGGTGGCGCCACTCATGATCAGGCGCTGCATGGCTTCGGAAATCGGCATGACCTGATAGATGCCGACGCGCCCCTTGTAGCCGCTGCCCTTGCAGCGATCGCAGCCTTCCGGGCCATACAGCGTCCACGAGCCATCGAGTTCTTCTTCCTGGAAGCCGGCATCGAGCAGTGCCTGGGTTGGCACCGTCATCGGTTTTTTGCAGGTGCACAGGCGCCGCGCTAGGCGTTGGGCGGTGATCAGTTGGACGCTGGAGGCGATATTGAAGGTCGGCACGCCCATGTTCATCAGGCGGGTCAGGGTTTGCGGGGCATCGTTGGTATGCAGCGTCGACAGCACCATGTGACCGGTCTGCGCTGCCTTGATGGCAATTTCGGCCGTTTCCAGATCACGGATTTCGCCGACCATGATGATGTCCGGATCCTGGCGGAGGAAGGCCTTCAGGGCGACCGGGAAGGTCAGGCCAGCCTTGTCGTCGACATTGACCTGATTAATGCCGGGCAGGTTGATTTCAGCCGGATCTTCGGCGGTCGAAATATTGACGCCGTCCTTATTCAGAATATTGAGACAGGTATACAGCGAAACAGTCTTGCCCGAACCGGTCGGGCCGGTGACTAGCACCATGCCGTAGGGGCGGCTGACGGCATCGAGCAGGGCGGCTTTCTGTTCCGGCTCATAGCCGAGTGCTTCGATGCCGAGCGTGGCCGAGGTCGGGTCGAGAATGCGCAACACGATTTTTTCGCCCTGCAGGGTGGGCAGGGTGCTGACGCGGAAATCGATGGCTCTGGTTTTCGACAGCACCAAACGCATGCGTCCGTCCTGGGGGACGCGTTTTTCGGCGATGTTCAGGCGCGAGATGACCTTGATCCGCGAGGCCAGCTTTTCTTTGATGGTTGGCGGCGGTGTGGCGATTTCACGCAGAATGCCGTCGACGCGGAAGCGGATACGGTAGAACTTTTCGTAGGGTTCGAAGTGGATGTCCGAGGCGCCGTCGTTGATTGCGTCGAGCAGCATCTTCTGGATGAACTTGACGACCGGGGCGTCATCGATGTCCTGCCCTGCGGCCTCTTCCGTCTTGGGGGCGGACTCTTCATCGAGGAGATCGAGATTGATGTCCTCTCCGGCCAGGTTTTTCAGCGTATCGCTGGCCGATTCGGCATATTTGGCGACTAGAGGTGCCAGCTTCGACTGCTCGACGACGATAGGATCGACAGCCAGACCGGTCTGGAAGCGGATTTCATCCAGAGCGCGCAGATTGGTCGGGTCGGCGATCGCCACCGAGAGCCGGTTGCCGCGCTTGTTGAGCGGGATCACCTTGTGCGAGGCGATCAGTTTGCGATCGATGGCGTTGGCCGGAATGTGCACGTCATCGAAGGCGGCCAGATCGAGCAGCGGGTAGCCGAAGGTTTCCGAAACGAAGCGGGCAATTTCGGTCGCCGTCGCCTTCTGGCTGAGAATGATCTGCTCGATCAGGGAAATCTTGGCATTGTTGGCTTGCGACAGCAGTTGCTCGGCCTCTGTCTCCTTGAGTTGCCCGGCCTGCACCAGTGCGCGCGCCAGACCGCTGAGCGGAGGGGATTGGGGAGTTGCCGCCATTGGAGACCGTTGAATGCCGTTTAGATCGCCCGATGATGCTACGCGGACGAGGGTTTGTAAAGGTTGGCTATCCTGGCATCGCGGCACGCGTCAAGGCCGAGGGTGGCGAGATTCACTGGGGCGACGAGACGGCCTTGGCCAATACCAATGTGCGCGGTCGCAGCTATGCGCCCAAGGGTCAGACCCCAGTTGCGATGGACATCGGTGGTACGCGCCAGAAGCTGTCGGGCACCTCGAGAAACCTCACTTGGCCGGGTTCCGGTAGAACTTTGCCCACCTGATCTTAGGGTATGTTCACAGTATCCAGATATAAGCACAAGCGAGATGCAGGAAGGCGTTGAAACGCTTGGCAAGTTTGTCGTATCGGGTGGCGATACGGCGAAATTGCTTGAGGCGATTGAAGAAGCGCTCGACGAGGTTTCGTGCCTTGTAGCGGTGCCAATCAACGGTACGTTGAGTGTTGCGATTGCTTCGTGGAGGGATGATCGCTTCGGCACCGGCAGCCTCGATGAGGTCGATCAAGGCA
>JAVBRT010000045.1:0-10056 GCA_031547725.1 Azonexus sp. | reverse complement strand
TGTTCGCGACCCGGTCGACGGCCTGCTGACCGTTTTCGGCGATGTCGGCGACGATGCCGACGGCGGCCAGCAGCTCGCAGCCGATTTCACGATTGAGCGCGTCGTCCTCGACCAGCAGCACCCGTCCCCGGAAGTGCGCCGCTTCGCTTCCGCCGGCCGGCGGAGGTATCTCCCGGGCGGCGGCCTTGCCCAGGCGGGCGGTGATCCAGAAGCAACTGCCCTGGTTCGGCTGGCTGTCGACGCCGACGGCGCCGCCCATCAGCCGGGCCAGGTGGGCGGCGATGGCCAGGCCGAGGCCGGTGCCGCCGTACTGGCGGGTGGTCGAGGCGTCGAGCTGTTCGAAGGGCTTGAACAGCCGCGGAATGTCCTCGGCGCTGATGCCGATGCCGGTATCGCGGACGGCGAAGCGGCAGGTCAGGGTGGTGTCGTCGTCGGCCAGCAGTTCGCCGGACAGGTGGATGGTGCCGCTGCGGGTGAATTTGAGCGCATTGCTGGCGAAGTTCATCAAGACCTGGCGCAGCCGCTGGGCGTCGCCGATGGCCAGCGGCGGCAGGCTGCCGCCGTCGACGCCGAGTTGCAACCCCTTGGCCTGCGCCGGTTCTCGGATCATCGTGGCGGCCGTTTGCAGCACGTCGAGCGGAGCGAATTCGTGGTGTTCGAGTTCGAGCTTGCCGGATTCGATCTTCGACAGTTCGAGAATGTTGTTGATCACCTGCAGCAGGTGTTCGGAGGCGGCCGTGACCTTCTCCAGCTTGTCGCGCTGGCTCGGCGTCAGCGGGCTTTTCAGCAGCAGGTAGTTGAGGCCGATGATGGCGTTCATCGGCGTCCGGATCTCGTGGCTCATGTTGGCCAGGAAGGCCGACTTGGCCTTGTTGGCCATTTCCGCCGCGGCGGTCGCCTGGGCCAGTTCGGCCGTCCGGGTCTCGACCAGCCGTTCGAGATGCTGGCGATGCTCGGCCAGTTCCTCCTCGATCCGCCGGCGCTCGCTGACGTCCTCCTTGACCGCCACGTACTGGTCGATCGCGCCATCGCCGCCGCGCACCGGGGCGATGGTGATCAGCTCGGGGAAGAGCGAGCCATCCTTGCGCCGGTTGAGCAGTTCGCCGCGCCAGATGCGGCCGGCGGTCAGCGTCTGCCACATTTCCTGGTAAACCTCCGGCCGCGTCAGGCCGGACTTGAGCAGGCGCGGGTTGCGGCCAAGCACCTCGGGTACGCTGTAGCCGCTGACGCGGGCGAAGGCGGCATTGGCGTAAGTGATGTTGGCGTCGATGTCGGTGATGACGATGCTGACCGGACTTTGCTCGACCGCCGTGGCCAGCCGCCGCTGCACCAGTTCCGAGGCTTCGAGGGCGCTCAGGCGGTCGGCCAGTTGGCGGTTGAGCGATTCGATGTCGTGGCGGTTGGCCTCGAACATCGCTTCGCGTTCGGCCAGGGCGGCGCTCATGGCGTTGAAGCGGCCGTTCAGCTGGGCCAGTTCGCCGGGCAGGCCGCGGTCGGGCAGGCGCGTGGAGAAATCGCCGACGGCGACGGCGGCGGTGACGGTGCGCAAGCGGTCGACCCAGCGCTCGACCAGGCGGTTGAGGTAGAAGCGGGCGAGCAGCACCGAGAGCAGCGTGACGGCGAAGAACACGCCGAGGCGCAACGAAAACTGGCGATCGACGGCGCCGGTCAGCTCGTGTACCGGGGCGCCGATGGCCGCCACCAATTGGCCGTCGGCCAGTTGCATTCGGCGCAATACGAACAAGCGCTCGTTGCCGTCCACATCTTCCATGGTGACCCGCTCGTGGCCTTGTTCCAGCGCTTGCAGGAGGCGTGCGCGGCTCTCGGCATCGAGGCTGGCGCCGCGCCATTCGTCGGGATTCGGGTGGCGCGCCAGTACCTTGCCGTCGCCGCCCAGCAGCACCGAACTCCAGCCGGCCGGCAATTGCTGGTTGCGGCTGATGCGGTCGAACCAGGCGATATCGCTTGAGGCGACGAGAACGGCACGCAAGCGGCCGTCGTCGGTGCGCAGGGGCAGGCCAAAGGCGACGCTGGGCTTGCCGGAAATCCGGCCGAGCGCATAGTGGCCGTGGGAGATGTCGGTGGCCGTCAGCGCTTCGCGGAACCAGGGCAGGTCGCCGACATTGAGCGGCTGGCTGTTCGGGATGGCCGAGCAGAAGACCGTGCCGTCCGGCAGGGCCGCGCCGATGATGGCGATATTCTCGGTCATGCTCAGCATGCGCGCCGCCAGCGCCGAGCATTCGGCCGGATCGAGGCGGGCCATGTTGTCGGCGCGGGCCATGATGCGCAGGATTTCGCGCACCTGGCGGCGGGCGGCGTCTTCCTCGATGACCGAGTGTTGCAGCAGGCTGACCGCCAGGCTCTCGATGCCGGCCACCGCCTGGCGCCGCTCGCGCTGGAAGTCGAGCACAGTGAATACCAACAGGGGAACGATGGCCAGCGCCAGAACCAGCCACAGTCTGCTGCTCAGCGAAAAGGTCGGCATCATCGTCGAACCTCCGGAAGGAGACGGTTGGCGGCCGCACGGCAAGGGCCACCCTGCGGCCGGTTTTTACCTGAATGCCGGGGATTTGGATAGCCGCCGCTACCGGCTATTCCAGATGCTCGACGAACAGTTGCGGCGTCTCGACGCCCATGTACTCGTTGATCGCCAGACGGAAGGCGAGGCGGGCGGTGGCGCCCGGCTGCCGGCTGAAGTTGAACTGGATCGCCTCGACCCGGGCGCCGCCCTTGCGCAGCCGCAGCTTCAGGTGTTTTTCCTTGAGCACGCGCTGCTGTTCGACCTCGAACTCGTCCATGAACAGTGGCGGCGGGAAGCCCTGGCCCCAGATTTCGTTTTCCAGCAGGCGGGCCATGTCCAGCGAGTAATAGCCGCCTTCCAGGGCGCCGTCGGTTTCCAGCGTGCGCGTCAGGTCGGCCGGATCGAGCAGTTCGCCGGCGACGGCGGCGAACAGTTCGCGGAAGCGTTCGAAATCCTCGGCCCGCAGGGTCGCCCCGGCGGCCATGGCGTGGCCGCCGAAACGCAGCAGCAGGCCGGGGGCGCGCTTGGCCACGAGATCGAGCGCGTCGCGCAGGTGCAGGCCGGGAATCGAGCGGCCGGAGCCCTTGACGATGCCGTTCTCGCCTCGGGCGAAGGCGAACACCGGGCGGTGCAGCTTGTCCTTGAGGCGCGAGGCGAGGATGCCGACCACGCCTTCGTGCCAGCTGTCGTCGAAGAGGGCGATGCCGGCGGCGCCGTCGTCGGCGTCCAGCGCTTCGAGCAGCAGCAGCGCCTGTTCCTGCATGCCCGACTCGATTTCGCGGCGTTCGCGGTTGAGCGCGTCGAGCTGCTGGGCGATCTGCAACGCCCGGGCCGGGTCGTCGGTGAGCAGGCATTCGACGCCCAGGCGCATGTCGGCGAGCCGCCCGGCGGCGTTCAGGCGCGGTCCGAGGATGAAGCCGAGATCCATCGCCGTGGCCTTCTTCGCCTCGCGGCCGGCGGCCTGGAACAGCGCCGCCAGGCCTGGCTGCAACTGGCCGGCACGCATGCGCTTCAAACCCTGGCTGACGAGGATGCGGTTGTTGCGGTCGAGCTTGACGACGTCGGCGACGGTGCCGAGCGCGACCAGGTCGAGCAGATTGGCGAAATTGGGTTCCGGGCGGTCGGCGAAGAAGCCGCGCGCGCGCAGTTCGGCGCGCAGGGCCAGCATCACGTAGAACATGACGCCGACGCCGGCGATGCATTTCGACGGGAAGGCGCAGCCCGGCTGGTTCGGATTGACGATGCAGTCGGCTTCCGGCAGCGAGTCCGGCGTAGACCCCGCCGGCAGGTGGTGGTCGGTGATCAGCGTGGCGATGCCGTGCTGGCGGGCGCGCTCGACGCCTTCGACGCTGGCGATGCCGTTGTCGACGGTGATGATCAGGTCCGGCGCCCGCTCGGCGGCGAGATCGACGATTTCCGGCGACAGGCCGTAGCCGAGCTTGAAGCGGTCGGGCAGCAGGAAGTCGACCTCGGCGCCGAGCGCCTTCAGGGCGCGCATGCCGACCGCCGTGGCGGTGGCGCCGTCGCAATCGTAGTCGCCGATGATCAGCAGCCGGGCCTCGGCTTCGATGGCGTCGGCCAGCAGTTGCGCGGCGTCGGCGGCATGGGTCAGGCTGGTTGGCGGCAGCAGGGATTTCAGCTCGTAGTCGAGCTCGGCCTTGTCGGTGACGCCGCGGGCGGCGTAGAGGCGGGCCAGCAGCGGGTGCAGGCCCTGTTGTTCGAGCTGCCAGGCGGCGCGGGGCGGCACGGCGCGGTTGACGATGCGGGTCACGGTTGGCTTTCGGAAAGTTGGCCGGCCAGCGCCGCCAGCGTCTGGCCGCGGCGCCAGAACTTGAAGCGGTCGCGGCCGCGCAGCGACCAGCGCAGGTCGCCGTAGAGCGTCGGGGCGGCGATTTCCAGCGTCCGCACCGCACGTCCCAGTTGCCGGCGCAGCGGCGCGAACCACTCGGCCTCCAGTTTCAGCCAGGCCTGCCGCCAGGCTTCGCCGTCCTCGTAAAGCACCGGCGCCAGCAGGCTGTCGAGCACGATCAGCGAACTGCTGCCGGGCGAGGCCAGCTTGGCCAGGCCGGCGAAGCCCGCCGGCAGCGGATGCACCGGCGTGCCGCAGGCGCGGGCCAGGCCGACGGCCAGCGGCTGCTCGCTCCAGACGGCGGTGAAATGGCCCGGCTGCGGCCGCGTCAGGCGCCCGCCGCCCCACAGCCACAGGCTGTTGACGGCCGGCTGGCCGAGTCGCTCGCGGCGGGCGTTGAGCGGATGGCCGTGGAGGAACATCTGCACTTCGTTGAGCCAGCGGGTCAGGGTCGCGTCGTGGTCGGCCAGTTCGCTGTCGACACGCCGTCCGGCGACGGCCGAGAGCGGCGGCGCGACGTGGCGGCTGGCGCCGGCGAAGGCGCCGCCGGCCGGGTCGAGCCGCAGGTACCAGCGGCGGGCGCTGGCGACGTGCAGCCGGCCGATGTCGGCGAACTCGGCATTGAGCGCGGCGGCGAAGGCGCGCGCCTCGTCCTCGGCCAGTTCGAAGGCGCCGCTGTCGGCGAGGACGATGCGCTCGTGGTGGAAACGCAGATGCACCGGATCGGCGCACAGCCAATGGCCGTCGACGGCAGCCTCGCCGGCGTCCTCGCCGAGCAGGCGGAGGGCGCCGAAGGCCGGGGCGGCGAGGTCGAAATGGGCGGCGAGGGCGCTTTCGAAGGACTGGGCGGGCAGGCGCCGCCAGGCGGCACGGGCGGCCAGCCATGCGAAGCCGGGCGGCGGCAGATTCCCGAGGGTCTGCCGGTCGCCGGGTTCGGGCCAGAGCAGTTCGGGGATGAGCAGGGTCAGGCGCACGGTGAATCCAGGTCAAGGGGGAAAACGCGGGGGCGGCCGAGGTCGCGGGAACGGCCGGGCGAGGCCGGCGCCGGGCGGCGATTTTACCATCAGCCGCCGGATGGCCCGGCGCCTGAATTCTTTACGCCCTTTTTACGCCGCCCTTGTCAGAATGGGCGCAAGCCCGGCCCGCCGCGGAGCCGGGGCCGCCCTTCCGCAAAAAAACAGACATGTCCGCCCGCCGCCCCGCCGCCGAACGCTTCGCGCCCCGCCAGAAGATGGCGCTGAGCGCGCTGGCCTGCGTGCTGACGACGCTGCTGGCGGCGCCTTTCGCCGGCCGGCTCGATCCGGCCAACATCGTCATGCTGTTCCTGCTGACGGTGCTGCTGGTCGCCGTCGGCCTCGGGCGCAATCCGGCGGTGCTCGCCGCCGTGCTCGGCGTGCTGCTGTTCGACATCGTCTTCGTGCCGCCGCGTTTTTCGCTGGCGGTCAGCAATCTGGAATACCTGATCACTTTCGCGGTGATGCTGGTGACCGCACTGATCACCGGCCATCTGGCGGCCAGTCTGAAAGAGCAGCTGGAGGCCACCGAGCGGCGCGAAGCGCGGACGCGGGCGCTCAATGCCAGCGCCGGCCGGCTGGCCGGGGCGCTGAATCTGGAACAGGTCGGCGACATCGTCCGGGATTTCGTCGCCAGCCAGCTGCAGGCCGCCGGTCATCTGCGCCTCGACGAGGCGGTGCCGGCGCCGCCGTGGTTCGACGCGGCGGCGGCGCGCCAGGCCGACGCCAGCCGCGCTTGCGTCGCCGCTCCGGCGGCGCTGTACCTGCCGCTGCTGGCGCCGATGCGCGGACGCGGCGTGCTGGCCGTCCAATTTCCGGCGGCCGCCGCCGCCCGGGCCGCGGAAAACCGCAGCCTGCTCGAAGCCCTGGCCTCGCTGGCGGCGATTGCCGTCGAACGCCTGCATTACGTCGAAGTGGCGCAATCCAGCGAGTTGAAGATGGCCACCGAGCGCCTGCGCAGCTCGATCCTGTCGGCGCTGTCGCACGATTTGCGGACGCCGCTGACGGTGCTGGTCGGCCTCGCCGAGGCACTGTTCCTGCTGCGCCCGGCCCTGCCGGGGCCGGCCCTGGACCTGGCCGGAGCCTTGCGCGACCAGGCCCTGCGCCTGTCCGGGCTGGTCGGCAACCTGCTCGAGATGGCCCGCCTCCACGCCGGTTCGGTCAGCCTGCGCCTGGAGTGGCAGCCGGTCGAGGAAGTCATCGGCAGCAGCTTGAAGCTGCTCGGTGGCGCCCTCGGTGCCCACCGGGTCCGCGTCGAGCTGCCGCCGGACCTGCCGCTGCTGCGTTTCGACGCGGTGCTGATCGAGCGCGTGCTGTGCAACTTGCTGGAAAACGCCGCCAAGTATTCGCCGGCCGGTGGCGAGATCGCCATCGTCGCCCGGTCGGCCGGCGAGATGCTGGAAATCGCCGTCGGTGACCGCGGCCCGGGCTTTCCCGAGGCCGCCGGCCGGCAGTTGTTCGAGATGTTCGCGCGCGGCCAGCCGGAATCGGATCAGCCGGGGACCGGGCTCGGGCTGGCCATCTGCCGCGCCATCGTCGAGGCCCACGGCGGGACGATCCGCATCGAGAACCGGCCGGACGGCGGCGCCTGCGCCATCTTCGCATTGCCGCGCGGCGAGCCGCCGGTGCTCGAAAGCGAGTTGCCATGAACGCGACCGCGCCGAGCGTGCTGCTGATCGAGGACGAGCCGCAAATCCGCCGCTTCGTCCGTCTCGCCGTCGAGGCCGAGGGCTGTTCGGTGGTCGAGGCCGGCAGCGTCGCCGAGGGGCTGACGGCGGCCGGGCAGGCCGCTTTCGATCTGGTCATTCTCGATCTCGGCCTGCCGGACGGCAGCGGCCTCGATGTCATCCGCGCCCTGCGCGGCTGGTCCGGCCTGCCGATCCTGATCCTCTCGGCGCGCACCGCCGAGAACGACAAGATCGACGCCCTCGACGCCGGCGCCGACGATTACCTGACCAAGCCCTTCGGCGTTGGCGAGTTGCGCGCCCGCCTGCGCGCCCTGCTGCGTCGGCGCGAGCGCGCCGCCGGCGCGGCCTCGCCGCTGCTCGAATTCGGCGCCATCGCCATCAACCTGGCGCAGCGCCAGGTGTGGCGCGCCGGCCAGCCGGTGCACCTGACGCCGATCGAATACCGCCTGCTGGCGATGCTGGCCAGCCATCCCGGCCAGGTGCTGACGCAGCGCAAGCTGCTGCGCGACATCTGGGGGCCGAGCTATGTCGAGAGCAGCCACTACCTGCGCGTCTATGTCGGCCACCTGCGCCAGAAGCTGGAGGACGATCCGACCCAGCCGCGCCACCTGTTGACCGAAACCGGCGTCGGCTACCGCTTCCAGCCCTGAGCAGGGCTTGTCGCCGCGGCCTGCGCGGGCGGGGCGGCGTTCTCCATGTACCATAGCGCCTTTGTCATTCTTCCGCCGCCGCATGGCCCTGCCTTACGAACTGCTGATCGGTCTGCGCTATACCCGCGCCAAGCGCCGCAACCATTTCATTTCCTTCATCTCGCTGATCTCGATGCTCGGCATCGCGCTCGGCGTCGCCGCGCTGATCGTCGTGCTGTCGGTAATGAACGGTTTTCAGAAGGAATTGCGCACGCGCATCCTCGGCGTCGCCTCGCACATCCAGATCACCGGCATCAACGGCGAGCTGGAGAACTGGCCGGCGCTGGCGGCGCAGGCCATGCGGCACCCGGAAGTACGGGCGGCGGCGCCCTTCATCCAGTCGCAGGCGATGTTCACCGTCGACGGCAGCGTCAAGGGCGCGCTGGTGCGCGGCATCCTGCCCGACCAGGAGGACAAGGTCGCCGACTTCCGCCGCACCATCAAGAGCGGCAGCCTCGACGACCTGCGCCCCGGCGAATTCGGCGTCGTGCTCGGCGCCGACCTGGCCCGCTCGCTGCGCGTGTTCACCGGCGACAAGGTGACGCTGATCGCGCCGCAGGGCACGGTGACGCCGGCCGGCGTCGTGCCGCGCCTGAAATCCTTCCGCGTCGTCGGCATCTTCGAAGTCGGCATGTACGAATACGACGCCGGCCTGGCGCTGATCCACCTGGCCGACGCGCAGCGCCTGTACCAGATGGGCGACCGGGTGACCGGCGTGCGCCTCAAGGTGGACGACCTCTTCGCCGCGCCGCGCATCGCCCGCGAACTGGTCCGCTACATCGACGCCGACGCCTACCTGCACGACTGGACCAAGAGCCACGCCAACTTCTTCCGCGCCGTGCAGATCGAGAAGACGATGATGTTCATCATCCTCTCGCTGATCGTCGCCGTCGCCGCCTTCAACCTCGTCTCGACGCTGGTCATGGCCGTCACCGACAAGCAGGCCGACATCGCCATCCTGCGCACCCTCGGCGCCCGGCCGCGCTCGATCATGGCGGTCTTCGTCATCCAGGGCGCGCTGGTCGGCTTCATCGGCCTCGGCCTCGGCGTCGTCGGCGGCGTCGCGCTGGCGCTCAACATCGACGTCGTGGTGCCGGCCATCGAGCGGCTGTTCGGCGTGCAGTTCCTGTCGAAGGAGGTCTATTACATTTCCGATCTCCCGTCCGACCTGCAATGGGGCGACGTCTGGGGCGTCACCCTGATCGCCTTCGTGCTCGCGCTCCTGGCCACGCTCTACCCGAGCTGGCGGGCCTCGCGCGTCAATCCGGCGGAGGCCCTGCGCTATGAGTGACCATGAATCGAGCACAATCTCCGTCATGAATGGCGGGGCGAGCGAGACAAGCATTGCTGGCGCCGCAGGCGCCCCGAACTCGTGGCCAGGAGACCCCGGGCTTCAGCCTGGGGCGATTCAGGTCCTGCTGAGCGCCCGCAACCTGGGCAAGGTCTTCCGCGGCGGCGGGCTGGAAGTGCCGGTGCTTTCCGGCATCGACCTCGACGTCGCGCCGGGCGAGACGGTCGCCGTCGTCGGCGCCTCGGGTTCCGGCAAGAGCACGCTGCTGCACCTGCTCGGCGGCCTCGACGCCCCGACCGCCGGCAGCGTCACGCTGGCCGGCCGCGATTTCTCGGCCATGGGCGAAGTGGCGCGCGGCGACTGGCGCAACCGGCACCTCGGTTTCGTCTACCAGTTCCACCACCTGCTGCCCGAATTCTCGGCACTGGAAAACGTCGCCATGCCGCTGCTGATCCGCCGCATCGCCCGGCCCGATGCGCTGGAACAGGCCTCGATCATGCTTGCGGCCGTCGGCCTCGGCCGCCGCCTCGACCACCGCCCCGGCGAACTTTCCGGCGGCGAGCGCCAGCGCGCCGCCATCGCCCGCGCCATGGTCAGCGCGCCATCCTGCCTGCTCGCCGACGAACCGACCGGCAATCTCGACAGCCACACCGCCGGAACCGTGTTCGACCTGTTGCTGGAACGGGTACGCAGCCAGCGCAGCAGCCTGATCATGGTCACCCACGACCGCAACCTGGCGGCCCGCGCCGACCGGGTGCTGCATTTGGCCGACGGGCGCTTCGCCGCCTAGCTGTGTAAACCCACCAGGTTGTTCAGTGCGGTGATTCGGGAGATTGGCGGCTGATATTGAAGGCTGGCATGAGATCTGTGCCAGTTGTAGTGATGCAGCCAGAGTGGCAGATGCTGAGCACGCTGGGTGGAGGAGTCATAGGTCCGGGCATAGGCCCATTCCCGCAAGGGGGTCTGGATGAAGCGCTCAGCCTTGCCATTGGTTTGTGGCGTGTA
>JAVBRT010000021.1:0-34169 GCA_031547725.1 Azonexus sp. | reverse complement strand
TGGCGACCGTGCTTGCGTAACCAGGCCAGCACCGTCGATTTCCCTTGAATACCGTAGCGCTCCTGAGCCTGCCGGCAACTGAGTTCGCCCTTTTCTACCTGCTCGACAACCGCTAGTTTAAAGACCAGCGTGTAGTCCCGCTGTGTCCGCCTAATCCTTGATTCCATCTGCCTTCCCTTTTCCTTCCTAGAAAAGGTGTCAACTTCTGGCAGGACGGGTCAGGCCCAATGAAAAAGGGAGCTGGCAGCTCCCTTTTTCGACCTAAGCTCGTGTTACGAATTTTTTATTCGTAGTGTTGCCAAAATTTACGACTTTATTATTCGTTTTACGAGTTTTTTATCCTGAAATACGTGCTGTTCTCAGCCCGCGAAATTGGCTTCGGCGAAGGACCAGTTGACCAGGTTGTTGAGGAAGGTCTCGACGAACTTCGGGCGCAGGTTGCGGTAGTCGATGTAGTAGGCGTGTTCCCAGACGTCGACGCAGAGCAGGGCCTTGTCGCCGGTGGTCAGCGGGGTGCCGGCGGCGCCCATGTTGACGATGTCGACCGAACCGTCGGCCTTCTTGACCAGCCAGGTCCAGCCGGAACCGAAATTGCCGACGGCCGAGGCCTGGAAGGCTTTCTTGAACTCGTCGAGCGAACCCCACTTGGCGTCGATGGCGGCGGCCAGGGCGCCGGACGGCGCGCCACCGCCGTTCGGCTTCAGACAGTTCCAGAAGAAGGTGTGGTTCCAGACCTGGGCGGCGTTGTTGTATACGCCGCCGGCCGGGGCCTTCTTGACAATGGCTTCGAGGTCGAGGTTTTCGTACTCGGTGCCCTTGATCAGATTGTTCAGATTGACCACGTAGGCGTTGTGGTGCTTGCTGTAGTGGTAGTCGAAGGTCTCGGCCGACATGTGCGGGGCGAGGGCGTCCTTGGCGAAGGGCAGGGCGGGCAGTTGATGTTCCATGGGAATTCTCCGTTGTTGTTAAGCGGGTGAAGGGGTAAAAAAATTCTAGTCAGCTTCTCCGGGGGCGACAACCCGATCGACCGTGGCCAGGACCGCGCCGCGGGCGAAATCGAGCCGGAGCGCGGCACCGGCCGCCAGCTCGCCGGCATCGCGCACGGCCCGGCCGTCCGGCCCGGTGGCCAGGGCATAGCCGCGCGCCAGCACGGCATGCGGATCGAGCTGCCTGAGACTACCGGCCAGTGCATTTAGTTTCATTCGTTGCTGCGCGAATTGCCATTGCAGCTGTTGTTGCAGCCGCCGGCGCAACCGGTCGAGCGCTTCGCCGCGCTGTGCCGGGCGGGGCCGGGCGGCCTGCAGGCGGTGGCCGGCGGCCTGCAATTGCAGGCGCCCGTTGTCGCTGCAGCGGCGCAGGCCGTGGTACAGCCGTTGGTGCAGGGCGAGCAGTCGGTCGCGCCGCTGCGCCAGCCGTTCGGCCGGGTGCAGCAGGCGGCCGGCCAGCCAGTCGAGCCGCTGTTGGCGGTCGGCCAGGGCGCGTTCGCTGCGCCGCCGCAACTGCTCTTGCAACTGCGCCAGTCCCTGGCGCAGGGCGGTCCGGTCGGGGGCGGCCAGTTCGGCGGCGGCGGTCGGTGTCGGCGCGCGCAGGTCGGCGGCGAAATCGGCGATGGTGAAGTCGGTCTCGTGACCGATGCCGGCGACGACCGGCACGCCGGCGGCGCGGATGGCGCGGGCGACGCCTTCCTCGTTGAAGGCCCAGAGATCCTCGATCGAGCCGCCGCCGCGGCAGAGCAGGATCAGGTCGCAGTCGCCGGCGCTGGCGACGGCGAGGGCGGCGGCGATGCGCTGGCCGGCGCCTTCGCCCTGTACCGGCGTCGGGTAGAGGTCGATGGCGATATGCGGAGCGCGCCGGCGCAGGGTGCTGAGCACGTCGCGCAGTGCCGCCGCCTGCGGGCTGGTGACGATGGCGATGTGGCGTGGAAAGGCCGGCAGCGGCCGTTTGCCGGCAGCGGCGAAGAGGCCTTCGGCTTCCAGTTGCGCTTTCAAGCGCAGGAACTGCTCGTACAGGTCGCCCTGGCCGGCGCGGCGGATGGCCTCGACATTGAGCTGGAATTCGCCGCGCGGCTCGTAGAACGAGACCAGGACGCGGACTTCGACTTTCTGGCCGTTTTCCAGCCGCCAGCCGAGCATTTGCGCCCGGCTGCGCCACATCACGCAGCGTACCTGGGCGCCGGCATCCTTGAGCGAGAAATAGACGTGACCGGAGGCGGCGTAGGTCAGGTTGGAAATTTCGCCGCCGACCCAGGTCAGCGGGAAATTGGCCTCCAGGCAGGAGCGGACCAGGCGGTTGAGGCTCGATACCGAGAGAACCGATTTATCGACAGGGGGCGGGCTGGCGGTCATCGGTCGATTGTAACGCGGCCGCCTGTCGGCGGCCTGCGCTGGGTTCTTGTCGTGTTTGCTAACTTGTTGTTTTTAAAATAATTAAATTGTTTGCCTCGTTTTTTGGCAGGGTAGGAAAAAACCTTTGTCGGGTGGGAGTTAGCCAACTTGATGACAGTTGATTCACAGGTTTATCCACAGCTTTTGGGGATAAGCGCGGGAATTTCGCACGCCGCCTGCGGCCAATTGTCGCTTGCCCCTGCCGGCCGGGGAGGGCAGAATTCCGGCTTGATTTTCCAGCGAGGGTCTCTCACGTGTTTGCAATCGTTCAGGCCGCCGGTTGGCCCATCTGGCCTTTGCTGCTGGCCTCCGTCATTTCCGTTGCCCTGATCATCGAGCGCCTGGTTGCCCTGCGGCGCGGCAGGATCGTCCCGAAAGGTCTGTTGCAGCGGGCGGTCGGCGAGTTCCGCCAGGGCGCCGACAACAGCAAGCTGCTCGAAGAACTCGACCGGCACTCGCCGCTCGGCCGCGTGCTGGCCGCCGGCCTGCGCAACGTCGGCAACTCGCGCGAAGTGATGAAGGAGTCGATCGAGGAGGCCGGCGGCGCCGTCACCCACGAACTGAGCCGCTACCTGACCACGCTCGGTACCATCGCCTCGATCAGCCCGCTGATGGGCCTGTTCGGCACGGTGGTCGGGATGATCGAAATCTTCGGCTCGCAGGCGCCGGGCACCGGCAGCCCGCAGCAACTGGCGCACGGTATTTCCATCGCCCTGTACAACACCGGCTTCGGTATTTTCATCGCCATCCCGAGCATGATCTTCTGGCGCCACTTCCGCGCCCTGGTCGACGGTTTCGTCGTCGAGATGGAGCAGCAGGCGATCCGCCTGGTCGAGTACATGCACGGCGACCGGAAGTAAGCCATGAAATTCCAGCGCGGGCATTCCCGGGAAGAGCCGGAAATCAACCTGGTACCGATGATCGACGTGCTGCTGGTGATCATCATTTTCCTGATGCTGACCACCACCTACTCGAAGTTCTCCGGTCTCGAAATCAACTTGCCGACGGCCGAGGCCAGCAAGCAGAACGAGCAGCCGAACGAGATCGACGTGGCGGTGACGGCCAGCGGTCAGGTTCTGATCAACAAGTCGCCGCTGGCGGCGGCCGACGTCAAGACTATTGCCGAGGCGCTGCGCCGCGCCGCCGGCGACCGGCAGGATCCGCTGATCGTCATCAACGCCGACGCCAAGGCCACCCACCAGAGCGTCGTCGACATCATGCAGGCGGCGCAGAACGCCGGTTATCCGCACATTTCCTTCGCCACCCAGACCGCGCGCTGATGTTTGCCCGCTGGTTGCAGCGCCAATGGTTCGCACAACGCCGGCCGACGCCGGCGTTGTGGTTTCTGCTGCCGCTGGCGGCGCTGTTCTTCCCGCTGGCCCGCCTCAAGCAGCGGCTGACCCGGCCGCAGCGGCTGCCGGTGCCGGTCGTCGTGGTCGGCAACATCACCGTCGGCGGCACCGGCAAGACGCCGTTGACGCTGTGGCTGGCGCAACGCCTGCTGGCGCAGGGGCGGCGGCCGGGCATCGTCAGCCGCGGCTACGGCGGCAGCGCCGATGCGCCGCGGCCGGTGAGCGTCACTGATTCACCGGCCGAGGTCGGCGACGAGCCGCTGCTCCTGGCCCGGCGCGGCGGCGTGCCGGTCTGGGTCGGGCGCGACCGGGCGGCGGCCGGCCGCGCCTTGCTGGCCGCGCATCCGGAGGTCGACCTGCTGCTCTGCGATGACGGCCTGCAGCACTACCGGCTGGCCCGCGACGTCGAACTGGCCGTGTTCGACGGCCGCGGCGCCGGCAACGGTTGGCCGCTGCCGGTCGGTCCACTGCGCGAACCGCTGGCCAGGCTGCGCACCGTCGACGCCGTGGTCTGCAACGGCGCCGCCGACCCGCGCCTGCCGGCGGCCGCCCAGCGCTTCGACATGCGCCTGCAAGCGGGGACGTTCTATCGCCTCGATCGTCCGGACCTGACCTGTGCGCCGGCCCAACTGGCCGGCCGCCGCTTGCATGCGTTGGCCGGCATCGGCGATCCGGAGCGTTTTTTCCGCACCCTGGAAGGACTTGGCCTGGCTTTTACACGCCATCCTTTCGCCGACCATCACGCCTACACGGCGGCCGATCTGGCCTTCGCCGCCGACGGCGTGCTGCTGATGACCGAGAAGGATGCAGTAAAATGCGCCGGATTGACGGCCGGCGAGGCATGGGTCCTGCCGGTCGAGGCCGAGTTGCCGCCGGCGCTCGTTGAACTGATTCTGGAGAAAATCCGTGGACGCCCGCTTGCTTGACATCCTCGTCTGCCCGATCTGCAAGGGCAATCTCGAATACCGCAAGGCCGAAGCCGAACTGGTCTGCAAACCCTGCCGCCTGGCCTTCCCGATCCGCGACGACATCCCGGTGATGCTCGAGGACGAGGCCCGCCAACTGCCGCTCGCAGACTGAGCATGGGGCAGCCGGCGTTCAAGGTCGTCATTCCGGCGCGCTACGCGTCGACGCGCTTACCGGCCAAGCCGCTGCTCGATCTCGGCGGCAAGCCGATGGTCGTCCGCGTCGCCGAGCGGGCGCGCTTGTCCGGCGCCGAGGAAATCTGGGTCGCCACCGACCATGCCGAGGTCCATGCCGTGGCGACGGCGCACGAGGTCGCCGCCCTGATGACCCGCGCCGACCACGCCACCGGCACCGACCGTCTGGCCGAAGTGGTCGCTTTGCGCGGCTGGCCGGCCGATGCCATCATCGTCAACGTCCAGGGCGACGAGCCGCTGATCGAGCCGGACATCATCCTGCAGACGGCGCGCCAGCTGGCCAGCAGCGGTGCCGACATCGCCACGGTGGCGCATCCGATCACCGATGCCGCTGATTTCTTCAATCCGAACGTGGTCAAGGTCGTCTGCCGCGCCGATGGCGACGCCGCCTATTTTTCGCGGGCGCCGATTCCCTACGCCCGCGACCATTTCGCCCGTGAAGGCGGCGGCGAGACGCTGCCGGCGGATTTTCCGGCCTACCGCCACGTCGGCCTCTACGCCTACCGCGCCAGTTTCCTGAAAGCCTATGCCGGACTGGTCCCGGCGCCGACCGAACGATTCGAGTCGCTGGAGCAGTTGCGCGCCCTCTGGCACGGCTACCGGATCAGCGTCACCCTGGTCGACGCGGCCCCGGCGCCGGGCGTCGATACGCCCGAAGATGCCGACAGGATGCGCAAACTGTTTGACCGGGCCGGAAATAGCGAGTAATTTTTCGGTTCCGGCGAGCGACGGCCAAGCGTCCGCGCAACGGGCCGATAACAAGATTTTTAGTACGAGACAGACCCGAGGGACTTTTCATGAAATTGATTCTGTTGGGCGCGCCCGGCGCCGGCAAGGGCACGCAAGCCAAATTCCTCTGCGAGAAGTTCGGTATTCCGCAGATTTCCACCGGCGACATGCTGCGCGCCCAGGTCAAGGCGGGCACAGCGCTCGGTCTGGAAGCCAAGAAACACATGGATGCCGGTGGCCTGGTTCCCGATGCGGTCATCATCGGCATGGTCAAGGACCGTCTGAATGAGAAGGACTGCCAGAACGGCTACCTGTTCGACGGCTTCCCGCGCACCATCCCGCAGGCCCAGGCGATGAAGGATGCCGGCGTGCCGATCGACTACGTGCTGGAAATCGACGTGCCGGACGGCGACATCATCGAGCGCATGGCCGGCCGCCGCGCCCATCTGCCGTCGGGCCGCACCTACCACGTCAAGTTCAACCCGCCGAAGGTCGCCGGCAAGGACGACGTGACCGGCGAGGATCTGGTCCAGCGCGACGACGACAAGGAAGAAACGGTCAAGAAGCGCCTCGAGGTCTATCACGCGCAGACCAAGCCGCTGGTCGATTTCTACAGTCAGTGGGAGGCCGCCGGCGATGCCAAGGCGCCGAAGGTGCGCAAGGTGGCCGGCGTCGGCAGCGTCGACCAGATCACCCAGAGCGTTTTCGACGCGCTGAAATAAGGAAGCGGAAATGACGGTGAAAAACGCCTTCTACGCACAGTCAGGGGGCGTCACCGCCGTCATCAACGCCACGGCCTGCGGCCTCATCCAGGAGGCCCGCCGCCATCCCGGGCGGATCGGCAAGGTGTTCGCCGGTCGCGACGGGATCATCGGCGCCCTGACCGAGGATCTGATCGACACCAGCCTCGAGTCCGACGCCGACATCGCCCGCTTGCGTCATACGCCGGGTGGCGCCTTCGGCTCCTGCCGCTACAAGCTGAAAAGCCTGGAACAGCACAGCGCCCAGTACGAGCGTCTGATCGAGGTGTTCCGGGCGCACGACATCGGCTACTTCTTCTACAACGGCGGCAACGATTCCATGGATACCGCCTGGAAGGTGTCGCAGATTGCCGAGAAGATGGGCTATCCGGTCGTCTGCGTCGGCGTGCCGAAGACCGTCGACAACGACCTGCCGCTGACCGACTGCTGCCCGGGCTTCGGCTCGGTGGCCAAGTACGTCGCCACCTCGATTCGCGAGGCCGGTTACGACGTCGCCTCGATGGCGCGGACCTCGACCAAGATTTTCGTCCTCGAAGTGATGGGCCGCCACGCCGGCTGGATCACCGCCGCCTGCGGCCTGGCCGCCGAAAATGCCGGCGAGCCGCCGCACATCCTGCTGTTTCCCGAGGTGCCCTTCGATCCCGAGCGCTTCCTCGCCCGCGTCGAGCAGTGCGTGCGGCAATACGGCTACTGCACGGTGGCCGTTTCCGAAGGCTTGTCCGACGCCGCCGGCAAGCTGATCGCCGAGGCCGGCGGCAAGGATGCCTTCGGCCACTCGCAGCTCGGCGGGGTCGGCCAGGTCGTCGCGCAACTGGCCAAGGATCGTCTCGGCTACAAATACCACTGGGCGCTGGCCGATTACCTGCAGCGCTCGGCCCGCCACCTCGCTTCGCGCACCGATCTCGAACAGGCGCATGCGCTGGGCGTGGCCGCCGTCGACCTGGCGTTGCAGGGCAAGAACGCCGTGATGGCCACTGTCCGCCGCCTGGCCGATGCGCCGTACCGCTGGGAAATCGGTGCGGCGCCGCTGGCCGATGTCGCCAATGTCGAACGCAAGATGCCGCCGGAATTCATCAGCGCCGACGGTTTCCACATCACCGATGCCTGCCGGGCCTACCTGCAGCCGCTGATCGAAGGCGAGGAACCGCCGCCCTTCCGCAACGGCCTGCCCGACTACGTGCGCCTGAAGAATATTGCCGTAACGAAGAAACTGGGAGTTTTCGTCGTGTAATTTCTTAACCGAGGGGGGAGCAGATGTCCGCAGAGTTGCTGTTGGCGCTGGGTTGCGCCGTCGTTGCTGTTCTGTACGGCTGGATTTCCAGCCGCCAGATTCTCGCGTTGCCAGCCGGTAACGAACGCATGCAGGAAATTGCCAAGGCCATTCAGGAAGGGGCGGCGGCCTACCTGAACCGGCAGTACAAGACTATCGCCATGGTCGGCGTGGTCATCGCCATCCTCATCGCCATCTTTCTCGGCATCGGTACCGCCGTCGGCTTCGTCATCGGCGCCGTTCTCTCCGGCGCGGCCGGTTTCATCGGCATGAACGTTTCCGTGCGCGCCAACGTGCGCACCGCCGAAGCGGCCCGTGGCGGCATCGCCCCGGCCCTCGACGTGGCCTTCAAGGGCGGCGCCATCACCGGCATGCTGGTGGTCGGCCTCGGCCTGCTCGGCGTCGCCGGCTACTACGGCGCGCTGCTGGCCTTCGGCCTGAACCAGGACGTCGCCCTGCACGCCCTGATCGGCCTGGCCTTCGGCTCCTCGCTGATCTCCATCTTCGCCCGCCTCGGCGGCGGCATCTTCACCAAGGGCGCCGACGTCGGTGCCGACCTGGTCGGCAAGGTCGAGGCCGGCATTCCCGAGGACGATCCGCGCAACCCGGCGGTGATCGCCGACAACGTCGGTGACAACGTCGGCGACTGCGCCGGCATGGCCGCCGACCTGTTCGAGACCTATGTCGTCACGGTGGTGGCGACCATGGTACTCGGCGCCCTGACGCTGAAGGGCCTGCCCGATCTCGGCACGACGCTGATCCTCTATCCGCTGGCCCTGGGCGCCGTCTCGATCCTCGCCTCGATCGTCGGCTGCTACTTCGTCAAGACCTCCGACGGCGGCAAGATCATGGGCGCCTTGTACAAGGGCCTGATCGTCGCCGGCGTGCTGGCCCTGGCCCTCTACTACCCGGTCACCTCGTGGCTGATCGGCGCCGGCAACGCGGCGGCCGGCATCACCACCGGCAGCATGTTCGCGTGTTCGGTCATCGGCCTGGTGCTGACCGCGGCCCTGGTCTGGATCACCGAGTACTACACCGGTACCGAGTACGGTCCGGTCAAGCACGTCGCCTCGTCCTGCCAGACCGGCCACGCGACCAACATCATCGCCGGCATCGGCGTTTCGATGAAGGCCTGCGCCCTGCCGGTGATCTCGGTCTGCATCTCGATCTGGGCGGCCTATTCGGTCGGTGGCCTGTACGGCCTGGCGATCGCCGCCACCTCGATGCTGTCGATGGCCGGCATCGTCGTCGCCCTCGACGCCTACGGTCCGATCACCGACAACGCCGGCGGCATCGCCGAGATGGCCGAACTGCCGCCCGAAGTGCGCAACGTCACCGATCCGCTCGACGCCGTCGGCAACACCACCAAGGCGGTGACCAAGGGCTACGCCATCGGCTCGGCCGGCCTCGCCGCGCTGGTGCTGTTCGCCGACTACACGCACGGCCTGGAAGCGGCCGGCGCCACCGGCATCAGCTTCGACCTGTCGAACCACATGGTCATCATCGGCCTCTTCATCGGCGGCCTGATTCCCTACCTGTTCGGCGCCATGGCCATGGAAGCGGTCGGCCGCTCGGCCGGCGCGGTGGTCGTCGAGGTGCGGCGCCAGTTCAAGGAAATCACCGGCATCATGGAAGGCACGGCCAAGCCCGATTATTCGCGGGCGGTGGACATGCTGACGGTGGCGGCGATCAAGGAAATGATGATTCCGTCGATCCTGCCGGTCGCCGTGCCGATCGTCGTTGGCCTGCTGCTCGGGCCGCAAGCGCTCGGCGGCCTGCTGGTCGGCACCATCGTCACCGGCCTGTTCGTCGCCATTTCGATGACGACCGGCGGCGGCGCCTGGGACAACGCCAAGAAATACATCGAGGACGGCCATTTCGGCGGCAAGGGTTCGGAGGCGCACAAGGCCGCCGTGACCGGCGATACCGTCGGCGATCCCTACAAGGATACGGCCGGTCCGGCGGTCAATCCGCTGATCAAGATCATCAACCTGGTGGCGCTGCTGATTGTGCCGCTGATTGTGTAAAACGTGTCCGAATTGTGAAAAAGGCGGCTGCGGCCGCCTTTTTTGCGCTTTTCCCGGACGATCTTTGCCGTCGCGGCGGATTTTGCCACGCTCGGACGGGGCCGGCCGCATTTCCGGCCGCGGCGGTTTGAACGTGAACTACTTCGCATGGTCCCGGCCGCGGAGCGCGTTAGAATCGAAACTGTTTGCAAAAGGCATGGGGACTGTATGAGCGGTGCGACCGATATCGGCGTTTCAGGCTTGCGGGAGGACGTGATCCACTACGATCCGTTGCTCGACTGCCTGGTCGAGCTGACGCGCATCCACGGCCGGCCGAGTACGCGGGCGGCGCTGGTGGCCGGTCTGCCGCTGGAGAAGGGGGGGCTGACGCCGTCGCTGTTCGCCCGCGCCGCCAGCCGGGCCGGTCTGGCCGCCAAGCTGGTGCGGCGGCCGCTGGAACGCATCGAGGCGGTGCTACTGCCAGCGGTGCTGCTGCTCGACAACGACGAAGCCTGCGTGCTGCTCGGCTGGGACGACGGCGGCGAGAACGCCCGGCTGCTGTTCCCGGAAACCGGCCAGGGCTCGGTGCAGCTCGGGCGCGCCGAACTGCTCGCCCGCTACGCCGGCGTCGCCATCTTCGCCCGGCCGCACTTCCGCTTCGACCAACGCACGCCGCAGGTCGGCCAGGTCAGGCTGCGGCACTGGTTCTGGGGCACCCTGGCCGAGCAGTTGCCGGTTTATCGCGACGTTCTCGGCGCCGCCCTGCTGATCAACACCATGGCCCTGGCGATGCCGCTGTTCGTGATGAACGTCTATGACCGCGTGGTGCCGAACCGGGCCATGGAAACCCTGTGGGTGCTGGCGCTCGGCCTGCTGCTGGTGATCGGCGTCGATTTGACGCTGCGCCTGTTGCGCAGCCATTTCATCGATCTGGCCAGCGGCCGCATCGACATGCGGTTGTCGGCCAACATCATGGAGCGCGTCCTCGGCGTCCGCCTCGAATCGCGGCCGCAGGCGGTCGGTGCCTTCTCGTCCAACCTGCGCTCCTTCGAGACGGTGCGCGACTTCATCACCTCGGCCTCGGTCACGGCCCTGATCGACCTGCCGTTCGCGCTGCTGTTCGTGCTGGTCATCGCCATCATCGCCTGGCCGCTGATCATTCCCGTGCTGCTGGCCATCGTCTTCGTCGTCATCTATGCCTACGTCCTGCAGCACAAGATGCATGCGCTGTCGGAAACCACCTATCGCGCCAGCGCCTTGCGCAACGCGACGCTGATCGAGAGCCTGACGGCGCTGGAAACGATCAAGACGCAGGGCGCCGAGGGCGTCATGCAATCGAAATGGGAGAAATCGGTGGCCTTCGCCTCGCGCGTCGGCAACCAGATGCGCTTCCTGTCGGCGGCGGCCAGCAATGGCGCGATGGAGGTCCAGCAACTGGTCAACGTCGTCGTCATCGTCGCCGGCGTGTACCTGATCGGCGACGGCAAGCTCAGCATGGGCGGGCTGATCGCCTGCACCATGCTGACCTCGCGGGCGGTGGCGCCGCTCGGCCAGATCGTCGGCCTGCTGATGCAGTACCACAACGCCAAGGTGGCGTTGACCTCGCTCGAGGACGTGATGGCCAAGCCGGTCGAGCGGCCGGGCGACGCGGCTTTCGTCCATCGGCCGGACCTGCGCGGCAACATCGAGTTCCGCGAGGTCGATTTCAGCTATCCCGGCAGTTCGGTGGCGGCGCTCAAGGGCTTCAACTGCCGCATTGCCGAGGGCGAGAAAGTAGTGGTCATCGGCCGCATCGGTTCCGGCAAGACGACCCTGCAGAAGCTGCTGCTCGGCCTCTATCAGCCGACCGCCGGCTCGGTGCTGGTCGACGGCGTGGACCTGCGCCAACTCGATCCGGCCGACCTGCGCCGCAACATCGGCTACGTCGCCCAGGACGTGACCTTGTTCTACGGCACCTTGCGCGACAACATCGCCATCGGCGCGCCCTATGCCGACGACGCCAGCATCGTCGCGGCGGCCGAGGCGGCGGGGCTGGCCGAGTTCGTCAACCGCCATCCGGACGGTTTCGACATGATGATCGGCGAGCGCGGCGATTCCGTTTCCGGCGGCCAGCGCCAGAGCATCGCCATTGCCCGGGCGCTGCTGCTCGATCCGCCGATCCTGCTGCTCGACGAACCGACCAGCGCCATGGACTTTTCCACCGAGCAGCAGTTCAAGCAGCGTCTGCGCCAACTGGCGGCGCACAAGACCGTGCTCATCGTCACCCACCGCAACAGCCTCCTCGATCTGGCCACCCGCGTCATCGTCGTCGATGACGGCCATGTCGTCGCCGACGGCCCGCGCGACCAGGTCATCCAGGCGCTGCAAAGCGGCCGCGTCGGGAGGGCATCATGACGCGCCGGAAATCCCTCCTCGCAGCCGTCCACGGCGGACTGGAAAAAATTGCCCGGCGCCTGGCGCCACAGGTCGAGAAGGTGCTCGGCCGCCTGCCGAGCCGCGAGGAAATCGAGGTCGTCGATTTCGCCACCGACGCCGATCTCGCCATGCTGCGCCAGGAGCCGTTGCGGGCCCGGGTGCTGCTGCGCTCGATCGGCATCGTCATGGTCGTGTTCGTGCTCTGGGCCGCCGTCGCGCAGCTCGACGAAGTGACGCGCGGCGAAGGCAAGGTCATCCCCTCGCGCCAGTTGCAGGTATTGCAGAGCATCGACGGCGGCCTGGTGGCCGAGATACTGGTCCGCGAGGGCGAGGTGGTGCAACCCAACCAGTTGCTGATCAAGATCGACGAGACGCGCTTCGCTTCCTCGGTCAAGGAAAACCAGTCGCAGGCACTGGCGCTGAAGGCGCGGGTGGCCCGCCTGCGGGCACTGTCCGACGGCAAGGAATTCGATCCGCCGCCGGAGGTGCTCAAGGAGGCGCCGGAGATCGTCGAGCAGGAACGTCTGCTGTACACCGCCAAGCGCGACGAGATGAACGCCTCGGTGTCGATCGCCCGCCAGCAACTGGCCCAGCGCCAGCAGGAACTGAACGAGGCGCAAGCGCGGCGGGCGCAGGCGGCGCAAGGCTTCGAGCTGACTTCGCGCGAACTGTCGGTGACGCGGCCCCTGATCAATTCCGGCGCCATTTCCGAAGTCGAGCTGCTGCGCCTCGAACGCGACGTTTCGCGCTACCGTGGCGAGCGCGACATGGCCTCGGCCCAGATCACCCGCGTCCAGGCGGCGATCGGCGAGGCCCAGCGCAAGGTCGAGGAAGTCGAACTGACTTTCCGCAACGAGGCCGGGCGCGAATTGTCGGAGGCCGTCGGCAAGCTCAACAGCCTGACCGAAGGCAGCGTCGCCCTGTCCGACCGGGTCAAGCAGTCGTCGATCCGCTCGCCGGTCAAGGGCACGGTCAAGCGGCTGCTGGTCAATACCGTCGGCGGCGTCGTCCAGCCGGGCAAGGACATGATCGAGATCGTGCCGCTGGAAGACACGCTGTTGCTCGAAGCCCGCGTCCAGCCGCGCGACATCGCCTTCCTGCGGCCGGGCCAGCCGGCGATGGTCAAGTTCACCGCCTACGATTTCGCCGTTTACGGCGGTCTCGAAGGCACGCTCGAACACATCGGTGCCGATACCGTCACCGACGAGAAAGGCAACGCCTTCTACATCGTCCGCGTGCGCACCAACCGCCCGGGATTCGGCAGCGCCAACCTGCCGATCATTCCCGGCATGGTCGCCGAGGTCGATATCCTGACCGGCAAGAAGAGCGTCCTCGCCTATCTGCTGAAGCCGGTATTGCGGGCCAAGAACGTCGCCCTGTCGGAGCGCTGATGCAACACTGGTTCATTGATCGCCATGCCCTCGCCCTGCCGGAGTGGCAACAAGCCCTGCCGCAGGCCCGCTGTCTCGCCCGTGTTCAGGCAACGATGGCGCGCGGTCCCGGCATCCTGTGGTTCCGCCAGCGGGCCGGCGAGGCCGTCGGCGACGTATTGCCGCCTGTCGGACCGGGCGCCGACCAGCACTGGGTGCTGCTCAGCGACGAGCCGGACGAGGCAACCGTACTCGCGGCGTTGGCCGCCGGCGCCGCCGGCTGCTGCAACAGCTACGCGGCGCCGGAAGTGTTGCGCCAAGTGGCGCTGGTCGTCGGCAACGGCGGCCTGTGGGTCGGCCAGAGCCTGCTGCAACGGGTCGTGGGCGGCAGCGCCCGCATTCTCGAACGGCAGCGCCCGGCGGCTCCGGCCGCGGACTGGTCGGCGTCGCTCAGCGAGCGCGAGATCCAGGTCGCCCGGCTCGTCGCCGGCGCCGCCAGCAACAAGGAAATCGCCCGCCAGCTAAGCATTTCCGAGCGCACGGTCAAGGCCCACCTGACCTCCATCTTCGAAAAACTCGGCCTGCGCGACCGCCTGCAACTGTCCCTACGGATCAACGGCTTGTCGCTCTGATTGCGGACAAAGCGTGACTTTCGTCACGAACTGTACTTTGGTGCAATAGTGCCGGTTGCCGGCCCTCCCTAGACTGACTCCATCACAACACGTCCGTGGAGTAGTGTCATGGCACAAGGTCCGGTTTTTGCCAAAGTCTCGTCCCTCACCGGGGAAGCGTATGCCCGCAACGCCGAAGGGCAATTGCGCCGCCTGAAAGTCGGCGACGTCATCCGTGAGGGCGAATCCGTCGTCACCGCCGACGGCGCCCAGGTCGTGCTGCAACTGGCCGACGGCCGGCAACTCAACGTGGTGCCGGGCGACGTCGTGCGCCTCGACGCCGAAGTGGCCGCCGAATTCAAACCGGACGCCACCGACAGCGCCGTCGCCAACGATCCGAAGACCTTCCGCGGCATCAGCGAAGCCCTGGCCCGCGGCGAAGACCTCGACAAACTGCTCGAAGACCCGGCCGCCGGCAACGCCGGGCCGGGCAGCGAAGGACACACCTTCGTCGAGTTTGCGCGCATCGTCGAAAACGTCGATCCGCTGTCGTACCAGTTCGCCACCGCCCGTGGCGAAGAACTGCACATCTTCGATGGCGGGGCGGTAAGCACTACTGGAACAGACGGGACAGCCACGGCCCCTCTACCAATTGGCCCCGTGGTGCCCCCCGCCAACCAGCCGCCGGCAGCCGCACCGGCTGGCGTGACGGGTACCGAGGACACGGACTACACCTTCACCTGGGGCAACTTCGGCGTTACCGACCCGGACTCCCCGGCGGCCGATCTGGGCATCAAGATCACCAGTCTGCCGGCCGACGGCACGCTGCTGCTCGACGGTGTTGCCGTTGCTGTTGGCACGGCCATCAGCAAGGCTGAGATCGACGCGGGCAAGCTCGTCTTCCGTCCAGAAGCCAACGAGTCAGGTTCTGACGCCTTCGGCAACCCCGGCGTCGGCAACCAGCACGACGACTACGCCCAATTCAACTTCAAGCCCACCGACGCCACGCATGAAGGCGCCGAGGCGACGATGAACATCGACATCACCCCGGTGGCCGACATGCCGACGCTGGATGGTTCGGCGGGCGCGGCGACGCCAGGGGGCGCTACCGTCACCTACCCGATCACCATCACCTCGGCGCTGACCGACACCGACGGTTCGGAAACGCTGTCCGCCCCAACGGTTTCGAGCATTCCGGCGGGTGTCACGCTTAGCGACGGCAGCGGCCACACCTTCACCGCCGGAATCGGCTCGACCAGTGTGACACTGACCGGATGGGACCTGACCACCCTCACCCTGACGGTTCCGGCCGGGCAGGCGGACTTCACGCTGGACGTTGCGGTGACCTCTACCGAGACGGGCGGATCGACCGCCACGGCCACCGACACGATCTTCATCGACGTGCCCGGCCCGCTATTTCTGTCTAGCACGACTGAGCCATTCTCCAGCCCCATCAACATCGGCTTGGCCGGTGAATACTTTGGCTACAACGACAGCCGTACCGGCGCGCAGAACGATGCCAAGTACTCCGGTACTACCCGCCTCCATGCCGACGATCGATACGGCGCCAACTTGGTAAGCCTGGATCAGGTCGAAGCGATCATCGAAGGGCGTAACGGCAACAGCGACTTGGTCGGCAGTGCCCTTTCGTCGATCACCGGGGCGGCTGATGCCACGTTCTCGGCCAACAAGCTCGAATTCGGCTTTGATGGTGCCGGCAGTCTGAATGCGAAGTTCAGTAATGGTCTTGGGAGCAACCGCGCTATTGATTCGGGTGATATTGATAGCGGCAACAATAACCTCCAGGCCTTCCTGCAGGGTACGACAGCGACCAACGCCGATTCCCTGGTGGTTGATAGCGGGCTGGGTAATACGACCGACGCCATCATTCGCATGGTCGGCTACATCAACATTCCGATCGGCGGCAGCTACGATTTCCGCATTACCGCGGACGATGGTTACCGGATGCTGATCGACGGTGATGAAGTTGCCCGCTGCGACCAGATCCAGTCGACGGCGACGTCCATCTATACCGGTACGAATATCGGCGAAGGCTTGCAGAGCATCGAGATTCTTTACTGGGATCAGGGCGGGGCCGCGACATTGCGTATCGAAGTCAAAGCGCATGGTGCCGACGATTCGGCCTACAGAGTGCTCGGCACCGACGAGTTCGCATTGTTCTCGCCGGAGGACTACGCAGCCCTGGATCTCGGCAATCTGGCACCCAATCAGGAAATCGTTCAAGTCGGGCCTGGTCAATACGAGATTCGTACCGGTGCGACCTATACGGGGGGCGACGGATCCGAGGAAATTTTCGGCAGCGATGGCCGTGACATCATCCATGGCGGCGCCGGTAACGACATCATCCATGGCGGTATCGGCAATGACACCATTGACGGCGGGGCCGGCAACGACATCATCCATGGTGGAGCGGGCAATGACACCCTGACCGGTGGCTTGGGGGCTGACACCTTCGTCTGGAGCTTGGGCGATGAGGGTACGAGGGCGGCGCCGGCTCGCGACGTCATCACCGATTTTGATGTCGCGGCCAGTGCTGATGGTGGCGATGTGCTCGATCTGCGCGACTTGCTGTCACACGCAGGGACTGATCTGGCGACGTTGGACGGTTACCTGGACTTCAGGAAGGAAGGCAACGATACGGTGATCGATATCCGGCCGACCGGCGCGGGGGGCGACATGACGCAGCAGATCGTGTTGCAGGGAGTGGATCTCGTCACCGCCCATGGCAGCGATCAAGCCATCATCCAGGACCTGCTGAACAACGGCAAACTGCTTACCGACTGAGCGTCGGCGGCGCCAAGCAAAAGGGCGGGGATTTCCCCGCCCTTTTTGCGTCGACCGTGTCCGCCGCCGCTCAGCCTTCGTGCAGGCGCAGCTTGGCCACCGACGGGATGTGGATCTTGCGCCCTTCGACGACGATCAGGCCGAGGTCGATCAGTTCGTGCAGGATGCGCGAGAAATGTTCCTGGGTCAGGTTCAGGCGCGAGGCGATGATGCCCTTGTTGGTCGGCAGGGTGATGGTGACGTTGACGCCGCTGATGCTTTCGGGCGCCTCGTCGGGCAGTTCGCGCAGCAGGTAGCCGATGATGCGCTGCTTGCCGGAGTGCAGCGAGTAGGATTCGACGTCGCTCATCAGCTGGTGCAGGCGCATGGCCATGCCGGCCAGCATCTTGCGGCACAGGTTGTGGTCGCGCTGCAGTTCCTCGAAGATCGCCGTCTTCGACACGTGCAGCAGCAGCGAGTCGGTCAGCGCCTGGGAGAAGACGATGTAGGGCTTTTCCATGAACATCAGCGCTTCGCCGAAGCTCTGGCCCTGGCCGAGGATTTCGACCACTTTCTCGGTGCCCTGGGCCGAGGTGAAGGCCAGCTTGATCTGGCCGTAGACCAGCAGGTGGAAACCATTGCAGGGGTCGCCCTTGTGGAACAGGATGTCGCCCTTGCCGGCATGGATTTCCCGCGTCGCCTTGGCGATGCGGCCGATTTCCTCGGGCGCCAGGCCGTTGAACAGCGGCACGTGGGTGAGCAGGGCTTCGATGTTGATCGGTGGGTGTGACTGCATTGATTTGTCGCTGGATTGAGACGCCGTCATGCTCCCATCGGCGTAGTTCGCCAGCAATACATCATCGGGACTAGTCTCTCGTCAATTGGGCGTAGAGCAGCGGCAGGCGGCGCGGCAGCTCTTCCGGCTTGCGGATGACGCAGAAGCCGGCCGGGCCGAACAGGTAGGGCAGGTAGGCGCCGGCTTCGCGGTCGATGGTGACGCAGAAAGGCGTCAGGCCGAGGCGGCGCGCTTCGTGCACCGCCATCCGGGTGTCCTCGATGCCGTAGCGCGAGTCGTAGAGATCGAGGTCGTTCGGCTTGCCGTCGGTGAGAATCAGCAGCAGGCGGCGGCCGGCCGGCTGCTCGGCCAGGATGTTGGCGGACTGGCGGATGGCGGCGCCCATGCGGGTGTAGAAGCCGGGTTTGATGGCGACGATGCGGGCGCGGGCGGCGGCGTCGTAGGCGCCGGCGAAGTCCTTGAGCAGGTGGAAGCGGATGTTCTGCCGGCGCAGCGAGGAAAAGCCGTAGATGCCGAAACGGTCGCCGGTGGCGGTCAGCGCTTCGGAGAACAGCAGCAGCGAATCGCGGATGACGTCGACGATGCGGTGGCTGTCGGAAATCCAGGCGTCGGTGGACATCGACAGGTCGGCCAGCAGCAGGCAGGCGAGGTCGCGCTCGCAGCGCGCCTGGGCGAGATAGCCGCCGGTTTCCGGCGTATGGCCGGCGGCGCGGTCGCTGTGGTTGCGCACGCAGGCATCGACGTCGAGTTCCGAACCGTCCGGCTGCGCCTTCAGCCAGCGCCGCTGCGGCGCCAGGGCGGCGAACTGGCCGCGCAGCTTCTTGGCGGTGGCGATCAGTTCCGGCGGCAGGGGCTGCAGGCCGGCGTCGCGGGCGATCATCGGCTGCACCAGGCAGTGCCGTTCGAGGCGCAGGCCCTTGCGGTAGTCCCACTCGGGCAGGGCGATGCCGGGGCCGATCGGCGTGTCGTCCTCGGCCGCCGACGGCAGGTCGAGATCGAAGCGGACGCGCGACACGGCCGTTTCGCCATCGCGGGTCAGCGACAGCTTGTCGAGGTCGCGGGCGGTGTTCTTGGCATCCGGGTCCTCGTCGTCGTCGTAGGCGCGGTTGACGCGCACGTATTCCGCCCAGGTCGGCACGCTCTCGGCGCGGAACATGATCATGGTCGGGTTCTTGTTGTCCGGCGCCTCGACCTGTTCGGCCTTGTGCGCGTCGGGCGCCGCCTCGACGCGGGCGCCGCCTTCCGGCGGCAGGTCGGCGTTCGGATCGGCGACCTGGCCGGCGGCGAGGTTTTCCTCGGCGGCGATCAGCCACAGCGGCACCGGCTGCGGCGGGCGCGATTTGCGGTTGTGCAGCGGCGGCAGGCCGGCGGCCGAGCCCGGTTGCCGCAGCGCCTGGCGAATCGCCGTTTCCTGCGCCGCCTCGTCGGCTTGCAGTTGCTCCGGCCCGATGCGGGCGGCCAGGTGGGCGGCGACCAGGCGCTCGTAGCGTGCCGTCAGGCCGGGGAAGCGGGCCAGGGCGGCGGCGCTGGCGCGCTGGTTGCGAATGAACCACGGCTGGCGCGGCGCCACGTCGCAGGCGGCCTGGGCGGCCAGCCACAGGTAGAGGTCGCGGTTCAGCGCGGGCTCCGGGAAGGCGGCGATTTCCGGCGGCAGGCGCAGGGTTTCCGCGTCGCGCCGGGCCAGCGCCTGTTTCTCGTTGCTGCCGGCCAGGCGTTCCAGCCAGCGGCGGCGGGCGCCGTGCGCCTCGGCCGTGGCGGCGCCGATCTTCAAGCCGGGGTCGCCGCCGAAGGCGCGGAACAGGATGCCGGCCGTCTTCTCGACCTCGGCCAGCTTGACCGCGGCGGCCGGAAAATGGCCGCCGGCGGCCTTGGTGACCCAGTTGTGCCAGAGCTTGCCGACGAATTCTTCCATGCTAGCGGTCCGCTTCGTGATGGGTGGAACTGGATGAAAACGCCGGATTTGCTCCGCCGGCTAGGCGCGAACCGTAGCGATAGCCGACGCTATCGCGAGGATGAGTAACAACGCCGGCGGGGCAAAGACAAGTTTTCATGTTTCATTCATTGCGAAGCGGATCGCTCGATTCTCCCTCCGGCGTCCTCGTCGGTCTTTGACAAAGCTGAAAAGCCCGCTTCGTTGCGTTGTGCCTGCGCGTCCTTGACCCAGCGCAGCAGGGCACCCTCGGGCTTGGCCCGGTTGACCGTGGCGCAGGCCGAGAGGCACTGGCCGCATTGCGTGCACGGGAACATCCAGCGCTTGACGTTGCGCGGCTTCAAGCGCATCGGACACACCGCATCGCAGGCCGAACCCGCGCCATGCAGACAATCGGCGCATTCGGGCAGGCGGCCGCGGTCGAAGCCGACGACCATGGCTTTCTTGTTGCCGATCCAGGCGATGCTCTGGAAGATGCCGACGGCGCAGGCGTAGCGGCAGAACAGGTGGCGGGCGAAGAGGAATTCGAGGGTGAAGACGGTCGTCGCCGCGCCGAGGAAGATCATCTCGTTGCGGCTCAGATTGGCGGTGACGAGATCGTGGTAGACCGCCAGCGGCGGCATCAGGTAGGTCAGGAAAACTACTGCCCAGGCGAAGGCGAAGCCGACCGCCGCCGGCACCACCAGCAGCCAGTAGCGGCGGTCGCGCGGCATCGGCGTGCCGTCTGGTTCCCACGGCGGGGTCGGGTGGCGGTCCCACAGCGAGTGCTTGCCGGTGGCCAGCAGCATCAGCCGGTTGATCGTCTCGACCACGGAGAAATGCGGACACAGCCAGCCGCAGTACAGCCGGCCCCACTTCCAGGCGACGCCGATGACCAGCAGCACGGCGCCGAGCAACGGCAGGAACAGGGTCAGCACCAGCTTGCCGGCGGCGGCGCCGGCCCCGACGCGGCCGGCAATCAGGTCATCGATGCCGAGATGCCATTGGAAGGTCAGGAAATAGGCGTGGCCGGCGGTCAGGTCGTAGCGCAGCAGGTCGAAAATCGGCGTCAGCGTGAACAACGCGAAGAAAGCAATCTGCGCCAGCGCCCGGTAGCGCTGCAGCGGCGGCTTATTCATTCGAAGCGCGGGCCGATCAGCGGGAAGCGCCAGCGCTGGCCGGCCATGGCCTTGATCAGTGCAACCATGCCGCACAGGATCAGGGTCGAATGGATGCAGGTGAAGTAGAGGATCAGCACGACCCAGGTCCACACTTCGCCAACGCCGCCGGCGAGGAGGATCAGGCCACCGAACACGACGATCAGCAGGCCGCCCCACAGGCTGACCACGGTCGCTTGGTAGAGGTGCTGGCGGGCCAGCGGCGGGGCGCTGCGGCGGTGTTTCAGCCACAGCCCGGCGAGGATGGCGAAGGCGATTCCCGGCAACAGCAGCAGGTTGATCAGGAACAGTGCCTCGGCCAGCACGGCGAGCGCCTGGCCGGCACGCTCCTCGCTGACGCCGAAGTTATCTTCCGAAAGTGGCATTGACGATTTCCATCAACGCTTCGACCGTTTCCTCGTCGTCGGTCAGGCTTTCGACCAGGGCGGCGCGGCAGGCGGCGGAAACATCGAAGCCGGATTTGATCAGACTGGCAGCATAGACCAGCAGGCGGGTGCTGGCGACTTCCTCCAGATCGCGGTCCTTGAGGGCGCGGAAAGCCTTGGCGATGCCGACCAGGCGCTTGGCCAGGTCGGCGTCGCAGCCGGTCTCGCCGATCAGGATCGAGGTTTCGCGCTCGGCCGTCGGGAAGTCGAAGCGCATCGAGACGAAGCGCTGGCGGGTCGACGGCTTCAGCCCCTTCATCAGGTTCTGGTAGCCGGGGTTGTAGGAGACGACCAGCATGAAATTGTCGGGCGCTTCCAGCGTCTCGCCGGTGCGGTCGATGGGCAGGATGCGGCGGTCGTCGGCCAGCGGGTGCAGCACCACGGTGGTGTCCTTGCGCGCCTCGACCACCTCGTCAAGGTAGCAGATGCCGCCTTCGCGCACGGCGCGGGTCAGCGGGCCGTCGCACCAGTAGGTGCCGTTGTCGGAAATCAGGTGGCGGCCGACCAGGTCGGCGGCGGTCAGGTCGTCGTGGCAGGCCACCGTGTACAGCGGCAGCTTCAGGCGCGCCGCCATGTGCGAGACGAAGCGCGTCTTGCCGCAGCCGGTCGGCCCCTTGATCAGCAACGGCAGGCGCTCGCGGTAGGCGTGCTCGAACAGCGCGATTTCGTTGCCGGAAGGTTCGTAGAAGGGCAGATCGGTCATTTGAGGGATATCCAGTAAGCGAGCAGGATCAGGCCGCCGACGATGATCAGCCAGCCTTCGAGGAGGATGCGCCACAGTCGCGGCGCCGCGCGCAGTTCCATGAAATCGAGGACCACCAGCCGGCCCTTGACGAAGGCGATGACCAGCATGGCGACGATGGCGGCGGTGCCGGCGGCGCCGACCTCGCCGAGATACCAGGTGATGCCGGTGGCGACGATCAGCACCAGCCAGGCGCGGTTTGCGGGGTTTTTCAGGGCGTTCATCGTCAGCGCATCACATAAACGAGAGGGAAGAGGATGATCCACAGCAGATCGACCATGTGCCAGTAGGCGGCGCCGCTTTCCAGACCGTTGCAGTTGCCGGGGCCGTAGGCGCCCTTGCGGGCCTGCGTCCAGATCACCGCCAGGATCACCATGCCGAGGATCACGTGCATGAAATGGAAGAAGGTCAATGAAATGTAGAACATGTAGAAGGTGTTGGTCGACAGCGAAATGCCGGCGCCGAACTTGGCCGCGTATTCGAACACCTTGACCACCAGGAAGCCGGCGCCGCACAGCATGCCGAGCGCGATGTGGCGCGGCACCGCCGCCTGGTCGTTGCGGTGCGCGGCCTGCACGGCGAGCACGACGAACCACGAGCCGGTGACCAGCAGCAGCGTGTTGATGGCGCCGGCGTTGCGGTCCAGCGTCAGCTGGTGCAGGTTGAACAATTCCGGATTGTGCGCCCGGGCAAAGGCGTAGGACGCGAAGAAGACCGCGAAGGCCAGCATCTCGGCGAGGATGAAGAACCAGATCGCCAGGTCGCCGGGCAGGCGCGGGTGACTCGGGGCGGCAAGGGGGGGCAGGGTCGATTCAGTCATGGCGGCGATGATAGCGAGGCCGTCCGGGGGCAAGTTTGATCTGCCCTAAGAACCCGGGCGAAGTGGCCGGATGGCCCGCCGATTCTGGCTTGCCGGCCGCGCGCGGCGGCGCCTGTTGCTTGATAACGGATAAGTCGGGCAACATGGAGGCGGATTCGGGAATCGGTACCCGGTCGGGTGCCGGACATTCTTTCGTCAGGCCGTCCCATGTTGCCATCCGCCATGCGCCCATTCGAATTGAGCAAGGCCTTCACCCTGCTTGAGCCGGGGCCGGTCGTCCTGGTGACGACGCGCGACGGCGGCAGGAACAACATCATGACCATCTCCTGGACCATGGTGCTGGACTTCACGCCGCGCTTCGCCATCACCACCGGCGCCTGGAACCATTCCTTCGCCGCGCTGGGCAAGACCCGCGAGTGCGTCATCGCCGTGCCCACCGTCGACCTGCTCGACCGGGTGGTCGGTATCGGTACCTGCTCCGGCAGCGATACCGACAAGTTCGCCCGTTTCCGGCTGACGCCGCTGCCCGGCCGCCACGTCAAGGCGCCGCTGATCCGGGAATGCCTGGCCAATATCGAGTGCACGGTGGCGGACATCGTCGACCGCTACGGCATCGTCGTGCTCGATGCCGTCGCCGCCCATATCGACGAGAAGCGCCGGGAACGGCGCACGGTGCACGCGGTGGGCGACGGCCGCTTCATCGTCGACGGCCGCCAACTCGACCGGCGGGAGATGATGGCCGAGAAACTGCCGGCCGGAGTTTGAAGGGAAGCTGCCATGCAACCGGCGTTGCCCGGATGGGGCCAGGCCAGCCTGTTCGTCCTGCCGCCGGGAACGGCTTGCCTGGCGGCGGCCGGCGACCATTCTTCGATAGTTATCTCCGTCAGCCTGCCATCTGGCGGCTGCCGGTTGACCGTATCGGACGATGGCCGAGCCCACATCGGGTATGGCGCGATGCCGCGCTGGATCCTCGTCAAGGACGGTCACTTCGATTTTGCCAAGTTGCTTGCATCTCCTGGAGAAAAAGCTGTGCCGCACAATCGGATTGAGAGCTCGAAGGACGGAATGGGTGCCGTTGCCTTCCTCGGATCGGGCGGGATAGTCCAGTACATCGAAAATGCCGGTTTCGTGCGCGAGCTGCTTCGCTCTGTCTGGGACAACCGTATTCCGCCGGGCCAGATTCCGCTGGAACGGGGAGGCTACTTCGGGGCGGAGAGGCTGCGGGAGGATTGCCGCTGGGTGGCGAAGGCATGCGCATTCGACTGATCCGCCCGCCTTCGCCGCCGGCGTTCACCAATTCCACGGGATGGAGACGATGAACTTGATGTCGCGCTCGTCCTGAAACGCGTTCTTGAAGCCGACCCAGCTGGGCAGGTCGGTTTGGTTGTCGTAGTGGATGTAGTGCAGAAGAAACTGCGTCGCCTTGAAGCGGCCGCTGGCGACCGTGTAGCCGATGTCCACCGTGTAGGCGCGCTCTTTCAAGGTCTCCGATACGCCGTGAACCTTGCCGCCCCAACCGTGGACGAGGGAGAAGCCGATTCTCCAGCCGGGCCAGCCGAGGTCGTCGAGCGTGCGGGCGATGCCGGTGAAAACGGCGCTTTCCTTGTTGTGGTTCCAATCCGAGCGGCTATCCCACCACGGCTCGTAGGCGCCGTTGGCACCGCCGTAGGCGCTGACGAGGCGATAGGCGAAATAGCCGACGTTGGCCGGGCGGTCGGTCGGCGCGCGCGTGTGCAGGAACTCGGCGCGCAGGCTCCAGGGGGCCGGCTGGTAGAGCAGGGCCAGATAGTGCTGGTGGGCGGTGCCGGCGAAATTGTCGTTGATCGGCGCAGCGTCGCCGCTTTCGCTCATGGCATAGAACTGGTAGCTCAGATACAGCGGGCGCTCCTTGTTCGCCAGCCGGTTGTATTTGATTTTCAGGTGCGCGTTCTTCAGGTAGTTTTCCGATTCGCCGTAGGCCAGCTCGGCCGTCAGATGGGCGTCGAAGGCGTAGCGCGCGCCCAGCGACCAGAGATAAGCGACGTCGGTGACGCCGTCGTTCTTCTTGAAGCGGTAGGTGTCCTGGAACCAGGGGGCCTTGTATTCGCTGGCATAGGCCGCGGCGACGGCGAGCGGACCGAATTGCCCGCCGCTTTCGGCGCCGAGATAGGTGCCGGGCAGCAAGGACCAATTGACGCCGAGAACGCCGGGGCCCGTCGGCTGGAAGTAGCCCAGCTTCGCCCAGTAATCGTCGTGCCGGATTTTCAGGTAGGACTTGTACAGGGAACCGCCGCCGCGGGCGTCCTTTTCGGTCGGATCGGGCGACCACGGGTCACGCCACGGAAAGAAACTGATCTCATGGACGGGAAAGCCGCTGTTTTCGATGTCCTTGGTGGCGAAATAACCGAGGTCGAGGCCGAATGTCCGGGCGACGAGGCCGGACGTGAACTCGACGTTCGCCTGGATCGTCGAGTGATGCAGGATGGTGTCGTAGCGGTCGGCTTCGACCCGGTAGCGTTGCCGGTCCCGGTGGAAGAAGAATAGATTCCCCTTGAGTTCGGCGTCGGAGAAGAAGGGCGCGAGGGAGCGGTCGGCATCGGGCTCCGGCAAGGGCTCCGCGGCGAAGGCGGGTGCCGCCAGCAGCATGGCGAGGGAGAAAAGGCGGCGGCCGAGCGGGAAGGTCCGGGCGTGGCCCGGGGCGTTGCCGTCCGGCCGTTGGCCGCAGCCGGACGAAGTTGTCGCTGGTCGCATTCGGGTCGCCGGATCGGGTTGTGCGGCTTAGTTCGGCTGCGCCATGGCGGCGGCTTGGGCATTGGTGGCCTGCACATAGGCCAGCAGCTTGTCGCCGGTGATCGGCTTGCTGAAGAAATAGCCCTGGAAGATATGGCAGCCGAGTTTTCTCAATAGGTCGATTTGCTCCTGGTTCTCGATGAATTCGACGACGATGTGGACGTTGAGCGCCCGGCACAGATCGACGATGGTGATGATGATTTCGACACAGGTGTTGTCGTGGGCGACGTCCTTGCTCAGCGCCTTGTCGATTTTCAACACATGCACCGGGAAGTGCTTGAGATAGAGCAGGGAGCTGTGGCCCATGCCGAAATCGTCGATCGAGATGGCGATACCGTTCTCGTGAATCTGCTGCAGCGTCTTGTTGTGCTGGGCATCGGGGTCGAGCGCCACCGATTCGGTGATTTCGATGCCGATCATGCCGGGCTGCAACCCATGTTTTCCGAGGCAGTCGAGAATTTTCTGCGGCAGGTTTCTGTCTTCCAACTGCAATACCGAGACGTTCACCGAGAGGTGGAAGGCATCGTCGACGCCCCGGTCCTGCAAGCGCTTGCGTTCGGCGCAGGCCTCGTTCAATACCCAGATGCCCAGCGGCTTGATGAAATCCCCGTCCTCCGAGATGGCGACCATGATCGGCGCCGGAATCAAGCCGTAAGCGGGGTGCCGCCAGCGGACCAGGGCTTCGGCGCCGATCACCCGGCCGGAAATGTGATCGACCTGCGGCTGGTACTCGAGATACAGCCCGTCGTCGGTTTGCAGCGATGCGCGCAGGTCGTTGGCCAGGGCGCGCGCCAAGGCGCCGATTTCGTCGTTGCGGTCGAGGCATTTCTTGCCCGAGGGGCTGACGGCATTGCTGCAGGCGACTTCCATCAGGCCGTTCATCGCCTCCTTCAGACGATCGGCCTTGATCCGGTCGGAAATCTTGACGAAGGGGATGTAGATCAGGGTGCCGAGGACCAGATTGAAGCATTGCAGCAGGCTGCCGCGTATCGATCCGGTCGCGGTGTAGCCGCCGATCAGCGGGGGCGTGGTCCAGTCCACGAGAACGGTGGGACCGGGAACGAGCCCGACGGTGATCGCGAAGTAGCTGCTGAACGCCAGCGTCAGGGGAACGAGGACGAAGGGAATCAGGAACACGGGGTTGAGGATCACCGGCAGGCCGAACAGCAGCAGTTCGTTAATGTTGAAAATGCCGGGCAGCACGGAAATCTGGGCCAACCTGCGGCTGCCGTCGTTCTTGCTGGCGATCAGCAAGGCGGAGAGCAGGCAGAGCGACGACCCGGCTCCCCCCATGTAGACGAAAGTGTCGAGAAAGAGCTTGGTGACGATGTGCGGCAAGGGCATGCCGGCGGCCTGGGCGGCCAGGTTTTCCTGGAATGCCAACTCGTAGAACTGGTGCGTGACCGGATCGAGCACGTTGGAGCCGTGAATGCCGACAAACCAGAGCAGTTGGCAAATGAAAATGTACGCGGTGCTCGTTCCGAGGGTGTCCTGGAACAGCGAGAACGGGTACAGCACCATTTCATGGACGAACTGGTGGATGCTGCCGGCGGTGAAGACATGAAAAAGGATGCCGACCAAGGAGAACACCAGTACGGTCAGGATGCCAGGAACAAGAGAGGCGAAGGCTTGCGGAAGGGCGGTATCGGCGCCTTCGGCATAGAGCGAGAAACGCAAATGCCTGGCCAGGAACAAGAAAAGCCGGGAGGCCAGGAGGGCGACGACGATGCCGACGAAAAGCCCGCCCGATCCGGTCCATAGCGCGGCCAGCCCGGCCCCGTCGGCCTTGGGGGTGATGACGACCAGCGAAGAGAAGCAGACCAAGGCGGCGATGGTCGGGCTGATCGGGTCCTGCGGGCGCTTCTGGTTGTGCTCGACGGTCAGTTGCTGGCTGATGCTGTACACCATCAGCAAGGCGAGGATGCCGAAAGTGCCGTCCCAGACCGTGGCCCCGAACAGCCGCCAGCCGGGGCCGAAAAATGCCACCATCGCCTGCTGGTAGGCGGGGATTGGCAGATTGTTGATGAGCAGTGCGATCGAGCCTGCTATGACGAGCGGCAAAGCGAGCAGCAGGCCGTTGCGGATGGCCTGCATCGTCGGGTTGGATACCCACTTCCAGATCGACGTCGTATGCGTGTAAATCCTGTTGATCAGCCGGGTTTGTATTTTTTTTGGGGTTGCCATGCTTCCGGCCTTGGTCAGGTTTTCCGTGGCGGCCACGGGGCAATGGCACTGCGCATGGCATTCGCGGACGAGCACCTTCCGTATGTCGGACGGGGAGCAAGGGATATTGGCTTTATCGCAAGGCGCATGCTGATTTCTCTTCGCTAGGGAATTAGCATTTTCATATGTGCCAATAATATTGGCTTTGCCGGGAAGAGGTTGTGAGAAATATCATGTCGATTCAGCGCCTCGGTAGCTTTCCGGTGCGCATTTGCCGTGCGCGTTGCCCTGCCGTTTGAGCATGCCGGCAATCGTGCCGGGTCGATGCGTGTTGCCCAAGGTCATGCCCGCAGCCGCTCCCTGAAGTATGGCCTGTGCCCGACGGATCGAACAGCGGCCAGCGTCGTCGCCCAACGAGATTTTTTGTTTCAGCGGGGAGGTTCTATGCAGCACATTCTGGTTTATGCCGATTCCCTGTCCTGGGGCATCATCCCGACGACGCGCCGGCGCCTGGCGTTCGCGCAGCGCTGGCCGGGCGTCATGGAACTGGCCTTGACGGCGGCCGGGCGGCGGGTGCGGGTGATCGAGGATTGCCTCAACGGCCGGCGCACGGTCTGGGACGACCCGTTCAAGCCGGGCCGCAACGGGCTGGCCGGCTTGGCCCAGCGCATCGAAAGCCACTCGCCGCTGGCCTTGGTGGTGCTGATGCTGGGCACCAACGATTTCCAGTCGATGCACGCCCACACCGCCTGGCATTCGGCGCAGGGCATCGCCGCCCTGGTCGCCGCCATCCGTCAGGCGCCGGTCGAGCCGGGCATGCCGGTGCCGCCGGTCCTGGTCGTGGCGCCGCCGGCCATCGCCGCGCCGAAAGGGCCGGTGGCGCCCAAGTTCGTCGGCGCCGAAAGCCGCTGCGTCGGCTTGGCGGCGGCCTACCGGGAGGTTTGCCGGGAAGTGGACTGCCATTTTCTCGATGCCGGCGAGTTCGTGCATGCCAGCCGTGTGGACGGCGTGCATCTCGACCTCGAACAGCACCTGGTGCTCGGCAAGATTGTGGCCGGGATGGCCGAAGCGCTGCTCAGCATAGACGAATCCTGAACCGGTGTCGACGGCTGTGGCCCGCCGGGCGCCGCCGCAATTTCGCCTGCCGGCCGGCGAATTTGGCTATGATGTTTGCGCCCCGGCCCGGTTTGCAGTCCGCCGCGGGACATTTCGGGTGCGGCAGCGCCTGCTGCCGTCGTCCGTAACCAACAGACTGGAGGAAAAAATGCAGAAGAAGACGCAAATGCTTGTACTCGCCGGCCTGCTGTCGGGCCTGGCGGCTTGCCAGAGCACGCCCGACGGCCCCAAGGCGGGCGCAATGCTGGAAGCGCGTTCCGGTTCCAGCGTCGCCGGCGACGTCAGCTTCACGCCGGACGGCGACGGCCTGATCGTCCGGGCCCGCCTCAGCGGCCTCAAGCCCAATGCCGAGCATGGCTTCCATATTCATGAGAAGGGCGACTGCTCGGCGCCCGACGCCAGCAGTGCCGGCGGCCACTTCAACCCGGGCAGCGCGGCGCACGGCCACTACGGTTCGGGCAGCCATCACGCCGGCGACATGCCCAACGTCAAGGCCGATGCCGACGGCAAGGCGGTCTACGAGGCGCGCGTGGCGATGCTCGGCGTGAGCGGCGCCAACAGCGTCATTGGCCGTTCGGTGGTGGTGCACCGCGATCCGGACGACTACAAGTCGCAGCCGGCCGGCAATTCCGGCCCGCGCATCGCCTGCGGCGTCATCCGCTGAGGTCGGCCCGCCCTGTCCGCCGCCGCCGGCCGCGGACGGGGCAAATGGCGGGCCCTTGCCCTATTTGCCTGGCCCGCTGAACAACGGCGTTTTGCCGTTGTCTCTGAAGAACCACTTTCGGAGCGTCGCCATGAAACCGCAAAGCCAGCCGTCGCTCCTATACCGTTATTTTTTCTTCAACTGGCTGTTCCGCGACGTCGATCGCGGCAGCTGGCTTGAACGCAGCGCCGCCTGGCGCCACAACAAGGCGCACGCGCACTGGCTGCTGACCTATCTGCGGCGCTGGGTGGTGCTCGATTGCCTGGCCTTCGTCGCCGGCTGCTGCACGTCGCTGCTGTTCCAGGGACACTGGATCTGCATTCCCTTCTTCGTGCTGTTCTCGCTGGCGATGTCGGTGATCTCGGTGATCGTCGTCGCCTGGCTCGGCCTGCGCCTGATGCCCGATCCCTGAGCAAGGTTTTTCGGCTGCCGTCGCCCCAGCCGCCGGCATTGCCTGTACCCTTGCCGCGCTGTCCGGCAGGGCCGGGGAAGGGAGAGAGTGGATGATCTACACGGTCGAGAGCGACAAGTCGTGCTACGAGGCGGCGGTCGATCTGGAAGAAGTCGTGCTGCGGCTCGGTTTCACTTTGCTGCGCACTTGCGACGAAGGGGAGGCGCTGCGCAGTCGCGGTCTGGCCTGCGATGAGGAATTGCGCATCATCGAAGTGACCAGCCCGCGCCTGACGGAAAGCCTGCTGGCCTGCGACATGCGCCTGGGCCTGGCCTTGCCGTGGCGCATCGCGGTATTCACCGAGGAAGGGACGACGCGGCTCGGCCTGCTGCGGCCGTCGGTATTGCTGCCGGGACTGTCGGCCCGGCCGGAGGTGGCGCGGCTGGCCGGCGGGTTCGAGGATAAGCTGCGGCAGGCGATCGACGAGGCGCGCTGAGCGCCGGCCATAAAAAAAGCGCGAATCTGGCGATTCGCGCTTTTGCTGCTACCGGGAGGAAGCTGGCTTAGGCAGCCTTTTCGTCCTTGCCGCCGACGAAGAAGCTGAGGATGTAGAGCACCAGGCCGATCAGGAAGACCACGCCGCTCCACTCGCGCATCCAGTAGAACAGGGCGATCTTGTCCTGCACGACCATGAACGGCATCGGCGCGTCGGAGGCGCGCTGCAGCCACACCTGCAGGATGCCGGCGGCGGTCAGGAACAGCGTGATGAAGACCATGGCCACGGTCATCAGCCAGAACGCCCACATTTCCAGCACTTGCGACTTGTTGCTGTTGGCGGCGCGGCCGCGCATGATCGGCATGGCGTAGGAGATCATCATCAGCACGACCATGGCATAGGCGCCGTAGAACGCCATGTGGCCGTGGGCGGCGGTGATCTGCGTGCCGTGCGTGTAGTAGTTCACCGGCGCCAGGGTGTGCAGGAAGCCCCACACGCCGGCCCCGAGGAAGGCCATCACGCCGGTGCCCAGCGCCCACAGCACGGCAGCCTTGTTCGGATGCTCGCGGCGGCGACGGTTGACCATGTTGAAGGCGAAGACGGTCATGGCGAAGAACGGGATCGGTTCCAGGGCGGAGAAGATGGAACCCCACCACTGCCAGTATTCCGGCGTACCGATCCAGTAGTAGTGGTGACCGGTACCGATGATGCCGGTGATCAGCGTCAGGGTGACGATGACGTACAGCCACTTCTCGATCACTTCGCGGTCGACGCCGGTGGTCTTGATCAGCACGAAGGCCAGGAACGAGCCGAGGATCAGTTCCCAGACGCCTTCCACCCACAGGTGCACGGTCCACCACCAGAAGAACTTGTCGAGGACGATGTTGACCGGGTTGTAGAAGGCGAACAGGAAGAACACCGCCAGGCCCCACAGGCCGATCAGCAGCACCGTGGCGATGGCCGTCTTCTTGCCCTTCAGCACCGTCAGGGTGATGTTGAACAGGAAGGCGAGGGCGACGACGACGATGCCGAGCTTGGTCGGCAGCGGCTGTTCGAGGAACTCGCGGCCCATCGTTTCGACCAGGTTGTTGCCGGTCAGCTCGGCCAGCGTGGCGTACGGCACGGCCAGGTAACCGACGATGGTGGCAGCGCCGGCGACCAGGAAGATCCAGAACATGGCCAGCGCCAGCTTCGGACTGAACAGTTCAGTCTCGGCTTCCTCCGGGATCATGTAATAGGCACCGCCCATGAAACCGAACAGCAGCCAGACGATCAGCAGGTTGGTGTGGACCATGCGGGCCACGTTGAAGGGAATCTCGGGGAACAGGAAGTCGCCGAGCACGTATTGCGCGCCGAGGACCAGGCCGAACAGGATCTGCCCGACGAAAAGACCGATGGCCGCAATGAAATAGGGTTTTGCAACCGCTTGCGATTGATATTGCATGTCGTTATTCCTCCTCTCGATCAGCCTTGGTCGTTGGGCGGCCAGTTCGCATCGTTGATCGAATTGACGTGCTTCAGGAAAGCCACGATGGCGTCCAGCTGCTCGTCGGTGAAGTTGAACTGCGGCATGCTGCGGCGGCCCGGGATCCCCTCCTTCGGACGGCTCTGGATGAAGGCCTTGACGCCCTCGTCGCCGTAGCGGACGACGACGTTGGCCAGTTCCGGCGCGAAATAGGCGCCTTCGCCCATCAGCGTGTGGCAACCGATGCAGTTATTGACTTCCCACAGCTTCTTGCCCTCGGCGATTTGCGGCGTGATGTTGGCCCGCATGTCCCGCTTGGGTAGTTGCGAATGGGTATCGAATGACAGCGCCAGGAACAACAGGAAGAAGAAAACCGTCCCCCCGTAGAAAATGTTCCGCGCCATCGACTTGGTGAACGCGCCACTCATCGTTTTCCCCCTTTCGGAAATTGTTTGGCGGGGCGATGGTATTTCCGAGCGCCGGGCTGGGGCTTTGATGTCCGCTAAATTTGGCGGAGGCAGGAAAATACGGGCTCGGCATGGGGCCGGCGAGCCGCCGGCGAAAGGCGGCGGTATACTCGCCGTCCCTCAAGCTGAAAGCATTCCATGGCCATCAATGCCGACACCGCCAGCATGGCGCTCTTCTGCGACTTCGAGAACATCGCGCTCGGCGTGCGCGACGCGCAGTACGAAAAATTCGACATCCGCCCGGTCCTCGAACGCCTGCTGGCCAAGGGCAGCATCGTCGTCAAGAAAGCCTACTGCGACTGGGATCGCTACAAGGGCTTCAAGTCGGGCATGCACGAAGCCAATTTCGAACTGATCGAAATCCCGCACGTGCGCCAGTCCGGCAAGAATTCGGCCGACATCCGCATGGTCGTCGACGCGCTCGACCTCTGCTACACCAAGGCCCACGTCGACACCTTCGTGATCATTTCCGGCGATTCCGACTTCTCGCCGCTGGTTTCCAAGCTGCGCGAGAATGCCAAGAAAGTCATCGGCGTCGGCGTCAAGCAGTCCTGCTCCGACCTGCTGGTCACCAATTGCGACGAATTCATCTACTACGACGACCTGGTCCGCGACCGCGAGGCCCAGCGCGCCGCCCAGCGCCGCGAGCGCGACAAGCGCTCGCCGGAAGAAGAGCAGAAGCGCAACGAGAAGCAGGAAGAGCGCAAGAGCAAGGCGGTCGAGATCGTGCACGCCACCTTCGTCGACCTGATGGCCGACCGCGGTGAAAGCGAACGCATCTGGGCCTCGGTGCTCAAGGAAGTGGTCAAGCGCCGCCATCCGGGTTTCAACGAGAGCTACTACGGCTTCCGCAGCTTCGGCAACCTGCTCGAAGAAGCGGCCGGGCGCGGCCTGCTCGGTTTCGGCCGCGACGACAAGGGCGCCTACGTGACGCGCGGCCAAGGGCGTCCGGTCTTGCCCGAGGGCGAGGCGTCGGCAACGGCCGGCACGGAGGCCACGGCCGCCGTCGACGATGCCGTGGCGGCGGCCAGTGAGGAAACGGCGCCGGGGCGCCGGCGCGGCGGCCGGCGCCCGCGCCAGGACGGCAAGGCCCGAGCTGCCGAGGCCGTGGTCGCTGCCGACGCAAGCCCGGCCCCGACTGCCGAAGCAGTACCGCTGGCGCCCGCCGAGCCGCTGCCGGAAGCGACATCCGCCGCGCCGCGGTCGCGTGGCGGTCGCGGCAGCCGCCGCGGGCGCGCGGATGCCGCGGTGGCGGAGACCGCCGCGGTAGACGCGCCAACGGCCCCGGTCGTTGAGCCGGCCGTCGCCGCTGCCGCCGAAACGGCCGTCGTGGCGGTGCCGGCCGAAGCCAAGACGAAGCCGCCGCGGGCGCGCGGCAGCCGCCGTCCGCGCCAGGAGAGCGCCGCCGCCGAGCCGGTAGCGGCTGTAGCCGCGACGCCGGCCAAGGCCAAGGCGGTCAAGGTCAAGGCGGAGCAGGCCAGTTTGGACAAGGAAGCGGCCGGCGGCGAGCGGCCGGCCAAGGCGGCTACCGCGCCGAAGGCCGCCCGCAAGTCCTCTCCGGCGCGCAGCCGCAAGGCCAAGCCGGCCGCCGAATAACGGGGCCGTGGCGACCGCACGGCGGCGCCGCGACGGTCGTGTGCGGCCGTCGCTGAACCTCCGCCGATTGCCCGGCGACGGTTCGTCCCGGCCGGCCTCGCGGCCGCCGGCCCGGACTTCCCCGGCAACGGACCGTTGGCCGGCCCTAGATGTGTAAACCCACCAGGTTGTTCAGTGCGGTGATTCGGGAGATTGGCGGCTGATATTGAAGGCTGGCATGAGGTCTGTGCCAGTTGTAGTGATGCAGCCAGAGTGGCAGATGCTGAGCACGCTGGGTGGAGGAGTCATAGG
>JAVBRT010000007.1:0-3012 GCA_031547725.1 Azonexus sp. | reverse complement strand
GCCAGACGCAGGGCGCTTGCTGTCTTCATGGCATCACCAAAAAGACAGAAAACTACACACTTCAAGGCGCTGTGAACAGCCCCCGCCTAACCGATTGATCGTCAACGACTATTTCGTGGCGCAGCAAGGGTGGCTTCGTGCAATTGCCCTGACGATCCTCGGCAGGCTCGCGCACCCAGGCCCAAACCAGCAGAAAACCGAGCAAACCGAACAGGGCCGCCAGCGAAAACGTCCACCCCGCCCCCCAGTCATCCCAGGTCCGGCCGCTGATCAAGGCCCCGAGCAGGCCGCCGGCGCCGAACGACAGGCTGGAATAGAGCGCCTGCCCGCGCCCCTGGGCCCGCCCGGGAAACCAGGCATGCACGGCGGCGATGGCCGAGGCGTGGTAAGCACCGAAAGTCAGGCCGTGCAGCAATTGCACGAACACCATCACGCCGACCCAGGCGACGCCCCAGCCCATCAGCAGGAAGCGCATCACGGCGGCGGCGAAGCAGGCAAGCAGAATGGTGCGCAGGGAAAAACGCCGGGCCAGCCGGGCCATGCCGAGGAATATCCCGATTTCGGCCAGCACGCCGAGCGACCACAGCAGGCCGACCTCGGTCTTGCTGTAGCCGTTGGCCGCCAGGTGGATCGAATAGAAGACGTAGAACGCCCCGTGCGCGGCCGACATCGCGAAACATGCCGCCATCAGCGCGGCGACGCGCGGCTGGCGCAGGATCGCGAATAGCGGTGGCACCTCGCGCGGCGACGGCGCAACCGGCGCCTCGGGCAAGACGAGCGCGCACGACAGGATGCCGAGCAGGATGCCCCAGCACACCCACAGCACGCCGGCCGGCGCCACCCGGTCGAGCAAGGCGCCGGTTCCCAGAACCGTTGCGATGAAGCCGACCGAGCCCCACAGGCGAATGCGGCTGTAGCGGCCGCGCTCCTCGCGCAAATGGTCGAAAGTCAGCATCTCGACCAGGGGCAGCGCAGCGCTCCAGAAGAAGGCCAGCAGTGCCATGGCGAGCAGCATGCCGGGCAGCCGGTCGAGCCAGAAGAAGGCGGAAAATCCGGCCAGGGCGATGACGCCGGCCAGGCGGACGATCAGTGTCCGCTGGCCGTAACGGTCGGCCAGCCAGCCCCAGAGGTTGGGGCCGAACATCCGCATCAGCTGCATCTGGGACATCAGCAAGCCGATGTCCCAGGCCGAGAAGTTCAGGGATTGAAGATAGAGCCCGAAGTAGGGCGAGAAGGCGCCGATGAAGGCGAAATAGAAGAAGTAATAGCCCGACAGGCGCCAATAGGGCAGAACATGCATCCGGCGATTCTACCGGATGCCCAGCGGCGCCCGGCGCGGCTCAGCGAACTGCCTGCTGGCCGGCGCGGAAGGCCAGCATCAGGTGATAAAGCTCATCCTTGAGCTTGACGCGCTGTTTTTTCATGTCTTCCAGCGTGAAGTCGGCAACGGGCATGTCGTGCTCCTCGAGGTCTTCGACCTTGCCGGTCAGGCGGTTGTAGCTGGCCAGCAGGCGAGCGAAATGCGCGTTGCCGGACTTGAGGACATCGATGGCCTCCTTCATTTCCGGAAAATCCTGGTAAAGGTCGTGGTGATCGACTTTCATTGCTGCTCTCCCTCAAACGACGGTTCCGCTCACTGGCGGAAGGATTGGAAATCTTATGGCGCGCGAGCCGGCAGGCGCGGCGTCGGGCAGACGACGTCACCGCATTGTGCGCGATGGCGCAGGGCGTGATCAATCAGCACCAGGGCCAGCATCGCTTCGGCGATCGGCGTCGCGCGGATGCCGACGCAGGGATCGTGGCGCCCCTCGGTCGCCACCTCGACCGGCAGCCCGTCGACATCGACCGAGCGCCGAGCCTGGGCGATCGACGGCGTCGGCTTGATGGCGATATTGACGACCACCTCCTGGCCTGTCGAAATGCCACCCAGCACACCGCCGGCATTGTTGCCGAGAAAGCCCTGCGGCGTCATCTCGTCGCCGTGCTCGCTGCCGCGCTGGGCCACCGCGGCGAAGCCGGCACCGATCTCGACCCCCTTGACAGCGTTGATGCCCATCATCGCGTAGGCGATGTCGGCATCGAGACGATCGTAGACCGGCTCGCCCCAACCCGGCGGCACGCCACTGGCGGTGACGGTGATGCGGGCGCCGACCGAGTCGAGCGACTTGCGCAACTGGTCCATGTAGCTTTCAAGTTGCGGCACGATCCCGGCATTGGGCGCGAAGAAAGCGTTGCCGTCGATGTCGGCGGCCGCCACGAAAGGAATCTCGATCGGCCCGAGGGCACTCATCCAGCCGCGAATCTCGACGCCATAGCGCTGGCGCAACCACTTGCGGGCAATCGCCCCGGCCGCCACGCGCACCGCCGTCTCGCGCGCCGACGAACGGCCGCCGCCCCGGTAGTCACGAAAGCCGTACTTCTGGGTATAGGTGTAATCGGCATGGCCCGGGCGGAAAGCCGTGGCAATCTTGCCGTAGTCCTTGCTGCGCTGGTCCTGGTTGCGGATCAGCAGGGCGATCGGCGTGCCGGTGGTCCGCCCCGCGAAGACGCCGGACAGGATTTCCACCGTATCCGGCTCGCGCCGCTGCGTCACATGCCGCGAAGTCCCCGGCCGGCGCCGGTCGAGTTCGGCCTGGATGTCGGCCTCGCTGATTTCCAGGCCCGGCGGGCAACCGTCGACGACGCAACCGATCGCCGGTCCGTGCGATTCGCCAAAGGAAGTTACGGTAAACAGGGTGCCAAAAGTATTGCCGGACATGGAATGCGGTGCAGCGAACAGAATGCCCCTAGTCTAGCATGCCGGCCTGAGCCGGCCGGCTCAGGCGACCGCGTCGTCCGGCCAGTTCTTGATGTAGCTCTTCAGCATCCGGTTCTCGAAACCTTGCTCCTCGAGCACCGCCTTGGCCACATCGAGGAAGGAGATCACGCCGAGCAGCGTCTCTCCTTCGAGCACCGGCAGATAGCGCGAATGCTTGTCGATCATCAAGCGTCGCAGTTCGTTGGCTTCCATTT
>JAVBRT010000010.1:0-12515 GCA_031547725.1 Azonexus sp. | reverse complement strand
CACCGGCGAGGGCAAGACCCTGGTCGGCACGCTGCCGGCCTACCTCAATGCCATTTCCGGCAAGGGCGTGCACGTCATCACGGTCAACGACTACCTGGCCAGCCGCGACGCCGAGTGGATGGGGCGCCTGCACCGCTTCCTTGGCCTCTCCGTCGGCGTCAACCTGTCGCAGATGGACCACGAGGCCAAGCAGGCCGCCTATGCCGCCGACATCACCTACGGCACCAACAACGAATTCGGCTTCGACTACCTGCGCGACAACATGGTGTTCACCGCCGCCGAGCGGGTGCAGCGCGGCCTCAATTTCGCCATCGTCGACGAGGTGGACTCGATCCTGATCGACGAGGCGCGCACGCCGCTGATCATTTCCGGCCAGGCCGACGATCACACCGAGCTCTACCTGCGCATGAAGGACGTCGTGCCCAAGCTGACGCGGGCGGCGGAAGAAAAGGGCGAGGGCGACTACTGGGTGGACGAGAAGGGCCACCAGGTGCATCTGTCGGAGGCCGGCTACGAGCATGCCGAGGCGCTGCTCGCCGAGCACGGCCTGCTGGCCGAGGGCGCCAGCCTCTACGACGCCGCCAACATCCTGCTGATGCACCACCTGAACGCCGCCCTGCGCGCCCTGACGTTGTTCCACAAGGATCAGCAATACGTGGTGCAGAACGGCGAAGTGGTGATCGTCGACGAATTCACCGGCCGCCTGATGGCCGGCCGCCGCTGGTCGGACGGCCTGCACCAGGCGGTCGAGGCCAAGGAAGGGGTGAAGATCCAGGCCGAGAACCAGACCCTGGCCTCGATCACCTTCCAGAACTACTTCCGCATGTACGGCAAATTGTCCGGCATGACCGGCACCGCCGACACCGAAGCCTACGAGTTCCAGCAGATCTACGGCCTCGAAACCGTGGTCATCCCGACGCACCGCGAGATGGTGCGCAAGGACATGAACGACCTGGTGTTCAAGACCGCCGACGAAAAGCACGCGGCGATCATCGCCGACATCAAGGCCTGTGCCGAGCGCGGCCAGCCGGTGCTGGTCGGCACCACCTCGATCGAGGCCTCGGAACTGCTGTCCGGCCTGCTCGACAAGGAAAAGCTGCCGCACTCGGTGCTCAACGCCAAGCAGCACGCCCGCGAAGCCGAGATCGTCATCGAGGCCGGCCGGCCCGGTCAGATCACCATCGCCACCAACATGGCCGGCCGCGGCACCGACATCGTGCTCGGCGGCAGCATCGAGAAAGCCACCGCCGCGATCAGGCACGACGAATCGCTGCCGGAAGCCGAGCGCGAAGCGCGGATCGCCGCCATGCGCGCCGAATGGCAGAAGCTGCACGAACAGGTGCTGGCCGCCGGCGGCCTGCACATCATCGGCTCCGAGCGCCACGAGTCGCGGCGCATCGACAACCAGCTGCGCGGCCGCGCCGGCCGCCAGGGCGACGCCGGCTCCTCGCGCTTCTACCTGTCGCTCGACGATCCGCTTCTGCGCATCTTCGCCGGCGAGCGCCTGCGCGCCATCATGGACCGCCTGAAGATGCCGGAAGGCGAGGCCATCGAGCATCCGCTGGTGACCCGCTCGCTGGAATCGGCGCAGCGCAAGGTCGAAGCCCGCAACTTCGACATCCGCAAGCAGCTGCTCGAATACGACGACGTCGCCAACGACCAGCGCAAGGTCATCTACCAGCAGCGCAACGAGCTGCTGGAAAGCCAGGACATTTCCGAGACCATCAGCGCCATGCGCGTCAGCGTCATCGCCGACATCTTCCGCACCCACGTGCCGGCCGACTCGGTCGAGGAGCAGTGGGACATGGACGGCCTGGAGGCCGAACTGCGCTCGGAACTGTCGATCGACGCGCCGGTCGGCCAATGGTTCAAGGACGAGCCGACGCTGTCCGACGACGACATCCTGGCCCGCATCCAGCAGGGGGCCGACGAAACCTATCGGGGCAAGGTCGCCCTGGTCGGCGCCGAGACCTTCCAGCAGTTCGAGCGCAACGTCATGCTGCAGAGCCTCGACACCAGCTGGCGCGAGCACCTGGCGGCGCTGGACCATCTGCGCCAGGGCATCCACCTGCGCGGCTACGCGCAGAAGAACCCGAAACAGGAATACAAGCGCGAAGCCTTCGAGCTGTTCGAAGGCCTGCTCGACCGCGTCCGCCGCGAAGTGACGCGCATCGTCTACACGGTGCAGATCCGCACGCCGGAAGACGTCGAGGAAACGGCGCCGCATGCCGACGTGCATAACGTCCGCTACCAGCACGCCGACTACGACGAGGCGCTGGGCGAAGAGGCGGAGCAGGGCGCTGGCCCGGCGCCGCAGCAACCCGCCCAGGCCGGCCCGAAGATCGGCCGCAACGATCCTTGCCCCTGCGGTTCCGGCAAGAAGTACAAGCAGTGCCACGGCAAACTCAATTGATCTTTGTTGGCCGCTAGCCGCCGGTCACGCAAGGCCGGCGCCGGGCGGCTCCCTTCCGGATTCCCGCCATGCCCGTCAATTACGCCACTCCCGCCGCCGATCAACTGTTTCCCGTCGCCGGCGTCCGCCTCGGCGTCGCCGAGGCGGAAATCCGCAAGAAGAACCGCCGCGACCTGACGCTGGTCGCCCTCGATGCCGGCTGCACCGTGGCCGGCGTATTCACCCGGAACCGCTTTTGTGCCGCGCCGGTGCAATTGTGCCGTCAGCATCTCGCCGATGGCCGGGAAATCCGCGCCCTGGTCGTCAACACCGGCATCGCCAACGCCGGCACCGGCGAGCCCGGACGCCGCGCCGCCCAGGCCACCTGCGACGCGGTGGCCGGCCGGCTCGGCGTGGCGGCGGAACAGGTACTGCCCTTCTCGACCGGCGTCATCCTCGAACCGCTGCCGGTCGAGCGCATCGTCGCCGGCCTGCCGGCGGCCGCGGCCGATCTGCGCGCCGACAACTGGCATGCCGCCGCGCACGCCATCATGACCACCGACACAGTAGCCAAGGCCGCCTCGCGCCGCGTCACGGTCAATGGCCGGACCGTCACCGTGACCGGCGTCTCCAAGGGCGCCGGCATGATCAAGCCGAACATGGCGACCATGCTCGGCTTCCTCGCCACCGACGCCGGCATCGCCCAGCCGCTGCTCGACGCCTTGGTCAAGGAGGCGGCCGACGTTTCCTTCAATTGCATCACCGTCGATGGCGACACGTCGACCAACGACTCCTTCGTGATGATCGCCAGCGGCCAGTCCGGCGCCAGCTTCGCCAACGCCGGCGATGCCGGCTGGGCCGAGGTCAAGGCGGCCATCGTCGCCGTGGCGGTCGAGTTGGCCCAGGCCATCGTCCGCGACGGCGAGGGGGCGACCAAGTTCATCACCGTCGCCGTCGCCGGCGGCAAGGATGTCGAGGAATGCCGGAAAGTAGGCTACGCCATCGGCCACTCGCCGCTGGTCAAGACCGCCTTCTTCGCCTCCGACCCCAATCTTGGCCGCATCCTGGCGGCGATCGGCTATGCCGGCATCGCCGACCTCGACGTCGACGGCGTTCGCGTCTGGCTCGACGAGGTGCTGGTCGCCGAGCGGGGTGGCCGGGCGGCCGCCTACCGCGAGGAGGACGGCGCACGCGTCATGGCCCAGGCCGAGATTACGGTGCGCGTCGACCTCGGCCGTGGCGCCGCGGCGGCCAGCGTCTATACCTGCGATTTCTCCTACGATTACGTGAAAATCAACGCCGATTACCGGAGTTGACCGGCCTCGCGGTCGCTGCCGCACGGAAAAAGCCCGCGATCAGCGGGCTTTTTAGTTTCGTGCCACGGCCCGGGGCGGCAACACTCCGGCCGCCCCTTGGCCGGCCCGGTTCGCGTGCTAGACTGGCGCACCGGCATGCCGCGCGAATGGTTCTCGGCCGGCGGCGCTCCGTGTTTTCGCCGGTGTTGCGGAGCGGTTCCCACCTTGTTTGCGCGAGGGGCACGATGAGCAATATCCGTCACGACCTGGCCAGGAATACGCTGGCCATCCTCTGCACCCTCGGCCTGATCGGCCTCTCGCTGTGGGTGTTGCGTCCCTTCCTGGCGGCGACCGTGTGGGCGACCATGATCGTCGTCGCCACCTGGCCCTCGCTGCTTGCGCTGCAAGCCCGCTGCGGCGGGCGGCGCGGGCCGGCGGTGGCGCTGATGTGCCTGGTCCTGCTGGTCTTGCTGATCCTGCCGCTGTGGCTGGCGATCGATACCATCGTCGACCACGCCGATGCGTTGGCGACGGTTGCCCACCGGGTGGCCGAGAACGGCCTGCCGCCGCCGCCGGATTGGCTGGCCGGCGTGCCCCTGGTCGGGGAGCGGCTGGCCGCCTTGTGGCTGCAGTTTTCCGCCGGCGGCGCGCCGGCCCTGGTCGCCAAGGTCACGCCTTATGCCGCCGCTACCGGCAAGTGGGTGCTGGCCCAGGTCGGCGGGCTGGGCGGCATGCTGGTGCAGTTCCTGCTGATCGTCGTGCTGTCCGCCATCCTCTATGCCGGCGGCGAGGATGCGGCCCGGCTGCTGCGCCGTTTCGGGCGGCGGCTGGGCGGCGCGCGCGGCGAGGGGGCGATCGTGCTCGGCAGCCAGGCGATCCGCGCCGTGGCGCTCGGCGTCGGCGTCACCGCCCTGACCCAGACGGTGCTTGGCGGCATCGGCCTGGCCGTGGCTGGGGTGCCGTTCGCCGCCCTGCTGTCGGCGGTGATGCTGCTGCTCTGCATCGCCCAGCTCGGCCCCGGGCTGATCCTCTTTCCGGCGGTGGCCTGGATGTACTGGAACGGCGACAGCGGTTGGGCGACGGCCCTGCTGGTGTGGAGCCTGATCGTCGGCACGCTCGACAACGTGTTGCGCCCGGTCCTCATCCGCAAGGGCGCCGATCTGCCGCTGCTGCTGATTTTCGCCGGGGTCATCGGCGGCATGCTGGGGTTCGGCCTGGTCGGAATTTTCGTCGGGCCGGTGGTGCTGGCCATAACCTGGACGCTGACCCTGGCCTGGATCGACGACGCGCTCGGCAAGGATGAGGATGAACTCGCCGACGATGCGTCGCCGCCGGCCGAACTAGCGCCGGCGCAGGCGGATCAGGCGGAACCACCCGCCGCCTAGGGCCGGTCGGTCGTCCTCGCAGGCCAGTTCCGGCGCCGCCGCCAGGACATCCTCGAAGACCACGTCGAGGCGGGTCGCCACGCGGCGCGCCAGCGGGTTGAGCAAGCGCCGCAACAGCGCCGGCTGGCCGTGGCGCAGGAACTTGTCGAAGACGACGACCGTGCCGCCGGGGCGGACGACGCGGGCGATTTCGCCGAGGCAGCGTGCCGGCTGCGGCACCACGGCCAGGATCAGGTGCAACACCGCGGCATCGAAAGCGGCGGCGGCGAAGGGCAGGCGCTGGGCGTCGCCCTGCACCGGGACGAAATCGAGGTCGCCGACGCGAGGCAAGGCGCGGCGCAGCATCGGCCGGTTGAAGTCGAGGCCGACGTAGCGCCGGGCCGGCGGCAGGTGCGGCAGGTCGAGGCCGGTGCCGACGCCGGCCAGCAGCACCCGGCCGCCGTCGCCGGGCAGGGCGGCCAGGCTGCGCCGACGGGCGGTCCGCGTCGCCCGCTCCAGCGCCGCGTCGTAGAACGGGGCGAGCAGCGAGTAACTGGCCTGCAGGCTCAGTGCAGCACCCGCGGCATGGCCAGCGTGAATTCCGGGATTTCGGCCTCGAAATGGGTGCCGTCCTCGGCCACCATCTGGTAACTGCCGCGCATCGTGCCGACCGGCGTCGCCAGTTGCGAACCGCTGGTGTATTGGAAGCTTTCGCCCGGCTTCAGCAGCGGCTGCTTGCCGACCACGCCGAGGCCGCGCACTTCCTGCACCGCCTGGTTGGCGTCGGTGATGATCCAGTGGCGCGACACCAACTGCGCCGGCATTTCGCCGACGTTGCGGATGGTGATGGTGTAGGCGAACAGGTAGCGGTCGTCGTCCGGGCTGGACTGGTCGGGAATGAACTCGGCGACCGGGGCGATTTCGATACGGTACTTGCGCTTGTCGGGCATGGGATAATTCGGCCTATTCTGGTTTTTTGCGGGGAGCCATCATGGCAGTCAAGGATTACGTCATCGCGCCGAGCATACTGTCGGCCAATTTTGCCAAACTCGGCGAGGAAGTGGCCAACGTCATCGCCGCCGGCGCCGACTGGGTGCACTTCGACGTGATGGACAACCATTATGTTCCCAATCTGACCATCGGGCCGCTGGTCTGCGAAGCCATCCGGCCCTGCACCGCGGCGCCGATCGACGTGCACCTGATGGTCAAGCCGGTCGACCGCATCGTGCCCGATTTCGCCAAGGCCGGCGCCAACATCATCACTTTCCATCCGGAAGCCTCCGAGCACGTCGACCGCACCTTGTCGCTGATCCGCGATGCTGGCTGCCAGGCCGGCCTGGTCTTCAACCCGGCGACGCCGCTCGACTACATGGACTACGTCATGGACAAGCTCGACGTGATCCTGCTGATGAGCGTCAACCCCGGCTTCGGCGGCCAGAAGTTCATCCCGGCGACGCTCGCCAAGGCCCGCGCGGCGCGGGCCAGGCTCGACGCCTACGAGCGCGAGAGCGGCCGGCGCATCCGCCTGGAAATCGACGGTGGCGTCAACACCGCCAACATCGCCGAGATCGCCCGCGCCGGCGTCGACGCCTTCGTCGCCGGCTCGGCCATCTACGGCGCCGGCAAGGATGGCGATCCGCATCGCTACGATTCGATCGTCGCGGCGCTGCGCGCCGAGTTGTCCGCCGTCGGCCGCTGACCGCGCCAGCCCAACGGAACCGATGCCCTTGTCCGCCGCCGGTCGCCTCCCGTTCCAGTCCGTCACCTTCGATCTCGACGGCACCCTGCTCGACACCATCGCCGACCTCGCCGAGGGTTGCCGGCGGATGCTCGCCGAACTGGGCGAGCCGCCGCGCAGCCAGGAGGAGGTGCACAGCTTCGTCGGCAAGGGCATGGCGGTGCTGGTCGAGCGCTGCCTGACCCGCGAGCGGGCGCCGACGGCGGCGCGCCTGGCCGAAGCCATCACTGTCTTCCAGCGCCATTACGCCGAGGTCAATGGGCTGCACACGCGCATCTATCCGGGCGTGCTGGAAGGCCTCGCCGCCTGGCGGGCGAGCGGCTTGCCGCTCGGCGTGGTGACCAACAAGCCGGCGATGTTCACCGAGCCGCTGCTCGCCCGCATGGGCTTGGCCGACTACTTCGCCGTCGTCGTCTCCGGCGACACCACGGCGCACAAAAAGCCGCACCCGGAGCCGATCCTTCATGCCTGCCGCCGCTTCGGCGTGGCGCCGCCGCGCAATCTGCACATCGGTGACTCGATAAACGACATCGAAGCGGCCCATGCCGCCGGCTGCGCCGCCTTCTGCGTGCCCTACGGCTACAACGAGGGCCGGCCGGTGGACAGCGCCGATTGCGATGCGCTAGTATCGGACCTGCTCGCCGCCCACCGGCTGGCACTCTCCTACCCAGACCTCAAAGACAAATGACGATCTCGCGACTGTGGACCGAATGGCAAGGCTGGCGCCGCTGGCGCTCCTGATTTCCGTTCGCGCGCCGCGCCGGCGCACCGCTCACGTCCGCAGTCACATCGTCATTTTCGAGGCCTCCCCATGACCGAAACCGAATTCAATGCGCTCGCCGCGCAAGGCTACAACCGTATTCCCGTCACGCTGGAAACGTTTGCCGATCTCGACACGCCGCTGTCCATCTACCTCAAGCTGACCGGCGGCCAGAACGGCGGCCACTACTCCTATCTGCTCGAATCGGTGCAGGGCGGCGAACGCTTCGGCCGCTACTCGATCATCGGCCTGGCGGCGTCGACGCGCATCGTCGTCAATGGCCACCAGGTGCTGGTACTGACCGGCCACCGCGTCGCCGAGCGCGAGGACGACGCCAACCCGCTCGAATTCATCGGCCAGTACATGCAGCGCTTCCGCGCCCCGCCGAGCGCCGGCCTGCCGCGCTTCTGCGGCGGCCTGGTCGGCTGCTTCGGCTACGACACCGTGCGCTACGTCGAAACGCGCCTGACCCGCACGCACAAGCCGGACGACATCGGCACGCCGGACATCGGCCTCCTGCTGTCCGAGGAAATCGCCGTCGTCGATAATCTCTCCGGCAAGCTGACGCTGATCGTCTACGCCGAGCCCGGTTTTCCCGGCGCCTTCCAGAAGGCGCGGGCGCGGCTCAAGGAACTGCTCGCCAAGCTGCGCATGCCGGTCGGCATCCCGGCCGAACAGCCGGTGGCCTCCGCGCCGGCCGTCTCGATCTTCGGCGAAGGCGCCTTCAAGCAGGCGGTGCGCAAGGCCAAGGAATACATCACCGAGGGCGACATCATGCAGGTGGTGCTGTCGCAGCGCATGACCAAGCCCTTCGCCGCCAGCCCGCTGGCGCTGTACCGCACGCTGCGCAGCCTCAACCCGTCGCCCTACATGTTCTATTTCGACTTCGAGGACTACCACGTCGTCGGCGCCTCGCCGGAGATTCTCGTGCGCCTCGAAGGCGACCGCGTCACCGTCCGCCCCATCGCCGGCACGCGCAAGCGCGGCGCCACGCCGGAAGAGGACGTGGCCCTGGCGGCCGAACTGCTGGCCGACGAGAAGGAGCGCGCCGAGCACACCCAGCTGCTCGACCTCGGCCGCAACGACTGCGGCCGCGTGGCCAAGGTCGGCACGGTCAAGCTGACCGAGAACATGAGCATCGAGCGCTACTCGCACGTGATGCACATCGTCTCCAACGTCGAAGGCCGCCTGCAGCCGGGCCTTGATGCGCTCGACGTGCTCAAGGCCACCTTTCCGGCCGGCACCGTGTCCGGCGCGCCGAAGGTGCGGGCGATGGAAATCATCGACGAACTGGAGCCGGTCAAGCGCGGCATCTACGCCGGTGCCGTCGGCTACCTCGGTTTTCACGGCGACATGGACCTGGCCATCGCCATCCGCACCGCCGTGGTCAAGGACAAGAAACTGCACGTCCAGGCCGGCGCCGGCATCGTCGCCGATTCCGATCCGCAATCGGAATGGGAGGAAACCCGCAACAAGGCCCGCGCCGTATTGCGCGCCGCCGAGCTGGCCGAGCAGGGCCTGGATACCCGGATCGACTGAGGCCGCAGCCTCCATTAGCCAAGAGAAGAGGCCGCCATGCTGCTGATGATCGACAACTACGACAGCTTCACCTACAACATCGTCCAGTACTTCGGCGAACTCGGGCAGGATGTCCGGGTCTTCCGCAACGATGCCATCACCCTCGCCGAGATCGCCCGCCTGCGCCCGGATTATCTGGTCATCTCGCCCGGGCCGTGCGCGCCGGCGCAGGCCGGCATTTCGCTGGCGGCGATCCGCGAGTTCGCCGGCAAGATCCCGCTGCTCGGCGTCTGCCTCGGCCACCAGTCCATCGGCGAGGCCTTCGGCGGCAGGATCGTCCATGCCAAGCAACTGATGCACGGCAAGGTGTCGCCGGTCGAGCACAAGGACGTCGGCGTCTTTCGCGGCCTGCCCAATCCGCTGACCTGCACCCGCTACCACTCGCTGGCCATCGAGCGGGCCAGCCTGCCGGATTGCCTGGAAATCACAGCCTGGACCGCCGATGGCGAGATCATGGGCGTGCGCCACAAGACGCTGGCCGTCGAGGGCGTCCAGTTCCATCCCGAATCCATCCTGACCGAGCGCGGCCACGACCTGCTCAAGAATTTCCTCGAGGAACACCGCCCATGACTCCGCAAGCCGCCCTGCAACGCGTCATCGAGCATCGCGAAATCTTCCACGACGAGATGGTGTCGCTGATGCGCCAGGTCATGAGCGGCGAGGTCTCGCCGGTGATGATTTCCGCCATCCTGACCGGCCTGCGCGTCAAGAAGGAAACCATCGGCGAGATCGCCGCCGCGGCCAGCGTCATGCGCGAATTGTCGACCAAGGTCGCGGTGCCCTACGACCGGCATTTCGTCGATATCGTCGGCACCGGCGGCGACTCGGCCCACAGCTTCAACATCTCGACCGCCTCGATCTTCGTCGCCGCCGCCGCCGGCGCCAAGATCGCCAAGCACGGCGGGCGCAGCGTTTCCTCCAGTTCCGGCAGCGCCGACGTGCTCGAAGCGCTCGGCGCCAACATCAACCTGCCGCCGGAACGGGTCGTCGCCTGCATCGAGGAAACCGGCATCGGCTTCATGTTCGCGCCCAACCATCATGCGGCGATGAAGCACGTCGCGCCGGTGCGCCGCGAAATGGGCGTCCGTACCATCTTCAACATCCTCGGCCCGTTGACCAATCCGGCCGGCGCGCCGAACACGCTGATGGGCGTCTTCCATCCCGACCTGGTTGGCATCCAGGTGCGCGTCATGCAGCGTCTCGGCGCCGAGCGCGTGCTGGTCGTGCATGGCAAGGACAACATCGACGAAATCTCGCTCGGCGCGGCAACCCTGGTCGGCGAATTGAAGGACGGCGAGGTGCACGAATACGAAGTGCACCCGGAGGACTACGGTTTGCAGATGCTGTCGCTGCGCAACCTGCGCGTCGGCAGCGCCGAGGAATCCAAGGCCATGCTGCTCGGCGCCCTCGACAACCGGCCGGGCGCCGCCCGCGAAGTGGTCTGCCTGAATGCCGGCGCGGCGCTCTACGTCGCCAACCTGGCCGACAGCATCGGCGCCGGCATCGAGCGGGCGCGCGAGGTCATCGCCAGCGGCGCCGCCCGCGCCAAGCTGGAGCGCTTCGTGCAATGCACGCAGCGACTGGGGGCGCAATGAGCGACATCCTGAACAAGATCATCGCCACCAAGCGCCGGGAAGTCGCCGCCGCGCTGGCCGCCAAGCCGCTCGCCGCGGTCGAGGCGGAAGCCGCCGCGCAGCCGGCGCCGCGCGATTTCGTCGGCGCCATCCGCGCCAAGCTGGCCGCCGGCCAGCCGGCGGTGATCGCCGAAATCAAGAAGGCCAGCCCGTCGAAAGGCGTCATCCGCCCCGACTTCCGGCCCGCCGACATCGCCCGCAGCTACGCCGAACACGGCGCCGCCTGCCTGTCGGTGCTGACCGACCGCGACTATTTCCAGGGTTGCCCGGAATACCTGCAAGCCGCCCGCGCCGCCTGCGCGCTGCCGGTGCTGCGCAAGGACTTCATCGTCGACCGCTACCAAGTCGCCGAGGCCCGCGCGATGGGCGCCGACGCCATCCTGCTCATCGCCGCCGCCCTCGCTCCGGCCGAGATGCGGGAACTCGAAGCCGCCGCCCAGGGCTACGGCATGGCCGTGCTGGTCGAAGTGCACGACGGCGACGAACTGGCCGCCGCCCTGCAACTGAAGACGCCGCTGCTCGGCATCAACAACCGCAACCTGCGCAGCTTCGCAGTCACCCTCGACACCACCCTCGGCCTGCTCGACCGCATCCCGGCCGGACGCATCGTCGTCACCGAAAGCGGCATCCTGGCCCCGGCCGACGTCGCGCTGATGCGCCGCCATGACGTCGGCGCTTTCCTCGTCGGCGAAGCTTTCATGCGCGCCGCCGAACCCGGCGCGGAACTGGCCCGCCTGTTCGCCTGAACCCGGCGGCGCGGCTGTCAAGGCTTGGCTCTCCAGGCGGTTGCCGGCATCGGCAAAACGATGACGGCGGCTTGGCTAAAAATGCCCACCCGATTCTCCCTGCGGGTGTTGCGGGAATGCAACAATTCCCGGAGTGGATTCTCCCCCATTGGAATTAAGGCTTGTCCCGAGGGGCGGGGGCTTGGAGAATCGGTGCCAACCTTTCGATCCGAGAGGTAAAGCTTAGCCGGCCCGCAAGGCCGGTTAAAAACTAACCACTAAGGAGATTTTCTGATGCAAAAGAAGATTATCGCTCTGGCTGTCGCCGGCCTGGCTTCCACCGCCGCTTTCGCCCAGACCAACGTCACCATCTACGGTGTCATGGACGTCGGCCAAGCCTGGGTCAAGGGCGACGCTAACAGCGTCGCCAAAGGCGGTACCGGTGTCGACCAGAAAACCGTTGGTCGCCTGGATACCAACTCTTCCCTGATCGGTTTCAAGGGTGTCGAGGATCTCGGCAATGGCCTGAAGGCTGTGTTCCAGTACGAAACCAACCTGCGTGCTGACGACAACGCCGGCGGCCTGAACGGCGTTCGTGATTCCTTCGTTGGCCTGACCGGCGGTTTTGGTACCGTGGTTGCCGGTAACCTGACCCACCCGATGCGCAGCTTCGGCGTCAAGGTCGATATCATGCCGGGCGATGCCGGTCTCGGTACCGTCAACTCCGTGACTGGCCGGATCGCTGGTGTTAATACCGGTATCGATGATCGTGCCGCCAATGCAATTGCCTATGTTTCGCCGAGCTTCAGCGGCTTCAGCGGTACTGTTGCCTATGTCAATGGTGAGCAACGTGCTGAAGATGCAAGTGGTAGTAACTACAATGTCCGTGCTTGGCAAGTTGCCGCGCAATACGACAATGGTCCGCTGTTCGTGGGTGTTGGCTACCATCGCGCCTATGATTGGATTCCTGGCGGCCTGAATCAACGGGATAGCGATGCGGCTGCCCGCGTCTGGCGTATTGCCGCCGCT
>JAVBRT010000053.1:0-17962 GCA_031547725.1 Azonexus sp. | reverse complement strand
TTCACGATTATCCCCAGGGAACCAGAGAGCCATGAGTGAGCGCGAAGTCGATCAGTTGTTGGTCGAGCGAGCACAAGGCGGTGATCAGCACGCCTTCGACCAGTTGGTCAGCAAATACCAGCGCAAGCTGGGGCGGTTGCTGTCGCGCTTCATTCGCGACCCGGCGGAAGTCGAGGATGTCTCGCAGGAAGCGTTCATCAAGGCCTATCGCGCCTTGCCGGCCTTTCGTGGCGAAAGTGCCTTTTATACTTGGCTGTACCGGATCGGGATCAACACGGCCAAGAATTATCTGGTGTCGCAGGGGCGGCGGGCGCCGACCTCGACCGAATACGACGCCGAGGAGGCCGAAGGCTTCGAGGATGCCAGCCAGTTGCGCGACATCAATACGCCGGAGAGCCTGCTGCTGTCCAAGCAGATCGGCCAGACCGTGAACGCCGCGATGGAGGCGTTGCCGGACGAGTTGCGCACGGCCATCGTGCTGCGCGAAATCGACGGTCTGTCCTACGAGGAAATTGCCGGCATCATGGATTGCCCGATCGGTACCGTCCGTTCCCGCATTTTCCGGGCACGCGAGGCGGTGGCCCTGAGATTGCGCCCGCTACTGGATACGGCGCCGGATCGCCGCTGGTGAGCATGGCGCAGGGTGGCAGCACGGTGTGTGGCGTGGTCCGGGCAGTGCACGGGCGACAGGCCGAAGTGGCGGTCGACGAGGGCGGCTGTGGCCGCTGCCACGAGGCCGGCGGTTGCGGTGGCCAGAATCTGGGCCGGATGTTCGCTGGTGCTCCGCGCACCTATCGTGTCGATAATTCTCTCGGTGTGGCGGTCGGTGAACGCGTCACCATCGCCATCGCTGCCGGCAGTGTCCGGCGTGCCGCCAATCTCGCCTATGGCGTGCCGTTGCTGGCGGCCATCGCCGGCGCCTTGGTCGGCAACGCTTTGCTCGGCGATCCGGGCAGCATTGGTGGCGCGCTGCTGGCGTTTGCCGGAGCGCTGCTTCATGTCCGCCGCCGTTCGCGGGGGATCGCTGGATATTTAGCCGGCGAACCCCATATCGTTTCCCGTTCCTAGTCTGATCAGGAGGTATGCCGTCAATGAAACGCCTTGTTGTGTTGTTTTCTCTGATTGTCATTCACACGCTGGCGCTCGCCCAGACGCGCGGGTTGCCCGATTTCACCGAACTGGCCGAGAAGCAGGGTGCGGCCGTGGTCAACATCAGCACCACCCAGGTGATGCGCGGCCATGGGCAGATGATGCCTTTTCCGTTCGACGAGAACGATCCGGCCTACGAATTCTTCAAGCGCTTCATGCCTCGCATGCCGGGTGAGGGAGCGCCGCGCGAGTTCCAGAACAAGTCGCTGGGTTCCGGCTTCATCATCAGCACCGATGGCTATATCCTGACCAATGCCCATGTGGTCGATAGCGCCGACGAGGTGACGGTTCGCCTGACCGACAAGCGGGAGTTCAAGGCCAAGACCATCGGTGCCGACAAGCGCACCGACATTGCCTTGCTGAAAATCGAGGCGACCGGCCTGCCTGCCGTGAAGATGGGCGATCCGGCGCAGTTGAAGGTCGGCGAATGGGTGGTGGCGATTGGTTCACCCTTCGGGTTCGACAATTCCGTGACGGCCGGCATCGTCTCGGCCAAGGGACGCGCTTTGCCGCAGGAGAATTACGTGCCCTTCATCCAGACCGACGTCGCCATCAACCCGGGTAATTCCGGCGGGCCGCTGTTCAACATGCGTGGCGAGGTGGTCGGCATCAACTCGCAGATCTATAGCCGCAGCGGCGGTTACATGGGTGTTTCGTTCGCCATTCCGATCGATGTGGCGATGGATGTCCAGGAGCAATTGCGCAGCACCGGCAAGGTCAGTCGCGGCCGTCTCGGCGTTGTGATCCAGGAAGTCAGCAAGGAGTTGGCCGAGTCGCTGGGGCTGTCCAAGCCGATGGGTGCCGTGGTCAATGCCGTCGAGAAAGGTGGCCCGGCCGAGAAGGCCGGTCTGGAGCCGGGTGACGTGATCCTGCGTTTCGACGGCAAGACCGTTGGCAGTTCCGCCGATCTGCCGCGCATGGTTGGCTCGATGCGTCCCGGGACGCGGGCCACGGTGCAAGTCTGGCGCAAGGGTACGACGCGCGACATCGCGGTGACGGTGGGCGAGATGGTCGAGGAAAAGCCGGCCGGAATCCGCGCCCAGCGCGGCCCCAAGGCGCCTGAGCAGGCTGCCAACCGGCTCGGCTTGGTGGTCAATGAACTGAGCGCGGAGCAGAAGCGCGAGCTGAAGCTGAATTCCGGCCTGATCATCGAGGATGTCCGCGGCGCCGGCGCCCGCGCCGACCTGCGTCCCGGCGACATCGTCATTGCCGTGATCAGTCGCGGGGCGACGACCGAGGTGCGGACGGTCGATCAGTTCAACAAACTGCTGGCCCGCTTCGAGAAGGGCAGCAATGTCACGCTGCTGGTTCGCCGCGGCGAGATGCAGACCTTCGTCACCATCAGGAATCTGAACGGTGGCGATTGAGTTGACCTTGCTCGGCCGCAGCTACTGCCACCTCTGTCATGACATGGAGGTGGCGCTGGCGCCGCTGGCCGAGGAGTTCGCGGCTACCGTCTCGGTACTCGACGTCGATGCCGATCCGGCACTGGAAGCCAAGTACGACGAACTGGTGCCGGTATTGCTGCACGGCGAGACGGAGCTGTGCCACTACTTCCTGGATGCGGCCAAAACCCGTGAATATTTGGCGGGACTCCGCTAGAATTCGGGGTCTTCTGAACAGGGAAGGGCGCCGGACAAGCGCCCTTTTTTACTCGCAGCAATGGATCACATCCGCAATTTTTCCATCATCGCCCACATCGACCACGGCAAGTCGACCCTGGCCGACCGCATCATCCATCTCTGCGGCGGCCTGTCCGACCGTGAAATGGAAGCCCAGGTACTCGACTCGATGGACATCGAGAAGGAGCGCGGCATCACCATCAAGGCGCAGACCGCCGCACTGAGCTACCAGGCGAAGGACGGCAAGGTCTACAACCTGAACCTGATCGATACGCCGGGCCACGTCGACTTCTCCTATGAAGTCTCGCGCTCGCTGTCGGCCTGCGAGGGCGCGCTGCTGGTCGTCGATGCCTCGCAAGGGGTGGAGGCGCAGACCGTCGCCAACTGCTATACCGCCATCGAACTGGATGTCGAGGTGCTGCCGGTGCTGAACAAGATTGACCTGCCGTCGGCCGATCCGGACAACGCCAAGCAGGAAATCGAGGACGTCATCGGCATCGACGCGACCGATGCCGTGCAGGCCTCGGCCAAAACGGGCCTGGGCGTCGAGGATATCCTGGAAATGGTGATCGCCAAGGTGCCGCCGCCCAAGGGCGATCCGGCGGCGCCGCTGAAGGCGCTGATCATCGACTCCTGGTTCGACAACTACGTCGGCGTGGTCATGCTGGTGCGCGTCGTCGATGGCGAAATGTGCTCGAAGGACAAGCTGCATTTCATGGCCACCGGCGCCAACCAGTTGTGCGAGCAGGTCGGCGTATTCACGCCGAAGTCGGTACAGCGCGACGTGCTGCGCGCCGGCGAGGTCGGCTTCGTCATTGCCGGCATCAAGGAACTGAAGGCGGCCAAGGTCGGCGACACCATCACCCATGCCGACCGCAAGGCGGCGGCGCCGCTGCCCGGCTTCAAGGAAATCAAGCCGCAGGTCTTCGCCGGCCTGTACCCGGTCGAAGCCAACCAGTACGACTCGCTGCGCGAATCGCTGGAAAAGCTGAAGCTCAACGACGCCTCGCTGCAGTACGAGCCGGAAGTTTCGCAGGCCTTGGGCTTCGGCTTCCGCTGCGGCTTCCTCGGTCTGCTGCACATGGAAATCGTGCAGGAACGCCTGGAGCGCGAATTCGACCAGGATTTGATCACCACGGCGCCGACCGTCGTCTACGAGGTCGTGCAGCGCGACGGTACGGTGATCCAGGTGGAAAACCCGGCCAAGCTGCCGGAAATTTCCAAGATCGACGAAATCCGCGAGCCGATCATCGAGGCGACCATCTTCGTGCCGCAGGATTATCTGGGCAACGTCATCACGCTGTGCAACCAGAAACGCGGCAACCAGGTCGACATGCACTACCACGGCCGCCAGGTGAAGTTGGTTTATGAAATGCCGATGGCCGAAGTGGTCATGGATTTCTTCGACAAGCTCAAATCCTGCTCCAAGGGCTATGCCTCGCTCGACTACGATTTCAAGGAATACCGCCCGGCCGACGTGGTCAAGCTCGACATCCTGATCAACGGCGAGAAGGTCGACGCGCTGTCGCTGATCGTGCACCGCGCCAATTCGCAGTACCGCGGCCGCGAACTGGCCAACAAGATGCGCGAGCTGATTCCGCGCCAGATGTACGACGTCGCCATCCAGGCCGCCATCGGCTCGCACATCATCGCCCGCGAGAACGTCAAGGCCATGCGCAAGGATGTGCTGGCGAAGTGCTACGGCGGCGACATCACGCGCAAGAAGAAGCTGCTGGAAAAGCAGAAGGCCGGCAAGAAGCGCATGAAGCAGGTCGGCAGCGTCGAAATTCCGCAGGAAGCCTTCCTCGCCGTGTTGCGCGTCGATAACTGAGAGTCACGATGAACTTTGCCCTGATCCTTCTCGTCCTGCTGGTCGTCACCGGCGTGCTCTATGCGATCAATTTCCGGCTGCGCAAGCAGCGTCCGGCGGGCGCTCCGGAACCGGCCTGGGTGGAGTGGGGCGCCGATTTCTTCCCGGTCATCCTGATCGTCTTCGTGCTCCGCTCCTTCATCGTCGAGCCGTTCAAGATTCCCTCGGGCTCGATGATTCCGACCCTGCTGGTGGGCGATTTCATCCTTGTCAACAAATACACCTACGGCATCCGCCTGCCGGTGATCAACAAGAAAATCATCGCCGTCAACGAGCCGCAGCGCGGCGACGTGATGGTCTTCCGCTACCCGGAGGATCCGTCGCTCGATTACATCAAGCGGGTGATCGGTACGCCGGGCGACGTCGTTTCCTACCAGAACAAGCGTTTGAGCGTGAATGGCCAGCCGGTCGAGATGACTCGCATCGACGATTACCTGCATCCGGAGCGCCTGTATTACTCCGAGCAGTACCTGGCCAAGTTCGGCAACGTCGAGCACCGCCTGCTCAACGATACCGATGCGCCGGCCTTTGTTCCCGATGTTGGGCGTTTTCCCTACCGCGAAAATTGCACCTACAATGCGGCAGGTGTGATCTGCAAGGTGCCGGCCGGCCATTACTTCATGATGGGCGACAACCGCGACAACAGCCGCGACAGTCGTTCCTGGGGCTTCGTGCCGGAGGAGAACATCGTCGGCAAAGCCTTCTTCATCTGGCTCAACTTCAGCGATCTCGGCCGGATCGGTTCGTTCAAATAAGGGAAAAGAGATGAAACATCAACGTGGCGTGGCGCTGAGCGGCCTGATTTTCTGGGGCATCGTCATCGCCTTGGTGGCAATCCTCGGCATGAAGGTTGCGCCGACGGCGATCGAGTATTTCAAGATCAAGAAAGATGCCGAAAGCACCTTGGCCAAGATGGGGCCGGATTCGACCGTGGCCGACGTGCGCACCACCTTCGACCGCTTCGCCCAAGTCGACCACCTTGAGTTTTCCTCCAAGGATCTGGAGATTTCCAAGGAAAACGGCAGGATCGTCATCGATTTTGCCTACGACAAGCGCATCCCGCTGTTCGCCAACGTCAGCCTGCTGATCGAATACAAGGGATCGGCCGGGCGCTAGGCATGAGCGCGCTGTCGATCGCCGCCCGGCTCGGCCACGCTTTTACCGACCAGAAGCTGCTGCGGACGGCGCTGACCCATCGCAGCTTCGGCACGCCGAACAACGAGCGCCTGGAGTTTCTCGGCGACGGGATACTCGATTGCGTCATCGCCGCGGCGCTCTATGCCCGCTTTCCCGAACTGCCGGAAGGCGATCTATCGCGCCTGCGGGCCAATCTGGTGCGCCAGGATGCACTGCACCGGCTGGCCCTCGACTTGAACTTGGGCGAGGCTCTGCGCCTCGGCGAAGGCGAACTGAAGAGCGGTGGCGCGCAACGGCCGTCGATCCTGGCCGATGCGCTCGAAGCCCTGTTCGGCGCCATCTATCTCGATGCCGGTTTCGAGGCGGCGGCGGCCGTTGTCCTTCGGCTTTACGCGCCGCTGCTCGAGGCACTGCAACCCGGCAAGGTACGCAAGGATGCCAAGACCGGCCTGCAGGAATGGCTGCAGGGGCGCAAGAAGCCTTTGCCCCGCTACGTTCTGCTTGAAGCCAGCGGCGCCGCCCATGAACAATCCTTCGCCGTCGCCTGCGAGCTCGACGATCCGCCGTTGCGCACACAGGGCCACGGTAGCAGCCGGCGTATCGCCGAACAGAACGCCGCCGAACAGGCGCTGAAAGCATTGCACGCATGACACGAATCCGCTCCGGCTACCTCGCCATCGTCGGCCGCCCCAACGTCGGCAAGTCGACGCTGCTCAACCACCTGATCGGCGAGAAGATCAGCATCGTTTCACGCAAGGCGCAGACGACCCGGCACCGGGTCACCGGCATTCTGACCGATGCCGAGTCGCAGTTCGTCTTCGTCGATACGCCGGGCTTCCAGACCAAGTTCTCGAATGCCCTGAACCGGGTGATGAACCGTGGCGTGACGCAGACCCTGAGCGACGTCGACGTCGTGCTCTTCGTTGTCGAGGCCGGCCGTTACGATGCCAAGGACAAGGCCGTGGTCCGCCTGCTGCCGAAGGACCGGCCGGTGATCCTGGTGGTCAACAAGACCGACCAGTTGAAGGACCGCGCCGCCCTGCTGCCTTTCCTGGCCCAGGTCGCCGCCGATTTCGACTACGCCGCCGTGGTCCCGATCAGCGCCGCCAAGGGCCGGCAGACGCAGGAACTGCTGGCCGAGGCGCGCAAGCACCTGCCCAACGACGGCCTGATGTTCCCCGAGGACGAACTGACCGACAAGAGCGAGCGTTTTCTCGCCGCCGAGTACATCCGCGAGAAAGTCTTCCGCCTGCTCGGCGACGAATTGCCCTATGCCACCGCCGTCGAGATCGAGCGTTTCGAGGTCGAGGGCAATCTGCGCCGCATCTACGCCGCCATCGTCGTCGACCGCGACAGCCACAAGGCGATCGTCATCGGCAAGGGCGGCGACTCGCTCAAGCGCATCGCCAGCGAGGCGCGCCAGGACATGGAGCGGTTGTTCGACGGCAAGGTCTATCTCGAAGTCTGGGTCAAGGTGAAGTCCGGCTGGAACGACGACGAGCGCCTGCTGAAGAGCCTCGGCTACGAATAACCGATCCGCCCGGCGATGAATCAGCGCAGCAAGGTCGACGGCCAGCCGGCCTACGTTCTGCACAGTTACCCCTTCCGGGAAACCAGCCTGATCGTCGAAGTGTTCACCCGCGATTTCGGTCGCATGGCTTTGCTGGCGCGCGGCGCCCGCCGTCCGCGCGCCGCCATCCGCGGCCTGCTGATGGGTTTCCAGCCGCTCGAACTGGGCTGGGCCGGCAAGGGCGAGGTGCTGACGCTGATGAAGGCCGAATGGCAGGGCGGTCAACCGCTGCTGGCCGGCGAGGCGCTGTTCTGCGGCTACTACCTGAACGAACTGCTGATGCACCTGCTGCCGCGCGAGGACGCCCACGAGACGCTGTTCGCCCGTTATGCCGAGATGCTGCGACGGCTGGCCGCCGATCCCGCCGGCAAGGTCCGCGAAGCCGACCTGCGCCGCTTCGAGAAGGCGCTGCTGCAGGAACTCGGCTACGGCCTGATGCTCGAGCGCGATGCCGGCGGCCAGCCGGTGGCGGCCGAAGCGTTTTACACTTATCGCATGGAGCAGGGGCCGGTACGCCTGGAGCATGATGCGGCGGCGGCCCAGGTGGTGCGCGGCAAGACCTTGCTCGATCTGGCCGCCGAGGATTTCTCCGACCCGCGCACGCGGGTCGAGGCCAAGGCCCTGATGCGTACCCTGATGGCCTACTATCTGGCCGGCAAGGAACTCGAAACCCGCAAGATTTTCAAGGAGTTGCAGGAGCTATGATCGAACTCGGCGTCAATATCGACCACATCGCCACCATCCGCCAGGCACGCCGCACCTATGAGCCCGATCCGCTGTGGGGGGCCGTCGAGGCGCATCTGGGCGGGGCCGACGGTATCACCGTGCATCTGCGCGAGGACCGCCGCCACATCCAGGATGCCGACGTGCGCCGGCTCAAGGAAACGACGCAGATCAAGCTCAATCTGGAAATGGCGGCGACCGACGAGATGGTCGGCATAGCCTGCGGGCTGAAGCCGGAAATGGCCATGCTGGTGCCGGAAGGGCGGCACGAGGTGACCACCGAGGGCGGTCTCGACATCCTCGGCCAGGAAGCGCGGCTGAAGGACATCGTCGCCCGCCTGGCCGACGCCGGCATCGTCACCAGCGTCTTCATCGACGCCGAATTGCCGCAGATCGAGGCGGCGGCGCGCATCGGCGCCCGCGTCTGCGAAATCCACACCGGCCCTTACGCCCATGCTTTCCACGATAAGGGGCGCGATGCCGAGGCGCCGGCCGTGCTGGCCGAACTCGACAAGATCCGCCGCGGCGGACAATTGGTGCGGCAACTCGGCATGCGCTTCAACGCCGGGCATGCGCTCAATTACTACAACGTGCAGCCGGTGGCGCGGCTGGCCGGCATCCGCGAACTGCACATCGGCCACGCCATCGTCAGCCGGGCGGTGTTCGTCGGCCTGCGCGAGGCGGTGCGCGAGATGAAGGGGCTGATGCGCGCAGCGGCCGGGCAGGGCGAATGATCCACGGCATCGGCACCGACATCGTTGCCGTCGCTCGTTTGCGCCGCATGTGGGAGCGGCACGGCGAGCGGGCGCTGGCGCGATTGCTGGCACCGCAGGAGCGCGACGAGTTCACCCGGGCGGCGGACAAGGGGCGTTTCCTGGCCAAGCGCTTCGCCGCCAAGGAAGCTTTCGCCAAGGCTTTCGGCACCGGCCTGCGGCCGCCGGTGCTGCTGCCGGCCATCGCCGTGGTGCACGACGAACTGGGCAAACCGGCTTTCGCCTACGACGACGAACTGGCCGCTGCCGCCGGCCATTTGACGGCCCATCTTTCGATCAGCGACGAGGCCGAGTATGCCGTCGCCTACGTGATCCTGGAGCGTTCATGACAACCTTGCCCCTCGGGCCGCTGATGATCGACATCGCCGGCTCCGCCCTGACCGCGCTCGACCGCGAGCGCCTGTGCCATCCGCTGGTCGGCGGGGTGATCCTGTTCTCGCGCAACTATGTCAGCCGCGAGCAACTGACGGCCCTGACCGGCGAGATCCACGCGCTGCGTCAACCGCCGCTGTTGATCGCCGTTGATCACGAAGGCGGGCGGGTGCAGCGTTTCCGCGACGGCTTCACCCGTTTGCCGGCGATGCGCACGCTCGGCCAGTTGCATGACCGCGATCCGCGGGCGGCACTGGCCGCAGCCCGCGATGTCGGCCTGGTGCTGGCCGTCGAGTTGCGCGCCTGCGGCGTCGACTATTCCTTCACGCCGGTGCTCGATCTCGACTACGGTCCCTCGCGGGTAATCGGCGATCGTGCCTTTCACCGCGATCCGGCCGTCGTCGTCGCGCTGGCCGGCGCCTTGGGCGAAGGCTTGCGCCAGGGTGGCATGGGCACCTGTGGCAAGCATTTTCCCGGACACGGCTACGTCATTCCCGATTCCCATGTCGAACTGCCGGTCGACGCGCGCCAGCTGGCGGCCATGCAGGAAGATCTCGAACCCTACCGGCGCTTGCCGCTCGACGCGGTGATGGCGGCACACGTGATCTACCAGTGCGTGGATTGCAATACCGCCGTCTTCTCCGCCAAGTGGATCGATTACCTGCGCCGCGACATCGGTTTTGCCGGCGCGGTGTTTACCGATGACCTGTCGATGGCCGGCGCCGGTATCGTCGGCGACATGCTGGCGCGCGTACAAACGGCCTGGGCGGCCGGCTGCGACATGCTGCTGGTGTGCAATGCGCCGGACGCGGTGGCCCAGGTGCTCGACAACTGGCAACCGCAGCCCGACCCGAAACGCGCCGAGCGGGTGATGCAGTTGTTGCCGCGGCAGCCGGCTCCGGCGTTGGATAGTCCGACCTGCCGCCGCGCCCTGGAGAACGTGACGCACATAGGAAACTGACATGGCCAAGCATCCGTCGGTGAAACTCCGAGCCAAGAGAAAGACACCCAAGCACTCCGGCAAGGCCGGCTTGCCGGCCGGATCGCTGGTTCATCTCGGGGAGCGCAAGACCGAGCGGGCAATGGTCACCCTGATCGCCTACGATGCGGAGGCCGTCGACGAAACCCGCCTGGCGGATGCGGCGGCCTGCCGCGACTGCCAGCCGGGGCGCGAGAAATTCTGGCTCAACGTGCACGGCCTGCACGAAGCCGAGCTGCTGCGGGAAATCGGCCGCCGCTTCAAGCTCCACCCGCTGGTCCTCGAGGATATCCTCAACACCGACCAGCGGCCGAAGGTCGACGATTACGGCGATTACCTGTACCTGGTCATTCGCGTCTTCGACTACGATCCGGCGACCCTGGCGGTCAGCAGCGAACAGATCAGCTTCGTGATCGGCGACGACTACGTGCTGACTTTCCAGGAACAGCCGACCGGCAATTTCGCGCCGGTCCGCGAATGGCTGCGCGCCGACCGCGGCCGCATCCGCCAGTTGGGTGCCGACTACCTCGCCTATGCCTTGCTCGATCAGGTGGTGGACCGCTACTTCAGTGTGCTGGAGCAGATCAGCGAGCGGGCCGAGGACCTGGAAGAGGAACTGATGCAGGATCCGGGTGCCGAGCAACTGGCGGTGCTGCACCAGTTGAAGCGGGAGACGCTGAACCTGCGCCGCGCCATCTGGCCGCTGCGCGAACTGGTCAACACCCTGCTGCGCAGCGAGCAGCGTTTCTTCAAGCCCGATACCCAGCTCTACCTGCGCGACATCTACGATCACAGCGTGCACCTGATCGAATCGCTGGAGGCCATTCGCGATCTGATCGCCGGCATGCTCGATATTTACCTGTCGTCGCTGAGCAACCGGGTGAACAAGGAGGTCCGGGCGCTGACTGTGATCGCCCTGATCTTCATGCCGACGACGCTGATTTCCGGCATTTTCGGCATGAATTTCAAAGCCATGCCCCTGCTCGACAATAGCGGCGGCTTCTTCTACGCCCTGTTGCTGATGGCGGCGGTCGCCACCGGTCTCGGTCTCGTCTTCTGGCGGCGGCGCTGGCTGGAATGAGCGCTTGGCCGATAAATGACGGGGCGGCAGCCAGATAATTCCGTTACAACAGGCGGCCTTGTTCTTTTCGGCATTTTCGCCATCCTTGGCGAATCGTCCTGCGCGGATATAATTCCCGGCAGACTCTCCGTCATCCGGGCAAGGGGCCGGACGCCGTCATCAAGAGGGTCATCCATTGTCGACCTGGGGGGTTTTGATGCGACGGAAATCGGATTTTGGCTATGTCGCCGGCAGTTTTCTGGCAACCTTGTTATTGCTTCCGTTCGGCGTTGCCGCGGCGCCGGGGTTTCAGGTCTGCGACAGCCACGGCCTGGTGCGTGGCGCCGAGATCGCCATGGAGCGTGGTTGCTTCGGTTGCCACACCCTGAGCGGCAAGCGGGTCGGTCCGCCGTACAAGGAGATCGCCGCCAAGTACGAGCGCGAGCCGACGGCGGTGGCGGCGCTGGCCAAGAAGATCAAGAACGGTGGCAGCGGCGTCTGGGGTGCGACGGCGATGCCGCCCAATGCGATCAGCGACGAGGAGGCCGAAATCCTGGCGCGCTGGATCCAGTCGCTGTAAGGGATCAAGCACCGGCCCGCATCGCGGCGGGCCGGATTCGGCAGCCACCGCCAGGACCGGCGGCCGCCTGAGCGGGTCAGGCCAGGCCGAGGCTTTCCTCGACGCCCAGATGCACGTTCATCGCCTGCACGGCGGCGCCGGAAGCGCCCTTGCCGAGATTGTCCAGGCGGGCGACGACCAGCATGCGCTCGTCGTTGCCGAAAACGAACAGGTCGACGCGGTTGCTGTCGTTGTTGGCCTCGACGTCGAAGAAGCCGCCGTCGGTATTGGCCGCGAGATCGACCGGCGCGACGCGGATGAAGGCTTCCCCGGCATAGTAGTCGGCGAGGATTTTTCGCACGTCGGCCGGCGTCGCCGGGCGGCTGAACTGCTGCGGATGCAGGTAGGCGGTGACGGCCAGGCCCTTGTAGAACGGTCCGACGATGGGCTGGAAGATCGGCGCCACGGAAAGGCCGGTGTAAGCCTGCATTTCCGGCAGGTGCTTGTGCACCAGCCCGAGCGCGTAAGGGCGTGGGGCGTCGATGCGCTGCGGGCTCTGGTAGTGGGCGATCATCGATTTGCCGCCGCCGGAATAGCCGGTGATGGAATTGGCGGCGACCTGCGTCGCGGCCGGCAGCAGGCCGGCGGCGACCAGCGGGCGCAGGGCCAGGATGAAGGCCGAGGCGTGGCAGCCGGGATTGGCGATGCGCTTGCTGGCGCGAATCCTGGCCCGCTGTTCCGGGCACAGTTCCGGCAGGCCGAAGACCCAGCCGGGATTGACGCGGTGAGCGGTGGAAGCGTCGATGACGCAGGTGTTGGGGTTGTCGACCAGGGTCACCGATTCTTTGGCGGCCTCATCGGGGAGGCACAGGAAGGTGACGTCCGAAGCGTTGATCAGGCGCCGGCGTTCGGCCAGATCCTTGCGCTTGTCGGAATCGATCTTCAGCAACTCGATGTCGGCGCGTTGCGCGAGGTATTCGTTGATCTGCAGGCCGGTGGTGCCTTCCTGGCCGTCGACAAAGACTTTGTAGGTCATGGTGGGTCCGCGGAAACTGGATTGGGGAAAACGGAATTCTGGCAGAAAAGCCGGCCGCGTTGGCGACGGCAGGGCTGCAAAGCGCAACGGGCAGCCGCAGCTGCCCGTTGTCGGATACCGGTGCGAAGCCGGGATTACTTGGTGCGGCTGCGGTATTCGTCGGTGCGGGTATCGATTTCGATCTTGTCGCCGATTTCGACGAAGGCCGGCACCGGCAGTTCGAAGCCGGTGGAAATCTTGGCCGGCTTCATGACCTTGCCCGAGGTGTCGCCCTTGACCGCCGGCTCGGTGTAGATGACCTCGCGCACCAGCGAGTTCGGCAGTTCGACGGAGATCGCCTTGCCGTCGTAGAAGACGACTTCGCACGGCATGTCGGCTTCCAGGTACTTCAGCGCGTCGACCATGTTCTCGGCTTCGACTTCGTACTGGTTGTACTCGGCGTCCATGAACACGTACATCGGATCGGCGAAGTAGGAGTAGGTGACTTCCTTCTTGTCGAGGATGACGACCTCGAACTTGTCGTCGGCCTTGTACACCGCTTCCGACGGGTTGCCGGAGAGCAGGTTCTTGAGCTTCATCTTGACGACGGCGGCGTTGCGGCCGGACTTGTTGTACTCGGTCTTCTGGACGACGAGCGGGTCGGCACCAACCATAATGACGTTGCCGGAGCGGAGTTCCTGTGCGGTCTTCATCGGGATTCTCTGAGCTAAGATCGAAAAAAGAAAAACGTTAAATTATACCCTGGCGACGACGAAATTGACGAGATTCGTCGCCAGATCGGCCTGTCCGGCCAGCTGTCGTGCCCAGTTCGCGTTGTGCCGGGCGATTTCCGGCGTCTGGGCGAGGAAGGCCGGCCAGGCTCCGGCGATGTCGCCGCCGCCGTTCCAGGCGACGAACATGGCGTGCAAGGCGGCCGCTGCCTCTGGCGCCAGGGCGGCAGCATAGCGGTCGAGAAAGGCGTCGAGCTTGACATGGTGGGCGGCGTCGTCCTGCGGGTAGATCTGCCAGACGAACGGTCGGCCGGCCCACTGGGCGCGGACGAAGGAATCCTCGCCGCGGACGAAGTTGATGGCGCAACGGCGCAGCAGGGCGTCGTAGTCGTCCAGCGGCAGGAAGGGCAGGGGCTGGATGCGGGCCAGGCCGAGTTGCCAGCCGGCGGCGGGGCCGAGCGCGGCGGTCACGGCCGCCAGGGGTTTTCCGGGCGGCACATGGCAGAGGACGGGGCGCGGGCTGGCGGCCAGCGCCGCGAGCAGGCCGCCGACCGGCGCCGTGTCGTAGCAGAACAGGCTGATTTCCAGCGCGTCGGCGGCTGTCGGCGCCGCCGCCAGGGGCAGGCCGGCTTCGCGCAGCAGGCCGCCGGTGGCCGGCGTAAAACCGGGAAAGAAGAAATGCTTGAGCAGCGGCAGGCGAGGGTGGGGCGAGGCCAGGCCATGGCAGCTTTCGGCCCAGGCCTCGGCGGTCAGGTATTCGAGATTGATCCAGCACGGCTGCCGCTCGGCGGTCGCCATCATGGCGATGTAGGCGGCCGGCAGTTCGCAGGCGAAGGCTTCGATGACCACGTCGGCGACGCGGTCGATGGTGAAATCCGCCGGCCAGTGCCGCACCTCGACGCCTTGAATCGACTGCGCCGGCAAGGCGGGATCGCAGGCCGGGCACAGCGGCGCCAGGCTGGCCGGGTCGTCCACCCACAGGCGCACGGCCCGGCCGTGCTCGCGCGCCAGCTGCCGGGCCAGGCGCCAGCAGACGCCGATGTCGCCATAGTTGTCGACGACGCGGCAGAAGATGTCCCAATGAAGCTGCATGGGGCGGCATGTTAACATTTCGCCCCATGCCCAATCCCGACCCGTTGTTCCAAGATCCGCTCGGCTGCACGGCTTGCCCGCGTCTGGCCGAGCACCTGGCGGCCATCCGCCGTCGCGATCCAGAATGGCATGCCTTGCCGGTACCGGCCTTCGGGCCGCTCGACGCCGAACTGCTGGTGCTCGGCCTCGGTCCCGGCGAGCGCGGCGCCAATCGTACCGGCCGGCCGTTTACCGGTGACGTGGCCGGCGAACTGCTCTACCCGGCGCTGCATCGTTTCGGTTTCGCCACGGCCGCCGCCGCGCTCGCTCCCGACGACCGGGCCAATCCGGCCATGCGCTTGAACAACTGCCGGATCACCAATGCCGTGCGCTGCCTGCCGCCGGCCAACAGGCCGACGACGGCGGAAATCCGCCAGTGCAACGGCCATCTCAAGGCCGAGCTGGCGGCCATGCCGCGCCTGAAGGTGATCGTCGCCCTCGGCACCGTCGCCCATCAGGCGCTGTTATGGACCTACGGCCTGAAGCCGGCCCATTTCAAGTTCGCCCACAATGTGCGCCATGCCCTGCCGGACGGCCGCATCCTGGTCGACAGCTACCACTGCAGCGGCTATAACTGGCGCACCGGCCGCCTGTCGCGGGAAAGTTTCGAGGCCGTCTTCGCCGGCGTCACGACGCTGCTCGGCTGACGCCGCCGCTTGCCGATGGCTTTCGACGCCAAGTCCTTTCTCGCCACGCTGACCGAGCTGCCGGGCGTGTACCGCATGCTCGGCGCCGACGGCGGCGTGCTCTACGTCGGCAAGGCCAAGAACCTGAAGAAGCGCGTCGCTTCCTACTTCCGCGAGAACCTGCCGAGCCCGCGCATCGCCCACATGGTCAGCCAGATCGCCGCCATCGAGACGACCGCGACGCGGACCGAGGCCGAGGCGCTGCTGCTGGAAAACAACCTGATCAAGTCGCTGGCGCCGCGCTACAACATCCTCTTTCGCGACGACAAGTCCTATCCCTACATCGCGCTCAGCCACGGCCGGTACCCGCGCCTCGGCTTCTTCCGCGGCAACCCGGATCGCAAGGCCGACTACTACGGGCCGTATCCGTCGAGTTGGGCGGTGCGCGACAGCATCCAGCTGCTGCAGAAGATGTTCCGCCTGCGTACCTGCGAGGACACGGTTTTCGCCAACCGTTCGCGGCCCTGCCTGCTGTACCAGATCAAGCGCTGCAGCGGTCCCTGCGTCGATCTCGTCACGCCGGAGGATTACGCCGCCGACGTGCAACTGGCGGCGATGTTCCTCGCCGGCAAGCAACAGGAAGTCACCAAGCGCCTGACCCGGGCGATGGAGGCCGCATCGGCGCGGCTGGCCTTCGAGTTGGCGGCGATCTATCGCGACCAGATTCAGTCGCTGCACCAGGTGCAGGAAAAACAGTTCGTTTCCAGCACCAAGGGCGAGGATGTCGATATCGTCGTCGCGGCGAAGGAGGGCGGGCTGTTGTGCGTCAATCTGGCGATGGTGCGCGGCGGCCGCCACCTCGGCGACCGGCCGTTGTTCCCCAGCAACGCCGGTGAGTCGACGGCGGCCGATGCGACGGCCGCCTTCATTCGCCAGCACTACGCCGTCCATCCGGCCCCGGCGCGGCTGTTGGTGTCGCCCCTGCCGCACGAGGAGGAGGAAACCGATGGCGCGGCGGCGCTGACCGCCGAATTGGCTGCGCTTGCCGGGCGCCCGGTGCCGATCCAGGAAGGACGCACGCTGGCGCAGAAGGCCTGGGTCGAGATGGCGTTGCAGAATGCCCGGCTGGCCATCCTGGCGCGCGGCCAGGCTACGGCGCAGCAGGAGCAGCGCCTGGCCGCCCTGCAGGAGGCGCTGCAAATGGCCGAGCCGATCGCCCGCATCGAATGCTTCGACATCAGCCACACCATGGGCGAGAAGGCGGTCGCTTCCTGCGTGGTGTACGACGGCAACCAAATGAAGAAAAGCGACTACCGCCGCTTCAACATCCGCGACATCACGCCTGGCGACGACTATGCCGCGATGCGCCAGGCGGTGACCCGGCGCTACGACGGCGTCGCCAACGGCGAGGGCGTGGCGCCGGACCTGATCCTGATCGACGGCGGCAAGGGTCAGGTCGCTTCGGCCTGGGCGGCGCTGGCCGATCTCGGCCTGAGCCACCTGAACATGATCGGCGTTGCCAAGGGCGAGGGGCGCAAGCCGGGGCTGGAAAGCCTGATCTTCCCGGAGGCCGACGGCCGGCCGCCGCTCAATCTGCCGTCCGATCACCCGGCCCTGCACCTGATCCAGGAGGTGCGCGACGAGGCGCACCGCTTCGCCATCACCGGCCACCGCGCGCAGCGCGGCAAGGCGCGCAAGACCTCGACGCTGGAAAGCCTGCCCGGCGTCGGACCGGCCCGGCGCAAGGCGCTGGTCGCCCGTTTCGGCGGCATCGCCGGCGTGCTGGCGGCCACGGTCGAGCAACTGGCCGAGGTGCCCGGCATCAGCCGCGACATGGCTGAAAAGATTCATTCGGCTTTACACTGACGGCTTATGCCTTTCAATCTGCCCATCCTGCTCACCTGGCTGCGCATCGTCGCCATCCCGTTGTTGATCGCCCTCTATTTTTTGCCGGCGTCCTGGGCGACGCAGTACGAGCGCGACCTGTTCGCAACCTCGCTCTTCATCGCCGCCGCCGTCACCGACTGGGCCGACGGCTACCTGGCGCGCAAGCTCGACCAGACCTCGGCCTTCGGCGCCTTTCTCGATCCGGTCGCCGATAAGCTGATGGTTGCCGCGGCGCTGGTCGTTCTGGTCCAGCTCGGCCGTACCGACGCCATCATCGCGATGATCATCATCGGCCGCGAAATCACCATTTCGGCGCTGCGTGAGTGGATGGCCAAGATCGGCGCGGCCAAGAGCGTTGCCGTCTCAATGCTCGGCAAGGTCAAGACGGCCGCGCAGATGACGGCCATTCCGCTGCTGCTGTACCACGTGCCGCTGTTCGGCATTGACGTCGCCCGCCTCGGCAACTGGCTGATCTGGCTGGCCGCTTTGTTGACCCTGTGGTCGATGGGCTATTACCTGCGCATGGCCTGGCCGGAAATCGCCAAACGCACGGCTGATGAGGCTTAGAGGGTGTTGACATTGCGCATGGGGCGTCTATAATGCGCGCTCTGTTCGACGCGGCAGTAGCTCAGTTGGTAGAGCGCAACCTTGCCAAGGTTGAGGTCGAGAGTTCGAGACTCTTCTGCCGCTCCAGGAATTTCGAGGGAAGCATAGCCTTCTTTCCAGTTGTATCGCAGGACAAGGTACGGCGCGATAGC